>JACSSC010000040.1 GCA_014879445.1 Candidatus Competibacteraceae bacterium
GATCGTACTTATATAAGCAAAATCAAAACCATAAAGATCATATCTTATACCTGCTCCAAGTGTGAAAAAATTTCTGTTACCGTAAGCGGGATCTTCATAAAAATATCCGCCTCTTAGAGCAATAAGTCTTGGCTTACCATACCAGTATTCAGCACCGACAGATGTCTGAATTGCGTTAAGACCGCCACTCCAAGAAGTAAACATAGCTTCATAAAAAGGATCCACCGAACCTGGTGTACCGGGCACAAGTATAACACCGTTACTGTCAACAACGTCCGGAGTAGCGAGAGTTCTGTTTACAAGAAGTTTTGCAAAATCCAGTGTAAGAGTGAGTGTGTTAAATTCAGACTGAACAACATCGTAAGCGACACCTGTTCTTAACTGAAATGGCAATGGATCCGCCTGATCAGCGTCCACATAGGAAATATTTGGACCCATATTAGCGAGCATTGCTCCGAAAGAAAATCTTTTGGTAAATGTTGATTTACCATTCATTGGCTTAAATATAGTTGATAAACCAAAGGCTGCAGAAATACCAGTACCTGTTCCTTTTTCATTACCAACAGTAAAATCATTTGGAGAAAGTCTGCTGTATATAAAAGAACCGGTTACACCACCTGACCAGCCTTTCCCGAGTTCTGTAGCGTATCCAACCTGAAACGCCATTTCGTAAGCTTTATAGTTTCTGTCCGGCTGAGAGTTTCCAAATTCATCAGTAACGATAACTTCACCGATATTAAGATATGTTAAAGAAGCACCTATTGTACCATCAATGCTTTTTATATAAGAACGGCCGGCAATATAATCATAGAAAAGATCACCTATGTTAAGACCTGAGAGCCATGGCGAGTGAGTAAAATTAATCTCTGTATATTTTTGCTGGTTAGCAAGACCCGCAGGATTCCAGAACATTGCGGTTGCATCATCTGCTATAGCAGTTCCGGTTTCACCCATCGCACCGAATCTTGAATTGGGTCCGATCAGTAGAAATGGTACCCCTGTTGACACTGTACTCTGTGAATAAACATCATTCTTAAATGATGAGATCAAAGTTACTAAAACTAAACTAACGCAAAAATATGCGAATGACTTATTGAACATTAAATGATTTCCCTTCTTTTATTTTAATTTTGCTAATTTCCCGGTTGAGGTTTTTGAATAATTTCCGTCTGCTTCAAAATACACAATATCATCAATTTTCAATTGTTTTTTTAAACCTTTTTCAGTAATCCAGATTGATTGATTTAATGTATTTTTCTTGTGTAGATTAATAATTGCATCTGTTTCAACCTTTGAAAGATATTTGTTGATAGAGATTTGCAAGTCCTCTTTGCTTGCAGGTTTCATGATATAGTCAATAATTTCTTTTTTGTAAGCATCAAAGGCATACTCTCTATGAGCGGTAACAAAAATCACTTCAAAGCATCTTGTGTTAAATAAATCTAGAAATTTTACGCCAATCAAGTCAGGCATTTCTATATCTAAAAATACCAAATCAACATCATGGTTGTCTAAAAAAATCTTGGCTTCCGAAATTGAAGTAAATGTTGCTAATGTCTTAATCTGTTTGATAAATTCAAGTTCATATAATAAACTCTTTATCGCATTTAATTCATCGTCTATGATAATGCACTTTATCATTTCTTTGAGCTTAATTGATTCTTAATAGGGGGATTAATTTGGCTAATAAGTTTATGCTATCAGATACAAATATATTTGAATGGTTTTGATTTAACTACACTTAAACGGCAATACGAATTGGGTATAAAAACTCCAATGGTACAAAAAATCATACCATCTGTACAAAAAATTCATATTCATTATTTTGTAGCTATTAGTTTTGATTAAAATCTAAATTGACCTTTATATGTTTTCTTACATTATCTCGATTCAAGCTCTTCTGGGCTATAAGATTAAATTTATTTTCATATTGTTATCTTTCATTTGTTTCACGTTTTGTAACATGTATTCACAGAATGTTGGAATAAATGCAACAGGAGCTATCCCGCATTCATCCGCTGGATTAGATATTAATTTTACAAATAAAGGATTGTTAATCCCAAGGGTTTCATTGGTTCATACCACTTCAAATGCACCAATCGGGCCGGGCATAGCTTCCGGTTTGTTGGTTATCAACTCCAGTTATATTAATGATGTTTATCAGGGTTTTTATTATTGGAATGGTACAAAGTGGGTCCGTTTGATAAACTATGGAGATTCAACCGGAACCGGAAGCGAATGGCTTTTATTGGGAAATTCACAGACCAATCCGGATGTGAACTTTATAGGCACAACCGATAATGTTGATTTGAGTTTTAGGCGAAATAATATTAAAGCAGGAAGAATTGGCACTACTAATACTTCGATAGGAGAAAGTGCATTATTAAATTTGTTAACAGGGCAAAACAACACTGCTTTAGGCAATTCAGCACTTTACTCTAATCAGACTGGATTCAATAATATAGCCATTGGCTCAAGAGCGCTTTATCATTGTACAGCAAGTGCTAATCTTGCTATTGGAACCCATGCATTATATGCAAACACAACCGGTGAATCAAATGTAGCAGTTGGATATTTTTCCTTGGGCGATAATACAACGGGATATGAGAATACCGCTTTAGGTAGAGAGGCATTATATAGAAATACAACCGGATATAGAAATGCTTCGTTAGGAACAAACTCATTGTGGAAAAATACAACCGGCAATGATAATACAGCTATTGGAGTAAGAGCGTTGCATGAGAACACTACCGGCACAAATAATATTTCAATAGGAACCTCGGCTTTGTTTTATAATCAAACAGGATCCCATAATACAGCAATTGGCGTAGAAGCACTGCGTCAAAACACAGCCAGTTACAATTTGGCAATTGGCAATTATGCGTTATTTAATAACACAACAGGCATATCCAATACTGCCGTAGGATATCTTTCACTTCAGACAAACACTACCGGATATGAAAATACGGCAATTGGCAGAGAGTCATTAAATCAAAATAGTACTGGATATAACAATGTTTCTATAGGTTCAAGAGCATTAATGTATAATACCACCGGATTCAACAATGTTTCTATAGGTACAAGATCATTGTGGAAAAATACAACCGGACAATACAACACATCTATTGGTGTATGGTCGCAGTATGAGAATACTACAGGTACAGATAATGTATCATTAGGAACCTCGGCCTTGTTTTATAATCAAACAGGATCCCATAATACAGCAATTGGCGTAGAAGCACTACTTAACAACACATCCAGTTACAATTTAGCAATTGGCAATTATGCGTTGTACGGAAATACAACAGGCATATCCAATATAGCTGTAGGTATTCTTTCTCTTCAGCAAAACACTACCGGATATGAAAATACGGCAATTGGACAAGAATCATTAAATAATAATACAACCGGCTATCTCAATATTTCTATTGGTACAAGATCATTGTGGAAAAATACAACCGGAAATCAGAATACTTCAATAGGTGTAAGGGCATTATATGAAAATACGACAGGCATTGGCAATTTAGCTATCGGGAATAGGGCATTATATTTTAACGAAACAGGATTTAACAACATGGCTATTGGCCTGGATGCACTATACAAAAATACGTCTTCTGCCAATTTAGCAATTGGCAATTATGCATTATACAATAACACAACAGGAGAAACTAATTTAGGGGTTGGATTTTATGCATTAGCAAATAATTCAGTAGGTAATGATAATGTAGGTATAGGGGAAATGTCGTTGTATTATAATAATACTGGAACATACAACACATCTATGGGCAATATCTCTTTGTTTAGCAATACTACGGGTCATAGAAATACGGCTGTTGGATATCAGTCGTTATTTTCAAATGTTTCGGGTTTAAACAATGTAGCAATGGGTTGTGATGCACTAAAAAATAATATAAGTGGAGGCGGTCTTGTAGGAATTGGCAAAGATGCATTGATTAGTAATACTGGAAGTTGGAATACTGCACTAGGTTGTAATACCGGCTCTAACAATATTACAGGAACAGATAATTTGTATCTTGGATGGAATGCCAATGCTTCAGTTTCGAATTTAAATGATGCAACAGCAATTGGAGAAAGCTCAACCGTTAATGCTTCCTATAAAGTTCGAATAGGTAATCCTTCTATTACAGTTATTGAAGGGCAAGTAGCTTATAGTTTTCCTTCTGATGCCAGGTTTAAATTTGATGTTAATGAGAATGTGCCTGGCCTGGATTTGATTTTAAAACTTAAACCAGTAACTTATAAGTTTGATGTTGGCAAATTTGACCAACATGTAAAAAAGAATTATTCAGAAACACAAATGCAAGAGGTATTGGAAAAATCGGATTATACAAAGGCAAGTTCAATCACTCATACCGGTTTTCTAGCACAGGATGTTGAAAAAATTTGTAAAGAATTAAACTACGAATTTGATGGTCTTCATGTACCCGATGCATCTAATGAAACAGATAATTATAGTATTGCTTATTCGCAGTTTATTATGCCTTTGGTAAAATCAATTCAAGAATTGTATCAGCAAAATTTGGATTTGATTAGAGAGATAGAAGAATTAAAAGACAGATTGAACAAGGAAAAATAATACTTGCTAATGTTTAATACAAGACAATCCTAAGCCCAATTAGTTACAAATTATGAACAAACTGATTTATGATTTATCCTAATAGTGATTGAAAATTAATTTTCTAGGGATAAATAAAGTCAACATCAACTACAACATCAGGATGAATACTAAGAGCAACGGGGCATTGTAATCCGGCTTGTTCAATTAGTATTCGGTGAGGATGCGATTTTAGGTTTTCGGGCATTTGAATTCGCAATTCGACCCTTCCAATCTTTCTAGGTTGTATGACCATAATTTTTTTGATATCGGCGGTTATTCCTTCAAACGGTACATTGAGTTTTTGAGCTTCTATCCCCATGATGGTTATCATGCAGGTTGCAAGTGATGTACACATTAGGTCAGTTGGAGAAAAAGATTCACCCTTGCCATGGTTGTCAATTGGTGCATCTGTTATAATTTTTGCACCAGAATAGTGTGTGGCTTCGCACCGCAAATCCCCCACGTATGAAAGAGTCATTTTACTCATGATTTTTTTCTCAAATATACAATGGTAGGCGATACAGGCAAAAATGTATAACTTTACGAGATAAATGAACCTTTTTTCATGGTTCGTGTATCAAGCCATCAAATCCCAGACATTATGTCAAAACGACTGTTATATCTTTTATTTATTCTAGTACAGCTCCCCCCTGTTTTAGCACAAACAGAGAAGAATCTTCGCAAGGAATCAGATAACTCTATGCCCGTGATAGAAGGCAAACAGGAAGAAGCTCAATATTTTTCAGCATTGCCCGTGATGGAGCAGGTTTATCAAAAACAGACCACGACCTGGTATCAAAATCAAAAACAGATCTGGGGGCAGAAAGCTGCTGGTCATCAAAAAGATGCAGATGCTTGGTTAAATTATTATAAAGCAGCGCGATATGCAGGCGCAGATCAACAGGAATTGAACGATCTCATACAGCAGATGTCGGTAGTTATCCCTGGCACATTCGAATATCATTATGCCAGATATCTTAACAGCAATCGTGATTTGTCGTATGCCAAAGATTTGCTCAATGCATATATGTTGCAGCCCAATCGCACGGAGTTGTATAAAGAAATTGCTTTGTATTTTACATGGTCGGGCGATCAGGAGAATCTAGAAAAAATTCTGAAGAAATGGAAAAGCGCAGGTGAAATTCCTGATGCGCTTAATCAGTATGCACACAATCTGCTTGCTACACCTTCGGTTAATGCTTTATTGATAACAGATGGAGAATATGACACGTATCCGTTGTGGATAATGCAACAGGTGGATAAATATAGAACGGATGTAAAGGTGTTGAATATTTCATTGCTCGATAAAACACAATATCGTACTGATATATTAAAGAAATACGGATTGTCATGTTCGTATGCCGGTAATAATCATGCTAAAATCATACAAACATTGCTGCATGAAAATCCCAGTGCCACATTTTATTTTTCATTCACCATTAATACATCAACATTGCAATCCATACAATCTAACTTGTATAATGAAGGGCTTGCATATCGCTATGCAAAAGACAAATACAATTCATTGTCAAGATTAGAGCAGAACTGGGAAAAGCAGTTTGAGTTATCATATTTAGATGCAAAAATCAAAGGGTCAAAAATATTTACTCAGCAAAAAATGCAGGCCTTGTATTTGAATTATGTTGCATCAGGCCTTGAGTTGTATGATTATTACATGACAAAATCTGAAAAAGATAAGGCGACGCGATTGCTTCAGCGACTTCGAGGGCTGGCAGCACAGCAGTCAAAAGAGTCACTTATTGAGCAATACATTAAACCATAGCCCGTGTTGTTGTTTAAAAATAAAAAGGATCTAACAGACGAGCAACTCATGCAAGGAGTATGTGAAGGTGATGCTGCCTGCTTTGGGATAATCTATGACAGATATGCTGACAAGATGATGCGATATTTTTATAGGATGTTGGGTCAGAACGTAACAAGGGCAGAAGATTTTACACAAGATATTTTTACAAAACTTATTGAAAAACCGAATTTATTTGACACAGGAAAAAAATTCTCAACATGGCTGTACGCTGTTGCATTGAATATGTGCAAAAATGAATATCGTCGGTTAGAAGTGCGAAGAAATACGCTAAATGAAGAACCCCATCCCAATAAAACGAGAGATATGGACAGCGATAATTTTGTTGACAGGATAGATAAGAAAACATTTTTAAAGATGCTTGATGTGGAGTTAGGATTACTGGATGAAAAGCATCGAACTACATTTCTACTTCGCTATCAAGAAGAAATGAGCATTAAGGAAATTAGTGAAGTGCTTGGGATTTCGGAAGGTACAATTAAGTCGCGATTGTTTTATACACTGCGTAAATTAAGTGAAAAATTAAAAGTATTTGATTTAAACTAAAATATTATGAAAGAAGATTTTTACCATATGGATCAATTAGAGCGCTTGATGGAGACCAAAACATTTAATGAGTTAACCGACCAAGAGAAGGAATTTGTGCATATGCATATTGTTTCAGAATCGGAGTATAATGATATGCGTAATGTTTTGCTGCAGGTAAAACAAGTATTAACTTACGAACGCGAACAAGTGCATGCACCTGTTTCATTAAAGGAGTCGTTAATAGATAAATTCAATGATGCGAATCCTTCCGTTGGAATGAGAAGACCCAATCGTCAAATTGGGCGTTGGGTTTATTATGTTGCAGCATCTGTTCTGTTGCTTTTATCGGTTTGGGTGGTGTATGAACAATGGCCTGAGAAAAATGCGCCTCATTTGGCTTTGCATGAAAGGGAAAATCCTGTAAATCATGAAATTCCAGTTGCTCCTGAACATAATGAAGTTGTTACCATGGATGCAGAAGAATTACAATTAAAATCTAAAGATGCTGAATTGGTAAGTGGTGAGGCAACACATACAACGGTTTCAGGGATGTCGGATTTGGAGGTAACGGTTAGGGATGAAACAGAATTTGCTTATCGTGAAGATATAGATGACGTCACAACTGCGACCAATGCATTGCCAGATTATTCAACACCGATTTTAGAAGAATCTAACAAAGGAGAATCGGAAAAGAAATCTAAAAAATTAGGTCAAGGTGTAGCTCCTTCATCAAATACCAAATCGGATAAGGATGCTACGTTATCTGTCGCCGAACAATCGGCTGACAAACATTTAATTCGTCAGCAGTTTATATATACAGATTTGTAAATTAAGCGTAGCCCTGCTGGCCACCGAAGTTCATAGGGAATGAAGGGCCTGATGGCACATCTGTTTGTTTTATCTCTCCGTTTTGTGCTTCATATTTTGCTATGTTATCACGAAGTGCAATACTCAGCCGTTTGGCGTGTTCGGGGCTTAGTATGATTCGTGAACGAACACGTGCTTTGGGAACGCCTGGCATTACTGAAATAAAATCAAGAATAAACTCACTATGTGAATGGGTAATGATGGCCAAATTTGAATATATTCCATCTGCCACTTCTTCGTTAAGCTCAATGTTTATTTGTCCTTGTTTATTATTATCTTCCATAAGTCGTTGAATTTTCACAAAGATATGAATTTGTTTGGCTATCAAACAACACAAATTTGTTATAATCATATAATCATTTGAGTTTTTGCTTGCTCTGAGTTAAATATATTTTCTTTTACATTTGTGAAGAATCCAATTTTCATCCAGTATGTTTAGACGGGTGTTTATGGTTGTTGCTTTATTGTTGGTTTCACATGTTTCATTGTGGTCGTTTGATTCGTATGAAAAGTTATCGAAGAAGTATCGAAACACAATGGACTCCTCACAGTTTTATCTGAAAAGCAATCCCCAGAAGTCATTATCCTATGCGATTAATTCATTGGAGTTTGCTCGTTTGCTTAAGGATGAGGAAAAGTTGTCGGAGTCGTATTTGCAGATGGGAAAGATTTATCGCATACAGGGCAATCTGAATTTGTCGCAGCAATATTTAATAAAGGCAAAAACATATGGCAGCAAATATGCATTGTATCCTGAGATTCTGAAGCAGGCAGGTATTACACTCAAGCAACAATCAAGATTTTTTGAGGCGCTTTCATACTATATGGAAGCATTGAAGTGGTATCAAGAAGAAAAAGACGAGATAGAAGTTGCGGCTATGTATAATAACATTGGGCGATTATATTTTGCATTGGAAGATTATGACAAAGCCATTGATTATTATCGCAAAACATTGCTAATACATAATAGAGAAATGAATTCGATAGCCATATCGTATCATAATATTGGTGCAGTAATGGAGAAAAAATCACAATTCGATTCTGCACTGGTATATTATCAGAAGGCATTGGGATTATATCAAAAAGGCAATGACAGCGTGCTGATTGCATACGGATTGGCAGCAGTCGGTAATTTAACAGTTGATATGGATTTGGCTCAAATGTATCTCATCCAGTCAGTACGCATTCGTGAAAAGCTTGGGCTCAATGCCGATTTATTAGAGTCAAAATATTTTCTTGCCTTGTTGCGTATCCGTCAGAAAAGGAGAGAAGAAGCCGTATCACTTCTCAAGGATGTGTATGTGTCAGCCGAGCAACAAGGAAAATTTCAATATGCTTATGATGCAGCTAGAAATTTGGCTCCACTCATCATGGCCAATGGTGATTATTTGGCTGCTTATACTTTTGAAAAAAAAGCTTCACAGTGGCGTGATTCTTTGTATGTTGAAGAGAAGAGAGTTAAGGAGTTGGGTTTTGAATATCGCTTACAGATACATGAACAGGAAACAGCCATGAATTTGCTCGAAACGGATAATCGAAATAAGGAACTTGAGATTTTATTACAACAATCCGAGATAGATAAAGCCAATCATCAGCGTCGCTTATGGTTTATTTCGGTTATTTCATTGGGTTTAATGATTATCCTTTCACTCATATTTGTATATACACAAATTAAAAAATCACGATTGTTGCGATTACAAAATCTAAAAATTGCTGAGCAAAATCGTGAAAACGAATTGCTTTTAAGGGAAGTACATCACCGAGTAAAGAATAACCTTCATTCTGTCATGAGTTTGTTGCGAATGGAAAAGAGGAAAATGAAAGGTGAAGATGTAGCCCGATTAGCAGAGAATATGGAAAAGCGAATCATTAGCATTGCTGATATTCATGATATTTTGTATAATCAAAAAAAATTATCATCTATCTCTTTGAGTCATTATTTTACTTCATTAGCACATCGGGTTATTAATTTACATGGAGTAGAAGGTATTACTTTTAAGTGTAAAGGAGAATTTGTAATTAATGATATAGATAGAGCACTAATTTTAGGCCAGCTCTTTACTGAGTTGGTTATAAATTCGTGTAAGCATGCTTTTATGGATGTTTCTTATCCATCAATTACGGTACATATTAATATGGTTGACAAAAAATTTAAAATGAATTATTTCGATAATGGTAAAGGTGTGCAGCATAATTCAAATTCAATAAAAGGTTTTGGCAGCTTGCTGGTTGCTTCTCATGTTCAAAAGTTGAATGCAACTATGCATGTGATAGAAAATAGTGGGTATCATTGTGTAATTGAATGTAATGCCTATGACTCGTAATGTAATGATTGTGGAAGATGATGTTTTTATCGCAAGCGATTTGTCAGAAATATTGAAGGAGCTTGGATACGACGTGTTGGCAATTGCCAACAATGTAAAAGATGCCTTATCCTTGGCCAAATTCCATCGCCCCGAACTCATTCTAATGGATATTGGTCTTAATGACGTCATAGATGGAGTTCATTTGGCATCAATTCTGAAATCAGAACAACAAATTCCTGTAATTTTTACTACAGCATTTACGGATTCCGAAACCCTTGAACGTGTTAAATCCTTATCTCCTTTGGGATATATAGTGAAGCCGTATTCGACGGATATTATCAAAGTAACGGTTGAGCTTGCTTTTGCTCGAATACATGAAACCATCATATCCAATGCTTCTTCTGAACATGTTTTTATCAACAGCGTACAGGGAATGGTGAGTGTTAATCCCGATGATATATTATACCTTGAGGCATTTGATTATTATGCAAATGTGATTACCGAATCATCCAAAATTTTGGCCAAAATGACACTCAAAGAAGTGCTGGAAACATTATCACTTGAATCATTAGTTAGGGTTCATAAATCTTATGCAATAAATATCAAACATATTCAGAGAATTAAAGACAATCAAATACACATTTCCGAACACCGCATACCCATAGGCAGGGCATATAAATCTGATCTATTCCAGCGTATTAAAATACTCTAATACAAGAGTCGTTTGCTGAAAATACATGACGTTGACTGATTTTATTTTTCACGATGCAGTATTGAATTTAGTTTTGCTTCAACTTTAATACAAAATCATATGAAAACTAATTTTAAATCAATGCTTATTCTGCTTATTCCGGCCATGATACTACACATGTCATGTGGAGGAGGACAAGCCGTTAATAAAACAGAAAATAATCAGTTATCCAAGAAAGTGAGAAATGCAGTTTTGGATCAACATATTGAAGAATTGGCAGCTTGCGAAATGCAGAATGTAAATTGTGAGGCATATAATAAAACATCGGCATTTGTGCAGGAGCAATGTAAAGATAAGGCACGACGAGATTCCATTATTGAAGATTTGTTCGTTATGATTGAGCAAGGCGCTTCGCCTAAAAAGCAAGCAGCTGCCAATGCACTTAATTTTTGGACCGGTTATGGCGAAAATAATTTTCGTGATAATGCCTCTTACGGGAAAATTGTTTTAGAAGCTTTGTTGAAAGAGAAATTTTCGTCCAATAGTTATGTTGGGTCTTCATTAGGACAATTGTTATCAGGATGGTTGAATACTTCGGACAAAGAATTATTTTCTTCGCTTGTGGATGCCATGAAGAGCAAGAATACTGAAAAGCGTGGAAGGAATGAACTGATTCGCTTATGCTCAGAAGATGCGATGGATAAACCTGAAGTTTTTGAAGTAATGGTTGGTATTGTAAATGATGTGGATGATGATAAAGATACCCGAATTCAAACATTAAATGTGATGTGGCGAGTGAAGAGCGAAGACAGAAAGACAACAGTACGTTCTATTTACGAAAGCATGACCAGTAATCCTGATATTCATATTGCAGGTGCTGCCATGAGGGGGTTAGGTTATCTTCAGTCATTTGCCAGCTATGATTTGATAGAAAAAACCCTTACAGATAATAAAAATAATGTAGATTGGTATAATTATGGAAGTACTACCTTAAATGAACTGCTTCGCAATGTGCCTGATTCGTTAGATAAAAAGCGTGTATTTAATCTTGTAAAAATGCTTATTACAAATAAAGAAGTAGATGAGTATCAGCGTAGTTTCTATGTTTACACACTTTCGTTGATTGATACGCCTGCATCTAAGTCGTTGATAGGTCAACTCAAAAAGGGAAATGAAAAGAAAATAGTTGATGAAATCAATCGTGTAGTGAAATAATTTCAGTTTAATAAAATCCTTGTATTCTTCATTTCATAGAAACATCCTGAGGTTGTGCCTGGGATGTTTCTTATTTATTATGTATAATTTCAAATTGTGGATTGCGGATATATTTTACAATTTCATTGGCTGATTGAATATTTTTTCCATCGTTTGCATCATGCAAATATAATAGTCCTGTAACTTTTATTTTTTTTCCTTTTAATGAGTCAGCCTGTTCTGTATTGATGTCGGATAAAGCAATATAATACTCATTAATGGCATAACCATATTTGTTAATTACTATGCCATCAAATACTCCAGTAGAATTGATGATTTCCTGCGATTTGAATACGGGCGATGATTTTGAATCATCTTTTATTGAAAAATTTTGACATGCTGTGAATGCATATAATGCCATAAAGAAAATACAAGAGAGTTGATAGTTTCTCATGATCAATAGATAATTAATTTTTGTATGCAATGTTTGTCGTCATCTGAATGGATTGTTACATAGTAAATGCCGGGTTTGAATTTGTTTAATGATATACTGATTGTATGTTGATTTTCCTGTTTTGCGTATATTAATTGTCCACTTATATTATGCATTTCAATAGATTTGATTTTATACTTTGATTGGATATTAATTGTATGATGGGCGGGATTAGGGAAAAGTTGGAAATCAAATTTCTCTTGCTCTTCATTGATAGATGAATTACATGCTAAGTCATTTAGATATTCCCATATGGCATCGTTTAGTAAGAATGATACATCAAGTCCGTCAGGGGTATCTCCCATTCTGAGCCAAACCAGGTTTTGACTAGGTGCAACATTCAAGAACTGTCCGTTTTTCCCAAGTGCGGCAAACGCATCTAGAGGTGCATGCTGAAAAATCGGACCGCTAAAAACAAATTGAGAGCCAGGTGCCATAAAATGAGATTGACCATTCAGCCACCATAAATAGCCGTAAGATTTATTGAGATTTTGTGACGAATGAACCATTTGATTATAGTAGTTTGTGTCAGTCATGATAGGGTTTCCATTCCAATTTCCTTTATTCAGAATTAGCAGACCAAAACGCGCCATGCTTCGTGCATTACTAAAGAAAACATTGTTGTATCCAATACGTAGAAAAGCGCCATTCATCCCAGTTGGTGTTTTGAGTTTTTGGTCGGTATAAGTATTCAGAGGTAAGCCGGTTGCAATTTGAATTATACTGTCTAATATGGTATAAGGTCCGTTATGATAAGCCCATCGAGTTCCAGCATCGGCTTTATATATCAAGCAGGTATCGAGCGTACAGTAATGGTCAGCAACACCATCATCCAATCCGGAGGTCATGGTAAGTTGGTGCCAAATGGTAATTTTTTCTTCTTGTAGCGTGGTGCAATTTGTCCAACCCTGTCCTAAATATTGAGAAGAAGTATCATGTATGTGAAGAAGATTTTCTTGTTGTGCTATCCCTGTCATGAATGCGGTAATTGTTTTTCCGGCAGATGCCCAATACCATAGCGAATTTTGTGTAAATGAGCCAAAATATTTTTCGAGTACAATTTTCCCATTTTTTAGCAGGATGAATGCTTTGGTATTGTTGTTATTTAAGAATTGGTATAAACTATCAATCTTATATTGACACCATCCTAATGATTGGGGTGAAATGGTATCCCATACAGATCCTGTAACAGGTGGAAAATAAAGGCCTTGTGAATGTATTGTAGAAATTTGGAAAATTAATCCAAAGATAAATATTAGTCGTTTCATTTTATTCATATTAATATTTCCATTCAATAGTTACCATACCCCAACATAGGGTGTCAATGATATTAATAAATGTATGAATAATATGATTATGATAGTTATTTTAACAAAAAATAAAATCACAAAATGGCTTGTTATGAGCCGGTATTATATCAATTTTGATTTAAAAGATTCTACTTCTTAAAATCAATCTTATATTTGAAATAAAAAATATGAGATCAATATTTCTTTGTTTGTTTCTGATGCTTGGCCCTGTGAGTTTTACATTTAGTCAGTGTGCTATTTACGTTTGTACTGAAACGGGAGCTTGGGCAGCGTCGTATCAAGATGGAACCCCTCCTTTTCTAAACATGACAGATACGAAAAAGCAAGCGTATGATGAGTGTGTAAAATCCGGTGGAAGAAATTGTACTTTTTTTTATTCTGCAGAATGTAACAAATGTTGGTGGGCATTTATTATTGGATATGACGATACTTCTTTTAACTACATGGCCAATTATTCTTACATATCTCAGGAAGATGCTGTAAAAACATTAAAAGAGGCATACAAGGCCAATGGAGGAGTGGGATATTATTCGGCAAAAGTTACTACTTGGTATATGCCTTAGATTTTAGCATCCACGAATTATTTGAGAATAATTTTTCGAGCATGAATTCTTCTTCCGTTTTGTATAAAATATACAATGTAAACTCCGGGTGCATATATGCTTGGGTTGATGGACAGAGATTGACTGATGGAATTTGAAAGTATCGTACGTCCTGCCATATCAGTAATGAGTAATTGATAAGTGGTATTATCAGGAATTATAACCTGAATAGGAGTGTGTTGAGAAACAGTAGGGAATATACGAATGGGAGAATTATTTTCATTGGGCAAGTCAAAACCTGTCATAGGGAGATTAGCAACCCAAATACCACGACCATGTGTATAGATAAACAAGGTATTATCGCTGTGTCGGAGTCGTATTTGATGAACTGCAACACTTGGGATTCCTGTTTCTAAAGTCCAGTTGACACCCCCGTTAATTGAAGTGTATAAACCAAAGTCGGTGGCTGCGGCCATAATATTTTCGTCATAAGGGCTCACTTCAATCCAATTTACAGGCAATCCTTCAGGCATGTCGCCATGAATGGACTGCCATTGAGGCGATGACGATAAGGCGTCAGTAACTTTCCACACTCTGGGCTGACTGATATAACTGCTAAATGACACATAAAAAGTAGAAGGATCATTGGGAGAAACAGTAATGTTTGACATAAAGCTCTGAGAAAGCGTAGAAGGAATAGATGAAGAGATATTAATTTCATCACCGGGTTGAGAATACATTGCATTATTTAATCTTCTGAGTTTGTTTTTGCCACCCACATAAACGGTTGGTGACGCTTCATTGCTGATACCAATGGCATAGAGGTCGGTAATGGGTTTGGTACATTTTTCCCAAAAATTGGCGCCATCAATAGATCGCCAAAGCCGGTTTCGTGTAACAAAAAATATTTGATCCCCATCCTGCCTGTTCAATTCAAATGGATTAATAAACCAAACATTATCGTCAATGTTAAAATCATTGTCAGCATCCATTTCGCCCATCACATAATCAAAGAATGGGCTTGCATTTCCGGTGTTGTATGTCTTCAGAATATGTCCTTCTTGCCAAGAAACATATCCCACATTGGGTGATTGCTGATTGATGGAAGTGAATCCTCCATCACCACCAAATATATGAGCAAATGTTGAGGAAGCATTGCTTCCTGATTGTGTACCATTATCTTGAGTACCTCCCCAGCATTTTAATCCTTCAGGGAAATAAGCACCGGTATAAAATTGGGTAACATTATATCCATTATTCAGGTTGACGTATGCGATGAATTGGGTGTCGTAATATTTATAGACGCCACCATCATTGCCAATATAAAATTGAGCATGATTTGCAGGGTTAAAAACAATGATGTGATAGTCGGCATGTGAGTTTTGGTGTGTTGTCCAACTACTTCCGCCATTCGAAGAATAACCTACGGTTACGCTGCCAATTACAAGATAATTGGGGTCGCTTGGTTTTACTGCTAATGTTAGGCAGTACCACGGAAAATAAAACCCAATATTAAAAGTGGATGGATTGCCGGTGGCTACCCAATTGTTACCTCCATCCGTAGTTTTATACAATCCAGTAATATTGTCGCCTGTTGTGTTTTCGTATGTAACATACATAACACTAGGTACGCTGTCGCAATAAGCCATTTCGACACGATAAAAGCCAGTGGTTGGCAATCCATTATTGATAGAAGCAAAAGAGCCAGGTGTGCCGTCTGCAGAACGGAATAAGCCCTGTCCGCTTACAGCAGCAATAACACTTCCATCTCTGAACACTTCCAGGTCAGTTACTTCAACAGATGGTAAGATATTCTCAAAAGAAGTTCCACCATCTGTACTTCTATACAAACCTGCATCACGTGTGGCAACATATACGGTGTGGGTGTCGGTGAAAGAACACATAATTCGCCAGGTATAATCAAAAGCGGGCAAATCAGTTGCCGGTAATTTTTGAAAAGTAACGCCGTTGTCAGATGATTTATATACGCCATCGCCTGGAATACCGGCACTATTGCCAGCACATTCACCTGTGCTGAAGTAAATAATATGAGGTGTAAACGGGTTTTGTGTGATGTAGGTAATGGACAAGTTAGTAGCATCATCATCTACAGGATTCCATGAAGTGCCGGCATTGGTTGAGATCCATAATCCACCGGAGACGCCACCGGCAAAAAGTCGGTTATGGTTGTTTTTATCAATTAAAAAAGCACGTGTTCGTCCTCCAACATTGGAAGGCCCCAATTCTTGAAGGTTGGTTAAATTGCTGCCCGCTTTCTCTATTCTTTTTTGCTGTGTAATTTTAAACAATTCTCTAATTTTGTTGTAAGGGATTTTACCTTCTTCATCCATTTTCATTTCTATCCATTGCTTCTCCCATCCTGGGTTTCCGGGCCCTCTTCCAAGTTTGAAATTAGGTTTGAAAGATAAAGGCACAGGAGATTGCCAAATAATAATCATTGCAAAAAACAAAACAATCCCGATGCGCAAACCAATTTTATTCATACTGATTAATTATAATATAAAAGATAACAAGAAGTAAAGGTAGTGAAAAATGGGATTTTTGCTTGCAGAATTTAAGATGGGATTCAATTTTAATAGCCCAATATTTTCAACATGGACTTATAGCTTTGCTCTTTGCTAAAGAGTTTAGTGAAGTATTCGCCATTTTCGTCTTTGTCAATGATAACGTGTTTGGGTGCAGGAATAAGACAATGCTGAATACCACCATATCCACCAAGCGATTCTTGATAAGCGCCGGTATGGAAAAATCCGAGATATAGTGGTTCACCGGGTTGCAATTTGGGAAGAAATACTTGTCCGATATGAGCTTCGGCATTGTAGTAGTCCAAGCTATCGCAAGTTAATCCGCCTAAATTGACGCGCTGATATTGGTTTTCCCAGTTATTAATTGCGAGCAGAATGAATCTTTGTTTTAGCCCCCAGGTGTCGGGTAGGGTAGTGATAAAGGAGCTATCAATCATATACCAAATTTCTGTATCGTTTTGCATTTTTGAATCAAGAACTGAATATAACGAAACGCCGCTTTCGCCCACAGTGAATGAGCCAAACTCAGTAAACAAATTGGGCTCTTCTACACCATTTTCATTGCAAATTACTTTGATTTGCTGCACAATTTCGTTTACGATATACTCATAATCAAACTCAAAAGCCAGTGAGTTTTTGATGGGCAATCCACCACCGATATTTAATGAATCTAGCTCGGGACATATTTTTTTTAATTCACAATACACATTAAGACATTTTGACAATTCGCTCCAGTAATATACCGTATCGCGAATTCCGGTATTTATGAAGAAATGCAGCATTTTTACTTGAAATTTTTTATTGCCTTTAATTTTGTATTGATAAAAAGGAACGATGTCTTTATAACGAATACCAAGGCGGGATGTGTAAAATTCAAAATTGGGTTCTTCTTCAGAGGCAATGCGAAGTCCAATTTTCATGGGATGTTTAGTGTGTTTATCAAAATATGCCAATTCGTTTGTATTGTCGAGTATAGGGATGATATTGAACCCTTCGTTGGCAAACCTTGTTATTTGCTGCATGTAGGCATCGCGTTTAAATCCATTGCAGACAATAAATTTTGATTTATCAATCAATCCTTTGGCATATAATTCACGAAGAATTTCCATGTCGTAATGCGAAGATGTTTCAACATGTACATCATTTTTTAGCACCTCTTCCATCACAAAACTGAAGTGAGAGCTTTTAGTACAGTAGCAATAGGTGTATGAACCTTGATAATCGGCCTTTGCCATTGCCACTTTAAACATTATCTTTGCCTTTTGAATCTGGTCGCTAATTTTGGGTAGATATGTAAGTTTGAGCGGTGTGCCATATTGTTTGATAATCTCCATCATAGGGATGTCGTGCCAGTATAACTCACCATCTTCTACCCGAAATCCTTCTTGAGGAAACTCAAAAGTTTGTTTGATCAGGTCTTCATAATGTACTTTCATGTCAACAGGTTAAGTAGTTTGAGAAATAAATTTTAACAAATATCCATCAAATCTTTTAAATAAATGCAATCTAACTAACTTAAATCATAAAAAAATAACATAACTAACTAAGTTGGATTTATGAAATCTATCAAATTAATTGAAGTGCGTTCAGAGCTTGGAGCGGGTACTCGAGGAGCCAGTTTAGGCATTGAGGCACTTAAGCTGGCCTCACTTGAATATGGTTCATATTTCTTTGGCAAGTATAAAAGCAAAGAGATTCGCGACAATTCCCGCTTACTATTTAAAAACCCTGTAAGAACATATGCGAAGCGCATCAGGGGTGTGATTAAGATATTTGAGAGGCAGGCCAAAGCCGTTTCGGATGAAATCAAAGCCGGTAGGATTCCTATTGTTATTTCCGGGGATCATAGTAGTGCCGGTGGAACCATTGCCGGCGTAAAAATGGCATATCCTAAAAGTAAAATCGGCGTTATTTGGATTGATGCTCATGCAGACCTCCATTCGCCTTACACTACACCATCCGGGAATATTCACGGGATGCCGTTGGCCTCTGCTTTAGGAATAGATTTTCAGGATAAGCCCAAAAATCCGGTGAAAGGCGATACCGTACCATTTTGGGATGTGCTCAAAAATGTGGGAGGAATTTGTCCCAAAATTACACCCGATAATTTAGTTTTTGTGGGTTTGCGTGATATGGAAACAGAGGAAATACAATACATACGTAAGCATAAAGTCAAAATTGTAAAAATACCACAAATACATAAGGGAAAGATTAAGGAGATATGCAATGATATATTGACTTATTTAGGTGGTTGTGATTACCTTTATGTTTCTTTTGATATTGATTCGCTAGATAGCAGTGTGGTGAAAGGAACCGGTACCCCTGTACCCAATGGGCTGACTGTTAAAGAAGCAAAAAAACTGCTCACTGGAATTCTAAAGGATCCACGTGTATGTTGTTTTGAAATTACAGAAATTAATCCATTGCTTGATGCAGAGAATCGTACGGCTTCGCGTGTTTTTCCTATATTCAGAGATGCGGTTAATGCTATCGAAAAGCGATTGAAAAAAGCCCAACTTGAGAAACGAATGGCAGAAAAAATTACAAAATCAGTTAGTCAGGTAAAACCTGCATTTCCTGTGGTTGAAAAAAAATCTAACCGGTTGATAGCCAAAAAAACTTCCAGTAAGAAATGAATATAATGTTAGAATTATCTCAGCGAGCAGCAGCATGGTTGTCTGGCCTCAAGCCAGAAACAGTAATTAGGCCTGAGGAAGTACAGATAAAGCTTACTCCCGCTGAGTTTGACGGTGATTATACTTTGGTGCTTTTTCCATTCGCCAAAAAATTGGGTTTGGCGCCCGATGTTTTGGGTCATCAACTTGGCAACTATCTCTGTCAAGCCAATTCATCATTTGCAGGTTTTAATGTGGTGAAGGGATTTCTTAATTTTAATTTGACACATTCGTATTGGAAAGAAAAGCTATCTCTACTTTGCGCAGATAAAGCTTGGGGGATGAAGCCCGCCGGCAGTCATCCCGAATCGGTCATGCTTGAATACCCATCGCCCAATACAAATAAACCATTGCATTTGGGTCATCTTAGGAATGTTTTTTTGGGATATTCTCTTTGTAGAATCTTGCAAGCCAATGGTCATAAGGTGATACAGGTTTGTTTATATAACGACCGAGGAACAAATATATCCAAATCCATGTTGGCATATCTTAAAAGTGAAGATAAGCAAACGCCTGCATCTTTGGCAATTAAAGGTGATAAGTTGGTGGGTGATTATTATGTTAAGTATAATGAATTAAGCAAAACTATCCATGAAGAATTGATTTCAAAGGGTATGACACCCGAATCGGCAAAACAGCAAAATCCTCTTGAAAATGAAATTGCCGATATGACAGTTAGGTGGGAAGCAGGAGACCCAGAAATTCGTGAATTATGGCGAACCATGAACAGTTGGTTTTATGAAGGGGTGCAACAAACCTATTCACAACTTGGATTGGCTTTCGATAAATTATATTATGAGTCGGATGTATATAATATTGGGCGGGAAACCGTGAAGGATGGATTAGATAAGGGTGTTTTTTTTCAAAAAGAAGATGGTTCTGTATGGATTGACCTGACGGATGTGGGGCTTGATCAAAAATTAGTACTGCGAAGCAATGGTACAACTGTTTACATTACACAAGATATCGCATTGGCATACCAAAAGCAACATGATTTTGATTTTCAACATTCGATCTATGTAGTAGGAAACGAACAGGATTATCATTTCAAGGTTTTGTTTGAAATTCTGAAACGACTTGGAATGAAATGTTCTGAGCACCTATTTCATCTCTCTTATGGCATGGTTGAATTACCTTCGGGTAAGATGAAAAGTCGAGAAGGTACTGTAGTGGATGCTGATGATCTGATAGAAGAAGTGGTTGGTATTGCTCGTCAGATGTCGAATGAACAAGGAAAATTAGCTGAGTTGAATTCTGAAGAGAGGGAAAATATCTATCACCAAATTGGTATTGGGGCATTACGTTATTTTATTCTCAAGGTAGATCCTCGCAAGAAAATGATATTTAACCCAAAGGAATCAATTGATTTTAATGGCAACACGGGACCATTTATTCAATACACACATGCACGCATATGCTCAGTACTTCGACAAGCCGAAGCCCATGAAATGCATATTGTCGGACATGTTGAAGAATTTGAAGATTATTCACCTGTTAAAGCTGAAATTTCATTGATTCGTAAGTTAGATTATTTCCCGAATATTGTGCAGGAAGCTGCACACCAGTATAGCCCGGCGCTGATTGCTAATTATGTATATGAAATTGCATCTGATTACAGCTCTTATTATCATGATTATAGCATACTGAAAGAGCCGTCTTCAGCAGGCCGCATATTTCGTCTATCACTTTCATCTCTGGCACGTCAGGTGATTGCTCATTCATTATATATGCTCGGAATATCGGCTCCCGAGCGCATGTAATCTATTCTGCCGAAATTTCAATCTCTTTGCATACATTTGTACTTAGCAAATGCTTACCCGACTTACCATACAAAACTATGCACTCATTCGTGAAGTTTCGATTGATTTCGGACCCGGATTAAATATAATTACGGGCGAAACAGGTGCTGGCAAATCTATATTATTAGGTGCACTCGGATTGATTGCCGGTAATCGTGCAGACACATCTGTGCTTTCTTCTTCTGTCGAAAAATGTATCGTGGAAGGATTTTTTAACGTAGCTTTTTTAAACATACGTCATTTTTTTGATTCAAACGAACTCGATTACGACGACACTTGTATTGTGAGAAGAGAGATTTTACCTAACGGTAAATCGAGAGCTTTTATTAATGATTCGCCTGTTTCATTGCCCATTCTCCGCACGCTCTCCGATATGCTTATTGATATTCATTCACAACATCAAACTCTATTGTTGAGGAGCAACGACTTTCAGCTACAGCTCGTTGATAGTTTTGCAGATAATCGTTTAGAGTTGGAGAAATTATATAAGCAATACAGTAACTGGAAAAAACTTACAGACGAACTCAATCAATATATTGCTAACAGAGAAAGAAGTATTAGCGAACAGGATTATATTCGTTTTCAGTTTGAAGAACTTCAAAAGGCCATGATAACAGTTGGCGAAGAGGAACATGCCGAGCAAGAACTTGCTGCATTGGCTCATAGTGAAGAGCTTAAAGCATGGTTTGATAATACTTTGCATATCATGACGGATGATGAAAATAGTATAATGAGCAAAATGTCTTACATCAGGCAAACCTCACAAAAACCAGCGTCATGGCATCCGCAGCTTACAATATTACTCGATCAACTGAACAATATTTCTGTTGAGATAAAAGAATGGGTGCGAAGTGTTTTACAACTGTCAAATACCATTGAACCCAATCCTGAAAGATTACGCATCATTGAAGAACGATTGAACTTGCTTCACACACTTATGAAGAAGCACAAAGTTGATTCAACTGCTCAATTAATAACCTTACAATCGGAATGGGAAACAAAACTGCAAGCAATTGAATCAGGAGAAGAGCAAGAAAATCTATTACGTAAAGTAGTGCAGGAGCAATATGCAGAGATGGATAAGTTGTGTGAATTAATTAGTCAAAAGCGAATTTATGCGGCAGCACTTATTCAAAAAAATGCCATTGATTTGTTATCACAGCTTGGACTTAAAGATGCGAATATGCATGTTCAGATTGAACCCAAGTCAAACATAACTTCACAAGGAAGGGATATGGTGAGATTTTTGTTTTCTGCAAATCAAGGTATGCCGTTACAGGATTTGGGGAAAATTGCTTCAGGTGGAGAGGTTTCACGATTGATGCTGGCTTTTAAAGCCATGCTCTCTGATAAAATCAATCTGCCAACCATTCTTTTTGATGAGATAGATACAGGCGTTTCGGGGGGCATGGCTGATAAAATTGGACAGTTGATGAAACAGATGTCAAATACCAGACAATTAGTTGTGATAACTCATCTACCACAAATGGCATCTAAAGGTGAATTTCATTTCAAGGTAATAAAGGAAAGTAAAAATGGCAGCACCCAAACCTATCTACTACTTTTGAACCATTCGCAGCGTATTGAAGAAATTGCCCGTTTACTTAGTGGTGCGTCAATTACTGATGCTGCATTGAAAAATGCCATTGAAATGCTTAAGTCATGATTTTGTAGAGATAAAAAAATTTTATTTATTCGCTTAAAATATCAGTACTATGAAAGGAATACTGGAGGGGAAAATAGGAATTATTACCGGGGCTTTGGATGAGAACTCCATTGCATGGAAAGTGGCAGAACAATGCCATGCTCAGGGTGCCCGATTTATTTTATCTAATGCACCCGTTGCTTTGCGAATGGGTAAAATTAATGAGTTGGCAGAGCAATGCAATACTGAGGTCGTTTCTGCAGATGCTTCTGTTGAAAGTGACTGGGAAAATTTATTTCATCATGCCATGAATAAGTATGGAGGGAAAGTGGATTTTGTGTTGCATAGCATCGGCATGTCGCCCAATGTTCGTAAAGGAAGACATTATACGGATTTGAATTATGATTGGTTTTTGAAATCATTGGATATTTCTGCTCTTTCTTTTCACAAGATGTTACAAACAGCTCAGAAACTAGACGCTATCAGCGAATGGGGTAGTGTGTTGGCTTTATCATATATAGCTGCTCAACGCACATTTCCTGATTACAATGATATGGCTGAGGCAAAAGCGCTTTTGGAATCTATTGCTCGTAGCTATGGTTATCACTATGGTGTAGCCAAAAAAGTTAGAATTAACACCATCTCTCAGTCACCAACCCGAACTACTGCAGGTACAGGCGTAGGGAAGTTTGATATATTCTTTGATTATGCGAACCGCATGTCTCCATTGGGTAATGCTTCGGCTGATGATTGTGCTAAGTTTTGTGCAGTTATGTTTTCGGATTTTGCTCGTATGATTACCATGCAAAACATCTATCATGATGGAGGTTTCAGCAGCGTTGGTATCAGTGCTTCTGTAGTTGATAATTTTAAATAGTTCTTTTTATTCAATCCAATCCGCCGTTTGGCGCTAATTCTTTTTTTACTCCCCAGAATTGAAAATTGAACACGTGCCTAAATTAAATAAATGATTGCTTATGGCACATTCTTTTCACATTCCCGTTATGGGAACCAGCTACACCATTGATACACCCATTAAGGTGGCACACTTGGGTATTGATTCTGTTATATCATTAAGTGATGATGTATTGATGGAAAAACTCCGAAAAATGTATTGTAAATGGTTTGAAATGCCTTATGCGGAGATATCTTCCAATACTGATCATTCACGCTCCAAGCGAATTACGGCCTATCTCGATACTATACACAGCATTGCCACACGAAAATTTGAGAGTTTATGCAATTCTATACACGAAAGTAAAGAGGAAATCAAAAAGTATATGTCGCTATTGCCTGATACATCTTCTCTTAAACAGCGTCTGTATGCATATCTATCTGTGCCTTCATCAGATGCAGAAGTACAAAAGAAAATTTCCGATGCACTTATTATGGGTAGAATAGGAGTGAATATAATGACGAAAGTGGATAGAGAAAATTATCGTCATGGCAAGGTGTTGCCTATTGAATATAACGATGCACATGCTGCCCTTCTTGGATTTGCTAACAGCAGATTGCATGGCCCAGTTATTTTTTCAGCCGGACTGAACCCTCGCTTGTATAATTTTATTGAGACCCTACCCGGTTTCATGCCCGACGAAAACGGATATGTGGCTAAGCAGATTGTATTAAAGGTGAGTGATTATCGTTCGGCGTGGATACAGGGTAAATATTTGGCTAAAAAAGGGCTTTGGGTTTCTGCTTTTAAAATTGAATCAGGGTTAAATTGTGGTGGCCATGCTTTTGCTACTGATGGTTTTTTAATGGGTCCGATTCTTCATGAGCTTTTTAAGAAGAAAGATGAATTGCAGAAGGAAATGTATGCATTATATAAAGCAGCCCTTATTAAGAAAGGAATTCCATTACCTGAAAAGAATCCCACATTTCGGTTAATGGCACAAGGTGGTGTGGGAACAGCGGATGAACATCAGTTGTTGCTGAACCATTATCACTTATCATCTGTGGGCTGGGGATCCCCTTTCTTGCTGGTACCAGAAGCTACTACAGTAGATCGGGATACCATACATAAATTGGCGGCAGCCGGCCCTGACGATTTATATCTGAGTTATATATCTCCACTCGGCATACCGTTTAATAATTTACGAGGCAATACAAAGGACATTGAAAAACAAGAACGTATTGATGCCGGCAATCCGGGTAGTAAATGCCCTAGAAAATATCTCGCTTTTGATAAAACCTACGATGATAAAGGTATTTGCTCTGCTTCTACAAAATATCAGCATATTAAGATACAGGAATTAAATGATAAATCACTATCAGTAGAAGATTATCAAAAAGCATATCATAATATTACCGAAAAGGCATGTATTTGTACAGGATTAAGTGTATCAGCCCTGTTACATTATCATCTGAATCATCGCATTGAAGGAAATGGAGTTACCGTTTGCCCGGGTCCCAACATTCAATGGTTTACACGTGAAGCTTCTTTGGAAGAAATGACAGGTCATATATACGGTCGCAATAATTTGATTAACGACAGCAATCGACCACACATGTTCATTAATGAACTTGCTTTGTATGTTCGCTATTTAAAAGAGAATATTGTAGTTAAATGTAATGCAGATGAAATTGATGCAAAGTATGTTCATTCTTTTATTGATAATCTGAATCAAGGTATCCAGTACTATCATGATTTATATGTAGAACTTTCCAATACAGAACATGCCCTGCCTGTCGAATTCCCGTTACAATTAGATAATTACAGTAACCTGATTAAACAGGTACAATCCGATATATCTGCATGATGCATGACAGAGTATAATCGTTAAATGGATTTAACTTTCAATGTATTCAAAACTTTTTTTGCTTGGAATTGTACTTCTTCAATTGTGGGTGCCAATAATGTAACATGCCCCATTTTTCTATATGGCTTGGTCTGTTTTTTTCCATATAAGTGAACAAAAGCCCCTTTGATACGAAGTGTTTCTTTCAATCCTTCATAATGTGGTATCCCCGTAAAATCTTTTTCTCCGGTAATATTTACCATAGCTGCAGGCGATAATGCATCTGTATCTGCCAATGGAAGATTGCAGATAGCCCGTAAATGTTGTTCGTATTGGCTGCAAAGATTAGCTTCGATGGTATGATGGCCTGAGTTATGAGGGCGTGGGGCAATTTCGTTTACCCAAATTTCTCCTTGCTGTGTATAAAATAATTCAACGGCTAATATTCCGACCATTTCTAAAGCTTCAATAATTTTTTTTGCCCAGTCAGCAGCTTGTTGTTCAATGTGAGCCGGTATTCCGGCAGGAGAGAAGAGAAACTGAACCATGTTGCTTTCCGGATTGAAAGACATGTTTACCAATGGAAATGTTTTGATTTCACCATTCGAATTACGGGCTACAATGACAGATAATTCAGTAATCAGATCAGCCATTTCCTCTATCACGGATGGAGCATCAAAAGCATTAATAATTGATTCCTTATTCCTTAATTTTTTTACACCATAACCGTCGTATCCGCCCTTTCTGATTTTTTGAAAGCAAGGGAACGAAATGCCACAGTTATTAATTTCATCGATTTTCTGAACTAATGCATAGGGAGCAGTAGGGATCTGGTGTTGTTTGTAAAATTCTTTCTGTGCTCCTTTATCTTTAATGATTTTTAATACAGCAGGTTGTGGAAAAACTTGTACACCTTCTTTTTCGAGTTGTTCTAATGCATCTACATTTACATCTTCAAACTCGATAGTGACAATATCCTTGTTTTTCCCAAAGGCATAAACGCTTTCATAATCTCTAAAATCGGCATTAATAAATTCGTGTGTGAGATGAGCGCATGGGGCATCAAATGAAGGGTCAAGTACGGCAATATGCAAGTTCCAGTTGATGGCTTCCTGTATCAGCATTCGGCCTAATTGCCCGCCCCCCAATAACCCGATATTGAGTTGTTGTATGTCTTTTACTTTATGGTTCATGCATGCAATCTATCAATCTTATTCTGTATCAGGCAATGCTTCGTCGTCCTGTCCTTCTGTCAATTCTGTACTTAGATTCTTAAGTTTGTTTTTGGCAAAATGGACATTTGCCTTTCGTGTTCTGTATATATCAATGGCTGAATATATGGCATTACGAAATGATTCTTCAGATGCTAGATTTTTTCCTGCTAAATCAAAAGCCGGCCCGTGGTCAGGCGAAGTTCTAATGATATCAAGCCCTGCTGTATAATTGATGCCGGCCATGCCTGTTATTGTTTTGAAAGGAATGAGCCCCTGATCGTGATACATTGCAAGAATGGCGTCGTAATGAACGTAATTGCCCGAAGCAAAAAATCCGTCAGCTGCAAAAGGTCCTATGGCAATGATGCCTGATTCAAATGCTTTTTGAATGGCCGGTTGGATGATGTCAGTTTCTTCATTGCCAAACTTACCCTGATCGCCGGCGTGTGGATTAACTGATAATACGGCAATTTTAGGTCGGTTGATAGAAAAATCGAGACGAAGCGTTTTGTCAACAATCTGAATCTTTTCAATTAGTCCATCAATGGAGAGTTGTGATGGTACTTCTTTTAATCCTAAATGGCCGGTTGCTAAAGCAATGCGAACATTATCTCCAATCATTAGCATAATAGATTTTCCTTTGCTTTTGGCTGCTAAGAATTCTGTATGACCGGGATAATTGAATCCCACTTCAGATAAATGCGATTTGTCAATAGGGGCAGTAACGAGCGCATGTAGTACGCCTGATGTTAAGTCCTGTGTTGCTTTTTCTAATGAAAGTACCGCATATTTTGCGCCTGCGACATTAGAAATACCAGGTTCAATTTTTGCCTCTTCTTCCCAACAGTTTATAATGTTGAGACGTTTGGATAATGCTTGCGATGGATTATTTATGGTTTGATAATTGAGTTGCTCTGCATTGAGGTTTTTCTTGTAATAGGATATGATTCGCGAAGATCCAAATATGATTGGAATGCAGGTTTCCATCATCAGTGGGTCTGAAAATATTTTCACAATCAATTCTGGGCCAACTCCATTTATGTCACCCATTGTTATGCCTACTCTTATGAGTTCGGCTTCGTTTTCGTGTTTCATTTTTTTCTTTTGATTTTTTGTTTGATAAACGAAATCATCAAACGCGTTCCTGCACCGGTTCCAATAGCAGTTCGATAATGTTGGTTTCGGTCGGATAGCGCATTCGATAAATCCAAATGAATCCATGGATAAGTAACAAAATGCTCTAAGAATTTTCCAGCAGTTATGGCACCGGCTAAAGGACCTCCAATATTTTTTATGTCAGCAATGGGTGATTTTATCATTTCGTTATACTCGTCCCACAAGGGGAAACGAACAATGCGCTCATACACTTCCCACCCTGATTTTTGTAATAGTTCGAAATCTTCTTCAGCGTCTTTGGCTAATCCCACTATTCCCAACTCGCCTATGGCAGCAACTGCGGCTCCGGTTAGTGTGGCCATATCTATTACCAGCGATGGCTTGTATCGTGCAGCATAGTGCAAGGCATCAGCTAAGATTAATCTTCCTTCTGCATCTGTATTTAATACCTCAACGGTTTTCCCATTGCTCATCGTAAGTATATCGCCTGGTACAATCGAACGGTTACCGATGCGATTATCTGTAGCAGGAATCAATCCAATTACATGATAGTTTAATTTGCTTTTGGCGATAGCATACAGAACGCCTGTTACAGCGGCAGCACCGGCCATGTCGCCTTTCATTTTTTCCATTCCCTGACTGGTTTTTAAACTGCTTCCCCCGGTATCATAAACCACTCCTTTTCCTACCAATATCAACGGATTTTTATTAATCGCATTTTTTGGCTTCCATTCCAATATGTTGAAAGTAGGTGGCTCCACACTGCCTTTGTTTACTCCCAATAGACCTCCCATTTTTAAGCTCTCAATCTTCTTTTTGGTAAGATATTCAAAATGGAATCCCGCTTCCTTTGATACACGTTGTATCTCTTTGCTTAGTTGTGTCGCGGTTAAGTACTGCACGGGCTCATTTACTAAATCGCGTGAAATGAAAGTGCCAAGTATTGAATGAAGCAAATCCGTCATCTCTTTTTTATCGAATGAGCCACTGATATAACATGTGTGAATGGTACGCCTTTGTTTTTTGTCGGAAAAGTATTTGTCGAAAGTATAACTGCTTAGTGCGATCCCCTCTACTATGGCCATAAGCAATGTGTTGTCTTTACAAAGGTTGTGAACGGCAATGGTATCTTGCTTGTTGGATTTTACATGTTGCACAATCCGACTACCGTTTATTCTTATTTTTTCAATTAAAGAGTCGGTTGGGCTTGCAGGGCATACTACAATCCAAATGCATGATTTATATCGGTTAATTAAAATAGGTTCAGGGGCTGTTTTTGCAGCTTCTGATTGTTTGTGAACAAATGCAGCTTCTTCCTTGTTTAATCCTGATTTTATCAAAAAATCTGTTTTGGTATTTGGAACGAGCCAAACTTGTGTAGTGTTGGCCGGTGATTGTTTAAATATAAATTGGAATCGCATAATTTTGAAATTAATCTACAAAAATAGGAATAATACCGATTATAGGCATATAATGACTTTGTTCTATGGCATACAAGGAATAATATGCGTATTGTATGAAAATTTATTCGCATTGCTATGTCTCTGAATCATAATGCTACCTGCTTTTCTAACCCATAAATCGTCCACTAGAAAATTTAGGTTCATAAAATCATATGCGGTTAGCACTATTTCATACCTATGAGATGGGTTCAACTCAAAAACACATTCAGTATAACTCCAGTTTTGATTTACAACTTCACTTCTGGCTGGATTAGAAAAGGTTACCCATCCCTTAAATACATTTTGATTATCATACTCTTGTATAATAAAGCATCCATTCACGGCATTTTCCATTTGATTGTATATCCAACAAGAGGCAACAAATGTGCCTGTTTCCTGCGTTCCTGGCTCAATGGTGTAAAGTAGATTTGCGTCACCTCTTCTGGTCTTAAATGCACCTTGTCCTTGGTGAGCAATAGGTGATGCATGGTCTTCGAAGCCGGAATAAAATACGTTACCATTATCAATTATCTCCCAACCGGAATAGCGAATCATGGTGTCGCATGCACTGTGTGTAGTCCAGTCAGAGATGGCTAATTGATAAAGCGAGAATTCGCCTGATTGATGTATGGGAACGGATCTGTTAATGACGGATTGCTCAACAATTGAAACTTGTTTAGTGTGTGCTAATAATAGAATGGACTGTTGATTGGGAAGATGATGTATGATAGGGTTTTCATAAAATGGAAGATTAACGGCGGTACGCATGATTTCTGTTTCTGTTTCTGATGGGCGTATCAAAATGCCTCCCATTATGGGCAATTGCGTATGCCATGATAACTGGTATGACGCCATCATAGATTCGTATGAGAATGGAGAAGAAAATCGAAAACTTCCTTCTAAGGATAAAGGTAATGACAATATAGCTTGTGATTTTTGGTTGTGATGATAAACAGAAGCCATTTCTTTCCAATAGGTATCATTATTGCCATAAGTGGCATAAAAATTATCGGTGGATGTAAGCTTTTTTGCTAAATCACGATTTGCTAAACCGGCATCTACAAATCCATAAATCAGAATAATTTGAGACAGCGCATAAGGTATTTTTTGTCCTAATTGAATGGCGTCTTTTATCCATACATAAAAAAGATAACAGGAAATTATCGCAAATACATTGTAAAATGGCCAAGCAAATCTTCCTAAAAATCTAAATTGCCTGGCAGGAGTAATCCAATCGTACAAAAACGCCATTTTGGACAGGCCGAATAATCCAGTTGCTAATAATAAAAGGATGCCGGATGAAATCAGGAGGGGATAAAAGTTTTTCTTAATTGAAATAATGCTGTCTTTCAAACGGATAACCTTAAAGGCACCTAGTGTCATGCAAGCTATAAAGAAAAAAGGGATGAAAGCAGGATCGAAATAATCAGGTTGTTCTTTGTGAATAATATGAGTTAGCCAATTGCCGGTTAGTCCGGTAGGTTGAATTAACCATTCGTAAATGGCAAGATAATGTTCGCCATATCCACCCGGGCTTTGATTTCGGTTTGTATGTGTGTCGGTTAGGTAAAGTGTGATGAGAAATATTCCAGCAGGGATGATTATACTTGCCAAACCTATTGCTATGGATTTGATACGGTTACTATGTGTAAAAAAGGCATATATGCACCACGTAAGTCCTGAAAATATTGAAACAATTAATCCCAAATAAGGATGTGTGAAAAATGCTAAGGTGGCAACGAAGACGGAGAGGATACCATATCCTTTTTTGGATGTATGAATAAATTTTACAAAAGCCCAAAGTATTGATGGAATCATCCATAATGCAGCCAACGAAAAGTTTCCGGCCATCTTGCCCCATTGGGGTGAAAGAAATACAATAAGTAATGAAAATATAACTGAATACCCAATGGATATTCTCCATTCTCGAAATAATTGGTAAAGAAAAAAATATGCGATAATCAGCATGGATAAATGCAGGAGGTTGAAACAGGCAATTGTGTATGGCGATAGGAACGGAAGAACCATAAAAAGCAAGCGACCGGTAAGTAATAAGAGTGGATTGGCATCCAAATAAAAAACATGTTCACCGAATGGATAATTGAGATATTCAAACTGGAATACATTCTGATTGTGATGCACATACATCATGAAGACATAATAAGCGCGTTGCCCATCATTGCCTGCATCCATCAAAAAATCGTTGGGATGAAAGAACAATTCAGGATAGAGTGTAAGTACTAACAAAAAGGCAGGAACCCAAGATAATAACCAATTCCATTTCCCTCCGAATGTTGTTTGATTAATAGTCATCTGTTTATAAATCGGAACCAAGATAGAAAAATACAACCATATCGGTTTGTAAATTTGCAACATGAAGTATTTGATTTTTTTCATGGGATGCTTTGCATCAGGGGGGGTGTTGGCACAAAAAAACACATCTGAGGATTATATTCGCCTGTATAAAGATGCTGCCATTGAAAATATGAAGTTGAAAAAAATTCCGGCTAGTATCACACTAGCTCAGGGCATTTTGGAGTCGGGAAATGGGAATAGCGATTTGGCGGTTAATGCAAATAATCATTTTGGAATTAAATGTCACAACGGATGGACAGGCGAATCGTATTATAAAGATGATGATGCCCCTAATGAGTGTTTTAGAAAGTATAAATCTGTATTGGATTCGTATAAAGATCATGCTGATTTTCTCACATCACGCGATCGCTATAAGTCACTCTTTTCGCTTGAAATTACAGATTATAAAGGATGGGCAAAAGGGTTAAAAGCTGCCGGTTATGCCACAAGTGCAACTTATGCTGATAAACTCATTGAACTTATTGAGCGATATAAATTGCATGAATATGATGTAACTTCTGAAATCAAGACCAAACCCTATAATACTACCACATTGCCTGATCAGATTCAACCCAACCAGCAAGGAACCGGATTGGTTTTTTTTGTAAACGGGTTGCGTGCAGTTAAAGTGAGTAAAGGTCAAACTAAAGTTGGAATGGCTGCTGATTTCGGTATTAAACTTCTACATCTTCAAAAGTATAATGAGCTGGGTGATTCGGATGAATTATATGAGAACCAATTGATTTTTCTTGAACCCAAACGGGGTTCTGCTGAGTCGGGAAAAGATTTTCATATTGTAAAGCAGGGTGAAACTTTTTACAGTATTGCACAGATGTATGGTATCTGGGTGAAAGATTTGCTTAAAAAAAATAAAAAAGGATTGGGAAGTACACTTGAACCGGGCGAACGAATTTATTTGCGAAAAAACAGGCCTTAATTTTTCTTGTTTTCTAAATTTCCAAACATCCATTCAATACTTTCATCACAAAAATACCTTTTCCATATACAGTAAATGATGTTTCCATTTCCTGTTGTAAGGCAGGCATTAAAACACTTATTTCACCTCTGAGATGCGTACTTGTGGCATTGGTTCGCATGGTAATGTCTGTATGCTCTTTCATTCTATTAATGAAGTCCATGATGGGCTCTTCGTAGTCGTCAGCAAGTGGATAATGGCTTATTTCTATTGTTATTATCATATAAGATTTGTGATAAATTAATATGCTATTAGTTGTTTGAGTTGAATTGCAAATCGATCACGTGGCAAGAAATTCCACTCTAATGATGAAGTAAAGGGAACGGGTGTGTCGAGTGAAGCAGATCGTATGACAGGTGCATCCAGCCATGCAAAACATTCTTGCTGAATTAGTGCCACTAGTTCAGCTCCAAACCCACCTGTATAAGTGTCTTCATGCAAGATAATGGCCTTTCCGGTTTTTTTTACCGATTCGAAAATTAAATTTGTATCAAGTGGTATTAATGTTCGCAAATCAATAAGATCTGCACTTATTTCTGGTTGATGTTTTAGTGTTTCTAAAGCCCAATGTACTCCCAAACCATAGGTTATGATGCTCACATCATTTCCCGTAATGACACGGTTTGCTTTTCCGGGTTCAATGCGGTAATTACCTGTTGGTACAGCGCCTTGAATGCTTCTATACAATGCTTTGTGCTCAAAAAACATTACTGGATTCGGGTCGGAAATCGCCGAAAGTAGTAATCCTTTGGCATCTGACGGAAAGGCAGGATAAAATACCTTCAGCCCTGGAACGTGCGTAAACCACGCTTCATTTGATTGTGAATGAAAGGGTCCAGCTCCCACACCGGCGCCTGTTGGCATACGTATTACAACATCTGCCTGTTGCCCCCAACGATAATGAATTTTAGCCAAATTATTTACGATTGGATTGAATCCTGACGAAACAAAGTCGGCAAATTGCATTTCAACCATCGCTTTGTGCTTCTTAATAGATAGACCAAGAGCAGCTCCAATTATGGCCGATTCGCAAAGAGGCGTATTGCGAACTCGATCCTTGCCATATCGTTCAACAAAACCTTCAGTAACTTTAAAAACACCTCCATATTCTGCTATATCCTGACCCATTAATATCAATTCGGCATGCTCTTTCATGGCTTCATTCAGGGCATCAGAAATGGCATCTACAAAACGCATTTCACGACTTTCTGAAGGGATGGTTGTGTGAAATTGTGGCGATGGGGCATATACGTCTTTCAGCTCATATTCTGTGTTAGGTATCACATCGGGCTCGGCAAATACGCTTTCAACGCCTTTGTCAATTTCTGATTTGATTTCTGCTCGTATGACGTCCATACGCTCTGCAGATAATAGATTATTTTTTTTTAGGTGTTGCTCATAATTTTTGATGGGGTCTTTTTTCTCCCATTCGTTAAAGAGTTCCTTCGGAACGTACTTTGTCCCCGACGCTTCCTCATGTCCTCTCATTCTGAAGGTAATACATTCAATCATAACCGGACGCGGATGCTGACGAATATCTTCTGCAATGCGTGAAACGGTTTTATATACTTCTACTATATTATTTCCATCAATGATGTGCGCTTCCATTCCATACCCCGGTGCTTTATCAGCAATGTTTTTGCAACGAAATTGTTCTTTGCTTGGCGTTGATAGTCCATATCCATTTGATTCAACTAAAAAAATAACGGGCAGATTCCATACGGCAGCCACATTCAATGATTCATGAAAATCACCTTCACTTGTACCACCATCGCCGGTAACAACTAGTGTAACTTTTTTTTCGTTACGCAGTTTTGAAGCCAGTGCAATTCCTGTCTCTTATACACATCTCCGAGCCCACGAGAC
>JACSSC010000018.1 GCA_014879445.1 Candidatus Competibacteraceae bacterium
TCGGGTATGGTAGCCATTGTTATTTCAATAGGGGTAATGATGATATTTGCCGGTAAAATCAGTCGTATCATTCAAAAACATCCATCCCTTCAGATATTAGCTCTTGCTTTTCTTATATTAATAGGATTTATGTTAGTATTAGAGTCATTAGAGATGGAGATACCAAAAGGATATATATATTTTGCTATATTCTTTACCTTAGGTGTGGAGTTGATAAATATGAGAATTAGAAAAATTAAATCTTGATAATTATCTATCTTTCATAGAGTTGATGAATGAGATACCCAGTAATTTATGGGTTATATCACCAGGTTGTCTGATATACACAAAAATAGTATAGTCATTTTCTGTTTCAGCAAAATCACCTTCAATAGGAAAAGTTAAACCTTCTTTTTTACCTTTAGGTTTGATTAAATACTGATAGTTGTAATAACCTTGTTTTAACTGTGTAACCAATTCATACATTTGATAATTGGCATTATATTGCATTTTATAAGTTGGCAGCATTTCGCCGAAAGTAAATCCGCCTGTAAGATATACATCACCCTCTTCAAAAGGTTCGTAGGCCGGAACACTAAAATAAACATAAGCGTAATCAGGATCAATAGAAGTCCCGTAATTATCCTGGTTATAAATAGCGAATCTTCCATTAATATCAGGTCTCATTTGAAAATTTGTATAAGTTCGAATGATTTCTGGTCGAAGAAGAATATGATATTTACCATTATCAAGCATTACCTTACTTACCGGCTCCACAATTAGCATTAATGTTTTTAGGTCTAAGAATCTATATTGATTACCTGCTGGAAATGCGGTTTCTCCGGTAGTATATTGATATGAAAATTGACCTGGACTTACAAATTGAGGAGGAATATCATACTTTACATTATCCCAACGATTATTTTGCATGACAACCACTTTTAGATCATTATAAGCATCTTGAACAGTAACACCAGCAGAACGTATGGTAAAATACAGTTCTTGATGCGTGTTACGGAGTTGAACCTGGCTTGCATAACGAACTTTTGCATCTATACTGACACGATTTTCAACCACCCAAAAGCGACGTGTAAAAATGACATTTTCTTTGTCATTAGCATCAAACACACGAATAATGTAGTTGCCAGAAATAGTTGGGCGCATATATTCATTAGGAAAATGAAACCAGTAATGAGTATAAGATTGCGTAGTATTAGTACTAAGTTTAAAATCAAAGATTTCATAAGATTCAAAACCTTGCATATATTGCATAAAAACCAAATCAGAGGGTTTCCAGTCATAAGTACAATGAATCACCTCGTATGCATACCGATTAGTTTCTTGGTTTAAATCATCAAAACTGATTTTAAGGGTTTGATTGCTGTTAAGTTCCCAAATGGGGAATGTTTGGTTGGATCCTTCCTGATAAATTTCAACAAAACGTATATGTGGGTTATAAATATAATCAGGAGGTAAATGTTGTCCGAAGGCGTAAGAGCTTATAAATAGCAGAAATACATATAAAATGAGAAAGATTCGCATGAACCCGGTATTAGAAATATGACAAATAGGAAAAACCATGCCTAAAAATGATATTAAGAGCCAAAAAAATTGAAAAAAATTGTGGCAAGTGTGAACAAATATCCTAAAAATTGTCAAATTTGCCACCGTTTCCACTACAAAGAAGACAAAAACGAATGGGAAAGAACATTAAAATCAAGAAAGGATTAGACATCCGGCTGATTGGAGAGGCAGATAAAGTATTGGTAAATGCCGATATGCCTTCAGAAGTCAGCATCAGCCCTGCTGATTTTGTGGCCATGAAAGCTAAACTGTTGGTAGCGGTTGGTGATAAAGTGAAAGCAGGATCACCACTATTGTACGACAAAAATAATCCCACTGTAATGATATGTTCCGCAGTAAGCGGTGAAGTGGTAGAAATTAAAAGGGGTGCAAAGCGCGTATTAGAAGAAGTTGTTATTAAAGCAGATAAAGAAACCGATTACTTACCTTTTCAGGGGGGCAATTTGGATTCATTATCAAGAGAAAGGGTAATTGAATTAATGACACAAAGCGGTGTTTGGGCCTTTATCCGTCAACGCCCATACGATTGTGTTGCGCAGCCGGAAAAATCACCCAAAGCCATTTTTATATCAGCATTTGATTCTTCACCATTAGCCGCAGATACTGATTTTGTTTTGCAAGGCCAGGAAAAATATTGGGAGGCGGGCATAGCGGCTTTACAAAAAATTCACAATAATTTACAGCTAAACATACATAGCGAAAAGAACAAGTCAACAATACTTACTCAAACCAAAGGAGTAACCATAAACACATTTTCGGGCCCACATCCAGCAGGTAATATAGGGGTTCAAATTCATCATATAGACCCCATCAATAAAGGAGAAAATGTATGGTATATTGCACCACAGGACGTATTAATAGTGGGACGATTATTTTTGGATGGCAAGTATGATGCACATCGAATAATAGCAATTACCGGATCAGAGGTTAAAAAGCGCAGATATGCAAGAACTATTGTAGGTGCCAACTTGCCGAGTTTTTTATCTTCCGACAATGTTGAATCTGGGAAAAATCGTTTTATCAGTGGAAATGTCTTAACAGGAAGAAAGATATCCCCTTCGGGCAGTTTAGGATTTTATGATACGCAAATAACAGTAATTCCCGAAGGAGATGAACCAGAATTTTTTGGATGGCTTGCGCCAGGTTTTGATAAGTTTAGCAACTCTTGCACGTTTCTCACATGGGCCATGCCCGGAAAGAAATTCAAACTGAACACCAACCCACATGGAGAACAAAGGGCATTTGTTGTAACAGGCGAATACGAAAAAGTTTTCCCAATGGATATTTATCCTGTACAGTTATTAAAATCCATTCTTATCAACGATATTGAACTTCAGGAAAATCTTGGTATTTATGAAGTATCACCTGAAGATTTTGCGCTATGTGAATATGTTTGCACATCAAAAATCAATAGTCAGGATATAATTCGCAAAGGTTTGGAAGCCCTATATTTAGAGGAAATAGAGTCATTAAAAGAGTCACATCATTAATTAGAGTATATCTGCAATGAATCCATTAAAAAAGTTATTGGAGAAAGTGGAGCCCAGTTTTCGCGAAGGCGGAAAACTCCACAAATTTTGGCCCGTTTACGATGGATTTGCCACGTTTTTGTTTGTTCCGGGTCATCCCACCCACAAAGGATCACATATTCGCGATGGCATAGACCTAAAACGCACCATGGTTTCTGTCATATTTGCCATGATGCCTGCTTTATTGTTTGGTATTTATAATGTTGGTTATCAACATTATCTTGCATTAGGGCAGGAGTCGGGTTTGGTAGAAAATATGATTTACGGATTAATAAAAGTACTTCCGTTGATTGTAGTTTCGTATGCCGTAGGCCTGGGTGTAGAGTTTGCTTTTTGTGTTATTAAAAAGCATCAGATTAATGAAGGGTTTTTGGTTAGTGGAATGTTAATACCATTGGTGGTACCTCCTGATATGCCCCTGTGGATGGTGGCCGTTGCTACCGTTTTTGCCGTTGTTATAGGCAAAGAAGTTTTTGGGGGCACCGGCATGAATGTTCTGAACCCTGCTCTTACAGCACGCGCCTTTTTGTTTTTTGCCTATCCCGCTTTTATTTCCGGCGATAAAGTTTGGGTAAGCTTGGGAGGTGAAAAAGCAGTAGATGGTTTTAGTGGTGCTACACCTTTGTCTCAATTTATTACCCAGGGGCCAGCTATTAAAAATCCAGTAGGTGGAGATATTGGTTTTATTGATGGATTTATTGGGTTGATTCCCGGCTCTATAGGAGAAACATCTACGTTGGCTATTTTAATTGGTGCCGCCATTTTGATATTTACAGGAGTAGCTAGTTGGAAAATCATGTTTTCTGTTTTTGCAGGCGGATATCTTACAGCGACTTTGCTTAATTTACTTGCCGGCCATTTTCCCGACAACCCTTATTTAACCATTGAGCCACACTGGCATTTAGTGTTTGGAGGATTCGCATTTGGGGCGGTGTTTATGGCAACAGACCCAGTTACTGCTGCACAAACACCACTCGGAAAGCTCATATATGGATTTTTGATTGGTGTGATAACAATTGTTATTAGGGTGCTTAATCCCGCATATCCAGAGGGCATGATGTTGTCTATCCTATTTATGAACGTGGCCGCCCCACTAATTGATTATTATGTAGTGCAGGCAAACATCAAACGAAGATTAAAACGTGTAACCGCTAAAGCAGCATAAGCCATGAATAAAGAGAGCAACGCATACATTATTCTTTTTTCTGTGATTATGGTAGTAATTGTGGGAGTTGGACTGGCTGTTATTGCCCAGATTACCAAACCCAACTACATTAAAAATCAAGAAATAGAGAAAAAACAAAACATTCTTTCATCAGTAGGAATTAGAGTATCCCCTTCAGAAGCAGAAGCGACTTATAACAAGCATATTACAGGAAGTGTTGTTTTTAAACAAGATGGTTCTGTTGTGGATGGGCAAGATGCTTTCCTGGTGGATTTAGCTAAAGAGTTGAAAAAACCAGAAGCGGATCAGTTTTATACCCTGTTTTTTTGTAGTAAAGACAATGAATCGTTTTATATTATACCCATGCGAGGAAAGGGGCTATGGGATGCGGTTTGGGGATTTGTGGCTGTTAATAATGATGGGATAACCATTGCAGGAGCCATGTTCGACCACAAGGGAGAAACTCCCGGATTGGGAGCTGAAATTTCTAAAGAGGGATTCCAAAAACAATTTTTGGGTAAAAAAATTGTTGATGCATCCGGAGAGTTTAAAGGAGTTGAGGTGGCAAAACAGGGTAAATATCCCGAAGGATATGAACATAGTGTAGACGGCATTTCTGGAGGCACAATAACCAGTAATGGCGTAAGCGATATGATACAAAAGTATCTAAAAGCATTTCAGGCATATATGAAAGTTAATGTTTCAGCCATACCGGCACCCCAGCCCGAGCCCGAAACATTAGATACTTTAGAGACAACTCTAATTGAAGCCGATACAATAAATTAATCAGAACGAATAATAGCGTTACTATGAGTACAGAAACAGCAGTAGCCCAAAAAGAAAAGGAAGCGCTTTTCTCGGCCAAAAGAAGAAAACTGATTACAGACCCACTAAACGATACCAATCCAGTAACAGTTCAGGTGTTAGGTATATGCTCTGCATTAGCCATTACGGTTCAGGTTAAACCATCTTTGTTTATGTTTGGTGGTGTTTTGTTTGTGTTAGCACTGGGCAATGTGATTGTGTCTTTGCTAAGAAATCTTATCCCGTCACGAGTGCGTATTATTGCCCAATTGGTTATTGTGGCAGCCCTTGTTATTGTTGTAGATCTTGTATTAAAGGCCTACGCCTATGACATGAGCAAGCAACTTTCTGTTTTTGTTGGATTAATTATTACAAACTGTATCGTGATGGGCCGACTTGAGGCATTTGCTTTAGGCAACAAATGGTGGCCATCTTTATTGGATGGCATTGGAAATGCGATGGGATATGGACTTATTCTCGTTATAGTAGCTGCCGCACGTGAGCTGTTTGGCTCCGGCACGTTGCTTGGATTTAAAATAATCCCTGCCGCTTTTTATGAAATGGGCTACGTAAATAACGGATTTATGATTTTACCCCCTATGGCACTGGTGGTTGTGGGAATCATTATCTGGGTGCAACGAAGCAGAAATAAGAAACTTGTTGAATCAAATTAACAATTGAAAGATATTACTATGGAACTGATAAATATATTCGTTAAATCCATATTTATAGACAATATGGTGTTCGCCTACTTCTTAGGCATGTGTTCATATTTGGCTGTATCTAAACAAGTAAAAACAGCGGTAGGGTTAGGCATGGCTGTTATATTTGTATTAGGACTCACAGTCCCAATAAATTATTTGTTGGAAAACTATTTGCTTAAAGAAGGGGCAATGGTATGGCTAAGTCCGGCATTGAAAGATGTTGATTTGAGTTTTCTTTCCTTTTTGATGTTTATTGCTGTGGTTGCAGCATTTGTTCAATTGGTTGAAATGGCAGTAGAAAAATTTTCTCCGTCACTTTATGCCTCTTTGGGAATATTTTTACCTCTTATTGCCGTAAATTGTGCGATTCTTGGAGGTGCATTATTTATGCAGCAACGCGATTATCCAACGGTTGGCCATGCCGCCGTATTCGGATTGGGCTCTGGTGTTGGTTGGTTGATGGCAATCGTTTTTATTGCAGCTATTCGTGAAAAAATTCGATATTCAAATATTCCTGCACCATTGCGTGGATTAGGAATTGCCTTTATTCTTACTGGTTTGATGGGAATAGGTTTTATGAGTTTTATGGGTATTAAACTTTAATGTTGTTTATCATGGTATTGCTACAGTTCAGCACATTGCAAATCGGGGTTGCCGTTGGTGTTTTTCTTTTTGTTATTTTACTTTTAGTCGCAGTTTTGCTCTATGCCAAATCAAAACTTACACAATCCGGCCCGGTTAAGATTAGTATTAATGGAGAAAAGGAAATAGAGGTTAATGCCGGCAGCACACTTCTTTCAACTCTGGGTAATGAAAAAATATTCCTACCATCAGCATGTGGTGGAGGTGGAACCTGCGCCATGTGTCGTTGTCAGGTTTTAGAAGGGGGCGGAGAAATTTTACAAACCGAAGTGGGGTATTTTTCACGCAAGGAGCAAGCTGATAAATGGCGACTTGCTTGTCAGGTTAAGGTAAAAAATGATTTAAAAATTAAGATTCCAGATGAAATATTTGGTATAAAAAAATGGGAGTGTGAAGTTGTTTCTAATTATAATGTGGCAACATTCATCAAAGAATTTGTGGTAAAATTGCCCGAAGGGGAAACACTTAATTTTCAATCGGGAGGATATATTCAGATTGACGTTCCTGCACTGGAAGTAGATTTCAAAAACATTGATATTTCTCCGTCGCCTGACGACCCCGCAGGTAAAGATAAGTTTAAAGAAGATTGGGATAAATTCAATCTTTGGGATTTGAAGATGATAAATAAAGAACCTCTTTTCAGGGCATATTCAATGGCCAATCATCCTGCTGAAGGGAATATTGTTATGCTCAATATTCGTATCGCCACCCCGCCATGGGATAGGGCAAGTAATGGATGGATGAAAGTGAATCCTGGCGTTTGTTCATCATTTATTTTCTCACGAAAACCTGGTGATAAGGTTACTGTCTCCGGCCCTTATGGTGAATTTTTTATCAAGAAGACAGAAAATGAGATGGTGTATATTGGTGGTGGCGCAGGTATGGCACCACTGAGATCGCATATTTTTCACCTTTTCCATACAATTAAAACAAATCGTAAAGTTTCATTTTGGTACGGAGGAAGGTCAAAACGCGAATTGTTCTATGTTGATCATTTCAGAAAGATTGAAAAAGAATTTCCCAATTTTAAGTTTCATATTGTTCTTTCTGAGCCCATGCCCGAAGATAATTGGGTGGCAAAAAAGAATATGGATGACGAGGGAGACGGGTTTGTGGGCTTCGTTCATCAGGCATTTATTGATAATTACCTGAGTAAACACCCCGATCCTGAAGAAATTGAGTTTTACTTCTGTGGGCCACCTATGATGAATAATGCTGTAGTAAAAATGTGCGACGATTGGGGTATTCCTAAAGAGAACGTAATGTTTGACGATTTTGGAGGGTAACCCACCCCGGTTTATTTTTGTTGAGATAGTATTTTTCTGCATAAAAAGTAACTGGCAAGTCCACTCGCTACAGAAAGGATGAGTCCCCCCAAAAGCAATGTCCATCCGGCATCTATTAACGTATGCCATCCAGCCGATTTCAGCTCAATGGATGCCGAATTTCCGCCAATAATAAGATGGCCAATAGTCAATTGTGCCATTAATACAAAAGGTATCAATGGAGGGATGCTAATATACGAGAAACCTAGCGTGATGATTTTATTTAATCTGAACAGCCCAATCAATATGATGACTATTATTGTTTGAAGCCCCCAGAATGGAGATAGGCCAATAGAAACTCCAATAGCGGCAGAGAGCGCCCGTTTATGAACCGACTCATCTTTGCGCCAAAGATGTGTAAACCAAAATGTTCGAAACCTATCTTTGTATTTATGTATAAACGACAAAATTAATATAACGAGAGTTCCCCAAATCCCAAATTGTCTATCAAGCGTGTTTCGCCAGCATAAAATGCAATAAAAATTCGAAATTGCTTTGGGTCGCCTTTTTCCTTCCAAGGGGCCAACGTGTTTTCTTCAGCAAAATCAACATATTCGAGCCGCAATTCCTCCCACGCCTTAAACGCAGCTTCAATTTCTTTCGTTAAAACACCCACCTTTTTTTCGCCTAGTTGGTTCAATTGTGTCTTGAGCAATCTATAAACACACGATGCCTGTTGCTTTTGACTGTCAGTTAGTCGCATATTTCTTGAGCTCATTGCCAGGCCAGAACTTTCACGAAGGGTATGAACACCTTTAATTTCTAATTTACTAAATAAAGGAGCGATACAATTTTTTATAATTATAAACTGCTGATAATCCTTCAGACCAAAATAGGCCCTATTGGGCTGGATTATCTGAAAAAAACGAAATACAACATTGGCCATTCCCTGAAAATGCCCAGGCCTATGCCTTCCTTCCATTGGAACATCTAAGCCATGTAAATCAAAAATTTGGATACTGCCTGGTGGATACAATTCTTCTTTAATTGGTAAGTATAATAAATCGCATCCGGCATTTTGAAGCATTAAGCTATCGCGATCAGGCGTTTGAGGATAATTTATAAAATCATTTTCGTTGTTGAATTGTAGAGGGTTTATGAATATGCTGGCAATGGTAATATCATTTTCCTTTATACCGCTCTCAATTAACGATAGATGCCCATGATGCAGTGCCCCCATTGTTGGAACAAAACCAACCGATTGGCCCAACTTTTTGACGGATTCAACATGAGCAACCAATTCGCTTGATGAATGAAATATTTTCATAGATAAATAGACGAAACTTTTGCCAAAACCGTTATAAGCCACAAATTAACGAACTAATTGGCAGAGAAATGTAAATATTATTTTGATTTATCGCAGAAAATTCGTTAATTTTGCATATTCTTTTGTAACACCATGTATAACAAACGTACCAAATGAGGCCGTTTAAAGTAGAGCTTGGAGCAGACGAGATTCAATCATTGGATGTAGTGCATCAGTACGCCAAACAGGCATTTGAGAAATTAGGGTTTATGTAACAATAGAACTATGAATAAATTAATTTTTTTTCGCCCATGGCCTTATTTGTTTCGTGTGGTATGGATTGCGTAGAGAAAACATTTGGGTATTATCAGGTGTGGAATAACGGTAATTATTCTATCTGTTTGTTAGAAGATAATAAGGGGTTTTTAACTATGACAGCAGGCGCAATTACTATTAGATACAGTTTTACGCCCAACTGCGATTCATTAGGCACAGCATTAAGTTATGACCACCCTTTAGTATTTTACCCTATTGAGAAATTAGACAATGACCATGTCAAGATTAGTTCAACTATTTATACAAGAGTTCAATAATGGAGCGTAGAGTTTTATTAGACATACAGATTCAAGACGACCAAGCAGTAAAGAATGTTACATCGCCGAAAATTCTATTCGGTTATTGAAAGAAGAAAACCTCAATCTGCAAATTATGAAGCACATCACCACATCAGTTCAACATCCTTACATCTTCATCAAGCAGCTTGTGCTCTTGCGGTTTTACGATGTGATATTTATTAAACAAGTAACAACAAATTCATTTTATGGAAAAGCGTAAAGTACTCTTTATTTCACAAGAGATGCAGCCCTACACGGTCAACGAAACCCTGATGGGAAAAATTTCTAGACAGCTACCCCAGGGCATTATGGAGCAAGGATATGAGATTCGCACTTTTATGCCCCGATTTGGATGTATTAATGAAAGAAGACATCAACTGCATGAAGTAATTCGACTCAGTGGGATGAATATTATCATAAACGATACGGATCAGCCCTTGATTATCAAAGTGGCCTCTATTCCGTCGGCCCGAATGCAAGTATATTTTATTGACAATGATGAATATTTCAAACGCAAATCTATTCTGACGGATGATGCCGGCAGTTTTTTTAATGATAATGACGAGCGTGCCATCTTTTTTGTTCGTGGGGTTTTTGAAACGGTTAAAAAATTAGGATGGTCGCCTGATATTATTCATTGCCATGGATGGATGTCAGGCCTTGCCTCCGTCTATCTTAAAACGGCATATAAAGACGATCCCGTTTTTTCTAATGCTCGAATAGTGGTTTCTCTTTACAATTCTGACCAGTTTGACCAAACACTGAGCAATGATTTTGCAACAAAAGTTATTTGCGGCGAAATGAGTGCGGCAGATTATAGTATCGATAAACCCACTTATCCCAATTTAATTAAATCCTATTTGGGATATGCTGATGCCATCGTTAAAGGAGGCGAGCCCATTCACAAAGATCTCGACAAGCACATTAAAAACGCTAATATAAAAACTGTAGATTATAATCCCGAAGAGGATTATGTAGGACCGATGCTTACACTATATGAGGAATTAATAGACGAATCTGTCGTTGCAGAATAAAAGCAGGTCTTTTCTATCGTTAATTTTTCAAAAATAGCTACAGCACAATAGCGATTGGTTAGATTTGCATTTTTATCACACTTATTAGATAATCCGGATGAAAGGAAATAGATTGATTGTTTTGATGTTTTCAGTATGGTTTTTTTCATCCTGTCAACTTAATGAAAATCCTGATCCAGGCGTAATTCCACCCGAAGATTTGCTCAATGCACAATACTCTGATACAACACAAATAGTTGCTAGTGTTTTGTATGACGATACAGTAAGAACAGATAATGCCATTTATTATACCGTTGGCAGCAATTATGACCCCGTGTTTGGAAAAACCCGAGCCGCTTTTTACACCACAGTTAATGTGGCTCAGAGCTATAATAGCTTTGGCTCCAATCCGGTACTTGATTCAGTAGTGCTTATTTTGCGATTTAGAGGCACGTATGGTGATGCTGCCAAGCTTAATGGATACCAAACAATTGAGGTTTTTGAACTTCAGGATGATTTACCGGTTGACAGTACAGAACATAACTCCTTTACGCCAATAACGTATTATCCCACCCCTTTGGCTACTCAAGGGTTTGTGCCCATTTTTGTTTCATATCCCGGGCAAGGCACTCAAATGCGCATTCGCCTTAACCAAACATTTGGACAAAGATTTTTAAATGCAGACAGCTTAACAGCATCAAATATCAGGTCATTAATCAAAGGTTTTTATGTACGCATTGCGCCATGGGTTACACAGGGCCAAACGCAAGGGCAGGGAGCAATTGTATTTTTTGACCTGCGGTCGGAGGTAAGCCGCCTGTCAGTATATTTTCATAACGACCAGAATCCGGGGGGGCTCGAAATTAAAATGCTAACCACCGGCTCCGGAAATGAGCGTTTTAATGAGTTTTCTCACGATTATTCATTTGCCTCATCAGAGCTTGCAACTAAACTTTCAGACCCGAATGACCAAACGGTTGACAAACTGTTTCTACAATCAGGGCAGGGATTAAGAATCAAACTCGGATTTCCGAATCTGATGAATTATGCGACCAATCAAAAAATTATTATTAATAAAGCAGAGCTTATTATCCCCGTTGACGAATCACAGGATTATCAACACTATCCCGCTCCACTAAACATCACATCCTATACACTGAACGCTGACCGAACCTATAACCTAACAGATGATTTTCAATTTACCTACTATGATAGTTTTTATGATGAAGTAAAGAAACAATATCGTGTTTTGCTTACCCAACATTTTCAGCAAATCATGAATGGAGAGTATCCTGTTGATGAATTGTATATTGATGCGCCGATATTAAGCAAAAACACAGATGTTAATAGGGTTGTATTACATGGCCCTAATCACCCTCTTCGGCCTATGAAGCTTCACCTAGTTTATACACCTATACAAACACCATAAAATATGTGTGGTATTGTTGCATACATTGGTAGTAAAGAGGCATATCCAATATTAGTTAAAGGGCTGCGTCGCTTAGAATATAGAGGATACGATAGTGCCGGTGTGGCATTGACACACAACCATCAAATCAACCTGTATAAATGCAAAGGAAAAGTTTCTGACCTTGAATTGTTTGTTGCCGACAAAGACATTCGAGGACAAATAGGGATTGGGCATACCCGTTGGGCTACGCACGGATCACCAAGCGATGTGAATGCACATCCCCACTATTCTATGTCTGAGGACTTAGTGATTATACACAATGGCATTATTGAAAACTATGCCACCCTGAAGGAGGGGCTTACGCAACGGGGCTATGTGTTTAAAAGCGAAACAGATACAGAGGTGTTGGCCCATTTAATAGAAGATGTTCAGAAAAAGGAAAATGTAGATTTACACAATGCTGTACGCTTGGCTTTGTCGGAAGTCATAGGAGCATATGCCATCGTTGTAATGAGTAAAAAGGAGCCCCAACGACTAATTGCTGCTAAAAAGGGAAGCCCAATGGTTATTGGCATAGGAGAGAATGAGTATTATATTGCCTCAGACGCTACCCCAATCGTTGAGCATACGCGTAATGTTGTCTATTTAGATGAAGAGGAGGTTGCCCTTCTTGAGCCGGGTAAAGAATTGCGTATTGTAACAATTGGCAACCATGAAATTACACCGTATATTCAACAATTGCAACTAGAATTGGAGTTGTTGGAAAAAGGGGGTTACGATCACTTTATGTTGAAAGAAATCAACGAGCAGCCACGCTCTATTCGAGATAGTTTACGAGGGCGAATGGATCCCGACACAGGTAGGGTAAGCATGGCGGGGATTATTGATTTTGAAAAAAAATTTTTAAGTGCACGTCGCATTATTATAATTGGATGTGGTACCAGTTGGCATGCCGGCTTGGTAGGAGAATATCTAATAGAAGAGTTTGCCCGCATTCCTGTAGAGGTTGAATATGCATCAGAATTCAGATATCGGAATCCTATTTTGTTTGAAGATGATATTGTATTGGCCATTTCGCAATCAGGCGAAACCGCAGACACCTTGGCCGCCATTCAGTTGGCCAAACAAAAAGGGGCTACAATTTTTGGTATATGTAATGTTGTGGGATCATCTATTGCTCGTGCTACAGATGCTGGGGCATATACGCATGCTGGGCCGGAAATTGGCGTGGCATCTACAAAGGCATTTACCGCCCAAGTGTCTGTATTGGCATTAATAGCGTTATCGCTTGGACATAAAAACGGACGGCTATCAGAGGTTCAATATCGAAAAGCACTTTTTGAACTCCACAGAATACCTGATTTAGTGGCAGAAGTACTTCAAGCCGAGCACGCAATTCAAGAATTGGCGGCTTTGTTTAAAGATGCAAGCAACTTTTTATATTTAGGCCGAGGCGTTAATTTTCCGGTTGCGCTGGAGGGCGCTCTTAAATTAAAAGAAATCAGTTATATACACGCCGAGGGATATCCTGCCGCCGAAATGAAGCACGGACCGATTGCATTGATTGATGAAGAAATGCCGGTGGTTGTTATTGCCAACCGCAATACTTCTTACGATAAGATTGTGAGCAATATACAGGAAGTAAAAGCCCGAGGAGGCAAAGTAATTGCCATTGTAACGAAGGGAGACAAAGAAGTTACTCGCCTTGCTGATTATGTCATTCAAATACCCGAAGTAGAGGAATTATTATCACCCTTGATTACGGTTGTGCCACTTCAACTCCTTTCTTATCACATTGCTGTAATGAGAGGATGCAACGTAGATCAACCTCGAAATTTAGCCAAGTCGGTTACGGTAGAATAATTATCGTCAGAATTTCATAGCAGTCATTACTCCGAAAGTAAGACCTGCAATGAGAACTATCGCGAGAATTACGACCATTACCCATGCTTGGGCACTCATGCTTTTTTGCGCTACCTTTTCCATAACACATTGTTTTAGTGGTTCTACATGTGGACGTCTTCATAGTAGCAGGGGAGCTAAAAAGTCCTATTTTATAGTGTTTATACTATAATAGAGCCAAAAATGTTACAATAAGTTGCATGGGAGAATGCAAAAATAATGAATTCAACAAAAGAAAACCAATATTATCGGTTGGCTTTTTTCCACAAAGCACTGTGTTTTTTTCTTATAAACATTATAAACCCCACAATTACAGCGAAATTCATCATACAATAATAAAATGGAACAAATAAAAACGAGGCGTAATTTTTTTTGTTTTTTAAGAAAAACCCTATGAGGGCAAAAGCATAGAAAGTCAATTGTAGCATTAAAATAGCAAAGTAAAATGGAAGTGAAAAGAGGAAAGCATTAGACACAAGCAGCAGGAGCATAGCAATGGGGGCTAATGTCCAGCGTAGAAGGCGATGCGAAACAAATTGAAAAAACAAACGAGGATTTGATATGGGATTAAAAAGAAAAGGGAGACGGATCAATGCCTGCCATACGCCGGAAGAAATTCTCACTTTGCGATTAAACTCATCATCAATATGCTGGCTCGGAGCTTCATTAGCAAAAGCTTCGGGCTCATATGCAATAACAAAACCCTGTTTGACAATTTCAATAGATAATACAAAATCATCTAAAATGGTATCGTTTGGCAAGGGTTTGAACAAATCAGATTTGAACGAGAACAATTCGCCGGCGGCGCCAACAACGGAGTAAAAGAGAGCACCTTCGCGTTTCAGAAATGACTCATATTTCCAGTATAAACCTTCTCCTCCCACACTTGAATCATGGTTAGAGGTTTGTATTCTTTTTTCTCCTGAAACGCCCCCCACTTGTTGGGATTGATAATGCATCATCATTTTCTGAATGGATGCAGGATGAATAAACGTATTGGCGTCGGTGATGAAAGTATAAGGGGTATTTACGCATTGCATGGCATGGTTAATAGCCGACGCTTTGCCTAATCGTTCGGGTTGGTGTATGTGTAAAACTCTTTTGTCTTGAAAAACAAGCGACTCGCTTCCATCATCAGATCCGTCAGTAATTACAATAATAAAAATGCAATCGGCCGGATAATCGCATTGTAACGTGTTTTTCACTTTATTATCAATCACAGTCAACTCGTTGTAGGCGGGAATAATAACAGTAACAGGAGGATATGCCGACAAGGGCATGAGTGGTTTATTTTGTCGAGTTCGATTAATCAGCACCAATAACAACACATATCCTATATATGTATAGAAAACAACACCAAACGAAATCCAAAATATAATCTGAGCAGTTATCATTTATTAGTACAAAGTGCACGACAAAGTTAATTACTCTATTGATTTATCCATTTTGTTTATTTTTAGCTTAATATTGCACAAAGTAAATCAGGACAAAGGGCGTGAATTTTTTACACAATTTTGGGCGGTACTGTATGCTGGTTGCGCGGTCTTTTTCGAGAAGTCCGAAACCCGCTATAATGCGACAACTTATTGTTCGCGAAATTGACAATTTGGGTATAGGGTCGCTTTTTATTGTTTGTATCATTTCTTTTTTCATGGGAGCGGTAATTTCTATTCAAATGGCAGCACAAATTGATACGCCCCTTATACCGATGTACACAGTGGGATATGGCACACGAGAAACTGTAATACTTGAGTTTTCGCCTACAGTTATTGCATTAATTTTGGCTGGGAAAGTGGGCAGTAATGTTGCCTCTGAAATAGGAACCATGCGTGTAACCGAACAAATTGATGCACTTGAAATCATGGGCGTCAATTCAGCAAATTATTTGGTTTTGCCCAAAATTATAGCATCTGTACTTATTAATCCTATACTTACGATAATTAGCATGGCGCTTGGCATTTTTGGTGGATATTTGGCCTGCACATTGACAGGTCTGTTAGACGCCACTACATATTTATATGGAGCCACTTTGGATTTTAAAACATTTCATTTAGTATATGCATTAATAAAAAGCTTCGTGTTTGCTTTTATTATTTCATCTATTTCTGCATATCGTGGCTATTATGTTGATGGCGGCTCGCAGGAGGTGGGTCAGGCCAGTACAAGAGCTGTTGTAAACAGCAGTATTTCTATTTTGCTTTGGAATTTTATTTTAACTCGACTATTGCTTTTGTAAATGATTGAGATTAAAAATCTGAATAAAATTTTTGGCACTCGGCAAGTGTTATACGACTTTAATGCAATTTTTGAACCTGGCCAATGCAACCTGATTATTGGGCAAAGCGGATCGGGTAAGACGGTGCTTATGAAGTGTCTTGTAGGATTATTACAGCCCACCTCAGGAGGCGTTTATTATGCAGGTACGGATTTTACTAAAGCATCAGAAAGTGAAAAAAAGCGTATTCGCCAGGAGATAGGCATGGTATTTCAAGGGGGAGCACTATTCGATTCAATGACTTGTGAAGAAAATGTAGCTTTTCCGTTGAGAATGTTTACGAATTGGAACAAGAATCAAATATCAGACCGTGTAAAATTTTGTCTTGATAGAGTTAATTTATCACATGCATTCAAACTTTATCCGGCTGAAATTAGTGGCGGAATGAAGAAAAGAGTTGCTATAGCTAGAGCCATTGCATTGAATCCTAAATATTTGTTTTTTGATGAGCCCAACTCTGGACTGGACCCCCAAACGGGAATTGTAATCGATCGATTGATTATGGAAATTACACGCGAATTCAACACCACAACCATTGTAAACACACATGATATGAATTCTGTAGTAGAGATAGGAGATAAAATATTTTTTATTTGTAATGGACACAAACATTGGCAGGGGGATCGAACAAATATTGTAAGCTCAAGCAATAAAGAATTGATTGATTTTGTTTTTGCCACCGGCCTTCTAAAAAGGGTTCAAAATACTTTTTAAATTTCTTTGAGTTGATATCGTTCAACATTCACATTTCCGATTTCTTTTTTAGGGTCTGATAGAATTAGTGTACTCGGACAATGGCTGAGCCAAGGCGTTTGATAATGAATCAATTTGTGCCAGTATTCAATATCAATAATAAGCAAATCGTAGCGATCAAGTAAAATTTTGTCAATTGGTCTTTTGTCAAGAATTGTAGTTGACTTCAAATCTGGAATATCTGTGGATGCCAAATTGGAAAGGTTGAGAACTTCAACAAGAACGTCGGGATTGCTGCTAAGTTTTTGAGTAATTGATACAAGTGAGAGTGCAGATGACGAAGAATAAAGTATTAGAATGCGACTCGGGAAATCCATTCCTTTATCAATAAAAATACCCAATCCGCTGGAGCAATTTTGAACAATATTTCCGACTCGTCCACCTACAATATTTTCGGTAAACAATGAGCGTGCGCCACCAATAAGTAAAAGATTAACGGGATATTTTTTGCTTTTACGCAATATTTCAGCGTCAATTTGATCTGAGACCTTATAATAAGTTTGTAGCCGGAGACCGAAATTACTGGCAATACGCCTTGCAGGAGCAAAGCCCTCTTTTTCAAAAATAGTTGCTTCTTGAGGCGTAATTTCGAGATTGGGTGTCATATGAAGGGCCTTGATTAGGGATTGTTCTTTCTCGTTACCAATAATAGCAGCTGCAATTTTCATGAGTGCGGCACCCATTCGAGGCGGGCCAAAAGAGAGGAGAATTTTGTAAGAATAATTTTCGCCGGCTAACCCTTTTCGTGTGTTGCGTTTTTTATAAACCCATTCAATAAAATCTAAACTAGGGCCGGCTATAAAGGTTGTGATTAAGGCCATTAGCACTAAAATGGTGAAGATTTCAGAAGAAAAAAGGCCTAAATCATAACCAATATTCAAAACAATTAATTCAATTAATCCACGCGAATTGAGTAAAGCACCAACCATAAGGGACTCTTTCCATCCGTGTCCTGTCATTTTAGATCCGATAAGTCCACCAAAAAATTTACCCGCAATGGATATACCAATAATAGCAGCTGCGATGCCCCAAAGTGACGAATTGTTAAGTAGTCCAATTTCGGTTCGGAGCCCGGTAAAAACAAAAAAGAGTGGGAGCAATAAAACTAAGCTTAGGTCTTCAAATTTTTCGCTAAGCACTTTTTTGAATCGAAAATTGGGGGGCATTATTACGCCGGCAACAAATGCACCAAAAAAGGCATGAATACCAATAATTTCGGTAATATATGAAGAAACTAACATGATGCCGAAAATCATACCCACAATGGGGCGGCTGAGATTTTCACGCGAAACGTAAATGTTGCCGATTTTTTTAAGAAAGGGTTGAATAAGGCCAAACATGACAGCGATATAACCCATTGATAATAAGATGGTAGGCAAAGCGCCTACAATGGTTCCGGCCTTTATGTAGGCAATCAATGTAGCCAACAAGCACCATGCAGTAATATCATCAACGGCGGCGATACCAATCATCATTGTGCCGAATGATTTGCGAGTATAACCCTTTTCTTGCAGAATGCGAGCCATAACAGGAAATGCGGTTATACTCATAGACATACCCATAAAAAGAGCGAACTCGACAATACCGGTATCAGGTGGCGCAAAAAGATTATAAACCCATATTCCGGCAGCGATACCAGCCAAAAATGAAAGCAGAATGCCTGTATGGCTTATGATTACAGAATGTTGTAGCTTGCGCTTGAAGGTGGTAAGATCAAGCTCCATTCCAACGATGAACATAAAAAACAGCAAGCCGATTTGGCTTAGAAACAAAAGGGGATCTAAAGAACCTGGAGGAAAAATAAACTGACTTATATTGGGTAAAGCCCAACCCAACAACGAAGGGCCAAGTGCGATTCCCGCAACAATTTCACCCATAACGGGCGGTTGTCCTAATAAAGAGAATCCATAAGCAAAGGTTCGGGAGATGGCTAAAATAATAATGATTTGAAGTAATAATAGCGATAATGGGTGGTGTAGATTTTGAGAAATACCCGAGAAAACAAGATGTGTTGAAAAAGTATTAGATAATGTTTCAGGAGGCGCTGGCGACGGTTTTAAATATGGTTGAAGAAGCAAGAAGGCAGAAAATGAAAATACGATTAACAGTATTACATACAAACCGGCAAACTTTCCCTTTCTATACATGGCATAGAATTATCAGCCATAAAGGTAAATTATTATCTGAAAAACAAGAATAATAAAGGAGTCGTCAACAACCCATCAACCCAATACCGATAGAGATGATGAGAGGCGAATAGTTTTTGAAAAAAAAGAGGAAACAAGGTCAACCATGGTAAGATAGCCAAGACGGACATCCAGAAGACGGGTAAATTGCAAAAAGGAATCACCCCAGCAGAAAGAAAAGCCATCAAGAATCCAATAATGTAAATGGCGTATTCGCTAAAAAGGTGTATCAAGCTTTTTTCATTTTTAGCAGCATCCTCATCTTTTTCAAAAAATCCAATAACAATCACATTGATAAATGCTAATAAAAATAGGTACAAAAAAAATACAATCATAGGCACTGTCCAAGTTAGATTTTCAGACCACCAGGCCACCGTAATGCCCAAAGCAAACCCAAGCGCAATAAATGGCTCTTTCAAGACAAATATGCGGGTTTTTAAATAACAATAACGCTTAAAAAACAGATAGATACAAATAAAAAGCACTAAGAATAAACCGCCCACGATCAATCCCTTGGGGCAATAAAAAATCAGCAGTCCGAAAGCCATTAAGCATATAGAGAAAATTGCAAACCAACCCCAGCGAATATTTCTTGCCCAAAACGCGTGACGCGCAGTAAGATTATGAGGTTGGGCTCTTACATCAATCAATCTATCTAAAGTGTAAACACACCATACAGCGGCGCCAAACAAAAGGTAATGATAATGAGGGATAGGAGAACAAGCAATTTGAGCGCCCAGCCAGGCAAAAATCAGACAGCCGCCAACGACATCCAAATTTAGAAATGAAATGTATCGGTATGTGGCAAATATGCGCAACAATAGGTTGGAAGGATTATAATCAAATTTTTTGAGAGCGGGGTTTCCATGGAATTTCGTCAGCGCCAAAATGAGCAGAGATAAAACGAGCCAAGACAAAAAGATAATCGCTCAGGCGATTTAGAAAAACTAAGATTTCGGAAGGCACCTGCTCGCTATCAGCAACCTGCACGACGAGGCGTTCTGCCCTGCGACAAACACAACGAGCGATGTGCGTATAACTAGAGGCAGGGTGCCCCCCGGGCAGTATGAAATTTTGAAGAGGGGGAAGCGATTGCTCCATAAGGTCAATGCTGTTTTCAAGTTGGGAGATAGCATCTAATTTGATTTCCGGCACCCATATTTTAGTATTACCCGGCTCGGCAGCCAACAATGATCCGGCTTCAAAAAGCCGGTATTGGATGATTAACAAATCTTGTTTGGATGATTCGGGTATGGGCTGGTCTTTAATGAGACCAAGCCAGGAGTTTAATTCATCAATGGTTCCATAAGCTTCGATGCGGGGGTGATGTTTAGAAACCCTCACTCCCCCCATCAGAGCCGTAGTGCCTTTGTCGCCGGTTTTGGTATATATTTTCATCACGAGGGAGAGTTAGCTGATATATTGGAAAGATAAGATTCAAAGCCCCTTTCGGGTTGATTGGCAACACCTGTTTCTATCAGTCCATCACGAAGGCGAATGATGCGACTGGTATGACGAGCAATGTCTTCTTCATGGGTAACGACAATAATAGTATTTCCGTTTTTGTGCAAATCGTCAAAGAGTGACATGATTTCATAACTTGTTTTGGTATCCAAATTGCCGGTAGGTTCGTCGGCCAGCAGAATGGTGGGGTTGTTTACAAGCGCTCGGGCAACTGCAACTCGTTGACGTTGCCCACCCGATAGCTCGTTGGGCTTATGTTTGATTCGGTCGCCCAGACCAACTTGTTCGAGCACTTCTGTTGCTCTGCGAGTTCGGTCGCTTTTGTTCATTCCGGCATAAACCAAAGGAAGCGCCACATTTTCAAGGGCGGTATATCTAGGTAGTAAATTGAATGTTTGAAAAATAAAACCAATTTCTTTGTTTCTAACAGCAGCCAATTCGTGGTCGTTCATTTTGCTCACATCTGTACCATTGAGAAAATATTGACCACTTGTTGGGGTGTCTAGACAGCCAACAATATTCATAAAAGTAGATTTTCCAGAGCCAGAAGGCCCCATGAAAGCCACGTATTCATTTTTTTGAACAGAAATAGAAATCCCTTTTAGAACATGAATTATCTCTTTTCCCAATACAAAATCACGAATAATATTTTGTGTACGGATAACCTCAACCATAGTTAGTAGATAACATGCAATGTTACATATTCTAAACACAGAATAACATTCCGGCAGATTAAAGTTTGTTAATTTGAAGACAATGAGAACGATTATTTTACATTACAATTTCGCAATAGTTCCAACAATCACATCTGCATATATTTCAATATTGGAGTAAAATGATAGCATATTTTTTGATAAAAAACATTTAGGTTTGTAAAAAAAATGTCATGAGTGAGGGAAAAAACCTTAGTGTAGAAGAAAAAAAGGAGCTGCTAAAAAAACTGATGAAAGAAAAGGCATCAAAGCCAACAATCCATGCGAAACCGGCTATAGAAAACCAAGTACAAGGAGATTTATCAGTATTTGCAAGGGTGGAGGAATTTCCGGAGGTGCAAACCTTGGCGGCACAATTTGATACCCTACAGATGTTGCAGGTAGAAAATCCATATTTTCGAGTGAATGAGGGCATTGTAAATGACAAAACCCGTATAGATGGACGAGAGTTAATCAGTTTTTCGAGTTATAATTACATTGGGTTATCTGGCGATTCGAGGGTAAGTCAGGCAGCCAAAGATGCTATAGATAGGTATGGCACCTCGGTTTCGGCAAGTCGAATTGCAACCGGAGAGCGTCCGATTCACAGAGAACTGGAAAAAGAAATAGCAGAAATGCTTGGCGTGGAAGACGCTATTGTATTAGTGAGCGGGCACGCCACCAATGTAACGGTTATTGGGCATCTTATGCGACCAGGCAAGGATTTAATTGTGTATGATTCTTTAAGTCATAATTCAATTATTGAGGGATGCGTGTTGTCTGGAGCTAGAAGAATTGCTTTTCCACACGAAAACTGGGAAGAGTTGGATAAGATATTAACCGAAGTTAGGGGAGATTATGAACGCGTACTAATTGCCATTGAGGGGGTGTATAGCATGGATGGAGACATTGCCAACTTGCCACGATTTATAGAAATTAAGAAAAAGCACCATGCATTATTGATGGTAGATGAGGCCCATTCGATGGGGGTAATTGGACCTAGAGGGTTGGGAATTCGGGATTATTTCGGAGCAGAGGGAACGGATGTAGATTTATGGATGGCAACATTCAGTAAGTCGTTTGCCAGTTGTGGGGGCTATATAGCAGGAAGCAGGAAGCTAATTGATTATTTGAAGTATAATACACCCGGGTTTGTATATAGTGTGGGAATAAGTCCGGCAAATGCCGGTGCTGCTTTGGCGGCAGCTCGAATTATGAGGTCTGAGCCACAAAGGGCATTAAAAACACAATCAAACGCCCGATATTTTTTAGACAAGGCAAAAGAAAGAGGGTTAAACACCGGACCCAGCAAGGATTCTGCCGTTATTCCTGTCATAACAGGCAATTCTGCGCATGCCTTAATATTAGCAGACGCACTTTTTAAGGATGGCATAAATGTGCAGCCAATTTTATACCCAGCCGTACCCGATAATGAGGCAAGATTGCGGTTTTTTATTACATCCGATCATACAGAGGCCGAGATAGACGAAACCGTTGAAAAATGTGCCAATCAATTAAGTAGGATACGGCGCGATATGGCCGATGTGGCGTTTCCCAAATCTATGCTAGGATAAACATTCAATAATAGAATTATGAAAGGAAAAATCTTTGTTACAGGAGGTGCCGGATTTATTGGTTCAAGAGTGGTTAGGGCATTATTAGCGCATGGATATGAGGTGCGTTGCTTGCTTAGAAGCACGACACAAACCCGTAGAATTGAAGGATTGACATATGAGCGTTTTGAAGGAGATATTACAAATCTTCAATCGCTTGAAGAGGGGATGAAAGGATGCGATGGAGTGTTTCATTTGGCTAGCTTGTCTAATTGGAAAGACATTAAGTCGTCTAAAATGCCACAGGTTGTGATAGAGGGATCAAAAAACATGATTGAAGCAGCCAAGAAAAACGGCAACCTCAAAATGGTATATGTAAGTTCATCAACAGCAATTGACGGAACAGATGAGCTGATTGTTTTAAATGAAGATTCACCACTGACCTTGCCTTGTAATCAGCATTATGTGTATGCTCATGCCAAAAAAAAAGTAGAAGAGTACTGCAAGCAGGAGGCCCAACAGGGTTATCCGGTAGTGATTGTAAACCCAACAGAAGTGTATGGCCCTTATGATTATGATAAAATCACATCGGGCAATCTTATTGATTTTGCTACGACAAAAACAGTTCAATTAGCACGCGGTGGAACGTCTATTGTGTATGTAGATGATGTGGCAGAAGGGATTGTGGCGGCGTTTGAAAAAGGGCGTTCTGGTGAAAGATATATTTTAGGAGGCGACAATGTTGAGTTTAAGGATTTGGCTCAGATGACCTTAGATATATTAGGCATACAAAAGCCGGTTAAAAGCATTGGGCGAGGGATGTTGCTGATGCTTGCCTGGATATCCAAAACATTTGGCATTAATATGGGTTTTGAACCTGCCGTGATTCCTTATGCGGTTAAGTACTGGTTTGTAGATAACAGCAAGGCACGCAATGAGTTGGGGATTAGTTTTCGTTCGGCAAAAGAAACATTGGAGCCCACCTTGAAGTGGATAAGAGAAGAAGGGCTGTTGCCCTGATAGGGGCGTGATTGTTAATAATTAATTAAGCAAACCGGCCATTAACAAAATGCTGGTTGTTATTTTTACGCCCGCCAGCCCGTCAGACGTTTTATTATGCTGATGGAAAAAACAAAAATAATGGAGACCTCAACAAGGTATTCTCGAGAAAGCAGCACCCTTGCATTGTTTGACTTTGACGGTACAATTACCCATAAAGACACACTAATACATTTCATACGATTCACCAAAGGTAGATCTAGGTTGTTTTGGGGAATGCTTCGGATGCTCCCGGTATTGTTTTTAAACAGATTAGGTATTATATCAAATGCAAAGGCCAAAGAAAAATTGATGAGTCATTTTTTTAGGAATATGAACTATGCCGAATTTAAGCGCTTTGGTGAACGATTTTGCAAAGAAAAATTGCCCAGTATTTTAAGACCTAGCGCCATTGAAAAGATCAATTGGCATCAATCTAAGCTACACAGAGTTGTGTTGGTTTCTGCTTCCATACAGGAATGGATAAGCCCATGGGCAGAACAGTTTGGTATAGAGTGGATTACAACAGAAATGGAGGTCAAGGATAACCGACTAACGGGCCGTTTTTCTACACCGAACTGTAATGGCCGCGAAAAAGTAAATCGTATTAAGCAATATTTAAACATTGATCAATATACCTTAATTTACGCATATGGCGATACCCGTGGTGATAAGGCCATGCTCGAAATTGCCAACAAGCCGCTGTTTCGTCATTTTGACTAACAAAACATACATACCATGAACCCACCCACACCCCGTCATCACTTTCACTCTTCATTCACTACCCTGATTTCTGTTTTTTTCTTTTGGGGGTTTGTAGCTGCATCCAATGGTGTTTTTATCCCTTTTTGCAAGCAATATTTTCAACTTAATCAGCTCCAATCGCAGTTAATAGACACCTCGTTCTATGGCGCATATTTTTATGGCGCATTAGTACTATTTGTGATGTCGTATTTCTCACAGGTAGATATCCTAAATAAAATGGGATATAAGCGAGGAATTATTATCGGATTGTTTATTTCAATTGCCGGAGCTCTCGGGTTGGCATACACTAGCACGATAGAGCAGGCAACATTTGGCATGGTTTTGCTTTCTTTTTTTGTAATAGCGCTTGGATTTTCACTACAACAAATAGCGGCACAATCATTTGCTGTAGCGTTAGGCAAACCTGAAACAGGGGCACATAGGTTAAATTTGGCTGGTGGTATTAATTCATTGGGAACATTATTGGGGCCATTGGTTGTAAGTGTAATGCTGTTTGGCAATGTGCAGGGATCCGCGGATGCTGCTAGTATTTCAAGTATCAAGATTTTGTATTTATTTTTAGCAGGACTGTTTACCGTTGTGGCCTTCGTATTTATTGTTTCTTCTATGCCTAAAGTTACAACCAACGAAACGATTGAACGCAGCCCTAAGGCACTGTTGGCGCTATTATTAATAGGATTAGCCTTCCCTGTTGCATTATTTGCCGATGCCATACAAGAGCATACGGGCATTGATAAATCTTATTTGGTTTTAGCAGTATTGTTATTCACTTTGGCAACATTATTTATCGCACTTCGCTTGTCGGCAAACAATCCTGTGGGGTGGGGCGCCATGCAATACCCGCAGCTTGTTTTGGGCATGATTGCGATTTTTATATACGTAGGCGTTGAAGTTACGGTGCAGAGCAATATGGGCGCATTACTGAAACAGCCACTATTTGGCGGTTATGACGAAAGCAACATTTCTCACTATATTTCGCTTTACTGGGGGAGTTTGATGATTGGGCGTTGGACAGGGGCATTGGCAGTTTTTTCATGGCCCAAAAGGGTAAAGCAATTACTCTCTATTGTCGTTCCCTTTGTTGCTTTTGCTTTGATTTTGGGAGTAAATCTTCTTAAAGGCAACCCAATAGATGAGTTGGTTATGTATGCTTTGTGTATCATGGTACTAGTTGTAGCTCTGAGATTAAGCAATGAAAAGCCGGCAAGGATGTTAATGGTGGTTTCGCTTTTGGCAACGCTGGCTATGGGGGTGGGCTTAATGACGCATGGGCAGGTTGCTATATATGCTTTTTTAAGCGGAGGTCTTTTTTGTAGCGTTATGTGGCCATGTATATTTGCCATGGCCATTACCGGTCTTGGCAAATATACGTCTCAAGGGTCGGCCTTTTTAATCATGATGATTTTGGGAGGAGCATTGATTCCGCCTGTTCAGGGAGCAATTTGCGATTTAGACCTTTCATACCCCAACGGTTTAGGCGGGTTTAGCTTTACTCACATGTCCTATGGTATTGCCTTTTTTTGCTTTGCTTATTTGGCCTGGCACGCATTGCAAACAACCAAAGTATTAAAAAAACAGGGCTTTGATTTTAGCCATGCCCAATCAACAACCCATTAAACATGAAATGCGTTGCAATAGGAATAGATGTGGGAGGCACAAACATTTCCTTTGGTGTGGTTACAGATCAAGGAGAGATAATATATAAAACCCATTCACCCACACATCAATATCCAATTCCTGAAGATTTTGTGGAATGGATATCTCAAAATATTGTCAAATTTTCAGTGGATCAGCCCAATGTTATTATTCAGGGCATTGGCGTAGGAGCACCTAATGGAAATATCCATTCCGGACAAATTGTTTTTGCCCCCAATCTTCCATGGAAGGGGGAAATTTCTTTAGCTCAGATGCTAACAACCCAAACAGGGCTGCAAACCACGCTTACCAATGATGCCAATGCGGCCGCTTGGGGCGAAATGTTATATGGGGCAGCTCGGGGGTGTAAAGATTTTTTATTTATAACCTTAGGCACCGGCTTGGGAAGTGGAATTGTGAGCGGAGGCGAAATGATTTATGGCCATGATGGTTTTGCAGGTGAGGTCGGCCATATGATATTATTTCCCGAAGGGCGGGATTGTGGATGTGGAAGAAAGGGCTGTGTAGAGGCGTATTGTTCGGCTAGCGCCATTTTATTAACATATTATGAGTTGGGCGGGGAGAATGTTTGTAGCGCTCAGGAAATCTTTAATCGAGCGCAGCAAGGAGAGGGCTTGGCCATACAGGCGTTTGAACAAACAGGAAACTGGCTTGGCTTAGTTTTGGCTAATTGCGTAGCGGTTACAAGCCCGGAGAAGATCATTTTGTTTGGTGGTTTGGCGCAAGCCGGAGAAGTTTTACTATCTCCAACAATTAAGAGCTTTGAAAACAACCTATTGACCATTTATAGAAACAAGATTCCTATAATAATTTCACAGCTTCCGGGCAATGATTCAGCCATATTGGGAGCAGCGGCATTGGCTTTTGGCACAAAGGCAAGCCGCAGATAAATAGAGAGATATTTGCAATTTTTGGGATTGTGAGGGTATTTATCTTCCCGATTTTGGGCTATTCACGCTTATTTGGTATAATTTTTGTTAAAATTTACAAAAAATACATTTATGAGAAAACTATTTTTACCCCTTTTCGTATTATTTCCATTTTGGGCAATAGCTCAAACGCCCATTCCGAATGGAGGGATGGAAAATTGGCAAAATGTTGGGTCGAGTACAGAAGAGCCCACAGAATGGAACTCCAATAAAACGGGCACCGGCTTTGCTACCTGGGGTCCACAAACCTTATACCGGGAGAGCACGGCAGCCAATGTTCACAGTGGCACGTACGCCGCCAGAATTCAAACAGGATCTTATTTAGGAACACCTGTAAATGGAGTTATGACATTAGGCAGAGTGAACGCCCCCACAACAACGCCATCAGACGGGTATAACAACACACTTCAATCAGATCCAAATTTTAGTGAAGCGATAGTTTCACAGCCCGACACCTTGGTTTTTTGGGCAAAGTATGTGCCATCTGATGGAACGGATTCGGCGCGGGTATCGGCATTTGTTCACGACGCCTATGACCTTCGCGATCCACCCAACTCAGCATCGTTGCCCCACATACGCTCAAGTGCTATAAAGAACTTTCGTACGGGTGGGGTTTATGTTCGCATGGCCATACCTTTTACAATGGTTAATACCGGCGTAAGCGCTCAATACATTCTTATTTCTTTAACATCTAGTAAAACACCTGGCGTTGGAACCAGCGGTACTAAGTTGTATGTTGATGACATAGCTTTGATATATAATCCCACATTAACTACAGGGACAATTAATCCCACCACCTATTATGTAAGCACATCAGCAGGAACGTCAATCAGTGTTCCTTTTACAGCTACTGGCACATATAATGCCGGTAATGTATTTACAGCACAGTTGTCAGACGCAAGTGGTTCGTTTGCAAGCCCTGTTGTGTTGGGCACATTGTCTGGAACCACATCTGGAACGATAAATGGAACAATACCGGCCGGCACGCCAAGCGGAAGCGGGTATCGAGTTCGCATAGTTTCTTCCAATTATCCTGTAACAGCTGCGCCTAATAGCGCAGATATAACAATCAACCTAGTTTCCAACTCCATTGCACCAACAGCTACACAAACCATTGAAGCCAATGTGGCTGGAGCGCCATTGTCGGTTTCTGAATCAACCACACCTACTTCACGAGCATGGAGATATGCAACGGTAAGCGGTGGCCCATATTCAGGATTTACACCCGCCGAAACAGGATCAACCTACATTCCACTATCACCATCAGCCGGAACATTTTATATTGTTTGCGAGTCAACATTCCCGGGGGGATTGGTAGCTACTTCTAATGAAGTTATCATCAATGTAGTGGACAACGCAGTTACACCATCTGCCACCCAAAGTATTCTCATAGGCCAAAACGGCAATTTGCTTACTGTAACAGAAACACCATCAGGCACCAGTCGCGAATGGCTCGTTGCAACTGTGTCGGGGGGGCCATATAGTTCATTTGCTCCAATAGAAACAGGGATGACTTATCTACCCAATTTTGCTTCGTCTGGCACGTATTATGTAATATGTCAGAGCATTATTAGTGGAGTTATCGTTACAAGCAATGAGGTTGTAATTACTGTTGACAATATCACGCTATCAACTGGAACGATATCTGGCTCACCTTTTGAGTTTAGTCCATCTGCGCCCAATGCTGCGGTAAATGTGCCATATACGGTTGGCGGGTCAGGAAGTTTTGGTGGCGGAAATGTGTTTACCGCCGAACTTTCTGATGCAACAGGGTCGTTTGCATCGCCAGTTGTTATTGGTAGTGTAAGTTCTACAACCAGTGGAACTATCAATGCGTCCATTCCTTCAACTACACCTGCAGGGAACGGCTATCGCATTCGTGTTGTAGCAAGTAGTCCGGCTATATCAGGAAGTGATAATGGAAGCGATTTGATAATAGATCAGTATAACAATCAAATTGCACCAGCCGGCGTTCAAAACTTTACTGTTTCTTCAAATGGCAGTTTGCTTACAGTAACCGAATCACAATCAACTACAGTTCGCGAATGGCGATACAGCACAACATCAGGAGGCCCATATAATTCTTTTGTTCCTGTTGAAACTGGAAATAGCTATACACCTTCTTTTGCAACATTGGGTACGTTTTATGTTGTTTGTGCTTCAACCAATCAGTATGCAGACGAAGTGTTGAGTAACGAGGTAGAATGTAATGTGATTAATAGTACGACACTAACCACAACAACCATTACAGGAACGCCTTTTTATGTGTCGCCCAATGCTATAGCAAATGGCAGTGTGAGTTTTACTACAGATGTTGTATATGGCGCTACCAATGTGTTTAGTGCAGAACTTTCGGATGAGAATGGGAGCTTTGCCTCCCCTGTTGTAATTGGCACACTAAGCGCAACAGCATCAGGGAATATACCTGTTACGATACCCAATAATTCATATTCGGGAACAAATTACAAAATTCGGGTAGTTTCTTCAGACCCTGCTTTAACAGGAACAGTTGGTGTAGCAAGCCAAACCATCGTGCAGTTCGAAGTGTCAGCCACTCCACTTGATACACAATATATTGCATCAAGTTTTAATGGATCGCCAATTAGTGCAACCAGCACACATCCAGGAGCAACTTATACTTGGGTTTATAAAACACTACCAAACAATCCATGGTTGGATTTTTCGCCTGCAGAAACAAACACATCATATACACCTTTCTTCACAACAGCCGGAGGGCGATATGTTGCTTGTATGATAGTTAATGTATGGAATGATACACTATATACTCCCGAAACGGTTATTATTGTTTCAAACTCGGGAGTGGGTATTGAGGATGAGAATATAGCTAAGGTAACGGGCTATTTAAGCAATGATCAATGGATTATTAATCTTACTTCTTTGTCAGCTACTCCTACTTTGATAGAGGTAATAAATCAGTCAGGACAGGTGATTGTTAGTAGAGAAGTGATGGGTGGAGTCCTTCAAGCCCTTCAAACACCTTATGCCTCTGGCATCTATCATATCCGAATAATACATGGCGCAGAAAGTTATCATCTCCGTTTACTTAAACCATAAGCGACATTTTTGACAAAACGGATAAAAATCCCCGGAACAGCCCGGGGATTTTTTTGTTTATGCGAAATCATTCCATTTTTCAGGAAAAGGGGTTGATGTGAAGAAGTTTTTTTGTTTCAAAAAAATCCTCACTAAATACTGAAGAGAGAGGGAACTCTTCCACGATGCCTTTAATTGGTTTAGTCATTATACTATCTCCACCTTTAAGATAAAGAATTCCGTTGGGCATAGAGGAGCGATTTCCGGGTCGAACCATATGACGAACACGCTGAACAAAAACGCTTAAATCTTCTACGGCGCGACCTGTTACAAAATCCACAAGAATTTTACTCGACTCTGCCCTTGAGCGCAAAACAGATACATTTTTTAGATGACATGAATTAATCACTTCAGAGGCAACGAGAAGTTTTTTTTCGATGGAATCAATTAGTGTAAAAGAACATTCGGGAAATAGGATAGCTAGTGGGATACCCGGGAACCCACCTCCTGTGCCCACATCGGCAATATGGGTTTGATGAGCAAAGTGAACAAATTTTCCAATAGATAAGGCGTGAAGAAAATGCCGTTCTTCAAGGTTTGAAATATCTTTTCTTGAAACAACATTAATCTTATCGTTCCAATAAATATAAGTTTGAATTGCGGTTTCAAACTGTTGTTTTTGTGTTTCCGTTAGAGAAGGGAAATAGGAAGTTATCTTTGTTAACATACTTGATTCAGAATCTTCCTTTGGTTTTATGAATGATCTGATAAAGTAAATCTTTTGCCCTAAAAAGCTGGGCTTTAACGGTGCCTAGCGGCAGGCCGAGCCGATTAGCAATTTCTTCGTAGCTTAAATCTTCGTAATAACGCAATTCAATAAGTTGTTTGTAGCGGGGTTTTAGTTTGTCAACAAACTGCCTTAATACTTCTTTTTTTTGTTCCCGAATCATGGTTTCTTCCGGGTCGGGCGTATTGCCAGAAATGTTGATTTCGAATTGATCACCATCTTTGTTTTTTATTGGATTATCAATAGAGAATGTTGAAATTTTCTTTTTGCGTAAAAAATCAATTCCATTGTTTGTGGCGATACGATAAAGCCAAGTGCTAAAAGCAAAAGTAGGTTGATAGTTGTGCAGATTTCGAAAGGCCTTGCCAAAAGTTTCGATGGTAAGGTCTTCGGCATCATCTTTATTATTAACCATTTTCACAAATAAATAATAGATGGAGTCGCGATATCGGTCAAGCAATTCCGTATAAGCGCCCTGATCAGAATGATGAACGGCACGTAGTACAAGCTCGTGATCGGAGAGTGATGAGTGGGGTTGAGGATTATTTACATCCATGTTTTATTATTTTGAAACAGCGATTTGATGGTTATAAACGGCGTAACGAAAATATGAATAAAATCAAGCATGGGGATATATGGGATAAGGTCTTTTTCTAATAGAATGTTAAATGCATGTTGTCTAAACAGCACATTAAGTAGCCATCTCGCCATTATTATTACAAGCCCCAACCATACCCATTTTGGTGTCGTGGCAAAAATTATGACAGCAAAAACATATTGGAAGATTCCAGTTAAAAACCAACCCAATAATAAAAGGCGTGTGCCAAGTGGATAATACCATCCGGTGGTGAGGTGTCGAGTTTTTTGTTTTAACCAACTCTTCCAACGAGTATGAGGGGCAGAATACACATAAGTATCGGGCGACAGAATGGGCTGTATGTTTTGTTTTTTTGCAGCGCGTTGCAGCAGCAGGTCATCATCTCCAGAGGATGTAACTTGTTTTGACAATCCAGCTAATAATGGCTCGACAAAATTTTTTTTCCATCCCATATTTCTTCCTACACCCATGTAAGCATTACCGCGGTGGGCCATTGAAAGATATTGAATGGCAATAAGAGCAGTATCATATCTGATTAGGCGGTTAAGAAGTCCTGGCATTTTTTCATAAGGTGCGTAAGCAACATATCCCATAGTGTGTGTTTCACACTTTGTTATTATGCTTTTTATCCATTGAGGAGACGAAACATAGCAATCGGCGTCAGTAAGCATTAACCATTCGTATTGTGCTAATTGAATGCCGGCAGAAAGGGCATCTTTTTTTCCTGGAGAAGAATGTTCAAGACGATGAATTTTTAAATTAGCATTATGAATAGTTTGCAACCAATCCCAGGTGCCATCGGTTGAGTTATCATCAATGACGATTACTTCAAATTGGGGGTGTTTCTGGGAAAGAAACGATGGCAATCCGCGTTGAAGCAAAAGCAAATTGTTGTGTGTGCAAATAATAACGGAAGCATTGGGGAGTGATTTGTGATTAAGATTTTCGCTAATGGGAGGAAGTTTCCAGTATAGCAGATATGCTATATGAACAAGAAAGCAAAATGCGACAGGGAATACTACCCAAATTGGCAATGTCAACATGCCATAAATGTAGTTTTGATTTTGGACGAAGACAAATGTGATTAATAAAACATGCCGGCAACGGTAGCTGTAAGCAGGCAAGCCATTGTTCCAGCCAGCATGGCCCGGAAGCCAAGTTGCGATAACATACTTTTTTTGGCAGGGGCAAGAGAGCCAATGCCACCAATTTGAATACCGATTGAAGCAAAGTTGGCAAAACCACAAAGTATATAAGTGGTCATAACAAGGGATTTTTCATAAACGAATGCGCCAGCACTTTTTAATGCCCCCATTTGGGTATAGGCATAAAATTCGTTGAGAACTGTTTTTTGCCCTAAGAGTTGACCAACCACGAGCATGTCGTTATTAGGCACACCAAGCATCCATGCTACCGGAGCTCCCAAATAACCCAGAATAAATTGCATATTAAGCCCTGAATAGCGATTTTGTGTTAGTGTGGCAATTTCGATATTGAGTCCGGTATAATGACCAATTACGCCCTCGAATAAAAAATTAACCAAAGTTACCAGTGCAATAAACACAAGCAGCATGGCTCCCACATTAACAGCAAGTCGCAAACCATCTGTGGTTCCATTGCTTATGGCTTCAAGGAAATTATTCCCAATCCGGTCTTTAGAGATTTTCATTTCGTCTGAAAATGTTTCAGTTTCGGGCAAAAGCAATTTGGCAGCAACGATAGCCGCTGGAGCCGACATGACGGATGCGGTAATTAGGTGTTTGGCATAAAAAAGCTGCTGAACAGGGTCATCTCCTCCTAAAAATGTAACATATGCGGCCAACACCCCGCCCGCTATGGTTGCCATTCCACCGCTCATTAGGCAAAGGACTTCAGAGCGGGTCATTTTATCAATGTAGGGTTTTATCAGCAAGGGGGCCTCTGTTTGTCCCAAAAAGATATTGCCGGCAGCGGCTAAAGATTCAGCACCAGAAAGCCGCATTGTTTTTTTCATAATCCAGGCCAACGCATATACAAGTTTTTGCAAAATACCAAAATAGAATAACAAGCTGGTTAATGCAGAAAAAAAAATGACAGTTGGCAAAATAGTAATAGCAAAATTAATTAATGGTTCTTCTATTATTTGTTGGCCGAATCTAAATGAACCAAACAAAAATTTCACACCCTCGCTGGTAAAAGAAAGAACCTTTAGGAAGGCGGCACTGACACCATCCAATAGTATGCGAAAAAAAGGAACATTTAGAACCAAAACAGCAATTAAAATTTGAATTCCCAAACCTGAAAGAACTAAGCGCCAGTTAATATTGCGACGATTGGCACTAAAAAGGTATCCTAACAATAACAAGAAAAACACACCTAGGAGCCCTCTTAGAACGGATTGAATGGAAATTCCGGAGCTGCTAATGCTATATCCCAACACCTCAGAATGTTCTTCTGAAGGCGTTTCTGCCACAGCGGAGATGGCCTCTGTCGATATTGTATCCTGTGCGGAAAGAGGAAGCGAGAAGATTATAAGAAAAAGAAGAATTCGACTATATGATATGAATTTTTGTAAGTTCGTTTCCATTATTGGTTGCTTAGAAATGACTTCAAACATACCACAAACGAATAGAAATTCACAATGGAATTAAAAAAAATCAGTTTTGCCAGCGATAACAATTCCGGCATACACCCCACCATATTACATGCAATAGAACAGAGCAACAATGGACACTGCTTTGCTTATGGCAAAGACCCGATTACCCAAAGAGGAGAGATGGCAATAAAAAAAGAGTTTGGGCAAGATACTGAAGTGTTTTTTGTGTTTAATGGCACAGGGGCCAATGTGTTGGCTGTTAAATCAGTCGTGCGCTCCTGGCAATCTGTTATTTGTGCAGGCATTTCGCATTTAAATGAAGATGAGTGCGGTGCTGCCGAAATGGCTGTTGGGTGCAAGCTCATTCCACTTACAGAGAAGAATGGGAAAATTTCAGTTGAGCAAATTGCCGATCACCTAACGTGGCTTGGCGATGAACACAGGGCTCAGCCAAAGTTGGTTTCAATAACTCAACCAACAGAATATGGAACACTATACACTCCAGAAGAAATTAATGAGTTGGCCGTGTTTTGTAAGCAGAATAATCTTTTGCTCCATATGGATGGAGCGAGAATAGCTAATGCGGCAGTAGCCCTTTCTCTTTCTCTCAGGGCATCTACCCGCGACTTAGGTGTTGATATTTTGTCTTTTGGAGGCACAAAAAACGGGATGTTGATGGGGGAAGCTGTTTTGTTTTTTACACCTGGACTTACAACCGAGACCAAATATTTCAGAAAGCAGAATATGCAGCTCTTTTCGAAAATGCGTTTTGTGGGAGCCCAATTTGACGCATATTTAAATAACAATCTTTGGCAACATAACGCATCTCATTCCAATCAAATGGCCTCTATTTTGTTTGAACAAATTAAGGATGTGCCGAACATTCAATTTCCACTTCCGGTTCAAGCCAATGCGGTATTTGCTATTATACCCACTCTTGCTATTGAACGCTTACAACAAGAGTTTCCGTTTTATGTTTTCAACGAGAAAACAAACTTAATAAGATGGATGTGTTCTTTTGACACCCAAAAAGAAGATGTGATTCATTTTGCATCACGCATACGCGAAACCATGCTTTCATTATAAAAAAGCAAAGCCAATGGCAATTATTTTTTCAAGATGGTAAACTCAACTCTCCTGTTAAGCTGCTTGCCCTCTTCGGTTGAGTTGGATGCTACAGCTTTTGTTTCGCCATATCCCTTACAGGTAAGACGAGATTTGTCAATCCCCTTTCCTGTAATATAAGCACATACAGAATTAGCGCGGTTTTGAGAAAGCGTTTGATTGGTGGCATCATTACCCACAGCATCTGTATGACCCGAAACTTCAATAGAAATATTTGGATTTTTGTTAAGCAGCGTAACGACGCGATTCAATTCAGAATAAGATTCTTCGCGTAGGTCAAATTTTCCGCTATCAAAAAACACATTATTCAAGCGGATGGTTTGCCCTACTTCTATCGGCGTGAGCAATAAATCCCGATTAATTTCGGTGTATTCTGTTAGTGTAAGCGTGTTAAAGTTTTCAGATGTAGCAATAAATAAATCTTTTTCTGCCAAAAAACTATACATATTACCAGATGGGAGGATGATTTTATACGACCCATCAATAGGCGAAGAGCGTGCAGAGCCAAGCACCTCATCAGTTTTTAGATTGCGGTAGGTGATGATGGCTTCAAGCGGTTCTTTGGTTTTGCTGTTTAGCACTTTTCCAGCTATCAACACAACGGGCTTGGGCTTTAGTGCTTGCGGTAATTGAATTCTAAAAATATCACTACCGCCATATTCGCCACTTGCTGCCATATAAGCATATTCGCCGGATGCAGGAATAACGTAATAGGCATTCCACTCCGGGCCGTTGATGCCGGGGCCTAAATTCTCGGGCTCGCTCCAGTTTTGCCACGTATCATCTAATCTTCTTGAAACAAAAATATCAGCAGATCCATAGCCGGCATGGCCATATGACGAGAAATACAACGAAACGCCATCGGCGGCAAGGAAAGGACTTAATTCAGACAACCAAGTGTTAATTACAGGGCCTAAATTGATAGGAGGACCAAAGCTGCCATCTTCTTTTCGCTTACAAACATATACATCTTTGTCGCCATAATTTTTATCGGGATGCTGAATGGTCAATAACATATACATACCATCAGATGATAACCAATATTCAGAAGTAGAAGCATTGTTTTTGTAGTTCTCTATATCAATCGGAACCGGCATACTCCATCCTGACTGAGTGCGGTAAGTTATGGAGGCACCATTACCACCAAAACTCCCATCGCTTTTATATCGTCCTCTCAACAACATGCTGTTGTTGTCGGGTGTGATTGAAATAACCGTGTTGGGGGATGAATTGTTAATTGGCTTGCCAATGTTTTTGCGCATACTCCAAGTGTTGTCTGATTGCCTTTCGCTAATCCACACATCGTCTTTATCATCCTTTCCTCCTATATTATCCGGATTGTTCTTGCTAGAATAAAACAGATATTTGCCATCTTGAGAAATAATGGGAGAAATTTCAGAATACGACGTATTTATATTGGGGCCTAGATTTTCTTTATTCAATGTTGAAGGAATGCCGGATACCGTTTTTAATGGAGGAAAGCCATCCTGGCGGAATACCACTTCATCTACAAACATTTTGTTTGGCCCTTCAGAAAAAATTCCAAAGTAATTGCTGTGATAAGGAATTCCGGTAAGCGTAGCAACTTTTTCATCGTTTACAAAGAAATGGAATGTGCCACTCTTGGTTTCAATACGCAACCGGTTGGCGCCACCCTTAACAACCGACTTTGTTTTTCCCTTTTTTGAAACAATTTGGGTGTTAGCCGATAGGGAGTGTATTTCAAAACTACCATCATTTGATATGATGAATTTGCTATGATTATCAACATCTTCAACCAAAAACACCATTCCATAGTGCTTGCTATCAATGCCAGTTGTTTTGGAAATGGTTACTTCATATGAGAAGTCAAGCTCCTTGGAAAAAGCATAGCCGCTTGACTGATAGCGCCAGGTTGTACCTGAGTAATCAAACACATAATTGCCATCCACTATTTGCGTGTTGAACTTATCAATAGAAGTTATGCCGTATAAAGAATTTTTGCTGTCGGAAAAATCGTTACGATATTCCACAAATTTTTGAGAAAAAACAGGATAAAACAGAGCAGTGCCTAGTATAATAAGAATAGGTTTTTTCATTTTGATGATGTAATTAGGTTATTAATATGATAATAGGAATAAGTGTATTTCTGAATAATAAAAAAACAGACATTAAATCGCAAATGGCAAGGACTTATTGTGTGTAAATATAGAAAATCTGAAATAATAACGGCGAAAATTAGCTATTTTTGCACGCATTGATCAAGTATGAGTAAAAGATATCCAGAACACAAGCAGCTAAACCTATCCCAAACAGGGCGGGAAATATTGGACTATTGGAAGCATAATCAGGTTTTTTTACAAAGTATTGAAACCCGCGACGCCCAAAAGCCATTCACATTTTACGAAGGACCTCCATCCGCAAATGGCTTGCCCGGCATACACCATGTAATGGCGAGATCTATTAAAGATATTTTTTGCCGGTTTAAAACATTACAGGGCTATCGCGTTCAACGAAAAGCGGGATGGGACACCCATGGATTGCCCGTTGAGCTTCAGGTTGAAAAAGAACTGGGCATCACCAAAGAAGATATTGGGCACACTATCAGTATTGAGGATTACAACAAGGCCTGCCGCAAGACAGTGATGAAATTCACTGATGTTTGGAACGATTTGACCGAAAAAATGGGATACTGGGTAAACATGGACGATCCATATATTACCTATGACAATAAATATATTGAATCGGTTTGGTGGCTGTTGTCTCAATTTTACCAAAAAGAACTTTTATATAAGGGGTACAGCATACAACCCTATTCGCCGGCCGCCGGAACGGGCCTGAGTACCCACGAGCTGAACCAACCCGGATGTTATCGTAATGTAAAAGACAGAACTGCTGTGGCCATGTTTGAGGTAAAAAGTGATGAGAATATTATAACCAAGCTAAATAAAAAGCACGGGAAATTATTTTTTCTTGCATGGACAACAACACCATGGACACTCCCATCTAATACCGCCTTGGCTGTTGGAAAAAACATTGACTATACATTTGTAGCAACCTATAATCCCTTTACCGAAGAGCCCATAACGGTTATAGTTGCCCAGGCACTTTTACATAAATATTTTATTGAAGCCAACGCAGAGATTCCTTTAGAAAGTTTTGTTGCGGGGCAAAGTGATAAGAAGAAAATACCATACAAAGTTCTTTATACATGCAAAGGAAACGAGTTGGAGACAATTTCATATCACAGATTACTTCATTTTTCTGATGCCCATTCATATTATGCAGAACTTGAGAATGCATATAGAGTTATTCTTGGCGACTTTGTTACTACCGAAGACGGAACCGGCATTGTACACATTGCGCCCAGTTTTGGCGCCGACGACTTTAGAGTAGCTCGTCAAAACGGAATAGGTGGGCTAACACTTGTTGACAAGCGCGGAAGATTTTTGTCAGAGGTAAACGATGGCGTGTTTCTTTATGGTGATGAATATGTTAAAGAGGCATTCCTGAGCCAGGAGGAAAAAGAAACAGAATGGAAAAAACAGAAGCAAATCCTGGAATACGCCGGCAAAATTAAAGACCTCAAACAGTATCTTAGCGTAGATGAGCGCATTGTTTTAAAACTGCAAGAAGAAGGCAAATTGTTCAGAAAAGAAACCTACGAACACGCCTATCCGCACTGCTGGCGAACCGACAAGCCGGTGCTGTATTATCCGTTGGATTCGTGGTTTATTAAAACTACGGCTATTAAGCCCAAGCTGGTTGAACTCAACAAACAAATAAACTGGAAACCGGAATCAACAGGCACCGGACGTTTTGCTAATTGGCTCGAAAACTTAGTGGATTGGAACTTGTCAAGATCGCGCTATTGGGGCATCCCATTACCCATTTGGAGAACAGAAGACGCCTCAGAGGAGTATTGTATTGGTTCAATCCAAGAGCTTTACGCTAAAATTGAGCAAGCCATTACTGCAGGATTAATGAATCAGAATCCTATTCCTTCAATATCTGATTATGATACGTTTGATTTACATAGGCCCTACGTTGATCAAATTATACTTGTTTCGCCAACCGGCAAACCCATGTATCGCGAAAAAGACCTTATAGATGTATGGTTTGATAGTGGCGCCATGCCATACGCACAACAACATTATCCATTTGAAAACAAAGACAGCATTGACAATCGCACTGCTTTTCCAGCCGATTTTATTGCCGAAGGCGTAGATCAAACACGGGGGTGGTTTTTTACACTGCATGTTATTGCAGCAGCACTTTTCGATTCGGTGGCCTATAAGAATGTAGTATCAAACGGTCTAGTTTTAGATAAAAACGGTCAAAAAATGTCTAAACGACTCGGCAATGCAGTAGATCCATTTCAAACCATCAACAAGTTTGGCCCTGATGCTTTACGTTGGTATATGATTAGCAATGCGCAACCTTGGGATAACTTAAAATTTGACACAGACGGGATAATAGAAGTGCAACGCAAATTTTTTGGAACGCTTTTTAACACATACAACTTTTTTGCCATCTATGCCAATGTGGACGGGTTTGTGTATAAAAGTCAACTTACTACTCAGGTTAAGCAAAGGCCCGAGTTTGATAGATGGATATTATCTAAACTGCATCAACTTATTCAAGCGGTTACGTTAGATTATGAGCAATATGAGCCCACCAGAGCAGCAAGAGCCATACAGGATTTTGTGTGTGACGATTTAAGCAATTGGTATGTTCGACTTTCCCGTCGAAGGTTCTGGAAGGGAGCGTTAAACAACGATAAGCAAGCCGCCTACGAAACGCTTTTTGAATGCTTACAAGCCATTGCTATTATAATGAGCCCCATCGCGCCATTTTTTGCCGACCGACTGTATCTTGACCTTACCGCCGGCGAGTCGGGATCTGTGCACCTGCAATTATTCCCTCATCATAATGAGGCCATTAATGACATGCCGCTTATGGAGAGTATGTGGCTGGCCCAACATTTTTCTTCGCTTATTCTTTCATTACGAAAAAAACATAATTTAAGAGTAAGACAGCCCTTGCAAAAAGCACTCATTCCAGTTGATTCGGATCAGATAAAACAACATATTGAAAGAGTAGCCCCTCTGATAAAGAGCGAGACCAATATTCGCGAAATTGCATTTATTAGCATGGATGCAGATTTCATTAAAAAGAAAGCCAAGGCCGACTTTAAAAAGTTGGGCCCAAAGTTTGGTAAACACATGAAGCCGATTTCTGAGGCAATTCAAAACCTTGATGCCCGTCAAATAAATTTGCTTGAACAGCAGGGGACAATTATCATCGAAACGAATGGCCAACCCTTTGTTATTGAGCGTGATGATGTAGAAATTATTTCAGAAGACATTCCCGGGTGGGTGGTAGCAACAGAGCGGGGTCACACCATTGCCCTTGACATTACCCTTACACCCGAACTCATACAAGAAGGCACAGCACGCGACCTAATCAATCGCATACAAAATATCAGAAAAGACAGAGGATACGAGCTTACAGATAAGATTTTTCTGCGCATTCATCCCTCATACGGCCTTTCAGAAGCAATTCAAAACAATTTACATTATATTTGCACCGAAATACTGGCCGATTCGCTCGAAGTGACCGAAATAGTCAATCCCGACTCAGCCACAGAAATTGAGCTCGAAAACAACCTGAAAACCTGGATTGAAATGGATAAAATTACCGGCTAGGGTAATACATAAACTAACTAAACCGATGGATTATGGCAAAAGGAAAAACAACCAAAGCAACAACTAAAAAGGAAGCACAACCGGATAGATATAGCGATGAGGACTTGGAAGAGTTCAAAGAGTTGATTCTAAAGAAGCTTAGTAAGGCCAAAACCGAGTTGGACTTGCTAACAGAAGCATTTCGCCACAAAGACGGCAATACAACGGATGATACTTCTCCAACATTTAAATTTATGGAAGACGGGGCAGAAGTGGCAACCAAAGAAGAGCTAGGCCAACTGGCATCGCGTCAGCAAAAGTTTATTCAAAATCTTGAACAGGCATTGTTGCGAATTCAAAACAAAACCTATGGCGTTTGCCGCGTTACGGGCAAACTTATACTAAAAGAACGCTTACGCGCCGTGCCACACGCCACACTTAGCATGGAGGCCAAAATGTCTCAACGCTGACAATCTACCATCGGGCTTGCCGGGTTCATATAGCAAACAGATTCAATGAAAAGAGCGATTTTTGTAATTTTAGGGGTGTTGGCAGCCGACCAGTTGATTAAAATTTGGGTAAAAACGCACATGTATCTTGGTCAAAGTATTCAAGTAATGGGCAATTTTTTTCAATTGTATTTTATCGAAAATAATGGAATGGCTTTTGGTATGGAATTAGGCGGGAATTACGGCAAACTATTACTTTCCGTTTTTCGTATTGTCGCTGTTATAGCTATTGGCTATTATTTATGGAAACTTACACGAAAAGAAAAATCCGACAAACTATTGATAACGGCCATTGCCCTCATATTTGCCGGCGCCATTGGTAATATCATTGACAGTATTTTTTACGGGCTTATTTTTTCACAAAGTTATGCCAACGAGGTGGCTGTTCTTTTTCCACAGGGAGGAGGATATGCTCCTATGCTAAAAGGAAGGGTGGTAGACATGTTTTATTTTGAAATTATTAATCTGCATCGAGAGGATGCGCCAACCTGGCTGCCTCGTTTTTTGTTTGGCGATGATGGTCGTTGGATCTTTTTTAGGCCGATTTTTAATTTGGCTGACGCCTCTATTACTGTTGGCGTTGGATTGTTGATTTTGTTTCAGAAGCGATTTTTTAAGCAAGTTTCTCCCAACCAATCATGAACAGTGCCTTCTGATTTTTTTACATTTGAAACATGAAAAACCTCCTAACACGAGCTCTTACCGGTGCGGCGTTTTTGATTGTTATGGTTGGAGCAATTCGCTTTGGATCATTTCCTTTGCTCGGATTGTTTATGTTTATCGTGTTTTTGGCTGTATATGAATTTTTTTCACTTACAGGGCTAAAACAAGCTCGTTTACCTGTCGGAGCGATTGCTGCTGTTTTACTTGCATGCTCGCCATGGGTTGCATGGGTCGATATTTCACTTATGTTTTTATTGGCCTTTGTTTTAATTTGCTTAATGGCCTTTTTCATTAAGCCCAATGCGGCTATTGAAGTTTCTATGCAATCTGTTTTCGCACTGATTTGGATTGCTGTTCCTTTTGTGCTGTTATTACATATCGGCTTTGAAGCAACATATCATGACAGGCCTTCATATCAATGGCTATTGGCATATTTTGTTTTGTTGTGGGTCAACGATACATTTGCTTATCTTATAGGCAAAGCTATCGGCCGACACCCGCTCGCCCCCAAGGTAAGTGCCGGCAAAACGATTGAAGGCACATTAGGAGGCATAATATTTACTATCGGCGCCGCCATAATGATGGCAAGGGTTTTTCATTTATTTCCTTTATATAAAGCGCTTTTCTTGGCCTTGGTTTTGTCGCCCATAGCTGTAGCATCCGACTTGTTTGAATCTCTATGGAAGCGCAAAGCCGGCGTAAAAGATTCTGGCAATATTTTGCCAGGGCATGGGGGTATGCTCGATCGGTTCGATTCTGTTTTTTTTACAGCACCCTGCTTTTATGCCATAATGCAGCTATAGCACGATTCAGCACGATTTCACATTTATTTACTTATAAGAATTGGCCTTACCCGGTATGGCATCAATAAGTTTGGAAGTATAAGGGCTTGTTGGAAAGGCAAAAATCTGGTCAGGATCACCCGATTCTTCTATCCTGCCCCGATTCATTACCAACATGCGGTCACTCATATATTTCACGACCGACAAGTCGTGCGAAATAAATATATATGTCAGACCATTTTCTTTTTTCAAGTCATTTAGCAAATTCAATATCTGCGCCTGAACGCTAACATCAAGCGCTGATACCGACTCATCACAGATTAAAAAACGCGGATTCACGGCTAGCGCTCGTGCTATAACAATTCGTTGTCGCTGTCCACCCGAAAATTCATGAGGCAAACGACCGGCGCTAGATATTGGCAGCCCCACCTGCGTCAACAAATCTTCCATTCTTTTTTTGCAGGCGCTTCTGTTGCGGTACAATCCGTGAACTCTCATGGGCTCTGAAATAGCATCACCTATGCTCATGCGAGGATTCAGCGATGAATATGGATCCTGAAATACAATTTGCATGCTTTTGCGAATGGTGCGCAATGTAGATGGATTCATAGCGGTTATTTCTTGTCCGTCAAACCAAATGCGCCCTTGGCTGGGTTCTATTAGTCGCAATAGGCAACGCCCTAATGTGGTTTTTCCGCATCCCGACTCTCCAACAAGACCAAGCGTTTCGCCGGCATAAACTTCAAAGCTAACCTGATCAACAGCTGTAATTTTGTGCTTTCGCCAGCCACCCGATTGTTCATATATTTTGCTTAATCCTTCAACGCGCATTAGCGGATCACCTGCATATAGTTGTTTGTGATGTTCTTCACGCTGATGTTTGCTGATGGTGTTTTCTTCTTGTTCTAAAATATTACAGTTTCCTGACAAAAAATCGGACACAACAGGCAGTCGGCGTAATCGGTTATTAACCGGTGGGCGACAAGCAATCAGACCTTTTGTATAGGGGTGAGATGGATGACTGAAAAGATCATTCGTTTTTCCCGACTCTACAACCTCTCCCTGATGCATCACCAATACACGGTGTGCGATATCTGTTGTTACCCCCAAATCGTGTGTAATAAAAATCATTGACATGCCATATTCTTCCTGAAGCCCCAATAGCAATTCAAGAATTTCTTTTTGTACGGTTACGTCAAGAGCTGTTGTGGGCTCATCGGCTATCAGCAAACGAGGATTGCAACTAATAGCCATAGCTATCATTACACGCTGTTTTTGTCCGCCAGAAAGTTGATGCGGCCAAGCATCAATAATTTGCCTGGCTCGCGGCAATCGTACTTTTTCGAATAGCGCAAGGGTTCTTTCTCTTGCCTCTTTCCGGCTAATTTTGTTGTGGACACGTATGGCCTCCATCACTTGCTGTCCACACCTAAGCACAGGATTTAATGAAGTCATTGGTTCCTGAAAAATCATGGCCATATCGGCACCCCGCAATGCCCTCATTTGGTTTTCAGAGAGACGATTAATGATGAGCTGTTCGTTCTTTTTGTTGCGATATGATATGATGCCTGAGCGGATGCTACCACTGTTGTCTAAAAGGCGCATGAGAGATAATGATGTTACCGACTTACCCGAACCAGATTCTCCGACGATGCCCAATGTTTCGCCCGGCATAATGTCGAATGAAACCGACTTTACCACATCTGTTTCGCCAAATGAAACAACCAGCTCTTTAACGTCAATGATAGGCAGCAAAAGCTATATTTTTTATATTTCTAAGTTTGTCAAATTCAACGTGTAATTTATACACTATAACCAATTTTTTCTTCTGAAAAAATACAATAGAACAGCAGCCAACCCAAACATCAACCCCAGCACAATAAAATATCCATAGCGCCATTCAAGCTCAGGCATGTGCTTAAAATTCATTCCGTAAATGCCCGCAATCAGAGACAAACACATAAAGACAGTTGAAATAATTGTCAGCGTTTTCATGATGTTGTTCATCGTTTGATTTGTGCCTGAAAGATATATATGTATCAATCCGTTTACCTTGTCCCACGATTGGTCCAATGTTTCTACTATATGTACCACGTGATCCATCAGGTCGCGGATAAACAGTTTTGTCTTTCTTTTTATCAGCGAGTTTTCTGATTTGTAAAACGCATACACAACCTCTCTGCCTGGCAGCATAACCCTTTTCAGATTATTGAACTCATTTTTATTGTCCATAATTTCTGCTAACTCTGATTTCCCTGTTACTAAATATAAGCGCTCTTCTAACTCGTCTATTGATTTATCAAACCACTCACAAATCACAAAATAATTATCCACAATTGCATCCAGCAATGCGTACATCAGATAATCGCTGCCGCGTGTTCTTATTTTTGTTGCACCTGTTCGTAGGCGGTTGCGCACACCGTCAAACACATCTCCCTCTTCTTCCTGAAATGTGATGAGCAACCGTTCTTTCATCACAAACGATAATTGCTCAGCCATTAAGCCGCCATTTTCCACATACAAATCTTTAATGATACAAAAAATATAATCATCATATTCATCATACTTTGGGCGTGTTTGCGTATTCAAGATGTCTTCCAGCGACAAGGGGTCTAATTCAAAAACATGACCTATTTGTTCGATCTGCTTTACGTCATGCACCCCATCAATGTTTATCCACACATTATAATCATTGCTTATCCACGCTTGCAGGTTATCGGACGATGTGAGCACTGTTTCTTCAAAGTGATTATCATTGTAACGAATAATGGTAATGCGTACCGGCTTTACCTCTGCATCTCCTACATAAATCAGCGATCCGGGAGGCATTCCTGTTTTTTTTATTCGAGATGGCTTTAGCGGTGTGCTCATGGGTTTTTTTGTACAATGTTTAAGTATGGATAAGGGATTTCTATTCCCTCTTTATCAAATCGAAGTTTTACACTTTTATTCAAATCTGTCATCAATCGAAACGACTCAGCTGAGTTGCGGCCGCATACATAACCCCTCAATAATACACCATAATCTGCCAAGCGCAGTACAATCACATTTACTTTTGGCTCTTTGGCGTCAACCTGCTCTTGCGTACGAGGATCTACAAACAGAGGATGCCGCTCGGCCTCGTCGGCAATAATCTGGCAAGCCAAATCTATATTGCTGGTATAACTGATTGTTACTTCAAAAAATCGCACAATTTTTTCATCAACAATGGTGCGGTTTATCAAAATTTCTGTGCTTATGACGGTATTAGGGACAACGATTCTTTTATTTTCAAAATTACGAATCACGGTATGTCGCAGCGTAATATCTTCCACCAATCCGGCAAATTCATTATTTTTATTTCCAATTTCTATCACGTCACCTATTCTGAAGGGCTTAAACATGACAATAAATATTCCATTAATGATGTTAGAAAAAGCCGTTTGCGAAGCAAAGCCAAGTATCGCCGCAATAATTCCGGCTCCGGCAAATAATGTAACGGCAATTTGTTTAAATGCCGGTATTGAATAAATTATACTCAGCGAAGTAAATATCACAATGATAAATGTCAATGCATTTTTCAAAAAGTTATATGCGGTTGGGTCAACATTGATTCGCGCTGATTCCCTTTTAAAGTATGCCGAGATCATTGTTCGCAACAGCTTGTTCAACAAAAATGCTACAGCAACAATGATGATGATTTTAAAAACCGGCTCGTAATCTGTATATATTTCCTTCCAGTTCATTTGTACAAAAATACCTTTATTCTTTCATAATTCCATTTTGAGATTATTGAAAGCGCTTTTGGGGGCCAGCCACCCCACCTCCTTTCCCAATGCTTCGTGTCGCCGGGCGCTACGTTCATAGTCCTCGCGGCTTCAGGCCGCTCCGGGCTGCCACTTCGCTCCCTGGCCCGAAAAAAATACCATTAAATAGAAGCTTTTGTGTGAAAAGATTTCAGTACTTTCGTTTCTGTGCTTAATTGGTTATGAAAAAGAAAACATATAACAAGCCCAAGCCAAAATCTAGCCCACCGCCCGAAATGCCACCTATAGTGGCCTATGGGGCGCACTATCCCCTGTTTTTTGCCTTGTTTTGTGCTGTTTTGGGGTTGGGTTTGTATATCCAAACCATTGGCCATGATTATGTACTCGATGACGAAATGGTTACTTTCAAAAACACCATCGTTACGCAAGGGTTTTCGGCTATCCCTGATATTCTTACTACACCTTATCGTCAAGGGTTTTGGGATCGAAAAGAAAGTTTATACCGCCCCCTCTCACTTGTGATGTTTGCTGCTGAATGGCAAATTGCACCCAACCAACCCTGGCTTCATCATTTGATGAACATTTTGCTTTATGCGCTCACCGGATGGCTGGTTTATCGCCTTTTTCATCGCCTCACATGGTCGCTTCATCCACTTATCCCTCTTTCAGCAGCTATATTGTTTATGGTGCATCCGTTGCATACGGAAGTAGTTGCTAATATTAAAAGCCGCGATGAGATGCTGGCTTTAATGTTTGGTGTTTTGGCCTTGCAACAGTTTTTGAATTATGTGCAATCTTCAAAATTTGTTCATCTGTTTTGGGGTGCATTATCTTTCTTTTTGGCTGTTTTGGCTAAAGAAAGTGCGATTACCTTATTTGCTGTTTTGCCCATAACCCTCTTTTTCTTTGCAAAGCCACAAACGCGCCATTACCTTGTTTCGCTTGTCGTTTTGTTTGTTGCTATTTTGGCTTATTTTGGCTTACGTATAGCAGCGTTAGGAGAAATTTCAAATTTCAAAGAAATTGCAGTAATCAATAATTCCATTGTGGCAGCAAGCAATTCCTCCGAACATTTTGCTACTGCCATTGTGCTTGTGGGCGCATATTTGCGACTCTTTATTTTACCACATCCCCTAAGCTACGATTATTCATTCAATACCTTTCCTGTTGCACGTTTTTCTGAACCGGCGTTTTTACTATCTATGGCCGCAATCGTGGCAATTGTTGTTTATGTGGCCATGAATTGGAAACGCAAAGATCCCGCCGCTTACGGATTATTGTTTTTTGGCCTTACCATTTCTATTGTGTCTAATTTGGTTATTATTATCGAAGCGACCCTGGGAGAGCGATTCGCGTATTTGCCATCATTAGGCCTAAGTTTGGCTTTCCCTGTTTTGATATCGCGCTTATTTAAGCTTAGTCATAAATCTGCTCATTTCTCATTCGGGGCTATGCTGTCGGCCAACAAATCGTTTGTTGTTGTCTTGGGCATTGTTATCGTTCTTTTTTCGATTAAAACCATATCTCGTAATCCTGATTGGAAAACCAGTGCCACACTTTTTGCTGCCGACAAAGACAATAATCCTCGTAGTGCCCGAACTCAGTTTGCATATGCCAGCAATATGCTGCACAAAAAAATTATTCCAATGGACGACTCAAATCCTAAAAAGAATGTCCTTACACGTGAAGCCATCGAATATCTCAATCGCAGTATCAAAATTATGCCCGATTATTTTGACGCCTGGGTTCACTTGCTCATTGCATACCGACAGGTTAAAGATTTTCCTTTAGCTCGCCAGGCATATGAGACCGGATTAAAATATAAAAACAAAGACAATATTGATTTCTTTATTCAAGGGGCATTAACCTATTCAGATATGGGCATGTGGCAAGAAGCTATTGAGGCCAACCGACTAGCGTTACAACTCGACACCTCTCGTGCTGAAATATGGAATAATTATGGAATGTGCCTAACAGAAACCGGCAACCGGCTCGATGGATTTAATGCCCTGTATCATTCTCTTCAGCTGGATAGCTCGCAATCAAACACTTGGTATAACCTCGGAAACTGGCATGCCAAAGGTGGAGATTACAATAATGCGATTCTTCATTACAGCAAAGCATTGCAGCGCGATTCTGCTCATATCGGATCGCTTAATAATACAGGCAATAGCTATGCTGCCATGGGGCAGTATAATACGGCTCTTATTTATTATGAAAAAACGCTTTCTATTCAACCTAACAACGGAGAAGCCATCCGCAATATTGGCATTACTTATAACATACTAGGGCAACCCGATAAGGCAAACGAGTACTTGAAACGCCTCAGCAACAAGCCATAGACAAGCACAGAGTCATTTGCTTTATTTTATAACTATACACCGGATATTAAATAAGCCGTTGATTTGAATTTGTAAATAGGAAAAAATCTTTACATCAAAATTATTTTTTGATGAATTTTTGAATAATCTCTCCCCTGTTGGTTGTTATTCTTACCCAATAAACACCCACCGGCAAGTTGCTCACATCTATTGTTGATAAGGGCGTTGTCAAGCAAATTTTTCCATGCACATCCCCAATGATAATTTCATCTGAAATAATTATATCTGCGCTTAGAAGGTAAATCTGAATTTGGTCTGATGTTGGGTTTGGAAAAAGACCAACGAGGCCGTTAGCTGTTGTTTGATTGTGAACAGAGAGAGGCAACCCGACCAATTCCTGTCTGAAATTTTCTAAAACATATCGCATAATACTTACCTGGCCCTGAGTAAACATATTCATACACGAATCAGAGGCATAGTCCATATAGTTTTCGATATTATCAGGCAGTTCTGGACCGGATGTTTCTGTACAAGTATTCTTCAACCAGTCGCAGATTTGTTGTGCATCTGATGCCGCAGGTGGGGTGTCGGCAATGCCATCATCCATGGTGCAATCTCCATCGCCCCATATATGTCGCAAGCCCAGGTAATGACCTACTTCGTGGGTTGTTGTGCGACCTCGATTTACCGAAGCCAAAGGCCCAGTGGCCAAAGGATTATTGCGACCAAATACAGGGTAATGGATAACAACCCCTTGCTTTCTAGAGTCGGCGGGCGCAACCCCCGGGTCCCAATTCGGAACTGTGCCAATAGGCGGATAGGCATATCCCAATATCCCAAATCCAAATACCAAATCACAAACCCAAATGTTAAGATAGCGATTGGTTGGCCATGCATTTTTACCACCCAATGAATCAAACTTAACATTATCGTCAAATGGCGAAAATGTTCCCCACGAAGGAGTACCAGATGTACGGGTTATTCCGGTGGTTGGGTTTCCGTCAGGGTCAGTAGTGGCCAAGAAAAACTCAATTTCGGCATCGGCAGCAACCGGCAAAAAAGCTGCTCTCGTTTGTAAAGTGTCTGCATTCATGCGACGGTAATCTTCGTTTAATACGGCAATCTGACTGTAAATAATAGAATCATGTAAGTTTTGGTCAGGCGTTAGATATACAACGTGTACAACAACGGGGATTTGATATACGCCTCCAGATTTTTGCCACCCATTTGAAGAGGCCCAATCACTTGCCGATTGATACATGGCTTGAACAGCTTGCCCGTAAGTGGGATATTGAAGTGAGTTTTGTAAATATACATCATGTGTGACGCAGCGATGTTGGGCAGAAACCCCTGAGAAACACAAGCATATCACAAGTAATAAAGCAAATAATCTTTGCATATGTTTTGTTTTTTACAAAAGTAAGATTTTTCTAATTTGTTATCGCATGCAACACTTTCTAGCCACAGTTCGTCTAATTATCAATCTTGTTGATTTTTGTTTTAAGAAATATGTGTAACTTAGTAGGATTAATACCAACTAATATATATGTTTAAAAGATACTTTATTGGATTTTTCTTGTTGATTTTTTCTTTTTCGCTTGCAGGTCAAAAGCTCTTTCATTTTATAGAAAATAAAGGACAATGGGAAGAATCTTTCGATTATCGATGTGATGTGCCGGGTGGCGCACTCTTTATTAGGCCAGATGGTATAATATGGCATTTGGCAGATCATTCAGGACTGCACAAGGCACACACATCCGTGCAATTAAATGGCGATTATTCTATTAAGGGGCATGCGTTTCAAACACGGTTTATTCAAAGCAATGCATCATCAGAACATTATGCTTTTGAGCCAGCTCATTATTATCTAAATTATTACAGAAGCAATGATCCCAATAAATGGGTGCATTCTTTATACCCTAAGCACCGTATTCATTATCGAAACATTTGGGCCCTTATAGATATACACTATTATAACTACGAAGGACAACTTAAGTATGATGTTATTGTTCAGCCCGGAGGCAAGCCAGATCAGGTTCGTTGGACATATGATGGTACAGATAATTTCTCCATTCAAGATGATAAAATTGTGATTCGAACTTCTATGGGCGAGGTTTACGAAAACAAACCCTATGCATACCAAATAATTCAAGGCGAAAAAAGAGAAATACCTTGTCGCTATGTAATTCAGAATGGAGTGGTGTCTTTTGAAATTGGAAAATATAATAAGAAACTTCCATTGGTTATTGACCCGACATTAATTTTTGCGTCATACACAGGGTCAACGGCTGATAACTTTGGTATGACAGCCACATATGATAATCAAGGGCATTTTTATACCGGAGGGATGGCTTACAGTATAGGTTATCCCACTACGCTGGGGGCTTACCAAACAACCACTACCGTAAACGGAAGCACATACGGCATAACAGATGCCGTGATAACCAAGTTCTCTCCAGATGGATCATCGTTGGTTTATTCAACGTATTTGGGTGGGGGCACCGCAACTTCAGGAACAGAAACCATACATAGCTTGATTGTTAATCAGCAGGATGAGCTTTATATGTTTGGTGTTACCAGCTCTGCTGATTTTCCCACCACCGCCAATGCTTACGATCCTACTTTTAATGGGGGTAGTTTTATCGGATTCATGCAAAATGGAACATATTTCAATTCAGGAACCGATATTTATGTTTCCAAGTTTAATAGTTCGGGTACCGCTTTGTTGGGATCAACCTTTATTGGCGGATCAGGCAACGATGGTGTTAATTATAATAGAAATTACCTTTCAGGAAGTTATTGGGTGTCTAATTACGACTCTCTTCAGTTTAATTATGGAGACCAGTTTAGAGGAGAAATTATGATTGACGAAGATGGAAATTGTTATGTGGCCAGTACTACAAAGTCGTCTGATTTTCCTGTTTTAAATGCCTTGCAATCTACCTTCGGAGGAAGTCAAGATGCGGTTGTATTTAAACTAGATGCCAACTTACAAAACTTGATTTGGAGCACCTATTTAGGGGGGGCAGATAAAGATGCGGCTTATGGATTAAAAATTGACAACGACAGGCGTGTCTATGTTGTCGGGGGTACCTCGTCATCAAATTTTCCTACCATTTCGGGAGGGCTGAACACCTTGTATCAGGGAGGAAAAACAGATGGCTTTGTAGCTAAAATTGATTCAAACGGAAACACATTACTGCAAAGTACATTTATTGGAACCAATCAGTATGATCAGGTGTTTTTTGTAGAGCTTGACGGTGATAATGATGTGTATATTTATGGCCAAACACAAAGCCCTGCAACATACCCTGTTCTCAATGTATCTTATGCCAATCTCAATAGTGGTCAGTTTGTTACCAAACTTAACAACTCGCTAAGTGCAATGATATATAGCAGCTTGTTTGGCAATGGAAATGGCCAGGTGAATGTTTCCCCTACAGCATTTTTGGTTGACATCTGTGAAAATGTTTACATTTCCGGGTGGGGCGGTAGTTTGGTAAGCGGCGTGCCTCTTACAGGAATGCCTGTTACGGCTAATGCCTTCCAGGCGTCAAGTGGCGATGGATTTAATTTCTTTATTTCTGTTTTTGCTACCGATTTTGACTCGTTGGTATATGCCACTTATTTTGGGGGGGCTCAAAGTCAGGAGCATGTGGATGGAGGCACCAGCCGATTTGATAAGAATGGCGTGATTTATCAGTCCGTATGTGCCGGCTGTGGCAATCATGATGACTTCCCGACTACTCCTGGCGCCTGGTCTCAGACCAATAATTCAAGCAATTGCAACAATGGGGTATTCAAACTCAGTATCGATCTTCCATTCACAACGGCCGATTTTGATTTTCCATTGGCCGTTTGTTCGGGGTATGGTTATCAGTTCGTTAATCAAAGCTCTACAGGTCTATCATATCATTGGTTTTTTGGAGATGGTAACGAATCATTTGAGCCCAGCCCTTTCCACACGTATGCTGATACCGGGCTATATACGGTTACATTAATCGTTGTTGATACGACATTTAGCACTTGCATTCCTTCAGATACAATTAGCAAGCAGATTATGATTGTTGAGAGCCCAGACAATCCCGATTTGGCCACGTTAGATTTATGCGAAAACGCGTCAGTAGAAATTGGTATTCCTCCGGTGGCTGGTTATCAGTATAGTTGGTCGCCGTCAACAGGGTTGAGCAATCCAAATATTTCCAATCCCATTGCTAGCCCACCATCAACAACGGACTATATGTTGGTGATTGATAATGGGTATTGTCTCGATACCGTATTTCAAACAGTCGTCGTAAATGATCAAATACCTGTACCGGGATTTGGATTTGGAGCAGTAGGGAGTTGTACAGGAGTAACGGTTGCTTTACTTAATTATGCTGTCAATTCTACAAATGTAATCTATGTGATTAATGGAGACACTTTGGCGCCAGGAGATACTGTTTTTAATGTAGCATTTAATAATACAGTTAATGTTACTCAGATTGCAATTAATGGGCCTTGCTCTAGTTCGCTTACACAAGCATTTTCGGCGGGAGGATTTGGTGATTATAATGACAGCTTAGTTATGCCTAATGTATTTACACCGTTTGTTTCACAGGGGCAAAATGACTTGTTTTGTCCTATTGGCAACAATGGCCAGTATTGTTATGAGTTGATTATTTACAATAGATGGGGGCGCTCGGTTTATGAAAGTTCAGAAGATGAACCATGTTGGGATGGATATGTCAATAGCACTTATAACGCGGCAGTTGATGGCGTGTATTTTTATATTCTGAAATATGGAGGAACAGAACAACACGGATTTTTGCACCTGATTCGTAACTAGTGTTATTTCTGTGATCGTCGTCGTTGATTGCGACGTTTAAAATACATAAACAACCCGATGGCTGGAAATACATAATAAATCACTTTGTGGGGAGCGTCAAACCAAGTGAGATAAAAAGCAACACCCAATAATATAATACTAACTCCCATCCAAAACAATTCTAAAGCTTTCATATTTATTCTTCTATGTGAAAAGTTCCGGTTGGAATAAGAATAACATAAGTTTGAAAATTATCGTCTGCAATTAATCCATCACCGGTCAATATGCGATTTTTGTCAATGATTCGGATTGGACGGGTCGTATAAATTTTTTTTTGTTTGTTGTCCCATGTTAATTCGTCAGTAAAAAGCTGGCTTCCTTTTTCATTTATAAGCTCAACTTGTTGTGAAAAGTAAAACACGCCTGATTTTTGCCAAATGACACCTGTGTTGGCGCTAAGGCGTGTATTAATGCTTTGGTCAGCATTGTAAAACACCAAATGAATACCCTCAGGGAACTCGCTTCTTGAATCATCGCTGATGTAATCGTTTCGCAAAGGGGCTGAAAGTTGCGATACCGTTCGAGCAGAGTCGCTATATGTAAGCACCACATCGCGAGTAATGGCAACAGGCAATTCTTCTGTTTCGTTTATTCTAACTTTTTCCAAATCATTAGAACATGACATATGCAATATCAGAAGAGCAAAAGAACAAATCCAAACACGAGGAATGGTTTGCATGGTGTTTATTTAATGCGGACGGTAGTAGATTCGCTTATCCAACAGCCAACCGTATAAGATTGCCCTTCTTTAAACCCGTCGAAGAAGCAATTGTCTTTAGAGGGATAGTTGGCTGCAGCTATGCCCAGTTTGCGATTGGCCTCGTCTGAGCACGAAGGATCAATGGATTTGGCATAAATATATTTGTCGGCTGCCGCCCAAAAAACAGCACGGTCTTCACACGGATTGCCTACGCTACAACGAGAAGCGCTCCCGGCATACAAATCACCGATAAACAGATATGGCTTCCCCCAATTTTCTCGAAGTTTGGCAGCATTTCGTGCGCTGTTTCTCGCTTGAGAATATTGGCCTTTCTCTGCCTGTGTTAACGCAAACTCCATGTATAATTGCGCTTTATCTTCATTTTGCACAGCCAACTCAATAGCTTTTTCATAATTAGTTTGAGCCAAATTAATGTTTCCCATCAGCACGTGCATGCGAGCTAATTTTTTATAACCATCAGAACTGGGATTAAAGCCAACATTGACATCAAATAGCTGCAAGACCAGATCCTCTTTTCTATATTGCTCTTCTTTTAGGCACTTTTTGCGGTCAAGAGCGTCTACTGTTCGTTTAACCCAAACTGGATTGGTTTTATTGGCCTCAAAACTGCGTTTCAAAATATCAACCAAGTTGTCGCATGTCAAGCAAGCTCCGGCAAGTTTATCAACATTTTCTTGCGCCTTTTGGTTGTTCGCGTATTTTATAGTGTCTGTTTCTTCATATCGCTTAAGATTATCATCAATATATTCGCTTAGCAAATTATACACATTGATGACATCATCACATGTTAGTTTTTCTTTTGTGTTCAGAATAGCGGTATATTGCATATAAGTACTCATCACGCTAGCGGCAGATTCAGACCCCTCTATTTCAACCGATTTTTTTGAGAGTTCATATATTACCTCAAGTTGGTCTTTGCGATGCAAGGCATAATAATTTGCTTTTTTTCCTATAATGAATCCTTCTTTCCCATATTTGGAATCATTTTTTGAAATTTCAATTCTTTTATCCAACAAAATAAAAAGCGTATCAATCAAACCCTCTTTAACGGATTCATTTTTTTCTTTACTAATAAAATGATTTAGTAACTCTTCTCCTCGAATATAAAGCCCCGTCCCGATTTCTGCACAATTATTAATAAGGTAACGGAATGACGGCATGGCGTATTCATAGTTTTTGGTTTTCATGTTTTCAGTGAAAATAGAAAACTCTTTTTTGCAATCATCATTAAATGAAAATGTACTTAATGTAGCAGAAAGAGCAACTGAGATTAAACTGGAGGAAATCATCATTATTATGAATTTAATTAAACCTTCTTTTTATAAACCATTTATCGCGAATAGTAACTCCTAGGTTAAGTCGGAAGAATGATTCGTTGATGGTGCCATTATTTCTTGATGCCGCCCATCCGCCCTCTACACCAATATTGATGTATGATAGGATTCTTCTACTTTCAGCTTCGGAATAGTATTTATTACCAAACGCCAACGGCAAACCCAAACCAAAACTTATGCCAACTTCATCCACCGGATTTGTGTCAGGTCTGAAAGCACGGTCTTGATAGCGAGCCCCCGCTCGAAATAACATGTTTTTAAGAAATTGATTTTTACCTAGATTCTTATTTTTGTATGGAGGGTCGAACTCGGCGCCGGCACTTATTCCCCAGGTGTTTGAGAATAGCACATTGGGTTGGTCGAAATAAGAGAAAGATGACCAATTGCCCCAATTGAAGTCAAATGCTGCCGACCACCATTTGGCATTAGTAAGATGAATGCCGGCTGTAATGATGTGAGGTAGCGTAATCGCTCCGTTGATTCCAGGAGCAAGGTCGAAAGTGTCTACACCATACTCAGTATTGCCATATAAAAACTGTATGCCATATTTGTCAAGCGATGCAGAAAGGTCTCGCCCCATAGAGTAATTTATGCCCATATTAATGAATAGACGAGATGTTTTATATGGCCATAAACTGCGCTGAATCAATGAATCTTTGGTCATTTCTTTAGGGCGAAAGCGGTGCTTGGTTTTGATAGAAAAATGGCTTTGCAATCCCACATCAAAACCCACCTCTTGAATGCGTGTTTTTTCTTGTACGCGACTACTTAAGTATGCCTGGTTGAGAGGCATTAGTAGAGAGCGGTTGCGGTCAATTGTGCCAAATAAATAATGAACATTGAGGCCAATAGAAATGTATTTGTATATTCTAAACCCATTTCCCAAAGTTACTTGATTAACACCACCACTTCCATCATATCTACGCTTCACTAATACAGTGTCTGTTCCAAAATATTGTGTTACAGAGTCAGCAAAGGTGTATCCAACTTGAGAATATGGGCTATAGCCAACATACAACCCCCATCCAACCCATTTTTTTCTCATAATTGGTACTCCAAGCCCTACTTGATTAATAAAAACATTGTAATCTAAGATATTTATATTGTTGAGAGAGCGATTGTAAACATTATTTTCAGCACCAAAAATAAACTGAGTAACATCAATAGCGGAATAAGAAGCAGGATTTAGAAAATTGATAGTGTTTGAATCGCGGAGGCCGGCAAATATGCCCCCCATACCAAATCCATTTTGTAGTGCATTGCGTTGGGGCACACCAATCCCGTAGAAGGAGTAAGGAGAATGGCTGTCGGACTGTGCAAAGATCGGCGTAAAAGAGGGGGCTGCAAAGACCAATAGCAAAGCAAAAATAATTTTGGCCAGCAAGTTTTTATTTCGTTTCAAAATGATATTTTAAGGTTTGTGCCAATCCGGTTAATACCAAATCGGGATGTGCAAAATTCTTAATTTTTAGGTATTTGCCAAAAAACGGAGCGTTGCCTCCGGTAAAAATAATGTTAAGCGGGCCAAATAATGCATCATAGTGGTGGATGATAGATTCCGCTTCTGCCAATATTCCACCTAGTGTTGCAGAGAGGATACAATCTTTAGTATTAAGCCCGGGATGTATGCCAGAAAAATCTTCAGGGTTGAGCGTTGGAAGCTTCCCTGTATAATCATGCAGTGCTTTGAGTCGCATTTGTAGGCCTGGCGAGATTCCTCCTCCCATATAAGTGCCGGATGACAATACCAATTCATAATTATTACAAGAGCCGAAATCAATCACTAAGGAATTTTGACACGGAAATAAATGCCATGCGCCAATGGCATCAGCGAGTCGGTCGGGGCCTAATGTGTTAGGGGTTTCGTAGCCATTGATGAGAGGGTGAGGTATATGGGCCGAAAATGTTGTACATGCAATGTTATGTCTTTCTATCCCCTCTTTTAACGCATTATACATAGTATCGTTGGCAACAGAACAAATCAAGGCCTTCGACCCGGAATAAAAACTAATTTGGCTCAGAAAATCTTGAAGAGAGGGGGCAAAATGCACTTTCTGAATTTCAAATTCAGGAGGCATAACAGAAGTCCACTTAATAACGGTATTCCCTTGATCAACGATCAAAAACATCATAAATCATCATGTCAGATAAACGTATAGAGCAAAAAATATTGCCACTTACAAAACAAATAACTCGATTAATTTGCAAATATCGGCTAAGATTGGATTGAATTAAAATTTTTTTTACATTTGCGCTCCTTAAAAGGAAGTCAGATTGAGATGGTTTGGTAGCTCAGTTGGTAGAGCAAAGGACTGAAAATCCTTGTGTCGGCGGTTCGATTCCGCCCCAAACCACAAAGCCCGAAAGGGCTTTTTTCTTTTTGGGTTGTCTTAATCTCTGTTATTTAATTTTTAAAACATACCTTTACCTAAAATGAATTTTGTATGAATACATCTAGATTTGCTGTAATTGGTCTAGGGCAATTTGGCACATCCATAGCACGCGAATTATCGATACGAGGTGCAGAAGTTATGGCGATAGACAATAACGAAGACCATATTAATGATCTAAGTGGAGAAATTGCATATGGCGTTACAATGGATGCCACTGATTTCAGAGCGTTAAAGGCGCAAAACATTTCCGACATGGATGCCGTTATTGTTGCAATTGGTGAAGATTTTGACGCACTTCTACTTTGTGTGGTTTTATTGATGGAGTTGAATGTTAAAAAAATAATTGCACGAGCAGAAGGGCGTCACCAGCGCATGATACTTGAAAAAATCGGTGTGAAAGAAATTCTTTCACCCGAGGACGAAATCGGGAAGCTCATGGCTGAAAAATTGATAAATCCAAGCATAATTTCATGCATATCATTACCCGATGATCATGAAATTGTTGAAATTTTGACGCCGCCGGGCATCGCCAATCGCACATTAGAGGATATAAATTTGCGCAATAAGTATCGCTTGAACCTCATTACGCTTAAGAGAGAGTTTGAAGAGGAAAAAAATGGGTCAATTGTGAAAGAGCAGCACATTATTGGCGTGCCGGCATCCGATACTATCATTCGCCCGAATGATACCATTATTGTTTTTGGCAAAATCAAAGATATTCAACGCTTTGTTGAGATTAACCAGTAAAATATTTGGCGTTGTCAAAGGTTTTGACTAACTTCATCATCCAAAAATTTATTTTATTTGAATCATTGAAATTTCCCACGCATGAAAAATTTTTCAGTTACATTATGGATGGGCGTTATTTTTGCTTCTTCGCCCCTTGTTTTTTCTCAGCATGATGCCGGATGGTGTGGCACAGACCACAAGATGAAAGAATACATAGCAGACAATCCGCAGTTGGCTATTGATTTTGAGCAATTGAATCAGTGGATTGAAGACAATTCGGAATTTATCATGAGCACTTCAGAGAGTGGCGAATATTATATTCCAATGGTAGTGCATGTAATACATAATTATGGCACCGAAAACATATCGGATGCGCAAATTGTGGACGCAATACGCATTTTGAACGAGGACTTCAACAAGCAAAACGCTGATACGTCCAGCATTGTGCCCACATTTAAACCCATAGCGGGCAACTCCAAGTTCGTTTTTCGTTTAGCCACAAAAGACCCTAGTGGAAATTGCACAAATGGAATAACTCGTACACCTTCTTTGCTTACTTATGATGCCAATGATGATTCTAAGCTCATCAGTTGGCCTAGGTCAAAATATTTTAATATGTGGGTTGTTTCCAACATTTATACAGAGAGCACCACGTCGGTAACGGCAGGGTATGCTACTTTGCCCGGTTTTTCATCTGATGGTACAGATGGGATTATTTTGGATGATAATTATGTTGGCAGTATTGGTACTTCTAACGGGTCCAACTTCAACAAAAGAGTATTAACACATGAAACAGGTCATTTTTTTAACCTGATGCACCCTTGGGGCTATACCGAAATTGGAACAAGCTGCACAGGATCAGATTTTGTTAGCGATACACCACCAACTAAAGGTGCTTTTAGCACCTGCCCACTTACAAAAGACGAATGTGGGCAGTTGGAGAATGTTCAAAATTTCATGGATTATGCCAGCTGCACAAACATGTTTACAAACGGACAGGTAACACGAATGACAACAGCTATAAATAGTAGTTCCGGACAGCGTAGCAGCTTGTGGAAGTCGGCGAATCTGACAGCCACCGGCACCAGCGATCCATACAACTATCCGGCAAACTGCGCTCCCATTGCCGATTTTAAAACAAATCGTTATAGTGTTTGTGCCGGAACATCATTTACGCTCACAGACCAGAGTTATAATGCCACGCCAACCTCATGGAATTGGACGATTACAAACGGCACACAAACATTTACTGAAACAGTACAAAACCCAACAATTACCATCAACGATCCCGGAACTTATGATGTAACACTTACGGTAAGTGCACCTGGAGGCAATGATAGCGAAACACGCAATGGTTTTATTTATGTGTATCCAGCAACTGCCGATTTTTCAAGCTACTTATATGAAGATGCGTTTGACAATGGCCCCATATCAAACGGACGTTGGAGCAATCAGTATGATTGGAGTACAACAGTTGGTTGGGAGGAAACTACGCTTGCGTCAACATCTGCCCCTAACGCCCTAAGGGTTAATAATTATGGTTCGCAGAAAGGAATTAGCTATAGTATTCTTTCACCTTCATACGATTTTTCAGCTATAGAAGGCACACCTACGCTGAGTTTTAAATATGCATTTGCTAGAAGATCTAATGATAATGAAGACCGCTTACGAGTATATGTATCTAACAATTGTGGGCAAAGTTGGAATGTGCGTTGGTCTGCTCTAGGATCAGATTTGGCAACCACTACTAACAAAACAAGTAACTGGGCACCTACTTCAACTTCTGAATGGAAAACAATCACGCTGAACAATCTTTCAGCTTGGGGTTCAAGTAATAATGTTCGTTTTCGTTTTGAGTTTAATTCTGATGGTGGCAACAATTTATACCTTGATGATATAAATATTGTGGGGCCGAATATTGGCATTGATGAGATTGCTAATACAGCATTGGCTCTAACCTTGTATCCCAATCCGACACAGTCAGAGCTTACACTTATATTTGATGCGCCGGCTTCCGGTTCATATTATGTTTCATTGGCTGATATGACAGGGCGCACCATTCTCACAACACAAGAAATGCACACATCCGCAGGCCAGGTATCACAAAAAATCATTCTCCCTACGGGGATTTCTAATGGTATGTATTTCATGACTTTATTTATGGGAGGGCACTCGGTTACAACCAAAGTGATGGTTCAACCTTGATGAATCATGATAGGAAGAATTGAACACATTGGCATTGCCGTAAAAAATTTGCAAGATGCTGTTCCGCGTTATGTTCGTTTATTAGGCGTTGAGCCATACAAAACAGAGGAGGTTTTATCTGAAAAGGTTATAACTGTTTTTTTTAAATCTGGAGAAAACAAGGTTGAGCTATTACAGGCATCCGATCCGTCAAGTACCATTGCAACATTTATTGAAAAAAGAGGAGAAGGGATTCACCATATTGCTTTTCATGTTGAAGACATTGAGTTAGAAATGACGCGATTGAAACAAGAAGGATTTCGGCTTTTGCAAGAAGCACCTAAAAAAGGAGCAGATAATAAACTTATTTGTTTTGTGCATCCCAAAGATGCAGGAGGCGTATTAATAGAGCTGTGTCAGGATATATAAAAAAATACTTAGTGTATTTACAACACTATATTGACAATTCTACCTGGAACGACAATAATTTTTTTAGGGGTTTTTCCTTCCATCCATTTTTCAGCCATTTCATGTTGTAATGCAGCGGCCTCAACAGTTTCTTTAGGCGCATTTACAGGCATTTCTATTTGAAAACGAACTTTCCCGTTAAAAGAAACAGGATATGTAAATGTATCTTCGGCAAGGTAAGAAGGGTTGAAAGCAGGAAATGTGGCATGTGCAATGGATGAGGAATGGCCCAATCGGCTCCACAATTCTTCGCAGATGTGTGGAGCAAATGGCGAAAGAATAATCAGTAGCGGCTCGAAAATGGCTTTTTTTCGGCAACCCATTTCACTCAATTCATTTAGGCATATCATAAAAGCGGCGATAGAAGTATTTAAACTGAGGGATTCAATATCTTCACTGGTTTTTTTAATCGTTTTATGGAGCACTTTCAATTCTTTAGTGCTTGGCTCTTCATTTGTAAGTTGTATGTTGTCGTGCGAATTTATACAAGTGCGCCAGAGTTTGCGTAAAAATTTATGCACACCTTCAATGCCTTGAGTATTCCAGGGTTTGCTTTGTTCTATGGGGCCTAAAAACATTTCGTACATCCTAAGCGTATCGGCTCCATAATCTTTACAGATTTGATCTGGATTAACTACATTCCATTTTGATTTCGACATTTTTTCAATCTCCCAACCACAGATGTATTTCCCATTTTCAAGCAACCAGTCTGCTTTATCAGCATCGGCAAGATTATGCAACTTTTTATCCTTGATTGCTTGCAAATCCAGTTCGTCATTTTGAACGAAATTAACATCAACATTGATGGCTATTGTTTCATACTGATCTTTTAGCCCCAACGAAACATATGTATTTTTCCCCTTTATTCGATATACAAAATTACTACGCCCTTGAATCATACCCTGATTCACTAATTTTTTAAAAGGTTCGGTTGTAGGCACATAGCCCAAGTCGTACAAAAACTTATGCCAAAACCTGCTGTAGAGCAGATGGCCTACGGCATGTTCAGTGCCGCCGATATACATATCTACATTTTGCCAGTAATTCAGCGCCTCAATAGAAGCGAAGACGTCCTGATTATTTGGGTCCATATATCTTAAAAAATACCAGCTACTACCGGCAAATCCGGGCATGGTATCGGTTTCAAGCGGGAGCCCCTCAAAGTTCCATTGGTCAAGAGGTAGTTTAGCCAGCGGGCCTTCTGGATTACCGGTAGGTTTAAAGTCGTCCATGGGAGGCAACTTAAGGGGGAGTTGATCCAAGGGAAGTGGAGTAGCGATGTTGTTTTTAAAACAAATAGGGAATGGCTCTCCCCAATATCGTTGTCGACTGAAGTTGGCGTCACGCAGGCGGTAATTTACTTGTCGTTCGCCTATTCCTTCTTTTTCCACGCGTTGTTTTACGGCTTCCATCGCATCTTTTACAGCAAGACCGTTGATAAAGCCAGAATTGATTAAAGTGCCTTCTTTGGCTTCATAAGCATCATCAACTAGTTCAGAATCGTCACCGTTGGCGCCTGCTATTACACGTGGAATGGGTAATCTAAAATTTTTTGCAAAGCGAAAATCTCGGGAATCATGTGCCGGCACAGCCATTACAGCACCTGTTCCGTAGCCGGCCAGCACATACTCGCTAATCCATATAGGAATATTATGACCGTTGAAAGGATGAATGGCATATGATCCTGTAAAAACTCCGGTAACACGTTTTACATCGGACTGTCGCTCTCGTTCACTGCGATTTTTGGCATCGTTTACGTAAGCAGTTACCGCCTCTTTTTGTTCAGGAGTAGTGAGTAAATTTACCCATTCATTTTCAGGAGCCAGCACCATAAAGCTAACGCCAAAAATTGTATCCGGTCGCGTAGTAAAAACTTCTAATTTTTCGGGTTGGTCTTTTAGCGCGAAGCGAATCAACAATCCTTCACTTTTTCCAATCCAGTTTCGCTGCATTTCTTTCATGCTTTCGGACCAATCTAAACTATTCAGATCTTCATACAGCCGGTCGGCATAATCCGTAATACGCAAAAACCACTGACGCATTTGTCGACGCTCAACAGCGTGTCCGCCTCTTTCACTCACGCCGTCTTTCACTTCATCGTTGGCCAAAACGGTGCCGAGGGTATCGCACCAATTTACATAAGCAAAACTTTGATAAGCCAATCGATAGTTCATTAAGATACTTTGTTTGGTCTGTTCACCAAAACCTTTCCATTCGTCAGCAGAAAAGATTTGTGTTACGCCTTCCACATTGCCGCTCAACATCTGCTGACAACAATTCACATTTCCCTGTTCTTCAAAAATTCTAATTAGATCAAGAATCGGTCGCGCTTTTTGCTGATTTCTGTCGTACCAGTGATGAAATAATTGCAGAAATATCCATTGTGTCCATCGGTAATATGCCGGGTCGCTGGTGACAACCATGCGCTCCCAGTCATAAGCGAATCCGATATTTTTGAGTTGTTCAATATACCGCTTGATATTTATTGCAGTTGTATCTGCAGGGTGATTGCCAGTTTGAATAGCATATTGCTCGGCAGGAAGCCCAAATGCATCAAACCCCATGGGATGAAGCACATTGTATCCATTCAATTGCTTATAGCGAGCTACGATGTCGGAGGCGATATATCCTAACGGGTGACCAACATGGAGGCCTGCACCACTGGGGTAGGGAAACATATCAAGGATATAAAACTTTGGCTTGTTGCTTTGATTATTTGCACTAAAAGTTTTTTCTATTTCCCAGTAGTCCTGCCATTTTTTTTCGAAAACTTCAAACGGGTAATCCATAATTCCAATAAAAAAGCAAAGATATAAACCGTTTTAATATGTAAGATACTAAGCTTTAGTGATAAGAAAGATTATTATCGAATTTGAAATCTAAGAACCGTTTTCTATACAAAAAACCGTTACTTTGAAAAAAAATCTTAGCATGAAAATAACACCTTACTTGATATGTGTAGTTGCATTATTCATTTCTTGCAACAATACCCCGAAGAACGATCCGGTTAAAACAGATACCTCAGACGAATCTAAGCAATTGCTTGACAAATATACCGAGTTTACGCTTACATCTGACCTAAGTCATCTGGATGAAAATTATCGCAAGATGCTACCCTTATTGATAGATGTAGCGGAGATTATGGATGAGCTTTTTTGGGAACAGTCGCTTGGGCAACCCAAGAATGAATTTTTGTCGAGGATATCTAACGAAAATTTGCGCAAATATGCAGAAATTAACTACGGCCCATGGGATAGATTAGACGGCAACAAGGCGTTTATTGAAACTCTTGGAGAAAAACCTAAAGGCGCCAATTTTTATCCGGTTGATATGGATTCGACAGAGTTTTCAAAATTAGCAGACAATCGCAAAACCAATCAATACACAATAATCAGGCGAGATAGCGAGGGGTATTTGATGGTAATACCTTATAGCGAAGCATATAAGGTGAAATTAGAGAAAGCGTCAGCATTGATTAGGCAAGCTGCTGAGTTAAGTGGGGATGAGGGGCTAAAAAAGTATTTAATATTAAGAAGTGAGGCGTTGCTTACGGATGATTATCAACCCAGCGATATGGCCTGGATGGATATGAAATCGAATCCAATTGATTTTGTAGTTGGCCCGATTGAAACCTATGAAGATCAGCTATACGGATATAAGGCAGCATTTGAGGCATATGTGTTGATAAAAGATATGGAATGGAGTAAGAAGTTGGAGAAGTTTGCGGCATTTTTGCCTGAACTTCAAAAGAATCTTCCAGTAGATGCCAAGTACAAAAAAGAAATGCCGGGATCGGATGCTGACCTCAATGCTTATGATGCCATCTATTATGCCGGAGATTGTAATTCGGGTAGTAAAACCATTGCCATCAATCTTCCTAATGACGAAGAGGTACAACTCAAAAAAGGAACTCGACGATTGCAATTAAAAAATGTTATGCGAGCCAAATTTGATAAAATATTATTGCCTATCGCACACCAACTAATTGATCCGGCTCAGTTAAATCATGTAACCTTTGATGCGTTCTTTTCAACGGTTATGTTTCATGAAGTGGCGCATGGGCTAGGAATTAAAAACACGATTAACGGAAAGGGAACTGTTCGTGAGGCGTTGCGAGAACATGCTTCCGCGCTTGAAGAAGGCAAGGCAGATATTTTGGGTTTGTATATGATAACACAACTTTTTGAAAAAGGAGAATTAGAAGGCAATTTAGAGGATTATTATGTTACTTTCTTGGCAGGTATTTTTCGTTCTGTTCGGTTTGGCGCATCCAGCGCACATGGTAAAGCGAACATGATAAGATTTAATTTCTTTAAAGAGAAAGGTGTCTTTGAACGCAATAAAGAATCCGGAAAGTATAGTGTGAAATTTGAAAAAATGCAAGCAGCTATGACAGAATTAAGTCGCCTTATATTGCAACTGCAAGGGGATGGTGATTATGTAGGCGTAGATAATCTAGTGAAAGAAAAAGGAGTTATAGGTCAAGAATTACAGTCGGATTTAGACATTTTAAAGTCAAAACAAATACCGGTGGATATTATCTTTAATCAGGGCAAACAGATACTTGGATTGTAAGAAAATTGAAATGGCTTATGATTTTAAATGCTAGCAAATATTATATTTATTGAGCTAAATTGACTTGAACATGACAGAGGATATTTTTTCAGACGCACACTTCATGAGAGAGGCCATTCGCGAAGCTCGAAAGGCGGCTGATGTTGATGAAATTCCCATAGGATGTGTGATTGTTCAAAACAGTCGTATTGTTGCCAGAGCACACAATCTCACCGAAACATTAAACGATGCAACAGCACATGCTGAAATGCAAGCAATAACAGCAGCGTCCAACCATGTTGGATCTAAATATTTGCCCGACTGTATATTGTATGTAACGCTAGAGCCATGTTTAATGTGTGCAGGTGCAATTCGATGGTCACAGATTGGCAGAGTCGTGTTCGGATGTTATGATAAAAAATATGGATTTGCTCGTTTTGCTACAGAAATTGCCCACCCCAAAGCCGATATTTCAGGAGGGGTGTTGCAAGACGAATGTAGCGCTCTCCTAACAGAATTTTTTAAAGCTAAAAGAATAAACTAATTTTAAAATTTACACAATGAAAAGAGTTTCATTTTATTCAAAACAAATTATAGCAGTATTTTCACTAATATTTGCTTCTTATGTATGGGGCCAAGCACAGACAAAACTCATTCAGGAAGTATCATCATCAGCCAACGAAGTGATTATTCCATTTAAACGATTTTTGCTTCCAAACGGGTTAACATTGATTGTGCATGAAGACCATTCCGACCCTATTGTACACGTTGACGTAACCTATCATGTGGGGTCGGCACGTGAGCTTGTCGGAAGATCAGGGTTTGCTCATTTTTTTGAACACATGATGTTTCAGGGCTCTGAACATGTTGCCGATGAAGAGCATTTTAAAATAGTTACAGAGTCGGGAGGAACCTTAAATGGAACAACCAATCTTGATCGAACTAATTATTTTGAAACGGTTCCTTCAAATCAACTCGAAACAGCTTTGTGGCTTGAGGCAGATCGCATGGGTTGGTTTTTGGATTCGGTAACACAACAAAAATTCGAAATACAACGCGCAACAGTAAAAAATGAACGAGGTCAAAACTATGACAACCGTCCGTATGGCCTAGCCAACGAGAAATCTATCGAGGCGCTATATCCGTTTGGCCATCCATATTCATGGTCAACGATTGGATATATTGAGGATTTAAACGCGGCGACACTAGATGATCTGAAGCGATTCTTTCTTCGATGGTATGGCCCTAACAATGCCACATTAACGGTTGCCGGTAATGTAAAAACAGATGAGGTGGTGTCATTAGTAGAAAAATATTTTGGCAACATTCCACGTGGGCCTGAAGTAAAAAATATGCCCGCTATGCCCGTAACGCTGGATAGCGATCGTTATATTTCTTATGAAGACAACATTCGATTTCCCATGCTTAGGATTGCGTTTCCTGGTGTTCCAGCCCGACATCCTGATGAGGCCCCGTTAGATATTCTTGCTTCTATTATAGGAGATGGAAATAATTCTATACTTTATAAAGAGTTCGTTAAAACGCAACAAGCCATTCGAGCTTCTGCTTATAATCCGTCTAATGAATTGGCCGGAGAGTGGATAATAACAATAATGCCTTATCCGGGCACATCGCTTGCCTCGGCTGAACAAAAAGTAAGACAGTTGCTTGCCGATTTTGAAAATAGAGAAATAAGCGAGGATGATTTAAATCGTTATAAAGCAGGCCACGAAGCCGACGAACTTAAATCTCTTCAAAGCGTTTCGGGCAAAGCTTCAAAGTTGGCATATTATCAAACCTTTACCGGCAATGCCAATTATATTAAGCAAGATATGGAGCGGTATATGTCGGTAACAAAGGATGATGTAATGCGAGTATATAAAAAATATATTAAAGAGAAGCCGGCGGTTTATTTAAGTGTTGTTCCAAAAGGTAAATCAGAACTTACTGCCAAGCCCGATAATTTCAATCGACCTGATGTGCCACTAGGATTTAAAAACGATTTAAGCGAATACGAATCGCTTACTTATCAAAAAGGAATTTATCCTTTTGAGCCAAACTATAGACCGGCTTCTGGCCCTAATCCGTTAATTAAAGTGCCTAATTTTTCTGTTCTTTCACTCGCTAATGGTGTGCAAATTATTAGCACAGAATACACCGAGTTGCCTACAGTGTCTATTCGCATCTCCATAAAAGGAGGAAAGATGCTTGACGATAAGGACAAAATAGGATTGGCATCTATTACGGCATCATTAATGAATGAAGGAACACAAAGATATACTTCTGAGGAGGTGAATATGCTGTTGGATTTGCTGGGTAGTTCTGTAAATGTTTATGCTACATCTGAAAGTATTGAAATAGATATTTTTTCCCTAAAGAAGAATGTTGATTCTACATTGGCAATTGTGAAAGAAATTTTATTTTCTCCAAGATTTGATGTCCAAGATTTTGACAGATTAAAGAAGCAGCAGCTTGAAAGTATTGCCAATCAAAAGAATCAGGCATCTGCAATTGCCACGAATGTATTATCAATTATGCTTTATGGCGAAAATAGTATTTGGGGAACAGGAACGCTGGGGCGTGAAGAAACAGTGAATCCCATAACCTTGGAAGATGTGAAAAACTATTATCATGCCTATATAAGACCCAACCATGCTAAAGTGGTTGTGGTAGGCAATATTAACAAGAAGGAAGTTCAAAAGAAACTCGACTTTCTGAAGAGTTGGGCGCCCGGAATTGTAACATTACCGGCTTTTGAAAGGCCCCGAGTTGTTCCAAAAACACAAATTGTTTTAGTTGACAAGCCGGGTGCAGCTCAATCAGAAATACGATTTGGACATGCCGGGCTACCCTGGGATGCCACCGGCGATTATTACCGTGCATCCATCATGAACTATACACTCGGCGGAGCGTTCAATAGCCGGCTGAATCTTAATCTACGAGAGAAAAGAGGATATACTTATGGGGTTCGTTCTGGATTTACGGGGTCTCGTTTTACAGGAACATTCTCTGTTTCAGGAGGATTCCTTTTACATGCGACAGATAGCGTGATTGAAGAGGTAATAAAAGAACTTACCCATTACCGCGAAAATGGGATTACAGAGCAAGAGCTCATTTTTACAAAAAATTCTATCGGGCAACGAGATGCCCTTAAATACGAAACCCCCATACAAAAAGCAGGCTTTATGAGCAACATTATTGAATTCTCGTTGGAGAAATCATTTATCAAACAACAAAACGAAATATTAAAAAATATACGAAGCTTCGACATTAATCAATTGGCCAAACAATTTATTCATCCCGACAAAATGATTATTGTTGTGGTGGGAGATAAATCAATAATATGGGATAAGTTGAAACGACTCAATATTCCAATAGTAGAAGTTGATTACACAGGCAAGCCAATTGCACCTTAATTATTACTACTACCTTTGTACTAAATTTTTTGTTATGATATTAAGCGGGAAAGAAATAGAAAAGCAACTAGGTGATAAAATTAAAATTACGCCTTATTCACCTACTCAACTTAATCCCAACAGCTATAATTTAACACTGCATAATGAGTTGCTTGTTTATGATAACGAGTTGCTTGATATGAAAAAAGAAAATACAGCAACCAGTATTATTTTGCCTGACGAAGGGATGGTTCTTGCACCAGGGAAGCTTTATTTGGGCAGAACAATTGAATATACTGAAACCAGCTCCTATGTTCCCATGCTGGAGGGCCGCTCGTCTATTGGCAGGTTGGGCTTGTTTGTTCATATAACCGCAGGATTTGGCGATGTTGGATTTAGTGGTTTCTGGACATTAGAGATGTTTTGTGTTCAGCCCATTCGTATATATCCCGGGGTCCAGATCTGTCAAATATTTTATCATGCCATTGAAGGAGATTATACTTTATACGAAAGTGGAAAATATCAGAAAAACAAAGGAATTCAACCCAGCTTACTTTTTCGCGATTTCGAAAAATAGTAAAGATTAAAAATCGTAATTCGCAGTTAGTTTTGCCGATTTTAATGTTATGCTTGTGCAAAAGTGGCAGAACAAGGACTAATAATAGCAGATAATTTGCATCTTTGATGTATCAACCAAAATGAAATGGTAAAATATCGGCTAGACATATCATCAGAAGATTTAGAATTGATGGTGATAGGCATTAATTGTCTCGAGCCGGACTATAGGCTGGCTTGGGCGATGAGCAAGGTTGCCGGTTTCCAGTTTGAGCGATGTGCTGATTTTGTTTCGGAGGGTGATGGTCGAAAATTTCCTATGTACCAATTCGAGGATGTGGACTTAATGAGAGTGTACCACTTAATAGCAAATCGTTTTAATAATCAGATTGCTGTAACTCCGCTTGAACAGATAGATTATTTGTTAGTTGTAACAGGTGCTATTACAGGCATTTCAGATGAGTTGATTGAAAAGATTCATGGTGTTGATTTTGTGATGCTGGCAACAGAAATAGATATAAATTTAATCAAATCTAATGAATCATTGTTATCCTTTTTGTAATATTGAATAAATGAAAGTACAGAGTAAAACTAAAGTGATTGCCACAGTCGGACCGGCATCAATTGATAAAGATATTATGCTGAAGATGGTCAAGGCCGGCGTTGATGTATTTCGTTTAAATTTTTCCCACGGGAATCGGGATTTTCAACGTAAATTGTTTGAGCAGATTAGAAGTATTAACGAGGAGCAGGGCTTTAATCTAGCTGTTCTGGCTGATTTGCAAGGTCCGAAAATGCGAATAGGAGAAATGCAAAATGGTGAAGTGGAAATATATGACGGTAATCAAATACGAATATCAACCAAAGATGGAGTTGGAACCGCTGAAAAGGTATTTATCCGCTATGATCAGTTTGCCGAAGATGTTAACCCTGGTGAAAAGGTTTTAGTAGATGATGGAAAAATTGTTTTAGAAATTGTTTCAACCAACAGAAAAGATGAGGCGATTGCCACTATAATCAATGGCGGCAAGTTGTCTTCCAACAAGGGCTTCAATCTGCCCAATACCAAAATATCTTTACCAAGCTTGACCCCAAAGGATTTGGAAGATCTCGAATATGCACTTTCTTTTGATGTGGAATGGATTGGACTTTCTTTTGTGCGTTCAGCGTCTGATGTGATAGAACTTAAGCATTTGATTCAGTCGCAAAATAAATCAACTAAGGTGATTGCTAAGATTGAAAAACCCGAAGCAATTGAGGATATAGATAATATTATTAAGGAGGCAGATGGTATTATGGTTGCACGTGGCGACCTGGGTGTTGAGATTCCCATGCAAGAGGTTCCATTGATTCAAAAGGCATTGGTGAAAAAATGCTTAAAAGCATCAAAGCCCATTATAATTGCAACTCAGATGATGGAGAGCATGATTGTGAATTATAACCCAACGCGTGCCGAAGTAAATGATGTGGCAAACTCTATAATGGATGGAGCAGATGCGGTTATGCTTAGTGGCGAAACATCAGTTGGCAAGTATCCAGTGAGAGTGATAGAAAGTGTTCAAAAAATTATTCAAAACGTTGAAGGGTTTGAGGGCGTTTATAACAACGATTTTATGCACATAACACGTGAGCGCTTTATTACTGATGCAATCTGTCGTGCCGCCGTTGAATTGGCCGACAAAACCAGAGCCAAAGGAATAATTACTATGACTTTTACAGGATATACTGCTTTTGAAATATCCAGCTATAGGCCCAAGGCAGACATATATGTTTTTACTGGCAATCGATCAATTCTTAATCAATTAAGTTTGATATGGGGGGTGCGGGGCTTTTACTTTGATAAATTTGTGAGCACAGACCATTCAATTGCAGAAAGCTCTTATATGCTAAAAAAATCCGGGTTGGTGAAAGAAGGAGATTTGTTGGTACACACGGCCAGCGTGCCGATGCAAGAGAAAGGGCAAACCAACATGCTGAAGCTTCACCATATTTAATAGTTTCAAATTTGGCAAGCAAAATGTGACCCACGTGACAAGCGTCACATTTTTTTTGCACACACGTCACGTTTTTAAAAATATTTTGCATTTTTGCTATTCATAATTCTATCCCTATGGGTGTTATTTTTGGATTAATCATTATCAGTTTGTTATTGGCGTTTGTTTTTCTTATTTCATTTATGATGGCAGTTCGCAATGGGCAGTTTGATGATGATCATACGCCCTCAGTACGTGTATTGTTTGACGATAAAATATCCCAAAACCCAACATCACAAAACTAAACATATGGAGCGTTTTTATTACGACAACAAAATTGTAAAGTACTTTATCTTAGCCACTATTATTTGGGGCATAACCGGCATGACAGTTGGTTTGTGGGCGGCTTTCGAGTTGTATATTCCGGAGATGAACCTGGGGTTGCCATGGACAACATTTGGTAGAATACGTCCATTGCATACCAATTCCGTCATTTTTGCTTTTGTTGGCAATGCCATATTTGCTGGCGTTTACTATTCAACACAGCGATTGCTTAAAGCGCGGATGTATAGTGATTTTTTAAGTTGGTTTAATTTTTGGGGGTGGCAAATAATCATTGTGGCGGCGGCTATTTCGCTCCCAATGGGTTATACCACATCAAAAGAATATGCAGAGTTGGAGTGGCCTATTGATATTGCCATCACATTGGTTTGGGTGAGTTTTGGCGTAAATTTTATTGGCACTATTATGCGCCGCAGAGTAGAACACTTGTATGTGGCCCTTTGGTTTTATATTGCTTCAATTATTACAGTTGCTGTACTTCACATTGTTAATTCATTTGAGATGCCGGTTTCGCTTACCAAAAGCTATTCGTGGTATGCCGGCGTACAAGATGCATTGGTTCAGTGGTGGTATGGGCATAATGCTGTAGCGTTTTTTCTCACGACGCCTTATTTGGGATTGATGTATTATTTTTTAGTAAAAGCAGCCAATCGGCCTGTTTATTCCTACAAATTGTCAATAGTACACTTTTGGTCGCTTATTTTTATTTACATATGGGCGGGGCCACACCATCTACTTTACACAGCATTACCTGGTTGGGCTCAGGCCTTGGGCACGGCATTTTCTTTAATGCTTATTGCGCCATCATGGGGAGGTATGATTAATGGCCTTTTAACACTTCGAGGGGCATGGGATAAAGTGCGGGAAGATCCTGTGTTAAAATTTTTTGTTGTGGCTGTAACAGCTTATGGAATGGCAACATTTGAAGGCCCCATGTTGGCGCTGAAAAATGTAAACGCTATAAGTCACTATACGGATTGGACCATTGCTCACGTGCATGTTGGTGCTTTGGGATGGAATGGTTTTCTAACTTTTGGCATGATATATTGGATGGTGCCTAAAATGTGGGGTACAACACTATTTTCTCGTAAAATGGCCAATGCTCATTTTTGGATCGGTACGCTTGGAATTATCTTTTATGCCCTTCCTCTTTATGTTTCAGCACTTACCCAGTCGCTTATGTGGAAAGAGTTTAATGCTGATGGCATGCTACAGTATCCAAACTTTTTGCAAACGCTTTTACAAATTATTCCTATGTATGTTTTGCGAAGCATCGGTGGCACATTGTATCTAACAGGGGTAATTATCATGGTGGTGAATTTAGTTAAAACAGTCCGTAGGGGTTCCTTTATTCCCAATGAACAGGCTGAAGCTCCGCCACTTGCTGTAGAAAAACATGAGAAAAAAGAGTTTTGGCATAGAGCGCTCGAACGTAAACCACTTATGCTAACAGGCCTTTCACTAATTGCAATTTTAATTGGAGGCATGATTGAATTTTTGCCCACATTTTTGATAAAATCTAATGTGCCTACCATAGAAAGTGTTAAACCACTAACAGCGCTTGAACTGCAAGGTAGGGATATATATATTCGAGAAGGATGTAATAATTGTCATTCGCAAATGATTCGACCATTCCGCTCTGAAACCGAACGCTATGGAGAGTATAGTAAAGCAGGAGAGTTTGTATATGACCACCCTTTCCTTTGGGGATCAAAACGCACAGGACCTGATTTGGCCAGACAAGGGGGCAAAAACCCCGATTCGTGGCATTTTTTACATATGTACGACCCCCCACTTACTTCAGCGGGTACCATCATGCCTCCCTATAAGTGGATTATTAAAAGCGATTTAGATATATCATCAACACCTGCTAAAATTAGAGCATTGCGAAAAATTGGGGTGCCCTATCCCGCAGGTTATGATAAGCAAGCCAACGATGATTTGATGCGGCAGGCTAAGCCCATTGCCGATAAGTTGATGACCGACCAAAAAGTTAAGCAGATATTAGATTTGGAAGGTATTTCTTCGCTTGAAAATAAAGAAATTGTGGCATTGATTGCGTATCTGCAAAGATTGGGTAAAGATATAAAAGGGCCCAATGCTTCTCATGAATTTCTTCCCGAAACGAATTCACCATTAACGCCCCAAAACCCATGATAAAAGAAGTAGCACAGCACATTCCGGATGTTTCAATCTATCCAATTATTTCATTGGCGATTTTTTTTATCTACTTTTCTTTTATGCTGATTCGGGTAATAAGTAAAGATAATAAATCGGTTGAAATATTGAAAAACATGCCCATTGACGAAGATTCATCAAATATCAAATGAATTTAAACATACTGTCATGAAAAATTTAAAACATGATGTTATTAATACAAGCCGACAATCGTCTAGTATTTCAAAACAATCCATATGGATTAATTTTTGGTTTGTTTCTGCAATTTTTTTATCTATATCAGGAGAGAAAAATATCGACGACTCATTTCAATCAGCAGGATTTTCTGATGGACAGGTTTTCCTTTTGATAATAGCGGTGTTGTTGTTTATACAACTATGTTTGGATGTCATAGTTTATAACTTTCATCGGAAGATTCTAAAAAAATGGGGCACTCCAGAAGCTGAAGAATATATTAAAGCAGGCCCATTAAACCAATTTTGGAATAACTTTATGGGGCTAGTCCCAGTTCATCGCGAAAAGGAGTTGGTGATTGAAGGCCATGAAATTGATGGAATTGAAGAGCTCGACAACACAATGCCTCCTTGGCTCAAGTGGCTGTTTTATGGCACAATTGTGATCGGATTTATTTATATAATGTATTATATCGTATTGGGAATTGGCGACAATCAATATCAGGAATATGATAAAGAAATGGCCGCTGCAGAGCAAATAAAGAATGAAAGATTAAAAAATCAATCAAACCAGATAGATGAAAATTCAGTAATATTTCTTACTGCAGATGCCGATTTGAGTGAGGGTAAACAAATTTTTATGGACAACTGCGCCACTTGTCATGGACAACAGGCAGGGGGAGGAGCAGGCCCAAATTTGACTGATGAATATTGGATTCATGGCGGGGGTATTAACAATGTGTATTCTACAATTAAATATGGCGTAATTGAGAAAGGCATGATTTCCTGGCAAACCAAACTAACGCCTGTTCAAATTCAAAAAGTGGCCAGCTATGTTTTGTCGCTTAAAGGAAGCAATCCGCCAGGAGGATTGCCACCGGCAGGAGAAAAATGGGAAGAATAAAATAATTGGGGTTAATGAATAATGCAACATGCTGAAATCCCAATAGAAAGCCCCATTACTAGAAGGTCAAGAATTTTTCCTAAAAAACCATCGGGGAAATTTCATAGGGCAAGATTAATTGTTGCCTTTTTTCTTTTTAGCGGTTTTTTTCTTATTCCATTTATTAAAATCAATGGGCATCCTTTTTTATTGATGAATTTTGTAGAAAGAAAATTTATCATTTTAGGCCAAATCTTTTGGCCACAAGATACTCATCTGCTCATTTTTTTATTGCTCATTTTCTTTGTTTTTGTTATTCTCTTTACAGTTGTTTTTGGTCGAGTATGGTGTGGGTGGGCTTGCCCCCAAACGCTATTTATGGAAATGATTTTTAGAAAAATTGAATACTTAATTGAAGGAAATGCAGGGCAGCAGAGAAAATTATCCGAACAGAAATGGACAAATGAAAAATTTTTCAAAAGAACGATAAAGCACTTGTTGTTTGTTTTAATTTCACTTACTGTTTCTTTTGTTGTCCTTTCGTATGTAGTAGGTATAGAAAAAACCATTTTATGGTTGTCGATGAAGGCAGCAATGCCATCGTTCGCATTGCTTTTTGTATTTGCATTTGCCTTGATTTTTTATTTCGTTTTTTCTGTTCTAAGAGAATATGCATGTACAGTAGTTTGTCCATACGGAAGATTACAAGGGGTGCTTGTTAATAAAGACTCTATTGTGGTTGCCTATGACAGATTTAGAGGAGAACCGCGAGGCAAAATTGACAAAAAATCACCCACAAACCATGGAGATTGTGTAGATTGTTCGCTTTGTGTACAAGTATGTCCCACAGGAATTGATATAAGAAATGGAACGCAAATGGAATGTGTGCACTGTACCGCTTGTATTGACGCATGTGATGAAGTAATGGCGAAAATTGGCAAGCCCAAAGGGCTCATTCGGCTCGACTCTATACAAGGGCTTCTGGGCAGAAAAAGATTTCAACTCAATGCACGCATGATAGCATATTCATTCGTTCTAATGTTGCTTATGTCTGGGTTTTTTTATTTAATTTTATCTAGAACGGATACCGAAACCACTTTGGTAAGAGCAATTGGTCAATTATATCAAGAGTTGCCCAATGGCAATATATCAAATCTTTATAGCATTCAAGTGATAAACAAAACCTTTACCCCCATTACCGTTCAATTTCGAATAAAAAATCATTCAGGGCAAATAACACGGCCTGATAAAATCGACATTTCAGGACAATCCATAGCACAAGACGTATTATTGATTGAAATACCATCAGGAGATATTCGTCAAATGAAAACGCCTTTACAAATAGAAATTATTCAAAACGGAAGGGTAATTGAAACCGTTTCAACCAATTTTCTTGCCCCCGTTTCCAAACTTTAATCCGTTATATTTGTTATTAAACAATAATCATAAAGATGAAAAGATGAATTGGGGAAAAGGTATCAGCATTGCTATTATTTTATTTTCCGGTTTTATATTATTTCTTGTTATCACTTGCATGCGTCAAACTGATATTAACCTTGTATCGGAAGATTATTATGAACAGGAAATATCTTATCAGCAGGTGATTGATAAATTGAATAATGCATCAATGTTACCTCATCAGCCCGATGTCAGAGATGATGCAAGTGGAGTTTGGATAGATTTTTCTAAGTTAAGCAATTATCAAAATATTACAGGCAATATGGTTTTTTTCAGGCCATCGGATCCTAAGCTTGATCGCAGCATCTCGATTTCTCTCGATAGTGATGGAAGGCAGCTCATACAAAAGCAAAATTTACAGTATGGAAAATGGATTTGTAAACTCAGTTGGCAAAATGGAGGAACTGAATATTATACCGAGCACCCATTAGTAATACAATAGATGGTTTGGATAGCATTAAGCATCGGATTAATGAGTGGCTTTCACTGTGTTGGGATGTGTGGACCTATTGCCTTAGCCGTGCCTGTAATAAAAAGCTCTTTGCTTTCCGAAACCATGAGTCGGTTATTATATCATGCAGGTCGCATCATTTCTTATATTATGATTGGCTTTACTTTCGGGCTTATCGGAAGTTTGGTTTCGCTAGGTGGTTTTCAGCAAATTGTATCAATTTCAGCAGGTGTTTTTCTGCTGTTATTTGTCTTACCATCATTACGAATAGAAAAAAAACTTTCCGGATGGGGGCTTTCCTTTTTCAAGAAACTAAAACAACCAGCTAAGCACTTAATTGTTAAAAGAAACTATGGGGCTATTTTTGTCTTGGGTGTTATTAATGGCATTATACCATGTGGCATGGTATATGTTGCCGCGTCCGGCGCATTGGCATCCGGATCGCTTGTGTCGAGCATGATGTTTATGTTTTTTTTTGGCGTAGGCACTATGCCGGTTTTATACGCTCTTGCTTCAGGGGTTCACTTATTAAGCATCCCCTTTCGTAAACGAATCAGGCAGTTTATTCCGGTCTGGATAGGTGTTTTGGCTCTCATTTTTATTCTTCGTGGGCTCAATCTCGACATTCCATATCTCAGCCCACGGATTACTGAGCCAACCGCACAGGAGCATTGTCATTAAAAATGTGCCCCGATTTATAATCATTGCAGATTAGATAATTTTTGCTTCAACTCATTGATGATCTGTATATCCATGATATCAACACCATTCATTTCTGCCAAAAAATAAGAAACCCAGTCGGTAAAATGAATAAGATAAAACACATGTTCAAGCGGATGATCTCCCTCCGACCAAAGATGTGAAACTGACGCGGCCCGTTGGCTTATAATTTCAGAATTGATGTCAACTCTTGCCTGGTTGCGCGTATAGTCAATGGCTGTGCGAAGAAAGACAACAGATTGTAATGGCTGGTCCATGCTCCACCCAACCAATTCGTTATGGTTCATTTCAGGTATTACATGATGAGATGCCAGCATTTTGGCATTTTCGTTAAGTTGTTGTCGAAATCTGACAGCAATGCCTTCGTTTGAGGAATCGGCATATATAATAGGAAAGGTTTGAAATAGTTGGCGAGCAAGCTTTTCAGATTCCTTAATTATTTTATCAGCGTGATTTGTCAGAAATGCTGGAAGGGTTTTTAATACTTGCGAATATGAAGATGGCAAACAATTTATTTTTTGTAAAATACAAATTAGTATGGAAAGCGAATATCCCAAACATGCCCGAGGAGGATATCCGCCTGGGACGATAAACGCTGGCAATCTATGTTCAATAGCCAATTTTGACAACTTGCCACCACTGGTAATACAAATTACGTTTGCGCCTTTGATTATGGCTTGATGAGCAGAGGATAATGTTTCTTCGGTATCTCCAGAATATGATGAAGCAATAAACAAAGTATCAGGTCCAATAAAGGCAGGAATATGATAATCTTTACTTATACAAACAGGAACCGAACTGTGTAAGCGAGATAAGTCGGCAGCAATGCTTCCTCCAATCCCCGACCCCCCTAATCCGGAAATAACAATGTTTTTGATATTGTTAGTGTCAGGCGACCACGAAACCTGAGAGAAGATTTCAAGTCCTTTTTCAATATGTTGGGGCAATCCCTTGATTAATGATTTCATTTATATTATAATTATTTCACAATGGTATTTTGGGCGTTAATAAAATCATCGGCTAAAGGTCGGAATTTTTTTTTTATCATGTAATTCAGTAGGGAGATCTATTTATTTAAGAGTAGAATATGGGTTTATGTCTTATTTTTTTATAAATATAGGCACTGATAAAAGGCCTGTAAACAAAGGCCGTTATCCGACAGCAAGCAATTACACGCAGTTACGTTCGACTGTAATTGATTATCAACCGACTGGTGAATTTTGGCAGCTACATCTTTGCGGTGCAATTCGATAACGATTTCGGTTGCGATAACGAAAATTCATGTTAAACTTTAAAATCGTAACAAGTATGAACAATTTGAAAAACAGCGTACGGCTGATCGGACATGTGGGTATGGACCCTGAAGTAAAAGTAATCAATGGAGACCGCAAGCTGGCGAAGTTTTCGGTAGCCACATCCGACAATTACAAAAACGCAAAGGGCGAGTGGGAAAAGCAAACCCAGTGGCACAACATGATTGCATGGGGCAATACGGCCACTCGTGTTGAAAAAGCCGTAAGCAAAGGATGTGAGGTGGTTATCGAAGGAAAGCTCATGCATCGTAATTATGAAGATGCACAGGGCGTCAAGCGTTACATCAGCGAAATTCAAGTAACAGAATTGATGGTGATGAAAACCAAGTAGGCGCTGTGTTCAACATGCTGAACAACAAAAAGGGGCTGTCCATCAGGCAGCCCCTTTTGTATTATTGCACAATCTTTTCTTCAGTAATCAACCTTATAGAGTTTTTGAATATAAGTTTTACCATTATATGCAGTCAAGCTAACCAAATATATGCCTGCCGGCAAATCAGTTATGTCTATCATTGTTTTTTGCGAACCTTCGTTTACTTTGGCTTCTAAATGAATTTTTCCGCTCATATCCATAACCTGAATGGATTTGCCAAGGATTTCGCCTACAGTAACGACTCCCACTTCATCGCGAGCCGGATTGGGGTAAATCACCATGTCACGCACCATCGAAAAACCTGAACTCGAGGATGGGTTTGAAATTTCGTTTGGCTGACTGATGTTTGAATTGAGAGACATTGGAAAAAGCTCGGCATCAAGTTCGTCGTCTACTTGCTCGCCATTCATATCATCAACGTAGGGATTGATGTATGCTGTGGCTGTAGAGGTATTGCCTGAGGGATTAATATAAACACCGGTAATGTTGTCAATGCCAACAATTTCGATTTCGTCGAAAATGCTACCGCCATCACCACGTGAGGTTACGACAACATCAACAGAAATAACCGTTCCGTTGGCAGAGATTTGGCCAATATGAATCAAGTCGGGATTAGAAGATGTAATTTTAATGTCGTCAAGCACAAAATCACCTGTAGTTGCTAATTCAAGCGTAACAGTATTAACATCAACAGCTGAAGGGCTAATCGTAAAGATTACGGTTGTGCCCCCTTCGCGGCCATCATTTGATGCCTGAGAGAGAAAAGGTGCACAAATTAGTGCAGCTATAAACAGTTTGGCGTAGATGATTCTTTTCATATGCAGGAATTTTTTACTAATTTACTAAGCATTCGTAAAGACATTGTAGTACAATAAAACGCAATTATCGCCCCAAAAGATACATCATTTATACTCAATTCACACACCAAACATTTGCAACTGACTGTTCAACAGTTAGATAATTTAAATTTTTTATCGTAGATTATAAAAATCTATCATCAATCTTTATCATTTAAAATACGTATATTGCCATAGCTAACCGATTGAAAAGATGTATAAAAGCAAGCCTATTACTTTACTTAAGTCATTTTCTTCAAGCAATTTAAGAGATTTTGAAAAGTTTTTGCACTCACCATATTACAACAAAAACGAGTTACTGATTCAGCTATTTGGGATATTGCGCAAAGAGCATCCGGCATATGAGGGAAAAAACATTGAAAGAGAAAAAATATATCAACGACTATACAAAGATCAGCCGTTTGAAGAGCCCAAGTTGCGATATTTATTTTCTGATTTCAGCAAATTGTTGGAGCAATATATTATGTTAAAAGAGTTGGAAAAGAACAAGGTTCAGCAGAACCAGTTATTGCTAACATATTATCGAACGCATGATATAGAAAAATATTTTTCGCAGGTATTGGATGAAACCAATAAATGGCTTGAACAACAAAACCAACGCGACTCGGATTATTATTTTTACCGCTACCTTACTGAAGAGTCATTATATTATTATAGTTCAGTGAGGCGCGATAAGAGTTTAGACACCATACTACAAGAAGCGGCTGACAACTTAGATTATTATTATTTATCCAAGAAGTTGAAATATTTATGTGAGATGTTCACAAGACAGAACTTTCTTAACTCAGATTATCATACACCCTTATTGAAAGAAGTAACGGAATACGTTCGGCAGTCACAGATGGATTCATTCCCTGCTATACAGGCGTATTACTACGTATTGCAAACATTGATAGAAGAAGATAATGAGTCGCACTACAATCAATTATTGACATATTTAGACCAACACAGACAAACCTTTAGCAGAGACGAATATCGAGATTTATATTTTTTGGCTCAAAACTATTGCACAAAACGAATTAATAAAGGAGATACTCGCTATTTGAATAAATTCCTTGATTTGTCAAAGATATTACTGGACAAGGAATTGATTTATGAAAACGGATATATTATACCATCCACATTCAAAAATATAGTAACAGTTGGTTTGCGATTAGAAGAGTTTGATTGGGTGGAAGAATTTTTAATCAAATATAAAGACAGGTTGGCGCCCAAATATCGCGACAACGCCTATACATATAATCAGGCCTGGTTGAGTTTTTTTAAAGGAGATTACCGAAAAACGCTGCGATTGTTAAGCAATGTAGAGTATATGGATGTGTACTATATCTTGGACTCAAAAATTCTGCTATTAAAAACCTATTATGAAACCGAAGATGTGGATGCTTTTTATTCATTAGCCGAATCATTTTATGTTTATTTAAGGCGTAACGACCTAATTTCGGATTACCAAAAAACAATATCTTTAAACTTTGTAAAATTTGTAAAGCGGTTAATGCGAATCAGGTTGGGAGATGTTAAACAAGCAGAGTTGTTATTGTCAGAGATAAAAGAAAAACAACATGTTGCCAGCATTTCATGGCTAATCAAGAAAACAGAGCAATTGATTCGTTAACATTTTTTTGCAGGAATCAATAACAGTTCGTAAATTGCAAGTTCAAATTGAAAAATGTATGAAAAAGTTATTACCTATTGTAGTATTTGTATCTCTTTTTGGTGTTGGATTTCAGCGTGTTGAAGCACAATGCCCAGGATGCACCATTGATTATAGTTGTTTGGTTGCCGGTGGAGGGTTGTGTCCTGATTCATTACCTGCCGGTACACAAGGGGTGTATTACGATGAAAATGTAACATGTTATTTACCGTCCCAAATTGATGCAGGCCCGTTTTCAGGAGGCGTGTTGGGTATGGTTGATTTAATTTCTGTTAAGATTAACTCCATAAGTGGATTACCATTTGGGCTGAACTGGCAAAGTAATAAAGCCAACAATACCTATTATCCCAGTTCGGGCGAAAATCATGGCTGTGTGAAAATTTGCGGTGTGCCATTGGGAGCGCCTGGCGTTTATAATATTATTGTAAATGTTACTGCTATAGTGGATGCGGGAATATTGGGGAATCAGTCAGCACAGATAGATTTCGATTTTCAGATGATGATTTTCCCTGGCTCTTCCGGCAACCTTGCATATAACTTTGCACCAACGTCTGCATGCGATTCTGGCACTTTTAGTTTTACACCTAATTTATCAGCATCACTTCCTCAGGTGATTACTTATGATTGGAATTTTGGAACGTCCACTTATTCAGGGATGAACCCTCCTAATATTGATTATTTGGCTCCCGGGTTTTATCCCGTTACTGCAACCGTGAAGTTTTATGACCTCAAGCTTACAGCGCTTTCAGTATCACTTCAACCAGGCATTGACTGTTGGTTTGCCGGAGATATTGAAGAATTGAATTGTGGTAATGGCAATGTGGATTTTTTCTTTACTTATAATTCCGGATCTTTTAACTTTACCTCCTCAGTTCAAAATGACAACCCTTCAGCATCATGGACGGGTTTAAATTTAACCATCAACGGAACCGTGTTCTCATTTAATCTTTGGGACGATGACTTGGGGTCTCCCTTTGGATCTCCTGATGATAATGGAGGTGTATATACGGGCACACTTACCGGGCCAGGCACTTTTCCTTTTTCTACAGTTGCAATAAGTTCTGGAGGAGGTGGCACAACCGGTTCTTATACCATTTCGCCGATATTAGCCAGTACTATTGTAGTAACCGATACCATCAAGGTATATGCTACTCCAGCAGCCCCTGATATTGCATCATTATCTAATTCTTTTTGTAATGGAGATTCCACATTATTAAGTACAAGCACATCCGGATATATTTATGAATGGTATCGCAATGGTCTGCTCATTCCAAATAGCAACTTACAGCAAATTTGGGTAAAGGACACGGGCTCATATTTTGTACGGATTATAGATCCTGTTTCAGCGTGTTATAACAATAGCACGCCTTTGCCCATTACCTATTATGCTCATGTACCATATAATTTTGCCATTGTTTATAATGCATCCGCCGGCCAACTGCAATCAAACCTTTCCGGCTCATACTCTTATCAATGGATGTTTTATAATGGAAGTAGTTGGTCAAACATTCCGGCTCCTGCCGGCGTGCAGAGCGGCTATACCCCTTCATCAAACGGACAATATATGCTGATAGCCACCACGCCTAATGGCTGCACAGATACAACACTTGCGTATACATTAACCCTCAGCACTCAACCACTAGAGGAAGACATGCAACTCACATTGTTCCCAGTACCAACCGACGATGTTCTAAATATTCAGTTTACACTCGACAGTCCATCAGATGTTTATATTCGTATGTGCGATTTATCAGGTCGGATTATGGTTCAAGAGAACATTCCAAATGCTTATGGATGGACACATCACATTATCCCGATGCAGCGTTATGCTTCCGGCACCTATTTGATAGACATTGAATTGCCCAACGGAATTATCCGCAAGAAGATAATTCGGCAGTAAATTACAACAGTTTTATCCAAAAGCCGGAATTACCGTTCCGGCTTTTTTGTATTTTTGAATTGAAAACTAAAATGAATTAAGATGAAAAAAGTTTTATTTTTAGCATTATTGATTACATTTTCCGGCATATATGCACAGAATGTGCATCGTTGTGGAACGGAATATATTGTTCAAAAAGCGCTTCAAGAGAATCCTTCGATACAATTTAACATTGACGAGTTGGAGCAGTTTACAGAACAGTGGATAAAGGATAATCCGATTGGCACAGACAAAGCCCTATTTGTTCGCATTCCGGTGGTTGTTCATATTGTATATAACACATCTGCTGAGAACTTGAGTGATGCCCGAATTCAATCACAAATAGATGTATTAAATGCAGATTTTCGCCGATTGAATTCTGATGCGTCTAATACTCCATCTGCATTTCAAAGTGTAGCAGCTGATGTAGAAATTGAATTTTGTTTGGCCTCAAAAGATCCTTATGGGGCATCCACTAATGGCATAACGCGTACATCAACTTCTGTTACCAGTTTTGATATAAACAACGACTATATCAAATTTAGCAGTCAGGGAGGTAAAGACGCTTGGCCATCCAATAAATATCTCAACATTTGGGTTGGTGATATTAGTGGAGGGATATTGGGTTATGCAACCCCCCCGGGTGTTTTTCCCGCCAATCAGGATGGTGTGGTCATTAGCTATCAGTATTTTGGCACTTCAGCATATGGAGCTGTTGCTCCATATAATAAAGGTCGCACGGCAACCCATGAAGTGGGGCATTGGTTGAATCTGAAACATATATGGGGAGATGATGGGACCAGTTGTTCCGGCTCCGACAATGTAAGTGATACCCCAAATCAAGCAGGCGAAAATTATGGATGTCCAACATTTCCCAAAACGGATGCATGTACACCAACATCGCCAGGCGTGATGTTTATGAATTATATGGATTATACAGATGATGCGTGTATGAATATGTTTACAGCAGGCCAGAAGACGCGCATGCAGGCAGCTGTTAGTGCTAGCCGCAGTGGCTTATTAACCTCTGACGGATGCTCGGGCGGAGGTGGTGGAACAGGGACTTGTGACACTTTGAGCAATTGGACAGCAGGAGATGCACAAGCTTTATATGCTGTTCAAAGTCCGGGAACAGGTTATATTTCTGGTCATAATAGCTATAGCGACAAAGCGAAAGCAGAGCGTTTTGCCAATGTAGGGAGCAACAAACAGGTAACTAAAATCTTTTTCAAATTTGGTGCTGCAGAGAATTATGATGCCAATTCTACAGTAGCGGCTGCGCTTTGGTCTGATGCTTCAGGAAGCCCTAGCACACAGCTTACTTCTGTGAATATGCCTGTGTCCACCATAGCATCGCATGTTTCGGGAGGCCAATACACTTTATTGACGCTTACCAGCCCAGTTGCCGTAGGAAATAATTTTTTTGCAGGGATTAAGTTGACATATTCAGGATCTTTGACAGTTGCACTTTATACATCAACCGATGGAGATCAAGTGCCAGCTACTGCATGGGAACAATTTTCTGATAATAGTTGGTATCGTTTTGATAATTCCTCTTCTTGGGGAGTAAATGTTTCTTTGGCTGTATTCCCGGTTGTATGTGATGCTACACTTGGCACAGAGTCAGTAGCCGGAATTGGAGATGTGCAGGTTTTTCCAAATCCAACCGATGGGATTATACAAATGATTTTGCCAGAGACAAAAACGTACAACTTGTATGTGTATGACATGATGGGTCGATTGGTTCAGTCAGAAAGAATTGCAAACGAGGGAGATTTTGCGCACTCTATAGACCTGTCATCACATCCTAACGGATTTTATTTTGTAGAGATACGTCAGGAGAACAAGAGTATTACCAAGAAGATTATTCTTAGTCGCTAACGTGGGAATATCAACATTAACTTCACAATTATTACATTCAACAAAAACCTGCCAGTTGGCTGTGGCAGGTTTTTCTTTACCCGATCAATCCAATTTTACTTTCTTTATTCAGGATCTTATGCTTCCGTACGGAAAGTTAGAGAATCAGGAATACTGGGTATTCCCTTTTCAGGAGAAAACAGACAGCCCTTTTGTGAGATTGCAACCACACTATGTATGTAACGAAAACACATTACCAAAGGAAGTTGTTGAAAAACTAAAATTAGCCAATTCACATTCTTACTGGGATTATGCACACAAGAAACCAATTCTAAGCACGCAAGAGAGATTTGTTAATGATGTAGAAAAAATTAAATTTTGGATACAAGAGGGGAGAATAGAAAAGATGATGATATCATCGGTTCGAGAAGAAGAGTTGCGAGAAAATTTTTCTATTGCACAAGTGTTAGATTCGCTTCGACGTGCATATCCAAGCGCATATATTTCATATATTTCTACGCCATATACAGGAACTTGGATAGGTGCAACACCTGAAGTATTATTGAATTGTATTCACCAACACGGAGAAACTGTTTCTTTGGCAGGAACACAATCCCAATTATTTGAGCAGGACTGGGGAGAAAAAGAGAAAAAGGAACAGGATATCGTTTCACGTTTTATAGAAGAAGAGATGAGCCATGTAGTGCAAGGAGCTATTCAACGCGAAGGGCCAGTAACCATAACAGTGGGAGAATTGAGGCATCTGCAAACGCGCTTTTCGTTTGATTTATGCAATTTGCCTACGTCGGAAGAGGTTTTTCAATTAGCCCTTCGATTGCATCCAACGCCGGCTGTTGGGGTTTATCCTAAGCATGCATTGCAAATGTTATATCAAGCTGAGCAACACGAAAGATTATATTATGCAGGATTTATGGGCCCGGTATGTAAAGAAGAAGCCCGCTTGTTTGTCAATCTTCGCTGCATGCAGCTAATACAAAACAAAGCGTATATTTATTCAGGAGCCGGAATTACAGCTGATTCTGACCCCCATGCAGAATGGATAGAGACAGAAAATAAGGCCCTATCAATACGCATGGCCTTTGGAAGATAAAATACAGCTCTTTTACTACCTTTAACGCGATGAATGCATCAAGCAAAAACACACCGACTATAGCAGCTATTTGCGCAGCTCACGGGGTAGAGAATGTGATCATTTGTCCGGGATCGCGCTCTGCGCCAATTACACTTGCTTTTGTACGCTCTCAAAAATTCTTATGCCATACAGTAGTTGATGAGCGTACGGCAGGATATATAGCTTTGGGCATGGCTCAGCAAACACAGCAACCGGTGGTTATTATTTGCACATCAGGCACGGCTGCTCTTAATCTTTCACCTGCATTGGCAGAAGCTTTTTATGCACGTGTGCCATTAATAGTACTAACAGCTGATAGGCCAGAGGCCTGGATTGATCAAGGAGATGGACAAACCATTCGTCAAGCACGCATTTTTGAATCATTTACCATCAAATCATATCATCTTTCTGGCGATAATTATCATTCAGAGAACCTGTGGCATGTGCAACGCAGCGTCAACGAGGCATTGATTTTTGCTAAAAGCAGAAAAGGGCCGGTACATATAAATTTGTCATTGTGCGAACCATTGTATGACGTTCCTATTTTATCAGACAACACGATTCACATAGTTAAATCTGCATATGAAAGTGTTGCGAGTTATGAAGAAATTCCCATGCCTCAAGATTTAAAGCTATGGGTGTTGGTAGGGCAGCAACAAACAGATGCTCAAACAGCATATATATTAGAGAAAGGAATTCGTGATTACAATTGGGTTGTAGTTGCCGAATCGCTTGCTAATTTATTTATTCCTTCGTCTATACAAAACATTCAGGAAACCATAGCTTCGGGAACCTCTCATTTGCAACCGCCCAATGTTTTACTCAGTATAGGGGGTGCAATCATTTCAAAAAAACTTAAGCAATATCTTCGTTCGCTTGAAACCTTAACGCACATTCATGTTGATGATAGAGAAGAGTTGATGGATACTTTTTGTCACTTGTCATATCAATACAAAGGCACGGCAATGTCTTTTTTATCAAAGTTTATAGAGTTGCCACGAGTTTCCGAAAAGGATTTTTTCGAACAATGGATGATACAATCCCAGATAGCACAGTCGGCGGTACACACATTTTATGGAATTGCTCCGTATTCAGATTGGACGGCATTTCACTGTTTATTATCTGCCATTCCAGCCCATTCGGTATTGCACTTAGGGAATAGCACACCGGTTCGCTATGCCCAGATTTTTCATGCTACTCGAACCACTTCGATAATCTCATTTTGCAATCGAGGGGTAAGCGGAATAGATGGTATTGTGAGTACTGCTGTAGGTCATGCATTAGCAGATTGTAGGCGAAAGCATTATGTGATAACCGGAGATTTATCAATGCAATATGATATGAATTCGTTGTGGGTTGAAAGGTTTCCTGAGAATTTAACGATCATAATTATTAATAATCGGGGAGGTTCTATTTTTCGATTGATAGAAGGTGCTCAAAATGTTGAAGAGTTAGAAAATTACTTTGAAACCCGTCATCAGATTAACTCTTTTAAACACATGGCCAAGCATTTTGGTATTTCATATATGTGTTGCAAGGATTTGAATTCGCTAGAAAATGCTTGTCATAATTTAACAGAAACAACAGCCGCCATAATTGAAATACAAACTAACCCTGAAATTTCGGCACAAACATTTGCAGATTTTTATCAATATTTACGAAAAAATTCTAGATAACATGACAACATATCAATGGACAACACTTAAGCAGTATCAAGAGATTACATTTGATTTTTGCGAAGGCATAGCACGAATTTGTATAAATCGGCCCCACAAACGGAATGCATTCACTCCATTAACGGTGCATGAGATGATTGATGCCATGCATATATGTAGAGACAATATGGATATTCGCAGCATCATATTAACCGGAGCAGGAGATGAAGCATTTTGCAGCGGAGGAGATCAGAGTGTTAGAGGACATGGAGGGTATATAGGAAGAGACATGGTGCCTCGTCTAAATGTATTAGATTTGCAAAAGCTTATTCGCTCGATTCCCAAAGTTGTGATTGCTATGGTTAAAGGATATGCCATAGGGGGTGGACATGTGTTACATGTTGTATGTGACCTGACGATTGCTGCAGAAAATGCACGTTTTGGACAAACTGGGCCTATGGTCGGAAGTTTTGATGGTGGTTTTGGCGCTTCATACTTGGCTCGTATCGTGGGTCAGAAAAAAGCACGAGAGATATGGTATCTCTGTGACCAGTATGATGCAAAGGAAGCATTGGATATGGGGTTGGTGAATAAAGTAGTGCCAGTACATCAGGTTGAAGAGGAAACGGTGAAATGGTGTAAAAAAATTATGGAAAAAAGTCCAATAGCTATTCGTATGCTTAAATCATCTTTCAATGCAGAGCTTGATGGGCAAGCAGGCATTCAGGAGTTGGCAGGGAATGCTACACTTTTATATTATTTGAGTGAAGAGGCAAAAGAAGGGAAGAATGCATTTATAGAAAAACGCAAACCGGACTTTAATAAATTTCCGAAGTTCCCTTAATGCAGATACAGGAGTTAGCGGAATGGCTTGAATAATTTTTTTAATTATTAAAATCACACGAAACTGTTTTTTTCATTTTTATAATTTGGGATTAAACAAATCGAAATTCAACAGTTCAGATAAAAAACTTTTATTCAAAGCAGGGGTCAATGAGCAATAACAAAAATTATGTAAACGAGTGGCGTTGGAGTGCTTGGATACATGCTGCACGACTTCGTACTTTGCCATTGGCAATTTGTGGTTTGGTTGTTGGAAATATGTTGGCCTTACATTATGGCAGATTTGATGCTTTAATTTTGGGGTTATCAGTATCTACGGCATTATTGCTTCAAATCCTTTCAAACTTTGCTAACGATTATGGAGATTTTATAAAAGGCACTGATAACGTACACCGCACTGGGCCTGTTCGAACGCTGCAAAGTGGCGCCATTAATGCTCGACAAATGCGAAGGGCACTTGCAATTTTTTCCCTTCTTTCGTTCATGTCAGGACTGGCTTTGTTGTGGGTGAGTTTGCCCGGATTGAATTGGAAAGATGGCCTGTTCTTTTTATTGCTGGGGTTGGCTTCCATAGCAGCAGCTATTTTTTATACTATTGGAAAGAATGCATATGGTTATCGAGGATTGGGAGATGTTTTTGTATTTGTTTTTTTTGGTTGGGTAGCCGTTACTGGCAGTTTTTATCTTCAATTTAAATCAATGGAGCCGTTGGTTTTATTACCTGCTACAGCGATTGGGCTATTTGCGGCAGGAGTATTAAATATGAATAACCTGCGAGATATAGAAAATGATAAAGCTTATGGCAAGATAACTTTGCCTGTTCGGATGGGGATGAAAGGAGCCATTGCTTATCATTATTTTTTAATCATAGGGGGAAGTGTTGCTGCAATTTTTTTTCAGTATTATGTATTTGGAGCATATCAAACGCTACTCCTTTCACCTTTGTTGGTAGTAATTCCACATTTGATTCGAATATCTATACGGCCTATTCCTCGCATGTTTGATCAGCAGCTGAAAATGGTTGTTCTCATTACACTGATGTACACAATTGGTCTTTCGTTGTCTGTGATTCTATAGTATTTTATTCTGGAAATTCAGAAAGCAGTTTTTGTAGTTCAAACATTTCATCTCTTAGAATCGCGGCCTCAACAAAATCGAGTTTGCGAGCTGCCTCTTCCATTTTTTTTCGCAGATTGTTTATGCTTTTTTGCACATCTGTTCGGGTCTTGTAAAGCATTTTTTCTTCAGCCGCTATTGAAAGTTCATCAGGTTGAACATAATAATTTTCTTTACCAGCACCGGCAATTTGGGTTTGTTGCCATATCGTTTCTTTTGACTTTGTCAAAGGGTGAGGAGTAAGATTATGCTTAATATTATGTGCAATTTGCTTTTCACGCCTCCTTTCGGTTTCATCAATGGCTTTTTGCATGCTTTCTGTTGTTTTGTCGGCATACATGATAACGCGCCCATTGATATTTCTGGCAGCTCTGCCAATGGTTTGTATCAAAGACCGGTGATTACGAAGAAACCCTTCTTTGTCGGCGTCCAGAATGGCAACAAGAGACACTTCAGGAAGGTCTAACCCTTCTCGAAGCAAGTTTACACCCACCAACACATCAAAAATACCAAGTCGTAAATCGCGGAGAATTTCTACCCGTTCTAATGTGTCAATCTCCGAATGTATATATCTGCATCTTATATGAAGTTTAGATAAATACTTGAACAATTCTTCAGCCATGCGTTTAGTAAGCGTAGTTACCAGCACCCGTTCATCAATGCGAGTACATTTTTCAATTTCATGTAGCAGATTATCCACCTGATTTACGGAAGGCCTGACTTCAATAATGGGGTCAAGCAGTCCTGTCGGGCGAATAACTTGTTCAACAAATACGCCTTGGGATTGTTGCAATTCATAATCACCAGGAGTGGCACTAACATAAATGACCTGATTGATTAAGCTCTCAAACTCTTCAAAACGTAGTGGCCGATTGTCAAGAGCTGCAGGCAAGCGGAATCCGTATTCAACCAAATTAACTTTTCTGTGTCGGTCACCGTTATACATGGCACGAAGCTGGGGAATCGTTACATGACTTTCATCAATTATCATCAGCCAATCTTCAGGAAAGTAGTCAAGTAGGCAGAAAGGTCTAGTTCCAGATTTTCTACCATCAAAATAGCGGGAGTAGTTTTCAATTCCAGAGCAGTATCCCAGTTCTTTAATCATTTCCATATCATATTCAACACGTTGTTCAAGTCGTTTGGCTTCAAGGTGTTTTCCTGTTTCTTTAAAGTGTTGAACCTGTGCAACCATGTCGTCTTGTATAATTCGAATGGCTTGCGTGATGCGTTCACGCGTAGTAACAAAAAGATTAGCTGGATTAATAACAAACTGATTTAGTTTTTCCAAGGATTTTCCGGTAAAAGGATCAATCATTTCTATTTCTTCTATTTCATCACCCCAGAAGTAAAAACGAACAGCATTGTCAGCATAGGCAAGGTACACATCAACGGAGTCGCCTATTACTCGAAAGGTTCCTCTCTTAAATTCAAATTCCGTTCTAAAATACATGGCATCGGCAAGGCGAAGCAAAAAATGATTGCGACTGATGCGTTCCCCTTTTTTTATTCGGATACTTTGTTCATAGAAATCTTCTGGATTTCCCATGCCGTATATACATGAGACAGAAGCTACAACTAGAATATCTTGACGTCCGGAAAGCAGAGCGGACGTTGTGCTGAGGCGAAGTTTTTCGATTTCATCATTAATTGAAAGGTCTTTTTCTATGTATGTGTCTGAAGATGGTATATATGCTTCGGGCTGATAATAGTCATAGTATGAAACAAAATACTCTACTGCGTTTTGTGGGAAATACTGTTTAAATTCACCATACAATTGTGCGGCTAATGTCTTGTTATGGCTTAAAACCAGTGTTGGTTTGCGAATTTTTTCCACAACATTTGCGACCGTAAATGTTTTACCTGTACCTGTTGCTCCCAGTAGTGTTTGAAAGCGTTCCCCTTGTTTAAGGCCGAGCATTAATTGCCGAATAGCTTCGGGCTGATCTCCTGTAGGATTGTATGCTGATACTAGTTGAAAATCCATATTCTATGCTTGATGCAAAGGTACACGAAAATAAGCAGGGCGTGATTGGTAGGATTGTTTAATCTTTAATACAGCGACATGACATACCGTAATTAGTGCTGCCGCTTACTTTGATCAGGCGCGGGTCGTTTTGGTTAATAATAAAAAACCACGCCACGTTATCTTCTCGGATAGATGCCGACCAAAATGATGCATTAGATCCCATGTTGTCGAAAAACCCCATTGCATTTCTGAAGCCAGCTGGTAGCGCAGCAAAGGGCACAGCACCAATGGCGGGTTGATGTTTTAGATTCCATTTTTCGACAGCTTTTAGCTTTGCGCCTGCACCGGATGCTCCATCAAGGTATTGAATCAACTGTTCCCATTCATAAACGGAGGGGATATGCCAGCCCCATGGGCAAATGCCACGCCAATTATATACAGCATGATAATTATACAAGAACCCCAATTGTTTGCCCAATAATGAGTCGTTGTTATATGCACTTCTGGCGCCCTCTTTGGTAGTTTTCCACTTTTCGTTAGACGACATGTGTTGAATGGGGTCGCCATTTAAATATCGGGTTGTGCGCAGATTTTCCTTCATCCAGATTTGATTCCCGATGCGAACAGTACTATATACGTTACCATCAATATCAGTAACTGATAATGGGTATTGTGCTATTGTTCCTTTTATTACAAAAAGAGATGCAATAACAATTAGAAGTTGGCAATATTTTTTTTGCATCAAACAAATGTACATCAGCTCATCACTAGATTGGGCTTACATTTTTAGTAAAATATAAACAGCCGATTATGAATAAATTCAAAAGAATGAATTTAGGAGTATTCTGATTATTCAGCTACAATAATGCGATAAGCATATATCTGAATTGGTGTAATAAGTTTGAGAATGTATGCACCCGGCATTAAATTCTGTAGCGAAATAGAGAGCGTAGGGCCTGATATAAATGAGGGGGTAGCATGTTTGATAGTTTGCCCTTGCATGTTGGTAATTTCAGCAGAAAGGATTTGATGAGCTTCATTGTGTAAATCAACATATATCATATTTGTAGCCGGATTAGGATAGATACGGAGCTTTGGCGAGGAGATTTCGTTGGAGCCAACGGTTGGTGTAATGGCGGCTAATCCAGTGCTATCTGTTTTAGCGATAAAACAAGCGGAGCTTCCTGGTCCATAATTATCAATACGGCCTACCATCACATAACCATTATCATACGTTTTGCGAATATCATTAGTAAATTCGTCAGAAAGAGAGCCGATAATACTACTGTATGAATATGTTCCAAATCCGTAATTGGTTCGTCGCAAGTTAATGTCAAAACTGGCAAAAGGGTTGTCTTTATATGTGTTCACAAGATAGAATGTGCCCCATGCTGCTTCATTCCGCACAATTGTTTTGCGTCTTTCGTATTGGTTGGAGGGATTTCCCTGTGTGGCATAGTTGAATATACCATTTGCAGTAATGCGGCTTAAAGATTCTACAACAATGTCCTCGCCGGCATCATAAAAATTACCACCTATACAATACGACATATTATTTCCATTGTCGAAGTACATATCGCCACTGCTAAACCATTCGTCGAGTGCCGTGCCGAAGGTTTTTGTAAACAAAGTATCGCCGGATTTATTCAATTTGATAAGATAATAATCACGTTGCCCGGCACCATAGCTTAATGTACTTCCAGCTACAATTAAATTTGTATCACGGTCTTCGAAAATAACATTTGCGATATCGTCATCAGCTCCACCAATAGTTTGTTGCCAAATAAGCGAACCGTTAGGGCTAATTTTGATAACAAATACATCTTTATTTCCAGCGCCGAAGCTGCTTGTTTCACCTGTAATTACGATATTTCCATCATATGTTGTGTCGGCAGATAATGCCAAATCCCAGTCAGGGCCGCCGAAGGTACGTGTCCAAATGGTATCTCCTGTTTGATTGATTCTAAGCACATAAAAGTCGTATTGCCCGAATCCAAAGGAGTTGGTATGACCAACGATTATAAAGTCAGAAGAGTTAGGAACGGGAATAATGCATTTTGCCCATTCATTACCGTTTCCGCCGTATGTTTTCAACCAGGTTTGGTTTCCCAATTTATCAGTACGAAAAATAAGCAAATCTGTGCCGGCGACATTATATCCTGAAGTGGCGCCCACCACAACGAATCCGCTATCATTACAAGGCCAAACACTTTCAGCAGCATCGTATGCGCCGCTTCCGTAAGTACGAAAAAATGTGATGTCTTGAGCTTTGATGTTTACTGCACTTAAACACAACAGACAAAATATATATAAAGTTTTATGGTACATATTTAAAAGTATCTGGAGAGTTTAAAACCCGCACTAAGACCGGTGGCAAAAGTATTAGGCACCAATCCTTCCAGGTTTCGAGTATGAATAGATAATGTATAACCTTTACCGAAATCAATACCCAAATCAAGCCCCGTATTGAGTGTTCCAAAACCGCCATATCCTATTGAGCCGGCAATCATGATGCGTTGATGTGGGTAAAATATCCCTCTTACGTACATTGATGGGAAATAGTGTGCGCTATATCGAGCGTCAACGCCTGTTTGAAGAAGGATGCGACCGTCCAAAAACTGGTATGCATAGCTTATGTGGAGTATGGCCGGAAGCATTCTAAAGCCGGGGTTTGTAATCTCTTTTTTTACATAGTTTTGGTTGAGAGAATCAATGAATTGTGTAAACTCGCTACCATCTGTTGTAAAGAGGTTATCTATGATAATCCCGTTGTAATGTAAAGAGCTATCAATTCTATAGTACTCGCCGGGACGTTCCCAGCTAATAAAACCAATATCTAGTGCTTGTACTGAAAGAATGTGATTGTTTTGAGAGAATTGATATTGTAAATCGAGCCCTAATCCCGAACCGTTATTAGCGAAGAAGGTATTATAGGCCGGATCGTTTCGATAAATGTATCCATCAAGTTGGACGAATACTGATTCTGCATCATTGGAGGTTAAAATACGATTACTGTCAATTCGTGCCTCATACAGTTGATTTCCGTTGATATAGCTTAATCCGAATGCGAATACATGTTGTGATTTTGGGCGTTGCCATGTTTTAACAAATCCAAGTTGAAATTGCTGATACATCATCATAAAGCCCGTTGTTCCTGAAGTTGATATTTCATTTCCGGCGAAGGGGGCATTGCCATAAAACGGAAGATCAAAGGCATAGCGATTAAATTGACCTTCTGCATAAATCCGATTTTTAAAAGCTGCCAGATATCCCCAGTTTTTTCCAAGCAGGGAATCGTTCATGTTTTCATATCGAAGCTCTGAGGTCCAGTCGGCGCCAAACCTGTTATAGTCGGAAAGTCGATTGCTAACGCTGTTTTTTAATGATTCATCAAGGTAATTACCTGTGAAAAATTTATTTAGAAAAAGCGTGTGAATGTTTTCGCTGCCTATTTCGGCTTGTGAGCTAAGCGAAACATTACGGCGCTTTTCGGGATATTTATGCAGAAAGTAATTGCTGAATCGCCCGTTGCTCAACAGCAAACATAAGGGGAGTGTCCATATCAAATGCTTAATCTCAGTCATGTGGTTATAGGGTAATTCTATATTTTACATCTGCAAGAATTTTTAGCTTCAGATAATAGTCGCTGTACATTTGCAGAAGTTGTAAGTTAGGGACAGAATTAAATCGTGCTTTTATAACAATTCTTCGCGCCGAAGTGATGTTTTTAATTTTTGCTTCATTAAAAGGAGCTAGAAGGTTTGATATAAGTGGGAACGTCACTCTGTTTGCGGCATTTACGGGAGCAGGACTGATAAGAGATTGAGTAAAAAGAGTATCGGTAAGCAGGCCGGCATCGTCGAGTGTATAGATATTGGCAGCAAGGGCCAATGGAAATTTATTTTCTGCAATAATACGAAATTCGCCGGAGAGAAATTTTTCAATTTCAATTTCTTCAAATAGAGGATTGTCAAGGGTGTCAATAAATTGTACCTGATACACAGAGAACTTAACAGGTGCCTGAATATGGAAAATAAATCGCGGAGGCACGGTTGTGTAAAAGAAGTTATTGTCGGCAGTTGCGTCGCCCATTGGATTTATTTGTGCAATAGAGTTGATTCTAAATCTATCAGGGATGTTTTCGATAAGTTGGTCGAGGTTGCTGTTTTGAGGCGTGAGCCATAGCGTGTAATTATATGGCAATACAGGATTGGTAGTATTATAAGTATTTTGTGCCGTTTGAAGATTAATGAAAGAATTGATAATGGGATGAGTGAGTTCAATTTGTTGTCCAGTGGCATCGTTAATGCTGCGGAATTTGTCAATTTTCAAACGCATATCAACGCCCATGGTGTTAACCAATGTAATGCCCATTCGGATACTGTCAATATCAAGAATTCCCGACCTAATATATCGGGAGGTTCCTAAATCAATAATGTTTGAATTTATGCTGTCGGTTGCCGGCACAACGAAGCCCTGAGCGTAGAACGGATTAACCTTTTCTAATGTGTTTTCAGTTGAAAAGAGGAATTGGCCTGTGCTGAGTGGAAGTGCTGGTTCATTTTCGTTGAGCGTTGGAGTAAGATAAATATAAAGTACATTATATTCATTCAGATTTGGTCCACGAAGGTCAACATAATAATCTTTTAAATTAAGGTGTGTTGAGTACACTATCGTGTCGCCGGCACTTGCGGCGGGTATTGTTTCGGAAAGAGAAAAGGGTATTCCGTAGTAAGTTGCATTTGGAATGTTATATTGAATATTAATTTTTCGAGGAATAACGGATTTAATTTTAATTTTTAGACGTCCGCTTTTGATACGTGCGGCATTCAGTTTGATGCGTTCATGTATGCCAAAACGGATTTTGATTGGGAAGGCAGGTAATGATACGCCAGGTTGGAGATTAATATTAGGCAGGGTCCAGGTTATGTTGAACAAATAGCTTGAATCAGGAATGTAGGCGATTGAATCCACATCTACAGTATAAACGGTATCGTAGAAATTAAGCATAATGGCACTGTCGGCAGCGTATTGCAAGTGGGGGTCAGGGATGGCTTGACTTAAATCGAATTGGGTTTGCAGCACAGGCCCTTTGCCGTCAATATCCCAACTTGTACCATCAAGGGAGCAGGAGCATTGAATGCAGATAATTGCAAAGAGAAAAAAAAGATGGCTAAAAGTTTTTTTCATTTTCACGTTTGATTTTCAAACTTACATTAATAATTTCAAATTTCAATGTTTGGTGTTGTAAGTTTATTTTTTAATGCCAATAATTTTTTTGATTTCGTTGAGTCGCATCAGTGCTTCAACAGGGGTAAGAGAATTGATATCTGTATTTTCAAGCTCATCACGAATTTGCAGCAATACAGGGTCGTCTAGTTGAAAAAAACTCAGTTGCAAATTATCTAATTTATCTTTTTTTGGATTACGACCGGCATCATGATGTGATTTTTCGAGTCGTTTCATTACTTCATTTGCTCGCTGAATAATAGAGTGAGGCATCCCAGCCATGCGAGCTACATGAATACCAAAACTGTGTTCGCTGCCTCCGGGCTCTAGTTTTCTTAAAAAAATTACCTTATTCCCAACTTCTTTTACAGAGACATGGAAGTTTCGAATACGTGGCATTCGAGAAGCCATTTCATTTAGTTCGTGATAGTGAGTGGCAAAAAGGGTTTTGGGTTTGAATTTGGCATGCTCGTGCAGATATTCGGCAATAGACCAAGCAATGGAAATACCATCATATGTGCTAGTGCCTCGACCGATTTCGTCAAGCAAAATTAGGCATCTTTCAGATAAGTTATTGAGGATACTGGCAGTTTCATTCATTTCTACCATAAAGGTTGATTCGCCCATGCTGAGGTTATCGGAAGCGCCTACGCGGGTAAAAATTTTATCTACAATTCCAATTCGGGCTTCGGCGGCAGGCACAAAACTACCCACTTGGGCCAAAAGCACAATAAGTGCTGTTTGGCGAAGAATTGCCGATTTGCCACTCATATTAGGGCCTGTAATGATAATAATTTGTTGTTCTAATTCATCCAAATGGATGTCGTTAGGGATATATGACTCGCCAACCGGCAGCGCTCGCTCTATTACCGGATGTCGTCCTTGCAGGATAGTAATGGAATGACCTTCATTTATTTCTGGTCGGCGATATTGATTTTGTGAGGCCACTTCTGCAAATCCCTGCAAACAGTCCATTTCGGCAAGGAGTCGAGCGTTGAGTTGAAATGTAGGGATGAACTGATGAAGCCACTGAATAAATTCTGTGTATAACGAAAGCTCTAAAGCAAGAATACGTTCTTCTGCGCCAAGTATTTTGGTTTCATACTCTTTAAGTTCGGGCGTTACGTATCTTTCTGCATTAGTAAGGGTTTGTCGTCGAATCCAGTCGTCTGGCACTTTTTCTTTATGAACATGCGTTACCTCCAGATAATATCCATACACATTATTAAATCCGATTTTGAGTGATGAAATGCCCGTTCGTTCGATTTCTCTTTGCTGGATTTGCACTAAGTAATTACGTCCTGAGCCGGCCAAATTTCGAAGTTCATCAAGTTCGGCATTAACATTATTGGCAAACACGCCTCCTTTTTGTGGATGTGAAGGGGCTGAGTCAAGAATTTCTTGTTTAACTTTATTGATGACGGATTGGCATGGATTCAGTTGTTCAACAACCGGTTTGAGCAACTCGCTTTCTGAAAGGGATTGTCGAATTTGTTCGATAGATTCGAGCGCTCTGCGAAGTTGTATCATTTCGCGGGGGGCAATGCGACTTGTCGCTATGCGTCCTGTGATTCGTTCAAGATCGCCGATATCTTTTAAGCATGCTTGAATTTGTTTATGAAGATCGCGATTTTCATAGAAATATCCGGTAATATGAAGACGTTGCTCTATGGCGTGAATATCTTTCAGGGGCATAATCAGCCATCGTCGCAACATTCTTGCTCCCATAGGTGTACATGTGCGGTCAACCACGTCATGCAGCGTCATGGCTTTATCGTGTTGCGAAGAAACTAACTCTAGGTTGCGGATGGTAAAATTGTCTAATCGAACGAATTCATTTTGGTCAATTCTTGATAAAGTATTGATATGTGCAATCTGGTGATTTTGTGTTTCGCTTAAATAGTGAAGAATGGATCCAGATGCAATGGTTGCTAAGTGCATATCATCAATACCAAAACCTTTCAGTGTAGTAATTCCAAATTGTCGAAGGAGCAAATCGCGGCAAAAATCGTAGTCAAAAATCCACTCATCAAGCCCGTAAATAATAAGCGAATCGCCGAACCTGTCTCTTATGGTGCGTTGTCGTGGTTTGGGATATACGACTTCTTTAGGTTGAAGAGATTGAATGAGATTTTGCACATAGCTTGTATCGCCCTCCCCGGTTAAAAATTCCCCTGTGCTGATATCCAAAAAAGCTACACCTGTAACATTTTCTGATGGGAATATGGCACAAAGAAAGTTGTTGGTTTTGTTATCGAGTACATTTTCATTCATGGTAAGACCTGGAGTAATCAATTCTGTTACGCCACGTTTCACGATAGTTTTTGTAAGTTTTGGGTCTTCTAACTGTTCACAAATGGCAACACGGTAACCTGCTCTAACCAGTTTGGGCAAGTATGATTCGAGTGAATGATAGGGGAATCCGGCTAGTTCAACATGAGAAGCCGACCCATTTGCTCTTTTTGTGAGAACAATACCCAATACTCTTGAACTCACAATGGCATCTTCGCCAAAGCTTTCATAAAAATCGCCCACTCTAAAAAGCAAAATGGCATCAGGGTACTTGCCTTTGATGCTAAGATATTGCTTCATGAGTGGTGTTTCGCTTATTCCTTCTGATTTTTCTTTCTTTGCCATCAGCGTAAAGTTGCACAAAATTATCGGTTTTTTTAGCCGATTTTTTTTATATTTTTGAACCAAATCATAACAAATGCACAGAAAACTCAAGTTGCATGAGTTGAATAGGAAATCAAAAGAAGATTTTCTACGAACCGAGAAATTGCCGGTTCGCGTTATTATAGACGATATTCGAAGTGGTCATAATGTGGGTGCGGTTTTTAGAACATCAGATGCATTTATGCTCGAATGTCTTTATTTATGCGGACGTACGCCTTCTCCTCCACACATTGAAATAAGTAAGACAGCGTTAGGGGCTGAAGAAACGGTTAAATGGAGTCGTGTTGATACAGCATTCGATGCTGTTGAATTATGCCGATCTGATGGTTTTGAGATTGTTACAATAGAACAAACAACGGGATCAATTCCTCTTACTGAAATGAAGTGGCGACCCAATGTACCATATGCCATTGTGTTGGGGAATGAGGTTACTGGCGTTTCTGAAGAGGTTATTCCTTTGTCGTCTTATATTGTTGAAATTCCGCAATGGGGAACCAAGCATTCTCTTAATGTATCTGTTGCTGCTGGCATTGTTTTATGGTCGGCCTGCTCGTCATTGCTTTCTCAATAGAACTATGCCCCAATGGTTTTTCTTACCTCATGTAAAAGTTGTTGTGTTTCATCGGCTGTTGATGTTTCGGCATAAATTCGCAGCAGTGGTTCTGTTCCTGAAGCGCGTATCAGCAGCCAGTCGTCGTTTTCAAAAAGAAATTTGTAACCATCAATATCTTCTGTACGTTTTACACGTCGGTTGCCAAATGTTTGGTAGGCGCCATTCTTGCATTGTGCAACGATGTGTTGCTTTAACTCTTCTGTAAGATGTAAATCAAGACGATCGTAAGCGAATGGCCCTACGATTTGATAAACTTCATCTATGAGATCGCGAAGTGTTTTCCCGGTTTCTGCCATAAATTCCCAAATGATAAGACCCATCCATATTCCGTCACGTTCTGGAATGTGTCCTTTAATGGCGATACCGCCGGATTCTTCTCCACCCAATAATATATCTTCATTAAGCATAAAGCCGGTAATGTTTTTAAAACCGATTGGAGTAGTGTGTTGTTCGAGGTTGTAATGGGAACAGATTTTTTTTATTTTTTCGGAAACAGAAAATGCAGTTATCACTTTACCTGATTGTTTTTTGTAGTGAACTAAGTAGTGTATAAGCAGGAGAATAATATGGTGAGAATCTACAAAATTTCCTTGATCATCGAATAAGCCGATACGGTCGGCATCACCATCAGTTGCCAATCCGCAGTCAATAGCTTCTGAAACTCTGATAAAATCAGAAAATTCTGTAAGGTTGCGCAAAATCGGCTCAGGCGCTATGCCTTCAAATCCTGGATTCTCGGTGCAGTGCAGAAGTTCAATCTCTGGGAAAAGCGTATTCATTACATACTGTCCGGCTCCATACATGGCATCAAAACCGAAGCGGAATGGGGACTGATTGATTGCTTCAAGATTGAATGTGTTTTTAATTGCATCAAGGTATAGATCTCGAAGGTCGCTCTTAATAAATAATGGATTGTTGTAAAGAATATTTTCGTTTATTGGATTTGTATGGTCGGGTATTAGATTTTCTACGGCAAGGATGTCGTCTGGCAAAAGGGGTCCACCAAACGAGCCCTTTAGCTTATATCCATTATATTCGGGAGGATTATGGCTTGCTGTTATCACTACACCAAGGTCTGCCTTGAGATGGCGAGTGCCAAGTGAAACCATAGGTGTTGAAACAAATACTGGAGAAAAGTAAACCTTGATTCCGTTATTTACAAATACTTTAGCAGCTTCTTCCAGAAACAACTTTCCGCCGAAACGGCAGTCGTGGCCAATAACAACAATGGGATTTGATTTTTGTTGATGCAACCAGCGGCTTACGCCTTCGCTAACCCTTCTTACGTTGTCGGTAGTAAAATCACGTGCAATTATAGCACGCCAGCCATCTGTTCCAAATTTAATTTTATTGCTCATGCCAAATTATATTGAACAGCAAAAATACATTTTCCCGTGGCAATATCTTCAAGTATTTTATTATCAATACGGAGCTACATATTTGATTAGCTCAGGATGTCGTTCGGATGCTAATAACCGGTTATATAATGCTTTTGCAAAATCTGCACGATTTTTTGCTTCTTTTCTAACGGAGAGATTTTTATCTTTAACTGATATTTGCAGGTCGCTTTCTATAATGGTTCCAATAGCTTCGAAGGCGGCAACCCTTGGATACCACATCGGATCATTTTTAATTATGATAGAAAAAAATTCGATGGCTTTTTCTTTGATATTGCCCGGGGCTTTGGACATGAAATTTCCCATTGCATAAAGGTATTCCATTTCTTCACCAGGGTCTGAAAGTAGTGTATATGAGTTAAAATATAAATTTGCCAGTGTTGTATCTTCTCCCAAACCGCTTAGCAAATATGCTACATTGGAAACAAATGAAGAGGATTTAGGATTATCGTTAAGTGTTTGATAAATAAAAGAAATTACAAAGTTCGGGTCCGTCTCAACCAATTCATTTATTGCCACATTTACCACTTTCCAGGCCTTGTCATTACATGCATTTTGCAGTAAGATTTTTCTTTCTGATTCATTCAGAATAGAGATAGATTTTTGAATGGCTGTTATTCTTACATCGGCATCGGGGTCATTAATTATTGCATTTTTCAGATATGCAACAAGCTTTTGTTTGTCACTTTCAGGAAGCCGAGTAGCGAGGGGAATCGCTTGAATTCGGACCGCAGCAAAAGGATGGTGTAACGCATCCCATATAGCAGATGTAATGTCTGATGACCAAAGTTTGGCATGTAATTCTTCAAAATGGGTTAATGCTCTTGTTTTATCTAAAATATTACCACCATACTTAAACTGAAGTGCAAATTTAGAAGAGGGTTTGTTGTCGTTGATGTTAGCAAGTAGTACTCCATCTTCATCAACATTTATAAAGTCGGGCTCATTTTGTACATCAAACACAAAGGTTTGTATGGCAGAATCGAGCCATACCCTGTGGTTTTTAGGTTTGCCATCGAAATAAAGTGTAATGTCAATCGGTAGGCGAAAAAGTGGGGCAAAAGTTGCGTTTTGTGTCTGTTCAATTGTTACGAATTGTTTTTTCTTTTCCTTGTTAAAGCTGTAACCAATTTCAAGAGTCGGGAACCCTTTATTTAAAAACCATTGACTAAAAAACCAATTCAGATCTTCTCCTGTAATTTCTTCAAATACGAGTCGCAAATGATGTATTTCTGCTGCTTGAAATGCGTATCGAGTGAGGTAGAGTTTTAAGGCGTCAAAAAAGGCATCGTCGCCAACTATATGGCGAAGCATATGCAATACGCGTCCGCCTTTGTTATAAGAGTGGGCGTCAAACATGTCTTCTGCATCGTGGTGATAATATCGAATCAGGTTCTCGTTTTTATATAATGCCTCATTTTTATATCCCTGCATTTCTTCCATATGGTGTATGTCGGCTGCTTCTTTTCCGTATTTATATTCAATCCATAAATATTCGCCATAGTTTGCAAAAGATTCATTCAGCGGAAGATTTGCCCACGATTCGCAGGTTACAAGGTTTCCAAACCATTGATGAAAAAGTTCGTGGGCAATGGTTTGTTCGTGATTATTTCCGAGTTGTTCGCGGTCGGTAAGTTGCATATATTCTCCCAGCACTACACAGGAAGTATTTTCCATAGCGCCTGAAACGTAATCCCGAACAAAGACCTGATGGTATTTATCCCAGGGGAATGGAACACCAAGTTTTGATGAATAAAAATCAATCATTTCAACGGTGTTGCCAAGTAGAGATTGGGCGTAGGTCTCATAATACGGCTCTAAATAATACCATACTGGAATGTTGTTATATTGTGTTTTTATTACACTATATTTTCCGGCAATCAAGGCGGTAAGATATGGAGCGTGTGGCTTATCTTGTCTCCAGACATCGGTTCGTGTTCCGTTGTTATGTTTTAATGATTTAATTAAAACACCATTTGAAAGGGTTTGCATACTGTCGCCTATGGTTATATGCAATTCTTGCGTCATTCGTTCGGCGGTATTGTCATTTGTCGGGAACCATAAAGAGGCATCTTCTGGTTCGTTTTGTGTCCATATTTGGTATGGCTTGGTTGGTGTTGTTTCGTCGGGTGTAATGAAGTAGAAGCCGTGTGCATGCGGGTCAAGATCGGGGCAGAATGAAGCTATATCATATGGATGTGCTGTATAATCTATTTCTATTCTAAGCGTATCAGTTCTTGTAAATGTCTGGTCGGTTGATATGTTGAGTTGATAATTGTTGTAAGTATGATTTGATGTAACTTGTGCGTTGCGATGATATAAATTAACGGAATGAATGGTGAACGCTTTAGCATCAAGGGTAATGCTGTTTGTTGGGTAAAAGTAGGGTTTGATGAAGAGTATGGCTTTGCCCGATATTTCCTTTTTTTTCCAATCGCATTCTAAGTGAAGTGTAGTATGCAGGATGTCGGTTTCTCGTGTTTTTGATTTTTTATATCCGAAATGTTCGGCGGGGCCTTGTTCTGAATTGGCTTTCACTACGAGTGGTTCGAGTGTTTGATGCAGTATGGTTTTTGTTTTGCATGCTGACAAAACCACCAGAAAACAAAACAATAATGGAGTATGCCAAACATCACTTTTCATAATTAGATGTAGCGTTTTCATAAAACAGGAAGATAATTTATTTGATGATGATATGACGCACGGATTTTTTTCCGTTGTCGAGAGAAATGTACATAAGATAGACAGATTGGGAAAGGCCGCTCAGGTCGAGCATGTTTAATCCGGCATGAAACTTTCCTTGTGTGATGGCTTTTCCTGAAAGTGAATAGATTGCATATTCAGCATCAGATGTAGCGTCCACATATATTAGACGCGTGGTGGGATTGGGGTATATTTTCCACAATAAAGAGGTTTCGTCTTTAATTCCTGTTAAAACGGATTGATAAATTAGGTTGTCAACGCCAATCGTAGAGCCATTTATACCGCTAACTCCACCATTTGTAATAAAGTATCTGAAGGCAATGCGACCATTGAAGCCATTGGCTGATGCCGGAATGGATATAGCGTATCGCGTCCATGTCATTGGATATGCGCCAACTGTTGTGTCAAGGTTGGGATTGATGCTATATAAAACGGTTCCAAAAACACCTGTTGAATACTGATCAGTTCCAACATCGGTAGAGCTACCTGCAGTGCTGATGCGTATTTCGAGGCGATCGGGGTAGTATATGTTAGCGTACGATTTGGTCCAAAAAAACAGGGTGTCTCCATCGGAGAATAAGAGTTCTGGCGTAATAAGCCAGTTGGAAATATTTCCATTGCCGTTTACACTATTATAGTCACAAACGATAGAAGAGTTTGGGCTGCCCGACTGAGCAACGAAGTTGCCATTATCTTGTTGCCATTTTCCGTATCCAGTCGGTTCGGAGTTGTTAATTCGCACCCATCCAGATGAAAACAAATCATCTACATTTTCAAAACCTTCATTCAGGTTTTGAGATTGAGCGTCAGTTGGAAAAAGTAAAAAACAAAAAAGTAAAAGTATGCCAAACAGATTTCCAAACAAAAGGCGATTAAGATGATATGTAAAGGAAGGAATGTGCATAAATTATTGGGGATAATTTGCTTGATAAAACGTTGCGTAACTTTCAACATCCTGATTTTTGAAAAGCAATGCATAATTGCTCATGGTAATAGGAAATGTTTTAATGTACTGTCCTAGCTGTAAATTAGATATCATGTCTTTTTTGTTGAAAAGCTTTAAATAATTTACAGCATCATTCCCATTTTTAAATTTGCGAATAAGTATAACTTGTGAACTGTTGCCCATAAGGGAAACATTGACACTTAGTCCGGCAATGGAATAATTTTCATCATTGAATTGATTGATTTTCTGAGTGGCGGCACTTACGTTTCCTTTTAACGACGGAATAATAATAATGATGATGTGTTCGGCATTTAAATCCTTACTGTATGGAGATGTTGCTGATGTTTTTAAGCTATCTGTTTTAATTGGTTTAATGTCTGACTGGGTAGAAGTGTCTGATTTTGATTCTGTAGTAGTATCAGAGAGTAATGCCAAAAGACGGTTGGCTGTATGTGACGATTCTGTTCCCTGATACTTATTAATCACATCTTTGAGTGCTTTAATAAAGGTCTCGATGCCTATAGTTTCCTTCGTTATTAAAGCTGAAAGAAGCGCAAATCGGTGAAGCATTCTACTTTCGGCAAATTCTGAAAAGGCCTGTTGGCAATAAATATCAGCTTGTGCATAATTGCCATTTTTGTAGGCAACATAGGCCTGATCGTATAAGGGAGCTGCTTTGTCGTCGGACTGATCTTTTTGTCCCATAAAGTCGGGATTGGAAAGAATTTGAGCATATTGGCTTGATGGATACTGGCCAATAATCAGATTTTTATAATAGTTTGATTTTTCTTCGTTTTTGAGGTCTTTGAAAACTAAATATAGCTGGTAGTATGTAATAGGGAAGTGTTTGTTTTTGGTATTTCTTTTAACCAAATCTTCTAATGATTCGGCAGAAAGCTCCAAATCAAGTATTTTTTCTTTGTATAGAAGACCTAAGTTGTACAATGCTTCCCAAATCATTTCATGAGAGGCCGTCATCATGGAGTCGTTGCGAGGAATTTCACGCAGATAAGTGAGGGGGTCGTACCTTGGATTATAGGCTGGCTCATTGGTGTTAACATCTGAAAAAGAAGTGGTATTCTTATTGCTTCTTCTCCAATCATCTTCAAGGGGCCTTTCACCCCATACCTTTTTAAACTCATTACGCCCAAATGCTAGGGCTTGGGTGTTGTAAAAGTACCACTTGCCCTCGCCGCCGTCAATGATTTGATTTCCGTCAATGTTCCCTTGAGATTGTTTTTTTTCATCGTCAAGTTTTTTCAGGTCTTCAACATAATCGTCCAAAAAAGCCATTAATGATTTGTCATCGAGTCGGGCTAATCGTTGTAAGCTGTCTTGTAGCTGAATAATTTTTATATTAAGCACCACCTCTGTCAGGTTTTCTTTCAAACGGGTTACGGCATCATATTCAGGATGGTCTTTTTCAAGAAATGTAGAAGTGGAATCATAATAGGCCTGTGCGGGTTCATATTTTCGGTCTGCAAAAGATATTCGAGCTAATTCCAAGAATGAAAGTCCTTTTTGATTTTTGTTGCTAATACTGGCCGCAACAGATTTTTTATAATGTAGGATAGCTTGTTCTTTATTGTTTTCTTTCAAATTAATGCTGGCAATAGCATAATAAATCTGATCTTGGTATTCAATATTCTTGTCATCTTTCAACATCTTTTTCAGGAGTTTTTTCAACTCCTCATTACTGTCTTGACCGGCTGTACGGGCCATACTGATTTTGGACTGAAATTCTAACTCATATTCGGGCTTGAACTTAAGAACAGCGGCAAAACTTTCATATGCCTTAGTGTTGTCTTTGAGTTTTTGAAATAATTGCCCGCGAACAAACATATAACGGGCTTTTCTTTTTTTCTTTTTTTCAAACTCAATAGCTTTATCTAGCGATTGGATGGCTTTTTCGTATTCTTTGTCACGAATATAATAATCTGCAAGGGTAGTCCAATAGGAAGATTTTAGCTTTGCATCCAGCCCCTCGGCATCAATACGTCGAATAGCCGTTGCCGCCTCTGCCAATTCTCCATCTTCCAAAAAACTTCTTACCATCCAAATTTTGGCTTCGTCCTGTGTCTTTTTCTTTTCACTGTTTTCTGCAACATAACGCAATTGCCCAACACCCATTACAAAGTCAAGCTTAAAATAGTGGGCTATACCCATCATTAAATAGCAGTCGTCAATATATCGATTGTATTGTTTCCCATTGATGAGCATAGAGTGCTTCTTAATCATAATTACACCCTTTTTTACAGCGCGATCCCACTGTGCATTTTGGGATTGAAATCCGTTGCGGTCGCCATAGTCATATACCGGTATAATCTTGGTGAAATTATCTCGACGACTTTTAACCAGATCCTGAATACCGGCTTTTAATGCCTCGTTGCCATTAAAATATCCATTGAACTTTGTGTTCATACTGTGCCAAAATCGGTTCAAAAAAGTATTCTTCTTAGTTGAACACCCACCCAAACCAAGCATCAGCATCATTAATAAAGCCGGAAATACAAATCGTAACTTAGGTAAAATCACGGATCCTGAAATTTAAACTACAAACATACGATATTCTACCAACATGGAAGATATTTCATGACAGATTAACGACTGAAGGCAATTATTATTTTAATCTGAATTATTAGGGATGCCTTTCTTCTGTACAGCCGGCACTTAATGCGACATCTGTAAATGCTTTCCAGTCGGGATCATTTGATAAAAGAGTGGTTTCGTATGTATCGCGACAATATGTTGTATTGGCATATCCGGAAATGTTTTCACATCTAATGCATTCAGGCGAGGAGCAGGCATTAATCAGTATAATCCCTAATGTAAAAAGTGTAAGCTGGAAAACTTTATATGACATTTATTTTCTATTGAGCAAATATAATCAGTTTTTATTTTTTCCTCTACTATCCGTTTTGCCAATTTGCCATTGTAAAGTCATGTCAAATCCTTTTTTCACTTCGATTATTTGGGGGTAGTAGGATACTTTTTCGGGCTGCTGACCAATGGCATAATCGCCGGTGTCCCACTTGTTGTTTTGATTGGTGTCATAAATTAATCGCAGGGTGTATTTCCCTTGTAATATTCTTGAAAAAACCACGATTGCTTGTCCCTCTTCGTTTATATTTCCTGTTTTTTGTTGTACTATTTGCTCTTTTTCGTCAATCCATTGTAATAGTATAGTTGGCGTATTGGAGATGTTTTCTATTTCCATTGTAATTTCTGAATAATCAGATGGCAAAGTAGTTTTTATATTAAACACGAGGGTGTCGTGGCTTTGGCCAAATAGATCAGTAAGGCAGTTCGGCAAGAGAGTAAAAGTGTATGATTTTCCAGGGGTTAGTTTGGTTTTTAATTGGAGTTGACGGTGAAGGGTGTCTTTAAAATCCAATTCGAATAATACGGGTGAATTGTCTGTTCTAAGCGTTGCAAGCAAGGGGTTTAATTTTTCAATGGGAGCTGATGCGATGAATGTTACTGGCAGGGTATAATCTGCATCGGCAGAAGATGCTGTTTTGATTTCTAATTTAGGTATTTCGGGTTGTATTGTAGCTGTTTGAGATCCTTTTCCTTTGTTTCCCGAACCGACACTTTGTGGTCGTGGTTTTTTTACAGAAATAGTATCCCAAGAGTTATTTTGCCATATACGAAATTTGAGGGTATCGGATAAAATGGGCTTATACCAGTATAATATAGAATCATGGGCAGCCGATCCGAATTCAATGGCAGTGGCAAAAGCAGGCAAACTGTCGGTAAGGGGTTCAATCTTTGCAGAATCAACGGGCTGTTGAAACACAAAACAAATTTTTCCGGGATGAATCATGCGAGCAAATCGAAGTTTGTTCTCTCCTTTTTGTTCTCTAAACATCAGTATTCTATGCTCAACACTATCGCCACTCTGAACAGTATGGTCAAGAAATCCAATCCACTCATCTGGTTTGTCGTAACGCAAATTGCGGTTTGATTCTTTAATAGCTACAACAGCAAAGTTCCCATTGGCAAGATATTCGAGCGACGAAGATCCGTCAGCTTTGCTTTCTCCAATATAATATGGGTCATAATGATATGCCAGCGAATCGCTTTGTGTGTTATAAAGCATTATGGTTGCATCTGCAATGGGTTTGAGGGTAAACGCATCCAATGTTTTGAAGCGAATTTTTAATGAGTCGATGAATGTGCCGGTAGAGAACACATATGTAAGGGTTGAGGCAATATTACCTTCGTTGTTATCGGCAATTGATTTTCCAAATCGGATTATATAGGTTGTGTTTGGAAGAAGGGTGTCTTTTAGAACAACGTCAACGGATTTGCCTTTTAATATCAATTCAGGTTTGATTTTCATTGGAGGCGATACAAACACTTCTTTGGATGCATTTGAAATGACTACAAATTCATTGAAAATCAAGATGATTTTAGAGGCATGAAATGATAGGGAAAAAGTATCAGGAATGGCTTTTATCAGTTTTGGGGGAGTTGTGTCGCGGGGGCCACCTTCGAGTGGGATGATATTAGCGCAGGATCCCAAAATAATGGTTGTGAACAGAACGAAATATAGATGCCTTGTTTTCATTTGTCAAACACCTTGTTTCCAATTAATGCAGCTATGCGTTCTAGTCCTTCTGCATCATTTTCATCAAAACTATTATATTGATTGGAATCAATATCAAGCACACCAATTACTTGTTGTCCGGCAATAATTGGCACAACTATTTCTGATTTGGAATCAGCACTACACGCTATATGTCCGTCAAAAAGATGCACATCAGGCACAACAATCGTTCGTTTTTCTTTCCAAGCAGTACCACATACGCCTTTTCCAAAGCCAATACGAGTGCACGCTACGGGTCCTTGAAAAGGCCCTAATACCAATTCCAGGCCTTCAACAAGATAAAACCCCGTCCACCAGAAATGAAGATTATGATGAATGATGGCCGCAATGTTGGCTAAATTGGCAACAAAAGAGGATTCATTCCCTACAAGGGCTTCGGCTTGCTGATATAAGGAAAGATAAATTTGCTTTTTGTCCGGCATGGAGCAAAGGTAGCATTATGTGTCAAAAAATATTTATTAGGGGTTATGGGAATCCTCGAATGGCAATTGTTGTGCTGCGGTTAAATGGTGGAGGGTTGGATTTGTCGGGATGCTGAATGTTCACAAAATAAGTTTTTCCGTCAGGCGTAAAGTAGCTTCCTGTAGTTTCGCATCCACGTGGGCCAACGGCAAATCGCATTAAATCGTTACGCGTGGGCTTTGCAATGGTGAGATCAAGAAAGTATATTTCGTTTATCAACCACCCTTTTTCTTCTGCTTCTTTGCTAACGCGCCCCATAGAAAGGCCTGTTAAATCTTCACTAATAATTATATAAGGTTTTTCTTGAAGATATGCTATGTGAAGTGCGTCGGGATTGGCAAAATGCCCACCGTCTTTCTCAATAGGGCCACCATCTAATAATACCTCCATTTGAAGCGTAATGGGATCAAAAACCAAAATGCGGCCAAACGGATCAGCATATATGCCATCTCCGGTTTTATGATTTTTTTCTAAATAATGTGGAACGGTGCCACCATTTTGGATATGAACAGATAAGTTAAGCGAGTCATATCCGGTTTCGGAGATATAAATTTTACCGTTAGCTTCTTGTATCCATTCTTGGCGTACAAACATAGTAGCGCCTTTAGCTATAGCTGTGTCGCGAATATGAATCAGCGACCGTATGTCCATCGGCATCGCAAGCCATCTGCCCGAAAGACCATCCTGCGATTGCTGATAAGCATAAAGCTGTCCCGATGAATAATCATTAGGATTGGTAGTTTCAAATTTAAAGAAAATGGCAGGACAATAATCGTCTGTCAGATACACGGTTTTCCCATCTGGTGTGCAATATGCATCTTCATGCGTGTAGCGACCAAAATTGTAAACTTTTTGTATTGCTTCTCCTTTTATTGGATCCACCTCTACCATCCAACCCATATGCTCTTCTTTTGTCATATGATTCATGCCACGGAGTGACGTAATTTGTGGATTTTTTAATTCGGATAATGAGCTTGGAAAGAGTTCTTCAGCAGTAAGCACAGTTCCTTTGGGTGTTAGTGTTCCTCCACAATTATAAACGGTTCCGCCAACGGTGCTGAAATCAACATTTCTTTTTTCTCCAATTACAACCCACTTTCCATTTTCAAATACTACATCAAGCAAAGTTGCGCCACCACCATCCCCGGCATGCGGGTCAATCACCAGTGTTTCATGACTTACATACAGTGTGCCCTTGTCAGATCGGTTATTATCAGGGATATATATGATTAAATCGTGATTTCCCTTGGCGGGAGCTTTCCCATTTGCGGTTCGAACGGTGTCGCTCTCTGCAAAAAGAATATCATAAGTAAAACCTTCAGGAAGTATAAGGTTTGGAGTATTGTAATCAGGTTCAACGGGGTTAAACAGTATATTTTTTTGGTCAGTGTCTGGGTTTATTATTAACTTAGCATCCCTTTTGCCCGACTGGCAGCTTATTGCAAGCCCTGTCAGTAATATGCCGAAATAACCAATCTGCATTTTCATATCCATTCGGTTTATGAAGGCAAAAGTAAGCTAATTAAACCAACTAATTATGAAACAGATGTAAGGGATGTATTAAGTTTATTTTTCCAGACATTTTTGTTTATAATAAAAATTGTTTAACTTGTGATTTGCTTGATTAGAATTGTGATGACGAAAGATGGGCTTGTGCAAAATCAACATTGTTATTTGCTCGAACGGGAGATGTTTAGTTTCAAGCCGGGTATAGAGTTGGTCGTTTCAGCAGGTAGTAAACATCCTTTATTTGGAAGAATTACATGTTGGCTATTATGTGTTTAGAGCAAAAATGATAGAGGATGACAGAATGGCTAATTTGAATACACAATTTAAGGATTGCACAACTCAAGAAGTTTTAATGGATGTTAATATGTCTTCATTATTAAAAAAAAAGAATTACATTTATACCACATTCAAGCAATAAGCAACCCAATTAAACTTTACGCTATGCCACAAATAATAGAAGACGTTTCATTACACAAGCAACTTAAATCCATTTTTGGGTTTGATCACTTTAAAGGAAGGCAAGAAGAGATTATACAAAATCTGCTTAACGGCAACGATACTTTTGTCATTATGCCGACCGGTGGAGGCAAATCCATGTGTTATCAGTTGCCCGCATTAATCAGCGAAGGAACAGCCATTATAGTATCGCCACTTATTGCATTGATGAAAAATCAAGTAGATTCAATTCGCGGGTATGGAGATATTGATGGCGTTGCTCATTTTTTCAATTCATCATTGTCAAAAAGTGAACGCGACAAAGTAAAAGCTGACATTATAAAAGGCGTGACCAAGTTGCTATATGTTGCTCCCGAATCACTTACTAAGGAGGAGAATGTTCACTTCCTTCAAAGCATACGCATATCATTTTTTGCTATTGACGAAGCACATTGTATATCAGAGTGGGGGCACGATTTCAGACCAGAGTATAGGCGACTACGACCAATTATCGAAGAAATAGACAGGGTACCTATTATCGCCCTTACGGCAACAGCAACGCCAAAAGTGCAGCATGATATTCTTAAAAACCTCGGCATGAGTGAAGCCACTGTATATAAAGATTCATTCAATCGCCCTAATCTGTATTACGAAATCCGCCCCAAAAAGAATGTAAATAAAGAAATCATCAAATTTGTAAAAACACAGGCAGGCAAATCAGGAATTGTGTATTGCCAAAGTCGGAAAAAGGTAGAAGAATTAGCTGAGATGTTGCAGGTTAATGGTATTAGTGCTGTACCCTATCATGCCGGCATGGATGCTAAATCTCGGGCAAAAAATCAAGACCTTTTTTTAATGCAAGATGTGGATGTAATTGTTGCTACCATAGCTTTTGGAATGGGAATAGATAAGCCGGATATTCGCTATATCGTGCATCATGACATTCCTAAAAGTTTGGAGAGTTATTATCAAGAAACGGGACGTGCAGGTAGAGATGGAGGCGAGGGGCGATGTGTTGCCTTTTATGCTCATGAAGATATTTCAAAATTAGAAAAACTCCTGAGCGGGAAACCCATCGCCGAGCAGGAAATCAATAAGCTCCTCATGCAGGAGGTTGTGGCATTTACCGAAACCAGCAGTTGTCGCCGCAAAGCCCTGTTGCATTATTTTGGAGAACATTTTGAAGAAGAACAATGCAACGATATGTGCGACAATTGTGCGCACCCACGCGAAAAATTTGAAGCAAAAGAACATCTTCTTCTCTTGCTTGAAGTAATGACTGAACTAAAAGGCAAATTTAAATCAGCGCATTTGGTGGCGGTGCTTACCGGCAAAGAAAATAATGCTGTTAAGCAATACAAGCATCACACACTCGAAATATTTGGCAAAGGCAATTATGAAGATGAAAAATTTTGGCAAGCAGTAATACGTCAGGCATTGGTAAACAACCTGCTTAGTAAAGAAATCGAAAATTATGGTACTTTGTTTATCAACGAAAAGGGTCTTGAATATCTCGATCATCCAGAATTCATACTATTTACAAAAGATCATGATTTTGAAAGCGAGGATGATGATGATAGCATTATTACTAAACAAAAGGGAGGTGGTGCCCTTGACGAAGCTTTGATGGGAATGCTCAAAGAATTACGTAAGCAAACAGCAAAAAAATTCAATTTGCCACCATTTGTTATTTTCCAAGACCCCTCTTTGGAAGAGATGGCTACCCAGTATCCGATTACATTGGACGAACTCAAAAACATTTCCGGTGTAGGAGAAGGCAAAGCCATTAAGTACGGCCAACCTTTCGTTGATGTGATTGCAAAACATGTGGAAGAAAATGAAATTGAAAGGCCATTTGATTTTGCTGTTAAGTCGGTTGCTAACAAGTCGGCCATGAAAGTTTCCATTATTCAAGCCATTGACAGAAAATTACCATTGCACGAATTTGCCAAATCAAAAGGGGTGGAGATGGATGATTTTATTCATGAAATGGAAACCATCGTAAGCTCCGGCACTAAGCTCGATTTGGGATATTACTTAAATTCGCTTGTTGAAAAAGAAGACCAAGATGATATTTTCGAGATTCTTCGTCACTCCGAAAATGGAAATATGGATGATGTAATGGACGAATATGGAGATGTGTACGATGAAAAAGAACTGCGTTTGATGCGTGTTAAATTTATCTCTGACATGGGGAACTAAACTCCTAATAATCAAACACAAGACATTTCTTGGGCTTCTGATATTAACAATTTTATCAACAATAATTTTGTATTTTATTTAACATTTTTTAATTTCGGTCGGTATTTTAGATATTAGAACCCCAAAAAGCCGATTGAATTATGAATTGGAAGTTTACCCTAAAAACAGCATTGATTTTATGCCTGTCTGCAACATCCCTTTTTTCACAAAACGTAAATTTTGAAGTTCAGCTCCGTTATTTGGGGTGGGACGGACGTGGCGACCAAAGTGGAGGTCCAGAATATACTTGGTATGCTTGGGCACGCGATAATGCCGATCCAAGTGAAACAGGTGGTACTTGTTATTACTCTGGTGACAATTTTCCAGGTGGAGGTAGCAATGGATTTGTTTCTTGTGCGCCTAACGGATTTCTTTTTGGATTAGGCACAACACTACGCACCAAAACGAACTCATCTGCCACTACAATTCTTATTCGCACCGATGCATGGGAAAAAGATTGTGCCAACAACTGTGTGTTTCAGTCCTCTTGTGGAGGTGGATTTCTTGAAGATGATGATAGGGCACAGTGTAATTCGTACGCAGTGAACTTTCGTGGTGCAGGAAGTCCCCCATGCCAATGGAATGATTATGGTGTTTTTCAATGTGGCACATTTTACTATGCTATTCGTGTACGCTGGACCTGGGCAAGCCCACCTACCATTACTACACAACCTACCGCAGGTGGTGCCGACAGAACACTTTGTATCGGCACCCCAACCTCTCTCTCAGTTGCCGTAAACTCTGTAAATAGTCAAACAACAGGATTGCATTATCAGTGGCAGTTTCATACTTCGACAGCCAATCCGGTTCCAACTACCAATTGCCCATCTTCTGGATGGACAGATATAGCGGGTGCTACTTCTGCCAACTATACGCCTCCTCAAACAGCAGGAACGCGTCTTTATAGATGTTTAGTTTCATCCAACTGTACACCCGATTTTTCTATAGCTTCTTTGGTTACTGCGTCTGAGTGTGTCAGGGTAACGTATCATCCATATTCTCCGCCTATTCAAAGTGCTATCTGTAATAGCTCCGCTGTGGCCAATACGCCTTATATGTTTTCTGCATTACTGCCGCCTGGAGCAGATGCCAGCGTGAATGAATCTGGATTTATTTGGACTGTTACCCCATCAGCGGGTGTAGTAATAAGTAACCCAACCGCATCTTCAACAAGTATTACATTCCCTGGCAATGGAGCATATACCATAACACTTACAACTCAGGATGCTTGTGCCGCAGCTGATGCTACATCTACATGTAGTGTAGCTATTGCCGATAATGCATGTGATTTGATATATGTCGCACCTTTTCCTGTCGGCAATGATGCCAATCTGGGATATATCAATGCGCCTGTTGCTACGCTATACAGAGCGCTTCAATTGGCCTCTGGCACTCGAACTATTATTCGTATGCAGGCCGGTACTTACACAGAAGTGAATATCGCTAATATGAAAGCCAACGTGGTTGTGGACGGCGGATACAATGCCTCTTGGGTAAAATCTAGCGCTATCGGACAAACGACGATAAATTTTGGAAATACCTGTTATGAGAGTATTAGCAACGACATTCAACATGTGGTAGGCATCAAAGCCGACAACGTAAACAACTGGACATTACAAGATTTGACTATTAACATAGCAGCCACAACAGGAACAACACCCAGTGGTAATGGCCGTTCTAATTACGGCTTATTGGTTAGAAATTCAACTGGATATAGTGTAGTGCGTTGTTCTATCAATTCAGGCAATGCAACGGCTGGTTCAAATGGCGTAAATGGCAGTAACGGGAATGCCGGTTCAGGTGGTGGGAATGGAACAAGGGGAAACTCAACGGTTCCTTTTCTTTGTGGGAATGATTCGTACGGAACAGGGGGGGGTGGCGGTGCTGCCGGTACAGGAGGAGCAAATGCGCCTGTTATTGGTGGTAGTGCAGGGAATGGTGGTGCCGGAGGGAGTGGCGGAGTTGGTGGCGACGATGATGGCGGTGATGGTTCATGTGATAATACCCCTTCGCAACCGGGTATTGTTGGATCGGCATCTCCGGCAGCTTGCTCAACCCCTGGTGGTTCGGCGGGTGCAAAAGGAGCTTGTGATAACAATAATGGCCCAACGCCTTATGGGGGCGCAGGAGGGTATGGCACACACGGTACTGCCGGTGCCAATGGAACAACGATAGCTGCCAGTTATACATCCGGATATTATTTACCTTCTTATGGAACAAATGGTACTGCCGGCTGCGGTGGCGGTGGCGGTGGCGGTGGCGGTGGCGCCGATAAAGATTATGACGGATGCGATGGTACCGGCGGCGGCGGTGGCGGTGGCGGCGGCGGCGGCGGCGGCGGCGGTGCCGGATCTGGTGCTCGTGGTGGGGGTTCTACTTTTGCTGTATTCAATTTTAATTCTTCAGGAAATTTAGCCGACTGTTTGCTCAATACCGGTAATGCCGGTAACGGCGGAACAGGTGGAACAGGCGGAACGGGTGGTGCCGGCGGTGCTGGTGGTGTTGGAGGAGGTCGTACTAATGGTACATACAGTAATCCACCCTTCCCATATACTGCTTTTCCCGGTAGTCCTTTTGGTGCGCCATGTCAGAATGGAGATCCTGACTGTAATGCCGGAGGTATGGGTGGACCAGGGGGTAATGGCGGTGCCGGAGGTGCCGGTGGAGCCGGCGGAAATGGCGTGCGCTATGCTATTGGCAGTCGCGATGGGTTGGGTAATGCCATCACTTCTCAACCCACTATGACAGGATTTGCACTTACCATTAATAGCTCTGTAAATGGAGGTGCTACACCCAATACACTTACTATTACAACCGATTATGTGGGGTTGGGCAAAGGTTGCACCAATTCACAAATTGAAATTACACGTAATGGTGCAGGCAACTGGACTTTGCCAGGTGGTGCCGGCTACGTTAATAATGTGAATAATACTACATCTACATATAATAATACAACTTCTCCGGCAAGAATCTACTATACCAATACAGGGGTATTTGATGTAAACGCTGGAGGAACCTTATACCGTGGAGAACATAGAATTTATACATCACGCCCGGCTCCTGTTATTACAGTAAGCGATGATACCATTTGTTCGGGAGCGGCTGTTACTATTTTCCACACCAATCCATTTGGCAATGAAGTGGATTATGACTGGCGAATATTTACAACCAGCGCTGAAACACCTTTACAAACAAGCAATTTGGCATCGCCAAGCTTTACGCTCACAGCGGCCAGCCCTACGGTTTATAGAATCTATTTTTCTGTGAAGGAACAATGTTGCGGATGGTCCATCCCGGCTTATGCCGAAGTGGTAGTTAATCCGCCAGCCAATGTGCCAACTACTCCTTCTGGCCTTACTATTCTTTGTCAAGGAGCTACGCCAACTAACTATACAACTTCTGCCGACCCCAATGCGTTAGGGTTTGTTTGGTCTGTTACTTCGCCCAATGCCGCTAGTGGTTCTGGCACAACAGGCACGATAACCTGGGATCCTGGATTTGAGGGAGGCGCACAGGTTTGTGTGCAGGCCATCGGTTGTAATGGACTAACGGCACCTGCTTGTCTTGATGTGAATGTTAGTAAAAATGTTTCAACACCCACTATTCTTTCTGGCCCATCTGATGGATGCATCGGCGGAGGTATTGATACCGTTATTGCCTTTTCTTCAAATGCTACAGGATACACTTGGAACATTTCCGGAGTGGGCAACTCGATAACCAATATTGGTATTGGAGACACAGCTATTGTAAGCTGGGGAGCAACTTATACCGGTACTGCATTGATATGTGTTTCGGCCAATGGATGTAATGGGCCAAGTCCACAGGCCTGTATTTCTACAAATATCTTAGATGCTGTTGCTAGTCCAACCACTCCTTCAGGTATTCTGAGTCGCTGTCAGGGTGCTGGAACGGATGTATATATTAGTTCAGCTACCAACGCTTCTGCTTTCCAATGGACAATTTCTGGATCCGGCAATGCTATCATAGATACTACATTTACTGGTTCAACCACTGTTACATGGGATGCCAATTTTGCAGGTACTGCACAGGTTTGTGTCTCTGCGCTTGGCTGTGCGGGTCCTACGAGTTGGGTTTGTCAGGATGTGGTAGTAGTGAGCACGGTACAAACACCTAGCATACCTGCAGGGACCATCGTTAGATGTATAGGTGCCGGAAGTGATACGTATATCACCTCAGCCATTGGAGCAAGCAGCTATGTTTGGAGCATAAGTCCTCCTGCTGCCGGCACAATTTCGCCTACCGGTGATGTAACATGGTCGCCTATTTGGTCGGGCATTGCTACTATATCGGTTTTTGCAAATGGTTGTAATGGACCAAGTGCATCTGCTTCAGTAGATGTTGAAACCATTACTACCCAACCGCTGCCTGTAGCCCCTTCAGGAACGCTTCAGCGTTGTCAGGGCATGGGTGCCGATAATTATAACACATCATCGGCAGGTGCAACGTCCTTTATTTGGTCGCTTGTTCCATCGAGTGCTGGAACGATTGCCGGCACTACGGATAATATTACGGTAAACTGGGATCCCGCTTTCTCAGGAACAGTATCTGTATGTGTTCGTGCAGTAGGTTGCGATACTACCAATCAGGTTTGCACAACGGTTACTGTTGATCCCCAACCGGCACAACCTACCATTACTGCGAACGGCCCTACTACGTTCTGTCAGGGAGGAAGCGTTATCCTCAATTCAAGTAGTGCAACCAGCAACCAATGGCTGCCAAACGGAGAAACAACAGCATTTATCACAGCTACGCAAACCGGCGTATATGCTGTAGTCGTGACGGGTGCTAATGGCTGTACCAATGTGTCAGATAATCTATTTGTGAATGTAAGTCCAGGCCAACTTTCTGCTACCATTAATGGTCCAGATACGGTTTGTGCAGGCGATAACTTTAACCTGACGGCCAATTCTGCCAAAACCTATGAGTGGAATACGGGTGCATCAACACAAAGTATTCCTCTCAGTATTAGCACGCCATCAAGTTATACCGTCACAATTACTGATGACTACAACTGTATAGCTACGGCTACTCATACTGTTGCATTATACCCTTGGCCTAATTCTGTTGACGATCAGGAAACAACCAATTTCAATACACCCATTACTTTAAGCGTGTTGCAAAACGATATTGGAACTGGAACACTTTCAATCCTGAATCCACCAGTTAACGGCACTGTAGTGATTAATGGCGCTGATATCGTTTATACACCCAATGCAGAATTCAGTGGCACTGATCAGTTTACATACATCCTCTGTTCTTCACAGTGTATTACACAATGCGATACGGCTACGGTTACAATCATTGTTCGAAACTCACTACTTATTCCTAATGGATTTAGCCCGAATGGTGATGGCGTAAATGACCTGTTCGAAATTGTGGGCTTAGATAATTTCCCCAATAACGAACTGCTCATTCTAAACAGATGGGGCGATGCTGTTTATTCGGCGGCTCCGTACAACAACGATTGGGATGGAACAAGTAATACCGGAATTGGTGGTTCGGGTCGCCTTACTGACGGCACTTACTTCTTTGTGTTTAAAACATCTCCGGATGCCGATGCCATTACCGGTTATATTGAATTAAAACGATAACCCTTTAATCCGACATAATTATGAAAAAGATACTAAATAAATCATGGATTGCCGGACTGCTTCTTGCCGGATATACAACTACTTCAATTCAGGCGCAGGACATGCCTCATTTTACAATGTATTTCATTCAGCCCAGCATAATCAATCCTGCGGCTATGACAACATTTGAAAATATAAATGGGGCATTCTTCTTCAATAAACAAATGTTGGGCTTCGAAAAAAGTCCGATGGTGGGGCTGCTTGATTTAGGAATTCCGGTTGCTAAAACGAATTTTTATGTAGGATTTCAGGCCAGTCAAGACCGCATAGGGGTAACCACATATTCCATTTTTACTGGCAACTTTGCATATCGTATTCGCCTTAATATGAAGCATTATCTTTCGTTTGGCTTAGGCGTTTCGGCTAAACTTACTAATGCCAATTTTACTGAAGCGCCTATCGTAAACCCCAACGACCCCGTGTTTTACCAAAATGCTGACGCCATTTGGACTCCAGATATTCGTTTGGGTGCCTACTATTTCTCTGATAATGTTTATGTCGGCTTTTCTGTTGCCAATTTATTTACTAATAGCTTGTTTTTTGGAGGCACATCCCCTTCTGCCGACATCCGTGTTGACCCAAACGACATGCACTTTTATCTAAATGGCGGTTGGCAAAAAAAGCTGGGTCGTAATTGGAAAATTATGCCATCTGCCTTGATGAGAATAAGCCCTGGAGCCCCTATTCAGTTTGATATTAATGCCATGGCATTGTTCAAAGAACAATTCGGCTTCGGAATTAACTACCGAACTACAACTACACTAGGAGCAACCATTTATTACCAGCTTAACAAATTTTTGGTATTTGGATATTCCGTTAATCTGGGTTTGAAATTCAATGACCAAGCCAACTTTACAGGACACGAAGCGATGATTGCTTTTCGAGTCCGAAACAATAAAAAAATCATTCCTGTGGATATTCCACGTTTCTAAATTTTTACCCTTATATCTAATTTGATAATATGAAAAAATTTATTCTTTGTTTAATGATTGCTTTAGGTGGCAACACGGCACACAGTCAGGCGTTAGCTATCGAAGAAGCCAATATGTTATTTGATGGCGGTGAATATAAATCAGCCCTTGAATATTTTCAATCTTTGGTTTCTCAATCTAAAAAACCCGATACCGACTGGCTTTATAAAATTGGCGAATGTTACCGCAAACTGAAAAATTATTCTAAAGCCGAACAGTATTTTTCTGGACTACTTGACAATAAAGATGTGCCTAATGAAATGTATTTATTTTATGGCCACGTGTTGCGTTATCTTGGCAATCAGAAAGACGCATTGGCGATGTATGAAAAGTACAACACACTACAACCCGGCCATCCTTCTATTAAAAATTACATGGAAGGTTGTCGCTTTGCTATGCAAAACACCTCTAATAACCCAGATTATGCTGTTGATCAAACCAACCTGTCGGTTGATGGACTTCATTTGGGAGCAACCCGATTGAACAATGGCATTGTTTTTTCTAAACCTTCAGCCGTAAGAGATGAAAAAACCAAAGTCACCTACCAAAATTATCATTTGGTTTTTAGTGAATATGACGGATCTAAATTTACCGAACCTAAGACGCTGGCATCTAATATTCAATCTAACTTTTTTCTTGGAGGCCCTGCCGCTACTGCTGATGGGAAACTCTTATTTTATTCCAAGAATGATTCAGAGAAGAAGTTTTCTTCCAAAGAAAAATACGGAAAAAACAATTTAAGCTCAGCAGGGGTAAATACACTCAATGTGTTCTATTCACACAATCAAAATGGTAATTGGTCCGATCCTATTTCTTTAAATATTAATAGTGCCGAATATAGTTCTACTCATCCCAATATTTCACCCGACGGAAAAAAACTAATTTTTATCAGTAATAAGCAGGGTGGAAAAGGTGGCTATGATTTGTATATGAGTTCCAAAAGTGGAGAAACATGGTCTTCGCCTGAACCGCTGAACGACTTGAACACGCCAGATGATGAAATGTTTCCCTTTTTGGCCAATGACACTACGTTGTATTTTTCATCAACCGGACATATTGGCTTTGGTGGGTCAGACATTTTTGTTTCTATCAAGCGAAATGGAAAATGGAGCAAGCCCCAAAATATGGGTAGAGGCATTAATAGCGAAAAAGATGATTTCGGATTAATCGTTTGGGAAGGTAGAAAGGGATTCCTTGCATCCAATCGCAATGCAGAACCGGGCAATGATGACTTCTTTTCGTTCGAAAAGGTAATTCATTATAAGAAAGGAAAAGGAACTGTAATTGACGAACTTACACTCGCCAAAATGAGTGATGTAACTATTGAGGTATATGACGAAGATGGCAATTTGGTTGGTACCGTTGTAACCGATAAAAATGGTAATTACGATTTCAGCCAGTTTGATCCCGATAAAAAATATACCGTAAAGGCAAAGAAAAAAGGATATAAGGATGTGGAGATTGATGTTGATCCCGCTACAACCGATCTCAATAATCTTAGCATTAAAATGGAACCCATAGTGGAGAAGAATGTGGTATTTACCTTCAACGATATCCTATTTGAATATGGCAAAGCTGACCTTATGTCTGCATCCATGGAAATTCTTGACCGCTTGGCCGATTTGTTGGTAAAAAATCCTAAGGCAAGTGTTGAGTTAAGTGCACATACCGATTCACGTGGCTCAGATCAGGCCAATGCTACTCTGTCTCAAAAACGTGCCGAGTCATCAGTCAATTATTTGATTGGAAAAGGCGTTAAAAAGGAGCAATTAGTTGCAAAAGGATATGGCGAAACTCAATTGAAGAATAAGTGCAAAAATGGAGTAACTTGCTCTGAAGAAGAACATGCAGTTAACCGCCGTGTCGAAATTAAAGTTCTCGACGTAAAATAATTCGCACCAACGGAAGCATTTTTTTATTAAGAGTTGTCGAAGGGCTATTCTCATCCTGATGTAGTTATGTGCAAAAATTTAGCTATTATAGCTGCTTAATTGTACTATTATATTTAATTCGGATGAAAAAAAATATCATTGTAACCGGCGCTGCTAAAGGTATTGGTTTGGCCATTACTACTCGACTTGTATCTGATGGATATTTTGTGATTGCTGTTGATATGGACAAAGAGGCCGGCGGCAAGTTGCAACAATCTTTTGGAGAAAATCTCTTTTTTTATACACTCGATATCAGTTCTGAAATAGATGTTTCTTCGTTCTTTAATCATCTTGATCAAGAATATGGATCGCTTTATGGTATTGTTAATAATGCCGGCATCATTCGTGATAACATGATTTGGAATATGCCTACAGATGATTTTGATTCGGTAATCCAAATCAATCTTAAAGGAACATGGATGATGTGTAAAGAAGCGGCTATACGCATGAAAAAACAACAAGAAGGAAGGATTGTAAATATTGCATCACGTGCTTGGCTTGGTAATCGTGGACAAAGTAATTATTCAGCATCTAAAGCCGGAGTTGTAGGGCTTACACGTGTGTTGGCTCTAGAACTAGGCAAATACAATGTATTAGCCAATGCCATTGCTCCTGGCTTGATAGACACACCCATGACACAAAGTTTAACGCCCGAAGTTCTTCAAAAACTTATTGATGCACAACCTACTCGCAGCATAGGGCACCCCGACGATATTGCACAGGCCGTTGCATTTCTCCTACATTCGCAAACGCGCTTTATTACAGGTCAAACCCTGTATGTTGACGGTGGAAAAAGCATTGGCGCTGGTACCTGAGTCGCCTGCTTCAATTTTTCTTATCTTTGATTGATTTTTTTATTCGCAGCAGACATGAAGCCATTATCATTTACCATCAACGGGAAGAAATATACTGTACTTGCCGAAGAAACCGAAACCCTCTCTTCTGTAATACGAAATAAAGCCGGTCTTACAGGCACAAAAGAGGGATGCAATCAGGGAAGCTGTGGCGCATGTACTGTGCTTGTCAATAATACACCCGTGCTAAGTTGTATTACTCCGGCATCTCGATTTGAGAATGCCGAAATCACGACTATCGAAGGGATAGAGCACAATGGCAATCTGCATCTGCTTCAAACGCTTTTTGTAAAACGTGGCGCCATACAGTGTGGATTCTGTACGCCAGGTATGGTACTCACAGCACTTGATTATACCCAAAACAATCCTGATGCGTCTCGTGATGATATCAAAGAGGCCTTATCAGGAAATCTTTGTCGCTGTACAGGATATAAAAAAATTATAGATGCGGTGGCTGAATATGCTACGATGACAAAAAATGGGGAATCAACAGTTGCCGACAATTTTGATAATGGAAAAATTATTGGCGTATCAAGACCATATATCGAAGCAGAAAAGAAAGTGCGTGGCACAGCGGAATATGCCGACGATATCAAGCTAAAAAATCCGTTGATTTGTCGTTTCGTTCGAAGCACTCATCCTCATGCTCGTATTGATGCTATTGAATTGGAGGAAGCTTGGAAAGTGGAAGGTGTAAAATATATTGCAACAGGACAAGAATTGCCCGGCAAATTTGGGGTGCTACCCGTATCTAACGACGAAACGGCTATGGCTATTGAGAAAACTCGTTATCTTGGCGAAATTGTGGCCGCTGTAGCTGCCGAAACAGAAGAGGCCGCCTTGGAGGCATGTCGCAAAATTAAGGTAACATACACACCCCTTAAATCCTACTTTACGATTGATAGCTCCTTGCAAGATGTTGGTGATGATGAAAAAATTCATGCGCATTGCAAGTTCAACAACAACATTCATAAAAAAGCAGAATTGCGTTTCGGAAATCAGGAAGAGGGTTTGCAGAAAGCAGCTCATGTGTCTGAAATGGAGTTTGAGTTTGAAGGTGTTTCTCATGCATTTACTGAACCGCATGCCGCTTCTGCTTATTGGGACGAAAATGGATTGACGATTATTACAGCTACTCAAGTGCCACATTATTTGCATCGTGCGCTGGCTAAGGTGCTTGGTGTTCCGCTGGCCCAAGTGAGGGTAATCAAACCTTATGTAGGAGGTGGGTTTGGTGGAAAAAGCGATCCGTTTCCGCATGAGGTAATTATTGCGCATATAGCTAGAAAAACGGGACGAACAGTGAAAACAACATTCTCTAGAGAAGAGGTGTTTTTAAGCAATCATGGCCGCCATCCTTCTAAAATGAAAATTCGTCTTGGTGCAAACGAACAAGGCAAATTTGAAGTGCTTGATGCCGATATTGCCATTGATGGCGGAGCTTATGGCAGTTTTGGCGTAGTAACATCATACTATAATGGTGTATTGCTTCAGGCACCTTATGACATTCGCAATTTTGGATTTCGTACATTTAGGGTTTATACCAATAAACCCCAATGTGGCGCCATGCGTGGACATGGAGCTGTTAATTCAAGGTTTGCTGTTGAAACACTGATTGACGATTTGGCCCACCGACTCAAAGTTGACCCTTGCGAGTTGCGATTAAAAAATTTTTATAACGAAAATGTGCTTACTGTTGGCGAATTTCGTATCACCTCTAATGGTAGTCGATTGGCGTTGGAATCGGTGATGAAATCCTCATCGTGGAAAGACAAATATGGAAAAATGCCAGAAGGAAAAGGTATAGGCGTGGGATGTGGCTTCTTTATCAGTGGTAGTGCTTTGCCAATTATTTGGAATGAATATCCCCAAACCGTTGTGCATCTCAAACTCGATTTCGATGGGCGTGTGCTTGTCTCTTCTGGCGCTAGTGATATTGGACAGGGTAGTGATACCATGCTAGCTATGGTAGTTGCTGAAACACTTGGTATCGGCATGGATCAGGTTTTTGTTCTGGCGGCCGATACACTGCTCACGCCTGTAGATTTGGGAAGCTATTCCAGCCGTGTTACTTTTATGTGTGGCAATGCAGCAAAATCTGCAGCCGATAATCTGAAAAAAGAAATACTTACTGCCGTTTCCCTTCGTCATCATATCCCGATTGAAGAACTCTATATTTCGCAAAGCATGGTTTGCAGCAATGATGCATCGCTACAGCTCGATTGGCTCGCTGCCGTTGATATGGCAACGGCTCATAGAGGAGCACTGACGGTTAGCGGAAATTATATTTCTCCAAAATTGGGAGGTGATTTCAAAGGGGCAGGTGCGGGTCTTAGCCCTTCTTATAGCTTTGGCGCTTGTATTGCCGAAGTGTGCGTTGATAAACAAACCGGGAAAGTGGAAATTTTAAATGTTTGGGGGGCCCATGATTGTGGCAAAGCGCTTAACCCTATGGCGGTCGAAGGTCAATTAGAAGGATCGTGGCACATGGGCTTAGGTCAGGCCATCAGCGAAGAAATGAAATATTTCAACGGGTTACTGCTGAATAATAATTTTATTGACTATAAAATCCCCACTTCGCTTGATACGCCAGAGTTCCACACACACATTATTGAAACAGGCGACCCAGAAGGGCCGTTCGGCGCTAAAGAGTGTGGCGAAGGGGCTCTTCATCCTGTTATTCCCGCCGTTATCAATGCAATTTATAACGCCACGGGCGTGCGAATCACAAAACTTCCCGTAAAAGCAGAGGATATTCTTGAAAAAATTAAAGCAGGTACTAATCATGACTACGTTGAGCACAAGTAAATATTTCAAAGCACACTCCGTGCAGGATGCCATCGCATTAGCCAAAGCACATACCAATTTTATTTTTTTGGCTGGCGGAACTGATGCCATGGTAAATAAACAACAGGGAACGCTTGAGGCCAATACACTCATTGATATTTCTGATATCAACGAGTTGAACCAAATAACTTCAAACGATGAACAACTTATTGTTGGAAGCATGAATACTTTGCACCAAATTGCTTCTCATCATATTGTTGCAACTCGCTTTCCTGCACTTCGCGAAGCAGCCCTCTCTGTCGCCACTCCCGTTATCAGACGCTCTGCAACCATCGGGGGTAATTTGCTTTGCGAAAACAGATGTTCGTTTTATAACCAAAGCGAATGGTGGCGCGAAGCAGTTGGTTATTGCCTCAAATGCAATGGCGATATTTGTATTGCTACGGGTGGAAAGAAAAACTGCTTTTCTCGTTTTGTGAGCGATACGGCACCCGTTCTTATTGCACTACAGGCGTCTGCTACTATCTCCGATGGAAATACATCCAAACAAATTCTACTCGAAAATCTTTATTCTGGCGATGGCGTAAACCCACACAGTAAATCAAACGAGCAACTTCTGATTGATATTCGTATTCCATTCCAACCATCCCATGTTGTTTTTAGAAAACTGCGCCCTCGAAAATCACTCGATTTTACTTCTCTTTCTACAGCCGTGGCCTTATATCCAAACCAAATAAGAGTTGTGATTGGAGGGGTTGACCCCCAACCGGTTTTGCTAACATTTGATGGCACTCATCCGCATGATGATGTCATTGCTCAGTGTGTTAAAAAACCCCGCATTGTTGACAACGATTTTTATTCACGCAAGTACCGCAAAGAAATGATAGGACATTTTATTCGTGAAAGCTTATCTCAATTATCTAATATGAAATTTTAATAAACATGACAAAAGCAATTGATTTATTGTACGACGAACATCAGATTATTACACAGGCAATTGAGCAGGTTCGAGCATTTTTAGACGAAGCCGTAAACGGCACTAAATCCATTGAAGAAATGCACGCCTATATCCTTTTTTTTCGTCATTATGCTGACAAGTTTCATCATTACAAGGAAGAAGAAATTCTTTTTCCCGAAATGGCCAAACGTAATGAATTGATCGCTGAAGGGGTTATTCAGGAAATGCTCGACAATCATGTTGAGTTTAGACAAATGATTGCCGATATGGAAGCGTCTGCAAGCGAAGGCGATGCGGCAAAAACACAAATGCAATTTGCCCAATATGCAGAAGCACTTCTCGATCATATTGCTGTCGAGAATGATGAAGTTTTTCAAATGGCCGAATCTCTTTTCTCTGATGACGAACTCGAAAATATGTATTTCCGCTTTGTAGATATGGACCGCGAATTAAATGATGCTAAAAAGCGCGAAATGGAGGCATCTATTCAGAATGGATAATTGCATGTTTCCCACTTTATTGTGCTCTTTATTTGGGCAAGAGTATAAATTTTGAAACAAATTTTATCTCGCTTCCACGCATCAGCATCAGCACATACATGCCTTGCGACAGCTCGTTTAGGTCTATCAAAAGTTTGCCTTCATCTGCAGAAGTAATTTTACCTTGAATTAATTTTTGACCAGAGAGGTTGCTAATGGCCCACGTATCCATATTGCTGCTTTGATAATCAAACTGCACTTGTATCAAGCCATTGGTTGGATTCGGAAAAACCTCTGCGCTAAAGGTTAAGGGATCGTCTATTCCTACATAAAATCCAGTTGTGAAATGGTGTATGATGGAGCTGCCAAAATCTCCATTAAATGATTTTAGAACACCTTGAGGGTTGAGCTTCTGAATCCGGAATGTGCCACTTCCATCATTGTTTGCCCAAAACGAAATGCCGTCACCATCGCTATCTTCAAGCACAAGTGTATAACATCCCGATGTTAATGCCAAAGTGTCGCGATAAATCGTATTGGCGCTCATTCCACTTCTTGAAAAAACAATGTTGCCCTGATCATCAATCACACGATACGTATTTTCGTTAGGATAACTGTTCGATTTAAAATATATCATGATGCTGTCGGGATACATGGGCGGAATATCATATGCACTCTCCTGCATATTGTTGAGCGAATAATTATCCGTCATGCCATTGATATCCTGAATGGATGCCCTGAATCGTTTTTCGCCGGAGGCGCTCGTCCAGTCATTCAGGTTGTTTAATATCACAGTGTCTGTTTGCATAAATGTCAACATGCCCGACCAAGATTGCGTTTGCATCCACCCCCCAACAACACCATATTCAATGGTAGCCGAAGTGAGAGGTTGGCTGCCTGTATTGCGTATAACAACAGTGGCATTGTTGCAAATCGGATTTTGACGCCTGTGGTTTTTATCATGGCTAGGGGCTATGATTTCAAGCATTTCGGCATCGAGTGTTCGAGTTGGTGCTGTATAATAAAATACCTGACCCTCGATGATATAACTGCAATTGTTGTTGTTTATGTTGGTAAAAGGTTGCATGTTAACATCCAATGTGCAAACATTCCCAGGCGTTAGATATGCGCCTATGTCATGATCAAACACACCAACCGCCGCGCCAGGACACCAATTAGCACGGTCATAAATCCAAGTGCCTGCTTGCGGAAAAACAGGATTTAATCCGCAGTTGTCACGCCAGATTAAGTTCGAACCCCGTTGCACTCCGTCCATAAAAAAATAATAGTTTTTCGGACAAAATTCTGCACAATTTTCATTGCCACCAAACCCATGCCCCGTTGGCACAAACCTGAATTTGGCATGATCTGTCTGTATGGGTATTGTTCGTATTCTAGGTGTCAGGTAGTTCTCTATCGGATTTGATGTATTGCCATACGGAAAACTACCCTGCCAAAGATTCTCAACCAAAAATGCCCTGTGAGGGGGCTCTCCTTCTATCATTTCAAAATCCAGTGTCGCCGTAAATCCATCTTGCCAGCCACCGTAAAATACACGGATCTCTACAGAATCGCTTAGTAACGATATGTAATCAGTAACATCAAATGTGTAGGTCCAAGTCCAATTATTGGATACATTTCCATTGTATGGCGTTATCAGGCGGGCAATTTCATAATGCTCTATAATCTCATATACCTGATAGGTTTGCCACGGTTGATTTGTAATAGCCGTGTCACAACCTACCCATATCGAATCTGTAATATTGCCAACCCCGTCAAACACATAATAGTAGTATTGACATGGCCAGGCAAGTATAGTGTCGGTTGCTGTATTGGGGGTCAATCCATTCCCAAAAATAAATACCGAATCGGCTAAAAAATAAATTGTATCTGTTTCAAGTAATGTGCTATTCCATGTCGTAGTATAGGTGGATTGAAAGGAAAAGTTAAACGTAGAATAACTATTGTTGCCAACCGTAAACGATGGATATTCGGTAAGCGTGGAGTCGAATGTCTGAGTGCGTTTTTTGGCATAAACCTGCGTGGTGTAATCCCACTCCGAACAGCCCGAAGACGGACATCCTAATGTAAATCGGAGCAATACCTTATAAAACGATTGCGTGTTAGGCGGAAAAACAGTCCAGTAATCAAAATGCCCGTACCAGTTCAGATGCGTTTGTTGGTGACTTTGTATCCGTACCGTATCTCCGGGCGTGGCTAATGCTGAACCCGAAACAACAATAAGAAAAAATAAAATTGAAAATAGTCGCATGTTTATCTTACCATATTTTTTGGGCAAGATAGTAATAATTGAATTTTGTTATTAGAATAGTTCAGGGCGCCTTTTCCGCCTCCGGCTGCAAGCAGCGTTGCCGGGCTGCGGGGTGCCACGGCGTGCGGGGGCTTACTTTTGCAGGCCGCCACCACCGCCTGCCAACCCCAATTTTATTACTGTTCATCAACTTAGCTATGCTCACTCTCACTTTCAGCATAAGTTGTTGCAGCCCGTCTTCCGCCGGCTATCCGCCTACGTCGGGGCGCAAAATAAGGGTTAAGTATGTATCCTTTATTATCAATCGGCGTGTTAATATTGGTCATGCACGCAAGTTTGACAAACAATTCAACTGGTTCTTTCTTTTAATATACAAATTATGCGATATATTCAACGCATTACATCATCGTTATGGTTATAAGATTTTTTGTTTTCGGCACTATTTCACCTATACAATATACAGGTTGCCCGATGGCTTTCATTTCATTTTCAAAATCGTTTTTGTGGGCAGTATCAACACAGGCCAATAATCCGCCGCTGGTTTGAGGATCTGCAAATAAGTTTTTATGCCTTTCACTCAAATCGGACATCTGCTTACCGTAGCTTTTCCAATTTCGTTCTGTGCCCCCCGGAATGGCTCCTTTCTCAAGATATTCGTAGGCGGATGGTATAACAGGAATATTCGATTCATGTATAATGGCCGACGCATTACTGCCATTGCACACTTCGCCTAAATGTCCGAGCAATCCAAACCCCGTAACATCCGTTAGCGCATGTACGTAATCTAGAGAGCCCATATGCAATCCGCTTTGGTTTAAGGTTGTCATACATTCAATGGCTTCTTGTAAATGGGCATTAGTTATCATGCCCTTTTTTATAGCTGTTGAGAGTATCCCAATTCCTAATGGCTTGGTTAGAAAGATACAGTCGCCGGTTTTTGCTGTATTGTTTTTTTTTAGATTTTGTAATTTAACCATTCCGGTTACTGCTAATCCGAAAATGGGCTCCGGATTATCTATGGAATGCCCGCCGGCTAAAGGAATACCTGCTTGATGACAAATTTTTTCGGCCCCTTGCAATACTTCAGCTGCCAGCTCGGGCGGAAGGGTTTGTGCGGGCCAGCCCAATATGGCTATGGCCATAATAGGTTTGCCCCCCATGGCATATACATCGCTTAGTGCATTCGCAGAAGCAATGCGACCAAAATCAAAAGCACTGTCAACAATGGGCATAAAAAAATCAGTTGTGGAGATAATTGCTTCATTATCCCCAATTTGATATACAGCTGCGTCATCGCGTGTGGCATTGCCTACAAGCAACTGTGGATAGGAAGTTTGTGATTGGCGAGTTTGTGAGATGATTTCTGACAATACTCCCGGCGATAGCTTGCATCCGCATCCCGCTCCGTGGCTATATGCTGTTAGTTTTATATCCGAGTTTTTTTTCATGTGTATTGTGATAGTAAATGTTGTGCAACATCATTATGTGTCCAGTGAGATGGAATGTCAATTTTTATAACTTTTTCTGCAGATCGTTTTGAAATTAAACCTTCATATGAGCGGTCATAGTATCTTAATACAATCTCACAAAATTGGTCTAATTTTTTTGATTTGAGCATGTCGCATCCGGATTGATATGCTTCGTTTCCCAGCCGTTTTTTTATCCTTTCAAGCGCATCTTGTATCTCGTGGATTGAAGCTTCTCCATAGAGCGATAGCAGGTGTTCTCTTCTTTTTTCAGCATCACAGATGATAAAATAGGTTTGACTTGATTTTAATGATGCGTGAATATTGTGAGGAAGGAATACTTTTCCAATGTTTTTACTTTCGTCTTCTATCCAAATGGGTTTTTGGGGGTTGAGTTGTATCAGATGTTGATACAACTTATTTTCAAACATTTCGGTTGATGGTTGTGCAGGCATACATAATGCGCCAAATGCCGATCCCCTGTGGTTGGCCAACGACTCCAAATCAACAACCTGCGCCCCTGATTGCTGCATGGCTTTTAGTATTTCCGTTTTTCCTGATCCGGTATATCCACCCAATACATTGAACTGAAAAGATTGATTTAAATAATGCAGCACATGACGTCGGTATGATTTGTAACCGCCCTCAAGTACGATAACATGCATGCCGGCCGTATGAAGCAGCCAAGCAACGCTGTTGCTTCGCATTCCACCACGCCAACAATATAATTTTATTTGATTGCCATCAGCCATTATTTGCCTTGCTCTTCGCACCATATCGGCCATACGAGGGCCAACATACTCCAGACCTTTTTCAATGGCTTTTTCTCGCCCATCATGCTTGTATAAAGTGCCTATAACCGACCTTTCTTCATCTGTAAATAGTGGCATGGAAATACTGCCGAGCAAATGTCCGTGCTCATATTCCCCCGCTGAACGTACATCTAAAATTGGCGCAGATTTGTGCGTTTCAAGAAATTCAGTTATAGAAAGTATTGTTATCATTCAGCGAATCAAAAGTAATGCTTTCTCATCCCATCTCCAGCCCTTTTATTACACGTGCATAAATGTCGGGATGTTCTTTTTGAAAGAGATCCGTTTCAACCTTGCGTTTATGTATAAAGGTTTGTGTTTCGGCAGAGGTAGAATCCATAATTCGATGTTGCCAAAGCGAAATCAAACGACAGGTTTTATTGTATATATCCTTTGTAGAATACGTAAAATATTGTTGGGAAAATTTTTCCCAAATAATATCTACGGCAAGTTTGTTGGGATGCATTAAATCTTGGTCGTAAAATCTGTAATCTCTTAATTCATCTTGCATGATTTCGTATGATGGGAAATAACCTGGAAACGTATGTCGCGATAAAATCCTGTGAATTAGCACATGCAGCATGCCTTTGCTTAAATTATTCTCAAAAAATCCATCATGTAGATGCTTAACAGGGCTTATTGTAAAAATAATTCGAAGACGTGGGTTGAAGTCGTGAATTTGTTCTAGTAATTTTATCCAAGCACTGGTTTCTTCTTCAAGATTCAATAATAATTTTTCAAAAAAATAGGATGGTATTTTGTGGCAGTTGGCTACTATTTTTTCTGTCGATTTATAACGATATACCCAAAAAGTACCTAGCGTAATAAAAAGAACTCCCTGTTTAAGTAACGCATCATGAAATAAGGTTATGTTTTGATTAATTTTTTCAATGATTGCTTCCGGGTTGGGCGATGAAAAGGATCCATGATGTTGTAAACTTATCCAGCGTCCGTTATATTGTATCAAGTCAGAATGGGTGTAAATACGGTTTTCAAGAATGTCTTGTATGCATTGTCGGATTGCGTGTGGATTATATACAATGCCATGCGAATGTATATGAACATCAAATCCGCTATCTTGTATTTTTTTTCCTATTTCGGTTGTAAAACATGAGCCGAGCATACAAATGCAATCATCGTATGAAATGCCTGGAGGTGCAAAGGATATTGGTATGGTAGTTTGAAGTTTCATTAAAATAACCCATCATTTTTTTGTTTTTCATAATAATCATCTACCAACAGATTCTTCTCAAATGAGGCAGCAACAGCCAACTCGTCGCAACGGTTGTTTTCTTCATTGTCGGCATGCCCTTTTACCCAAACAAATTTGATGCGGAATTTCGAATAGAGTTTTAAAAAACGAATCCATAAATCAGAATTTTTCTTTCCCTTAAATCCTTTGACAGCCCATCCAAATACCCACTTTTTTTCAACGGCATCTACCACATATTTTGAATCGGAGTAAATAATAACAGGGAGGTTCGTTGTTTTTAGCATTTCCAGTCCGTAAATAACCGCCATAAGCTCCATGCGGTTGTTGGTTGTAAGGCGAAATCCTTGAGCAAATTCTTTGCGGTGCGGACCTGCAATAAGTACTACGCCAAATCCTCCAGGGCCTGGATTGCCACGGGCTGCACCATCGGTGTACATATGTATAACTGGTTGAATCGCTCTATGATTTTGACGTTAAAAGTAGTCAAATTTACGCTTACTATTTCGCAATTCTTTTTATACAGACATCATTCAGGCGTATGCCCTCAGAGATTTCGCGTATATTTGCAACCCGTTTGTTTTGTATGCAGATTATTGTTAAAAATAAAAAAGCACTTTTTGAATTTACCTTACTCGAAACATTTGAGGTGGGTATTGTATTACTTGGTTCTGAAATTAAATCTATCAGATCAGGCAAAGCCAATTTGCAGGAGGCATTTTGTTTTTTTGATTGCGATGAATTATTCATCAAAGGTATGCACATTGCCGAATACAGCCATGGCGGATATGCTAATCATGACCCGCTACGTCAACGAAAACTGCTGCTAAAAAAAGGCGAACTTCGAAAAATTAAAAATAAATTGAAAGAAAAAGGACTCACAGTAGTTCCGATAAAATTATTTTTAAGCGACAAAGGGTTTGCAAAACTGGAAATTGCGATAGCGAAAGGAAAAAAATTATATGATAAGAGAGAAAACATCAAAAGCCGCGATGTGAAAAAACAGTTAGACAGAACTCGAAAACAATATAAATAAAAAACACCGCCAAAGCGGTGTTTTTTTAAGGCCTATTTTAAATAAATTACGGGAGGCCATTCAAATAGTCACGCTGATCATCAGTCAGTGTTCCGTTGTATTCTGTAATGCTCCAAATAATACTTTGTATCTCGCCCGTACTGAATGTGGGCTGTTTGCCCGTAAGTAGCTGAACCATTTCGAGTAACTGCTGATTTTGTGTTTTGCCTAACAACTGATAGTTGGCAAATTTATCACTGGAAGAACGGGCTGCGTTAAGACAATATGCATTAAATATCACAAAGGCCGTATCGGAAGCAGGTATTTGTACTTGAATATCCTGAATAATAAATCCGTGCTGATAATGCTTGGTAGAATCGCAAAATACGGTTCCAGCCGGAATGTTCCAAGTATGAGGCAATCCGTCGGCTGATAAGATTTTTACAAACAACTCAACGTAGGTGCCGGTTCCATATGAAGTCCAGTCGGCATCCCCTGATTTGTTTGGCGTTAATGAACGATTCAAGTCGCGCTTATTGAAATTGGCAGGAAGACGATATTCGGGATTACCCCCGTAAATTGAACTGACAATTTGTACGTATGAAGGAATTTGCACGTTTGTTACTGCCGGAAACCCATCGTTGCCTCCTAGTCCTGCAAACTGATCAACGGGTGGCAATTCTTCTTTGGCGCAAGAAACCATGAGTGCTCCCAAAAGTAGAGGGATAAAAAATAACTTTTTCATGATATGGTTTTTAAATTAGTAATCTTCAAAGGTATTAAAATTTCAATCAAAAAATCTAATAATCCTAGAATTATTTAAAAAAAAAAGAAATAACGATCAAATAGCTGAATAAATGATGATAAAAATGGAGTACAAGATATTAAAGTTTTTTGTAAATTTGCACTTAATAATAATTTGTATGCATCATTATATTCAAAACCGTTCAATGGATACCGAAGTATTCACACAGGAAGAAGTTTTGGCTGATGTTGTAACAGAAAGAGTCAGCCGATTGATTTTGCACAATGATGATTTTAACACCTTTGATTGGGTGATAGAAACATTAGTAACCGTTTGCCGACATTCTACAGAGCAGGCAGAACAATGTGCGCATATTGTGCATTACAATGGTAAATGCCAGGTAAAGCATGGTAAATTGAGCGACATGACTCGTCTTTGCAGGGCGCTTGAACAGCATGGGCTTACTGCAACTGTTGATGAGTAGATTATTTTCCTAATTATCCCTAAGGGTATTGTGGTTTCTTATATCTTTGTCATGTTATGACGCTTACTACTGTATTGTTGCTTATAGTGATTGGTTTGCTGATAGTATTAGCCGAGATCTTCTTTGTGCCAGGAAGCACGATTGTGGGGGTAATTGGTATAGTATTGATTTTAGTAGGGATTGTTGGCGCCTTTTATTTGGGTCGAAATACAGGGTTTCTAGTTTTTGGTATTACTTTGGCTTTGGTTGCTATATTAGGATATTTCGGATTTAAAACGAATACATGGCAGCGCTTTGCCGTGAAATCTGCAATTGATGGTAAAGCTACCGAAGATGCAAGAAGATTTCAAATAGGACAAAGTGCTATTACACTAACAAGATGTGCCCCGATTGGTAAAGCCCGCTTTGAAGATGGTACGATTGAAGAAGTGTATTCTTCTGGCGATATGATTCCTGAAAATACCCCCATACACATACATCGCATAATAGACCAAAAAATTATTGTAAAACCTCAAAGTTAATTGAAATGAACGACGTAACACCATTGTTTTTATTAGGAGGAATTGCTGTCGGAGTAATTCTTTTTTTTCTGATCTTTTTCTATTTTCTACCTTTCGGCCTATGGATTTCTGCACAATTTGCCGGAGTGCGGGTTAATCTGTTTCAACTTGCTTTCATGCGAATTCGAAAAGTGCCACCCGGCATTATTGTTAAGGCACTTGTTACGGCTACAAAAGCCGGCTTATCAATCAAGCGGGATGATCTCGAAGCACATTATTTGGCCGGTGGAAGGGTGATTCCGGTTATCAATGCCTTGATTTCAGCAGATAAAGCCAACATTGATCTTGATTTTAAAACAGCTACAGCCATTGATCTTGCCGGTCGTGAAGTTTTTGAAGCTGTACAACTTTCAGTTAATCCCAAAGTAATCAACACCCCTCCCATTGCCGCTGTAGCCAAAGATGGCATACAACTTATTGCAAAGGCAAGAGTTACGGTAAGAGCAAACATACGTCGCTTGGTGGGCGGCGCCGGAGAGGAAACTATCATTGCTCGTATTGGTGAAGGGGTTGTGTCTTCAATCGGGTCATCAATCAATCACAAAGAAGTACTCGAAAATCCTGATATGATTTCAAAAACCGTACTATCCAAAGGGTTGGATGCCGGCACAGCTTTCGAAATTCTTTCTATTGATATTGCAGATGTTGATGTAGGAAAAAATATCGGCGCACAGCTTCAAATGGATCAAGCACAGGCCGATAAAAATATTGCACAGGCCAAAGCCGAAGAACGTCGAGCTATGGCTATTGCACTTGAGCAGGAAATGAAAGCTAAAGCGCAGGAGGCAAGAGCTGCCGTAATTGAAGCAGAAGCTGAAGTGCCACGTGCTCTTGCAGAAGCTTTTCGTAAGGGTAATCTTGGTATTATGGATTACTATAAAATGCAAAACATTCAGGCAGACACCAATATGCGTGATTCTATCTCAAGACCTGGTGGATCAAGCAAACCCAGCGATTCTAAATCAGAATAAATAAAAGTTGACTTTTTAGAATCTTTGTTGATGATATATTTTTCTCTGATTACGTATTTTCAAACTTTTTTCAGTTAATTTTTTATTCATGTCTTCAGCTTTTATACAACACTTGAGTCGCCAACTTGATGATATTGAAGCGGCCGGCCTTTTCAAAAATGAACGCATCATCTGTAGCGAACAGGGTCCTGAAGTTATTCTTAACACCGGCCAAAAAGTTTTGATTTTTTGTGCTAATAATTATTTGGGCCTTTCATCGCATCCACGCGTTGTTAAAGCAGCACATCAGACACTTGATAGCCGAGGTTACGGGATGTCAAGTGTGCGTTTTATATGCGGCACTCAAGATATTCATAAAGAACTAGAAGAAAAAATTGCTCGTTTCTTGGGGCAAGAGGATACGATTTTGTATGCTGCTTGCTTCGATGCCAATGGCGGCGTGTTTGAACCTTTATTTGGCGAAGAGGACGCCATCATCTCTGACGAACTGAATCATGCTTCAATTATTGACGGGGTTCGACTTTGTAAAGCCCAAAGATATCGCTACAAAAATTGCGATATGGCTGATTTAGAAAAACAACTTATTGATTCGCAAGCACAACGTTTTAGAATCATTGTTACGGATGGCGTTTTCTCAATGGATGGATATGTGGCGCCTTTGGATAAAATCTGCGATTTGGCTGAAAGATATAACGCCTTGGTGATGGTAGATGAAAGTCATGCCACCGGCTTTATCGGTAAAACAGGCAGAGGAACAGTTGAGCTAAAAAATGTGATGAACAAGGTAGATCTTATCACCGGTACGCTCGGTAAAGCTTTAGGGGGTGCAATGGGTGGGTTTACTACAGGGAAAAAGGAAATTATTGAAATGTTGCGACAGCGCTCACGACCTTATCTGTTTTCTAATTCTCTTGCACCACATATTGTAGGGGCATCTATTGCCGTTTTTGATATGCTTTCCGAAACAACAAATCTTCGCGACCGTCTGGAATGGAATATCGGATATTTCAAAAATGCAATAAAAGGCGCTGGATTTGATATCCGTGATGGCGAATCTGCTATTGTTCCTATTATGCTTTATGATGCCAAGCTTGCTCAAAAATTTGCTGCTCGTCTTTTAGACGAGGGAATCTATGTTACCGGATTTTTCTATCCTGTTGTGCCCAAAAATCAAGCAAGAATCCGGGTGCAAATTTCAGCAGCTCATACCCGCGAACATCTCGATTTAGCCGTTGCAGCGTTTACTAAAGTTGGCCAAGAACTGGGCGTTATAGTTCATCATTCATAATCTCTATTGTATGATTTATTCCATGACCGGATACGGCAAACAAACCCGTGAAATAAAACAAAAAAAAATTACGGTTGAGGTAAGAGCGCTTAACAGTAAAAATCTAGATATCAATCTGAAATATCCCCCTGCTTTTAGATCTGTCGAAACTGATATTCGAAATATGATTGCCTCACATCTCGACCGCGGCAAAATTGATTTCTGGATTAATCAAGAAGACATTTCACCACAAAACAACTATGCACTCAATCTGCCGCTCATTCAATCATACTATTCTCAGCTTTCATCACTGGCAAAAGATCTTGAATTAGCTGAAACCGATTGGCTGCAACTTATTATGCGATTGCCTGAAGCTGTTCAAACAACAGGCGATGAAGAACCCGATGAAAAAATGCTCGATGAGGTTATGCTTATTACACGAATGGCATTAGAACAATGTGCTGCTTTTAGACGAGCCGAAGGCGCTACTCTACAAATTGCCCTTGCCCATCACCTCGATCAAATTGATTCCTTGTTGTGCCAAACACATCCATTTGAAACAGGACGGCTTGAAAGAATTCGTGAAAAAATACGTAAGTCATTATCAGAAACTATTAAAGAGGCAGAATCAGATAAAAATCGATACGAACAGGAGATTATTTATTATATCGAAAAACTCGATATTTCTGAAGAAAAAATTCGGCTGAAAAGCCATTGTGATTATTTTAGAGAAACCATGTTGGCAGATGGACATAATGGACGAAAGCTCAATTTTATTTCACAGGAAATGGGGCGCGAAATTAATACTCTCGGATCCAAAGCTTCTGATGCCAATATTCAGCGCATTGTTGTGCTTATGAAGGATGAGCTTGAGAAAATCAAGGAACAAGTACTAAATATTTTATAATCTGGTGAGTGGAAAAGTAATTATATTTTCTGCCCCTTCAGGCGCCGGAAAAACTACTTTGGTTCAATATGCTTTGAGGCAGTTTCCTCAACTCGAATTTTCGGTTTCGGCCACTTCTCGTAAGCCAAGAAATAATGAAATAGACGGGAAGGATTATTATTTTCTGCATGCCGACGAATTTAAGTTAAGAATTGCTTCAAATGATTTTGCCGAATGGGAAGAAGTGTATCCTTCTTTGTTTTACGGAACTTTACATAGCGAAATTCAGCGGATATGGCAAAATGGCCACCATGTGGTTTTTGATGTGGACGTAAAAGGGGGCATGGCTTTAAAGAAGATTTTTGGCCGACAAGCACTAGCCATTTTTATTATGCCTCCATCCATTGATGTTTTGCAAAAACGATTGCAAAAAAGAGCTACTGAATCGGAGGATGCAATCAAGCAGCGCGTTCGTAAAGCATCTGATGAATTATCTTTTTATAAGTGTTTTGATCAAATAATTGTTAATGATAGAATAGAGATGGCAAAAAATGACCTGATTGATATTATTACTCGATTCCTTGCTTAAAAACTACTTATTGCTTATAGTGGCTTTACCGAAAATCCCACTTCCAAATTTTCCCAAACCAATAATACGCCATCAGGGGTTAACAAAAAATCTAGTCGCTCTGCCATTGGGCTGTGAGGTCGAGGTGAAGTTTTAATGCGCAATACATCCATATTGGAATCGTAATCATAGGCCCCCCATTGATCCCAAACAGAATTGAAAATCAGTGTCCATTCTTTATCTCCCGGTATGGAGAAAAGCCCATATTTCCCAGCTTTCAACTCTTGCCCGTCAACGAGCACATCTTTAGAAAATTCTATGCATGTGGCTTCATTTGCGCCTGTTCTCCAAATTTCATTGTAAGGCACCAAATTGCCCCACACCTGACGCCCTTTCACAGCAGGTGAGCCGTACCGAATACTAATTGAAACATCTTCGATTTGACCCGTGGTCTTTTTTAATGGGCTGGGACGGTCCTCCACAATTTCGGTTTGTGGCCCGGCGGAACCGCTATCGACAGGATTATCCTGATTGGTTATTATAGTGGGTTTACCATTATTGCATGCAGAAAGCACCAAAACAATACCCGAAAGATGAAAGATATTTCTTAAAAGCATATTTTTATGAAGAATTGCATTTTTCAAATCAAATATAATTAAAATTATGATTCACTATCTTTTTAGAGATCGTCAGCTGATTTTTATTTTCGGATTCATGCCTTTATTGTTGTTTTTTACGGCTTGTGGCCCCAAAAAAAATTCATATCATTCCAGCTACGATTCTGTTGGCGATTCATCACAAATCAAAACATCCGAAGAGTTATATTATGTTTGGGTGGACAACCTACGGGCTCGTAAAAAACCCGGGCTGGATGGAGATATCATTCGTGAATTAAAAAAGGGAGAAAAGCTCATTTTCTTACACGAAAAATCTGCGCATAAAGAAACGATTCAATTACGAGGTATTACTTATGAAGATTTTTGGCTAAAGGTGAAGTTGCCAGGCGGAGAAATAGGATGGGTTTTTGGCGGAGCTATTTCTCCTCATTCAGATAATATGTCGGATTCGGAAGAATGGCTTTTATTGCCAGGACAAAGCGCCGGATTGATAACATTTGACGACTCCTTTGAGTCGCTTTTGAAGAAAACGGCAAAACAGTGCAAAAAAGCGCCTTTTTATTTAGGAGAAGGCGAGGATGCTCCCGGATACCTCATTTATCCGGGCACTCACAAAGAAATAGAATGTTTGTTAGACGAAAAAGGGAAAATTCAACTTATGCGAATTTCTCATCCAGAGTCACCATGGCATACTTCCGAAAATATTCGTATAGGCACAACGCTTTCTGAACTGGTTGTTTTAAACGGCAAACCGATTTCTTTGTATGGATTCGGATGGGATTATGGAGGTACGCTAATTGATTTTCAAGGCGGCAAATTCAATAATAATCACCTCTCTTTTGTGTTCTCGCCCCATGATGATGATAATTTATTCATCCCTTTCCTTGGCGATCAATCATTCTTATCAACAGAAATGGGAAAACTTACAGAAAAAGTTCGCATTACATCCATTTTGCTGCCCAGACCTTTATAACGCTAAACATATTTAAAATAAAATTGTTATTATCAGCAAATCATAATTCATTAATAACTAAAAACTATTGCCATGGCTTTCGAATTACCTTCTTTACCTTATGCTTTTGATGCACTCGAACCCTATATTGATGCCCTCACAATGGAAATCCATCATGACAGACACCATGCAGCATATACAAACAACTTAAATGCTGCCATAAAAGATTCGCTCACTGAAAAACTTAGTATCGAAAGCATCATGGCTGAAATTTCCAAACACCCTGCGGCTATTCGCAACAACGGCGGGGGATACTTTAACCATAATTTGTTTTGGACTGTAATGAAAAAACAGAGTGAAAGCAACCCCAGTGGAGAGCTCCTCAAAGCCATTGAAAGAAGTTTTGGAACAGTTGATGCTTTTAAAGAAGAATTTAACAAAGCAGCTATATCGCGATTTGGCTCTGGCTGGGCATGGCTTGTTTATCATGATGGCGGATTGGTGGTAACATCTACCCCCAATCAAGACAACCCGTTGATGGATATTGCAGAGGTGAAAGGATTCCCTATATTGGGGCTTGATGTTTGGGAACATGCCTATTATCTTAAATATCAAAATAAACGGCCAGATTATGTACAAAACTTTTGGCATGTGATAAACTGGGATCAAGTGGCAGATTATTTCAATCAGGCGAAAAAGCAATAATTAATCTTGAATTTGCTCTCTGTTCCTAATTTTTAGTGAATCTAATCATAGGATGTAGTGATTTTTAAGAAATAAAAACCTGCAATATCGCAGAATTTTATTTCTTTCATTTTGCAACTTTTTAGTTGTCAAAATGTTACATTGAAATAAGCAAAAAAATGAAACCAAGAAAATTCCAATTTGAAAATGCGATTTTTTTTGCATTATCCACTTAAACATATAGCTTTGTGTCGAAATTAAAACAACAATTATGATGAATAAATTAGTTTTTGGAGCGGCTATATGCTTTGCTCTTATGAGTTGCGGAGGCAAAGCTGAAACTCCACAATCAAATGACTCTGGCACAACTACCAACACACCTACACGCGACCCCAATGAGTATGACCCTAAGCGTGGTTTGGGTAAGTTTAATGATGAAAATGTTAAGGTTGATGCATCATTAAACAAAGAAATGGCTACACGTGGAGAATCCTCTGCTAATACAAAATGTTTTTCTTGTCACAAGATGACTGATGAGCGTTTGGTGGGTCCAGGATGGAAAGATGTTACTACACGCCGTACCGCTCCTTGGATAATGAACTTCATCACCAATCCAGACCCGATGATTGACAAAGACCCTGAATTGCAGGCCCAGTTAGAAATTTGTTTGGTGCGTATGCCCAATCAAAACCTTTCCGATGATGAAGCTCGTGATATTTACGAATTTATGCGTAAAAATGATGGAGTGAATTAATCCTTCATATATAAATAAACACACTTAACACTTAAATCACTTTTATGAAAACAATGAACAAATTGATGATTCTGCTAGCTGTCGGCTCGTTGGTTGTCGTTTCGTGCAAGCCCAAAGGTACGAAACAGGCCGTGTCCGGCGATGCTGCTTCTCAAGCGTATATTGCCCCAGGCGAATACGACGAGTTTTATAACTTCGTGTCAGGTGGTTTCAGCGGACAAATGAGCGTGTATGGTTTGCCCAGCGGTCGCCTGTTCCGTGTTATTCCTGTATTTTCAGTTGACCCTGAAAAAGGTTGGGGATACAGCGAAGAAACCAAGCCAATGCTGATGACTTCTCATGGTTTCGTTCCTTGGGATGACCTGCATCACGTGGAGATGTCTCAAACAAATGGCGAACAAAACGGAAAATGGGTTTTTGGTAATGCCAACAACACGCCTCGTGTAGCTCGTATTGACCTTAAAACATTCCGTACTGCCGAAATCATTGAGCTTCCCAACAGTGCTGGTAATCACAGCTCTCCTTTTGGTACTGAAAACACTGAATATGTTGTGGCAGGAACACGCTTCAGCGTGCCTGGCGACAACCAAAATGGCGATGTGCCTATTAGCACTTACAAAGAGAATTTCAAAGGCCACATCAGCTTTATTAGTGTTGATCAGGAAACCGGTCATATGAATTTGGCTTTCCAAATTCGCACACCGGGAATCAACTTCGACCTAGCTCGTTGCGGTCGTGCCAAATCTCACGGATGGATGTTCTTTAGTTGCTACAACACTGAACAAGCCAACACCTTGTTAGAAGTGAATGCTTCTCAAAAAGACAAGGACTTTATCATGGCTGTTAACTGGAAAAAAGCTGAGGAATATATTAAAGCCGGAGAAGGTGAAAAACTTCCTGTGAAATATGCTCATAACACATGGGATGAAGCTACTCATACCGGTACTCACACCATCAAAAACGAAGTATTGGTTTTGGATGCTGCTAAGTTGAAAGGCATTTGTTACTTCATTCCTTGCCCCAAGTCACCTCACGGTTGTGACGTAGATCCTACAGGTGAATATATTGTAGGTAGTGGAAAGCTTGCAGCTTTGCTGCCTGTTTTTAGCTTCGACAAAATTATCAAAGCTATCGAAAACAAAGAATACGATGGCGACTATGGAGGTATTCCAGTTATCAAATACGAAGCAGCGCTTTATGGCGAAGTAGTAAAACCAGGATTAGGTCCGCTTCATACTGAATTTGATGCTAACGGATTTGCTTACACATCTATGTTCGTTTCTTCTGAAATTGTAAAGTGGAACGTGAAGGATCTTAAAGTTGTTGATCGTGTTCCAACTTATTACTCAATTGGTCACCTTTGTGTTCCTGGTGGTAATACTCGTAAGCCATGGGGTAAATATGTGATTGCTTACAACAAAATCACTAAAGACCGTTACTTGCCAACTGGCCCCGAGCTGACACAAAGCGCCCAGTTGTTCGATATTACCGGCGAAAAGATGAAATTGGTTCTTGACTATCCTACAATCGGTGAGCCACACTATGCGCAGGCCGCTCCTACTGATTTGATTAAAAACAACGGTCAGTTGAAAATTTTCAAAATCGAAGAGAACAAACACCCCTATGTAACCAAGAGCGAAGCCGAAGCTAAAGTGGTTCGTGAAGGAAACAAAGTGCATGTATATATGATTACCATTCGTTCTCACCTTACGCCTGACAATATTGAAGGCATTAAAGTGGGCGATGAAGTGTACTTCCACATTACAAATCTTGAACAGGACTGGGATGTGCCACATGGATTTGCTATTAAAGGTGCTAATACCGCCGAATTGTTAATCATGCCTGGAGAAACAACCACATTGAAGTGGGTTCCAGATCGCGTTGGAATTTTCCCATTCTATTGCACGGATTTCTGTAGCGCATTGCATCAAGAAATGCAAGGATATGTACGTGTATCGCCTGCGGGAAGCAATGTTAAATTGTATTATCATACAGGAGAAACGGTAACTCCATAAAGTATAAATTGAACAATACAGGGAGCAGGAGCGTTAATATGTAAACCTGCTCCCTTTTTTATTTCTCTTTTTTAATGTTATGAAAATGAAAACGAACAAAATTACACTAACCACCCGAATTCTACTATTTGTTGGCGCTATTTTGATAGCCGTTGCTATTTATCAACCTATTTGGCGTATCGAACTCGAAGCACCTCAATATCCCGAAGGCCTAATGATGCAGATATATGCCCATAAATTAGGCGGAGATGTGGAGATTATCAATGGGCTGAATCACTACATCGGTATGGCTACATTGCATACTGAAAATTTCTTCGAATTTAAAATACTTCCCTATATTTTTTGGGGATTTGTCGGCTTACTTGCCTTAGCAGGAATTATAGGTAACAAAAAATTCTTTTATGCTTCCTTTATTCTTTTAGTTGTTTTTGGCATTGTATCTATGATTGATTTTTGGAGATGGGAATATGACTATGGTCATAACCTAGATCCGAATGCGGCTATTCAAGTTCCAGGGCAGTCCTATCAACCGCCTTTGATTGGCTATAAAGTTCTGCTTAATTTTGGGGCTTATTCTGTTCCAGATATTGGAGGTCTTATGATTGTGGGGGCTGGACTTCTTATGTCAATCGGCATGGTGATTGAAACGAATTTGATACAAAGATTAAAAAAGAGAAAAAAAAATAAAATTGTACCTACTGCCCTATTCATGGTCTTTATTCTGAGTTCCTGCGGAACTAAAGGCCCAGAACCTATTGCCCTACATAAAGATAATTGTGAGTTTTGTAAAATGACGATTGCTGATGGTCGCTTTGGCGCTGAAATTATTACCAATAAAAGACGAGTTTATAAATTTGATGATATCAGTTGTTTGATTAAGTATCAGAAAGAAAATCCAAACACTGTTTTTTCTGCTTGGTATGTTCATGATTATACTGCCAGCAATCAGCTGATTGATGCTACTATGGCTTTTTATGTTCAGTCAGAAAATCTGCGAAGCCCTATGCGAGGCGATGTTGCCGCTTTTGCTGATAAGTCAAAGGCGGAAATTGTGGCTGTAGAAAATCAAACACAGATACTTGATTGGGGTCGAATCACAGCTGAATTTTAATGCGGATTTTTCTTAGTTATATTCTTCTCATTTGCTTTGTTCAATCTACCTATTCCAAAACAATATGGGTAGGAAAAAATCATAAATTTTCATCTATTACACCAGCTATTAAAGCAGCTGAAAATGGCGATACGGTTATTGTAGAAAGCGGCTTTTACAAAGAGGGAAACATTGTCATTGATAAATCTATTACTTTTCTTGGTGTTGGTATGCCTATTATTGATGGTGACAGAAAGTTTGAAGTCATTACGATACGCGCCAGCTACGTTACCGTCAAAGGATTTCAGGTGCAACATTCTGGCTATGCAACACTCGATGACCCGGGTGGTATTAAAGTGTATAACAGCAAACACGTACAAATCCTCGATAATTACCTGTATGATAATTTCTTTGGCATATACATACAGCAGGGTAAGCATTGTCTTATTAAGAACAATCGCATCATTGCTTTTGGTAAAGCCGAACAGGAAATTGGCAATGGGATTCATTGCTGGAAAAGTGACAGCTTACTGGTGATTGGCAACCATATTACAGGGAATCGAGATGGCATCTATTTTGAATTTGTTACCAACTCGGTTATTTGGCGCAATGTATCAGTCAACAATATACGATATGGCTTACATTTTATGTTTTCTCACAACGATGCATATTTTACCAATATCTTTAAAAATAATGGCGCTGGAGTAGCTGTAATGTACACTAAGAATGTAACCATGATGAATAATACATTCATCGAAAACTGGGGCGATGCCGCCTACGGCCTTTTACTAAAAGAAATATCTGACAGCTATATATACAACAATCGCTTTGTAAACAATACATCAGCAATATTTTTGGATGGGGCAAGCAGAATAAGGGTAGAGAAAAATTTATTTAAATCCAATGGCTGGGGGATGAAAATTCAAGCCAATGGAATGGACAATGTGGTTACTCAAAACAATTTTATTCGAAATACTTTTGACATAAGTACAAATGGTACTTTAGTTTTAAGCACTTTTGATGGTAATTATTGGGATCGCTATGAGGGGTATGATTTAGATAAAGATCGTATTGGCGATGTGCCGTATCGCCCGCTTAGTTTGTTTTCTGTAATTGTTGAAATTAATCCGCCAGCCATGCTTTTATATCGAAGTTTTATGGTTACGTTGCTTGATAAATCCGAAAGGATATTGCCTAGCTTAACGCCTGATAACTTTATAGACAATACTCCATTAATGAGACCGTTGCCGTTATGATTGAAACCATTAATCTAAATAAGCGATTTGGTAAATTACAAGCACTAAACAACATTTCGGTGCATTGCCAAAGCCAACATTCCATTGCATTGATTGGCCCAAATGGTTGTGGAAAAACAACCTTAATCAAAAGCATTCTGGGCATGGTGGTGCCTGATAGCGGCAATATTATTTTTAAAGGAAAGAATATTAAAAAGGACTATACCTATCGCAATCATATTGGATATATGCCACAAATTGGACGATATCCTGATAATATGACTATTGGCCAAGTGTTAGACATGATTATTAATATTCGTTCCTTTCAAGGCGCTCTTGACGAAGATTTAATTCATGAATTTGGATTGCATCAAATGAAAGACAAAAGAATGCGAACACTAAGTGGGGGTACACGACAAAAAGTGAGCGCATGCCTATCGTTTCTTTTTAATCCCGATGTGTTGATTTTGGACGAACCCACAGCTGGTCTTGACCCAATTGCCTCCGAACAACTCAAAGAAAAAATCATTCTTGAAAAACAAAAAGGTAAACTCATTCTCATAACATCTCACTTGCTAAGCGAACTTGATGATATGATAACTCAGCTGATTTTTATGCAGGAAGGATGTCTTATTTTTCATAAAAACATTGATGAATTACGTGCTGAAACGGGTGAGGATCGTATTTCTAAAGCAATCGCTTACATTCTAAAAAATCAGAAGGCATGATACGAATAATAAAGTTTGTAATACTTGATATTATAAAAAACAGGATTGTCTTGGCTTATACTTTGCTGCTTGCCATTTTTGCATGGAGTGCATTCAGCTTGGAAGATACTAGCGCCAAAGGTGTTTTGTCTTTACTGAATATCATCTTACTGACCGTGCCGTTGGTTTCGGTACTGTTTACTACCATCTACATATACAATAGCGCTGAGTTTGTTGAATTGCTCACCAGTCAACCCATTAAGCGTACCAAAATCTGGATTAGTTTATTTGCGGGTCTTGCTTGCAGCATGTCGATGGCTTTTTTATTGGGCGCAGGGATTCCTTTATTTGTGTATGCCGAAACCACCTTATCTATTATCATGGTTTCAATTGGCATTTTAGTTTCTTTGGTTTTTGTTTCACTTGCCTTTTTTAGTGCATCTATTACACGTGATAAAGCAAAAGGGATAGGTGTATCAATCATGTTATGGCTGTATTTTGCCTTACTTTTTGACGCATTGGTTTTATTCCTGCTTTTTCAGCTTTCCGACTATCCGATTGAAAAAATGATGGTAGGTATTACAGCGTCTAGCCCTATTGATTTAGCACGTATTCTTATTCTTCTTCATCTTGATGTTTCAGCTATGATGGGATACACCGGTGCAATATTCAAAAAGTTTTTTGGCACAACAACGGGTATGTCAATCGCCTTTTTGCTTCTCACGTTGTGGATAGCCATTCCTTATCTCATTTCTCTGAGGATTTTCCGCAAAAAAGATCTTTAGTCGGTTATTCAGCCAAATGCAACACTTGCTGATAGGCCTCTAGTCCGTGGGCTAGACACTCCATAGCTTTCTCTATTTTTTCGCGGTTTAATACATATGCTAATCGAACTTCATTTATCCCCATATCTGGGGTAACATAAAATCCGGATGCAGGTGCCAGCATAACCGTTTGGTTATGAAAGGCAAATTCTTTCAGCATCCAGATGCAAAAATCTTCAGCATTCTTTACAGGAAGTCGTGCCACAGTATAGAATGCACCGCCCGGAAGAGGACATTGTACACCCGGAATCTGATTGAGCAGATCTACCATATGATTTCTGCGAGATTCATATTCTGAAACCACCTCATTAAAATAGGATTGTGGTGTTTCTAAAGCAGCTTCGGCAGCCACCTGGCCAAATGTAGGCGGGCTTAGTCGTGCCTGGGCAAACTTTAAGCAGGTTTGATACACTTCTTCATTTTGTGTTAGCAAGGCGCCAATGCGTGCGCCACACATGCTATATCTTTTCGAAATAGAATCTACTACAACTAAATGATTTTCTAAACCTGGCAATTCGAAAGTGGACATGTGTTTTTTACCATCATAAACAAATTCCCGATACACTTCGTCGGCAAATAGAAATAAGTCATGCTTCAGTACAATATCCCTGAGGCGCATTAATTCTTCTTTTGTATATAAATAACCAGTAGGGTTGGATGGGTTGCATATTAAAATGGCTTTTGTTTTTGCTGTTATTTTTGCTTCAAAAGCATCCATCGGAGGCAGTGCAAAGCCATCTTCAATATGGGCAGTAACAGGAACGATATTTACACCTGCGGTAATAGCAAAGCTGATATAATTGGCATAAAAGGGTTCAGGGATGATAAGCTCATCCCCTTCGTTCAGGCACGACATCAATGCAAACAGGATGGCCTCAGACCCTCCGGTTGTTATCAGCAATTGGTCAGGCCCAATGGGCATGTTCATATGTTGGTAGTAGGCCGATAGTTTTTGCCTGTAAGAAGTTATGCCCGCAGAATGAGAATATTCAATGATGGACTGAGAAAATGATTTAATTGCTCGAAGAGCCAGATCCGGCGTTTGAATATCGGGTTGCCCGATGTTAAGTTGATATACAGTCCGCCCTTGGCTGCGTGCAGCTTCTGCATATGGTACCAAGCGACGTATCGGCGATGCCGGCATACGCAGACCTTTGTTTGAAATAGAAGGCATAAATAATAGTTTAAATAAAAAAGCCCCGTTTATGGGGCTAAATTAACAATTATGAATGAATGAGAGTTTTTTTATTCAACCGGAGCGCCTGTGTTTGATTTGGTAGGCAAACCATCTGTTGTGGGAGCGGCTTTCACATTTCCCTTTACCATAACATTATGATTTTTATACACCGGATTGCCATTTGCATCCTTGCTTTCTATCTCATTAGTGGTCACAGTCACACTTTTGCTTATCGGACCAGAACGTGTAGTGTCATATTTGATTTTAATAACGCCTGTTTGTCCTGGGCGAATAGGTTCTTTGGGCCAATCGGGAACGGTGCATCCACAACTGCCTTTGGCATTGGTTATAAGCAGCGGTTCGGTGCCTGTATTTTTAAAAACAAATTCACGAGTTCCATCTCCTTTATATTCAACTTCACCATAATTCACTTCCAGTTTTTCGGCCGAAAACACAGGACCGGAGGCCTTTTGAGCCAATGAAGAAAACACCCCACCTACAATTGATAGCGTGAGAACATTAAGCGCAATTAAAAACTTTTTCATAATCAAATAAATTTAGAAATTATGGTTGTTTGATATTCCCTTTTACTTGAATCACGTGGTTCTTGTAGATAGGATTCCCGTTGCCATCTTTTCCCTCTACCTCATTTGTTGTAACAGTAACAGTTTTATTGATTTGCCCAATACGGCTTGTGTCATATTTAATTTTTATCACATTTGATTTGCCGGGCATAATAGGATCTTTTGGCCATTCGGGAATAGTGCAACCGCATGAACCCTGAGCGTTGGTAATAAGCAATGGTTCTGTGCCGGAATTGGTAAATTTGAATTCGCGTACACCGTCTCCATTTTGCATAACTTCACCAAAATCTACTTCCATTTTGGAAGTGCTAAATTCAGGGCCCATTTTCTTCTGGGCTGTTAACTGTGAGATGCCCAATAGCATGAAACAAATAACAGCGCTAAATAATGTAAGTTTCTTCTTCATACAATGAGTTTTTTTGTTCTGATTTTTTACAAATTTATAACCCTAATTTAGATATTTCCAAACATTAACAACTCTTTAACCCCAAATTTATAGCATTAGCCCTCAATTATACAGAAATAAATCTTCTTAACAATGCAGAATCACTATGGCTGCATGCGATTTCATACCAATTTTTGACTAAATTTGTGCAGAAAATTGTAAACCATAAAGATGACAACAACAACAATCACAAAAATGCAATACAAGGTAAAAGACATTTCACAGGCCGAATGGGGTCGTAAAGAGATTAAATTGGCAGAGGCCGAGATGCCCGGACTGATGGCAATTCGTGAAGAATACGGGCCACTACAGCCACTTAAAGGCGCTCGTATTGCGGGCTGTTTGCACATGACTATTCAAACCGCCGTATTGATAGAGACCCTTACTCACTTGGGCGCCGAGGTTAGTTGGTCATCTTGCAATATTTTCTCTACTCAAGATCATGCAGCTGCGGCAATTGCTGCTGCCGGTATTCCGGTATTTGCATGGAAAGGCATGAACGAAGAGGAATTTGACTGGTGTATTGAGCAAACGCTTTTTGCATTTAAAGACAGCAAACCGCTGAATATGATATTAGATGATGGTGGCGACCTAACCAACATGGTACTTGATCGCTTTCCGGAGTTAGTAAAAGATATTCGAGGATTGAGCGAAGAAACAACAACAGGTGTACATCGCTTGTATGAGCGAATGAAGAATGGATCACTTCCCTTGCCTGCTATCAATGTGAATGATTCTGTAACCAAATCAAAGTTCGACAACAAATATGGCTGTAAGGAATCATTAGTGGATTCTATTCGTCGTGCCACTGATATTATGATGGCCGGAAAAGTTGCTGTGGTTGCAGGATATGGCGATGTGGGCAAAGGATCTGCAGCATCACTTCGAGGCGCTGGTGCCAGAGTAATTGTTACTGAAATTGATCCGATTTGTGCCTTACAGGCAGCAATGGATGGATTTGCTGTTAGAAAAATGAAGCATGCCATTAGCAAAGCTGATATTGTTGTTACAGCTACCGGCAATAAAGATATTATCACCGGCGAACATTTTAAGTTGATGAAAGATAAAGCCATTGTTTGTAATATAGGGCACTTTGACAACGAAATTGATGTAGCTTGGTTGAATTCAAACTACGGACAAACCAAAGAAAATATCAAACCTCAAGTTGATAAATATACGATTGATGGTAAAGATATTTTGCTGCTTGCAGAAGGTCGTTTGGTTAATCTGGGCTGTGCAACCGGTCATCCATCTTTTGTTATGTCTAATTCATTCAGCAACCAAACATTGGCCCAAATTGAACTTTGGAATAATCATAAGAGTTATAACAATGAAGTGTATGTTCTTCCAAAGCACTTAGATGAGAAAGTGGCACGTTTGCACTTATCTAAAATTGGAGTAGAGCTTGAAGAACTGTCTATAGAGCAGGCAAAATATATTGGAGTTTCTCAACAAGGACCCTTTAAGCCCGATTACTACCGATACTAATTTTCTCCAACCCGTTGATAAAATATCCAGAAACAAGATTCGTTTCGTGGAAAGATTATTAGTATATTTGTTTATCTATGAGAGGAGATTTTGAGTTGGAAAATAACGAACAGGCCAAAAAGGAGGTTGCTCGTTTTGAAGCTATGCTTCGGCGTAATGAGTTGAAATTTTTTGATGTTGAGCAAATAGATAGAATCATTCAGTATTATTTGCTCAATGGAAATGTTTATTTGGCAGGGAAAGCTATTCACATTGGACTTTCTCAACACCCATCTTCTGTTGAGCTTAAATTTAAAAAAGCACAAGTGCTTTACCGAAAAGGAAAGCCGGATCAGGCACTTCATATTTTAAATGAACTGGAGTTGTTCGATCGTACAAATCCCGAAATCTACATCTTTAAAGCTGAGATACTTTCCGAATTACAGGACTTTGATAATTCTATTGCTAATTTTGAACAGGCATTGGCTTTAACTGATAGTGAAGACAGAGATTTTTTATATGTAGATATTGCAGCTGAATTTCAAAATAAAGGCGATTATCAAAATGCCCTTACCTATTTAAAGCGTGCCATTGCGGAAAATCCGTATAACGAAATTGCTTATTTAGAGGTATTTTTTACCCTACAAATGGAAGATAAAATGGAAGAAGCTATTGATTTCTTCCAGCAGATTATTGATAAAGATCCATATAATCATAATCCTTGGTATTTCACCGGTTTGGCCTATCACGACTTGGAGTTGTATGAAAAAGCAATTGAGGCCTTTGATTTTGTGATTGTGATTGAAGAGTCATACGTTGATGCATATTTGCAAAAGGCAGAATGTTTTATTGGCCTTGAATTATATAACCACGCTATTAGAACCTTACTCGAAATTTTGCCAGAGTGTGATTTTAAAGAACGAATTTATTTTTTGCTAGGCGAATGTTATGAAAACGCTTGTCATTATGAATTAGCTATTGATTATTATCAAAAAGCGCTTAAAGAAACACCTGATTTAGCCGATGCATGGCTTGGAATTGGTATTTGTTTTGGGCAAATGAATCGTTCGGCAGAAGGGTTGGAATTTATAAAAAAAGCATTGTCAATTGAACCTAATAACGGTGATTTTCTGCTTGTAAAGGCAGAATTTTTGCAAAATATTGGCAGATTTCAAGACGCTGAGGAGTTATATGACAAACTCATTACGACCATGCCACATAATATAGATTTATGGCTTGATGCATCTCAATTATATTATCGGTATGATGATTATCAAACAGCGTGTGAAATGCTCGAATTAGGCCTCAGTTATTTGCCATCTGCTTCTGAATTATTGTATCGAAAGGCGGGATTGCTTATGCTAAGAGGTTTTCAGAATAAAGGAAAAGATTGTTTGCAATCAGCGTTGATGAACGATAAAGAAAAGGTGAATGAATTTGTTGAGTTTTTTCCTGAACTTGCTCAACGTGATGACATAATTGAAATTATCCACACCTATTTATAACTCTTATGGATGTGAAATTACCTCATATACCCGAACGGCCAGCTAAGCCACGCTCTTCCGGTATAACTATGGTCATGGACAAAGGCCTGAGTATACGACAGGCAGAAGATTTTGTTCAATCTGCCGGCCATTTAGTTGATTTTGTTAAACTCGGGTTTGGCACCTCTTATGTGTCTAAAAATGTACAGGAAAAGATTAAGCTCTACCAACAGTCAGGCATTAAACCTTATTTAGGTGGAACTTTCTTTGAAGCATTTGTTGTGAGAAATCTATTTAAGCAGTATCTCAAGATGATACATTCGTTGGGGCTTGATGCTATGGAGGTTTCTGATGGCTCAATCAATATGCCTCATGCTGTCAAGTGTAAGTATATTACTGATTTGGCCAAGCATGGTTTGGTGTTAAGTGAAGTAGGGTCGAAGGAAGAAGGCATCCTCATATCGCCTAATAAATGGAAATCAATGATGCAGAAAGAACTGGATGCAGGTGCTTGGAAAGTGATAGCCGAAGCCAGAGAGAGCGGAACAGTTGGGATTTATCGTCCGAGTGGGAAAGCCCATATTCAACTTGTCAATAAAATTCTCAATAAAATTTCTGCGGATAATATTATTTGGGAAGCTCCCATTAAGTCACAACAAGCATTTTGGATTAAACTGTTAGGGGCTAATGTAAATTTGGGTAACATTCCTCCTGATGAAGCCATTCCTTTAGAAACGCTTCGTATAGGATTGAGAGGAGATACATTCTTTACTTTCTTGCCAAAAGAAATTGCGAACAAATGGATTCATCATCTGCCGGGTGATATTGAACAAAATAATGACGTTCAGACTAATAAAAAATGAATCGTATTACGGTTGTTGAACTGAAAGCCCTCATGGACCAGGGATGTGATTTCCAACTCATAGATGTTCGAGAATCCTACGAACGTGATTTTTGTCATATTGGAGGCGAGCTAATACCTTTGGGCGACGTACTCGAAAACACTCACCGCATTCATTCTAACAAGCAAGTTATTATTTATTGTCGTACAGGCGTGCGTTCGGCTACACTTATTAGTGTTTTGCAAACGATGGGTTATAGCAATTTGTATAATCTTGAGGGAGGCATTGTAGCTTGGAGTAAAGAAATTGACTCAACCGTTCCTATATACTAATAACATGATATAATACATGGAAAACCCTGCAGAAGTCATAATGTCTCCACGAAAAACAAAGGATTATTTGCTTATTTTGATTAAAGGAGCAGGTATGGGAGCAGCAGATGTTGTTCCCGGTGTTTCGGGAGGAACGATTGCTTTTATCACAGGCATTTATGAAGAGTTGATTTTTTCTATCAGAAACTTTCCCAAGGCCTTACCTATTCTTTTTACTAAAGGACCTGTTCCTTTTTGGAAATATGCTAATGCTACATTCCTATTAACTCTAATGCTCGGTATCTTATTTAGTGTGGTTTCCTTGGCTCGTGTCATCACATATTTGTTAAATACTTATCCTGTCATTATTTGGTCGTTCTTCTTTGGGTTGATTTTGGCATCTACCGTTTTTGTCATAAAAAAAATCAGAATTAATATTCCAACGGCCTTGTTTTTTTTGTCAGGCGCCTCATTGGCATATTATATTACGATTGCAGCACCGGTTCAAACGCCAGAGAGCATGGGCTTTGTTTTTCTTTCTGGGTTTATTGCCATTTGTGCTATGATATTGCCAGGCATTTCGGGTAGCTTTATCTTGTTGCTGTTGGGCAAATATGATTTTATTTTGCATGCTGTAAAAAACTTTGATATCAAAACTATTCTGATTTTTATGGCTGGCTGTTTGGTTGGAGTTTTTTCTTTTGCACAAGTTATCTCATGGCTTTTTAAACGGTTTTATGCTGCAAGCATGGCGCTGCTGGCTGGATTTATGGTGGGTTCATTAAATAAAGTTTGGCCATGGAAAATTGTTACACAGTACCGGTTGAACAGCAAAAATGAAATGGTACCTTTCCTCGATAAAAGTGTTACGTTTGGAGAATATGAAGCTATTACAGGGCAAAACGGGTATGTGCTTTATGCCGCAGTATTTATGCTTGTTGGCTTTATTTCTATCTTTCTCATCGAAAAACTATCTGTGAAAAAAAAAATACTTGATTGAAGCAATACGGACTTATAGGATTTCCGCTATCACATAGTTTTTCGCCGGATTATTTTGCAAAATTATTTGCACGCGAAAAGCGTAAAGATTGTCGTTATGATGCTTATGAAATTTCTTCAATTTCTATGTTGTTAAATCTCATCAGAAAAAAGAAATTACTAGGAATGAATGTCACCATCCCATATAAGCAAACTGTCATTTCATTATTGGATTATTTACATCCTGCCGCACTTCGCATTGGCGCCGTTAATTGTGTGAAAATTGACAGAAGGCATAACCGTCTTCACATGATAGGATTTAATACTGATTATTTGGGATTCAGACAAACATTTATCCCTTGTCTCACATCAGCACATACCAAGGCATTGGTGCTGGGTAGTGGCGGTTCATCGTTGGCTGTTCGGTATGTGCTAAAAAAAGAAAATATTCCCTATCTATTGGTGTCGCGTTTGGCTTCAGCAAACACCATTAGTTATAATGATCTAACACCTGAAATGGTTAACATGCATACTGTGATAATTAATACAACACCCGTTGGCATGTTTCCCGAAACAAACTTTTCGCCATCCATTCCATACGAAGGCATAAGTTCAAATCATCTTCTTTATGATTTGATATATAATCCTGCTGAGACAATTTTTCTTCAGGAGGGAAGGCGTCGAGGTGCAAAGATTATTAATGGTTATGAGATGCTATGTAGCCAGGCGGAGGAGTCGTGGAAAATTTGGCAATCCGATTCTGTTTTTTGGGAATAATTATCATCTTCCTACCTTTGCAGCATAAAAATAAATCTATGGCAAACTCAGTTAGTTTTAATTCCCAATATCCCGATTTGACCCGTTCAAAAGAAATGCATGAAAAAGCAAGAAAGATCATGACTCCCGTGAGCCAAACCATGGCAAAAGGCCCTGGTCAGTATTCGGTAGGCGCATGCCCGGTGTATTTAAGTAGGGGCAAAGGAACCAGAGTATGGGATATTGACGGCAATGAGTATCTCGATTGGAATGCAGCCATTGGTCCGCTTTCGTTAGGATACGGATATCCTGAAGTAGATAATGCCATTCGTGAACAATTGGAAAAAGGAATTACTTTTTCGCTGATGCATGAATTAGAATATGAAGTTGCATCATTGATTCATCAAATCATTCCTAATGCCGAAGCTATTCGTATCAGTAAATCGGGCGCTGATGTGGCATCTGCTGCTATTCGTATTGCCCGTGCTTTTACAGGTCGTGATAAAGTGCTATGCTGTGGGTATCATGGGTGGCATGATTGGTATATTTCAGCGACCGACAGAGCAAAAGGAATTCCTCAAGCAGTAAGAGACCTTACTTATACATTTAATTATAATGACATTGACAGCTTGCGTGAATCACTGGATAAGGACGTAGCTGCCGTTATTCTCGAACCATTTGTGTTTGATGAACCCAAACCTGGATATTTGCAGCAGGTGTATGAAGCATGTAAGGCCAATGGCACATTGTTGATTTTTGATGAAATGTGGACGGGTTTTCGAATTGCTTTGGGGGGTGCTCAGGAATTTTTTGGCATTAAACCTGATTTAGCGGTGTATTCAAAAGCCGTTGCGAATGGAATGCCTATTGCTTTTTTAACTGGTCGCAGAGACGTTCTTGAGCTTTTTGAGAAAGAGGTTTTCTTCTACACTACATTTGGCGGAGAAGCATTGTCGCTGGCTGCTACAAAGGCCACTATTCAAGTATTGAAAGAAAAAAACGTGCCGGCTGTTTTGGCTTCAAATGGCACTCAACTTAAAGATGGGCTCAACAAACTTATTGAAGATTTAGGGTTAAGGCAGTACATGCAATGTAAGGGTTATCCTTGTCGTACTACATTGGCATTTGAAGCTGCCATGCCTAGCCCCTTATTTATTAAAGCATATATTCAGCAAGAGATGATAAAGCGTGGGATTTTGTGGCAAGGAAATCATAATTTCTCTTTTATGCATAGCAAAGAGGATATTGATTATACGTTGAAGGCATATGCTGATGTATTGCCGATGGTTAAAGATGCTGTCGAAAAAGGAGATGTTGATTCTCGATTGATTGGGGCGCCTATTGAAGCGGCATTTAGAAGAGTTGATAATTTTAACATGAAACCCAAAACAGCACCTCACTCATGAGCAGCAATCTTTTTACACTCAAAGATAAAGTTGCTATTGTTACCGGAGCATGTGGTTTGATAGGTCAAAAGCATGCACAAGCATTAGCGGCCTATGGCGCACGTGTTGTAGTGGCTGATCGTGATCAAGCCCTATGTGAAAAGCTAGTATCAACACTTGAAGGAGCAAATCATATTGCAATTTCTCTTGATGTTACAAATGAAGAGAATCTGATAGCAGCTAAAAATGTTATTCTCGAAAGAGCTGGACGAATAGATGTGTTGGTGAATAATGCAGCCATTAATGATATGTTTGAAAATCCTGCAATGGCAGCCGAGCAAAGTCGTTTTGAGAATTATCCGGTACAGATGTTTCGCCAATCATTAGAAGTAAATGTAACAGGCGTTTTTTTGTGTTCGCAGGTTTTCGGAACAGAAATGGCTCGTCAAGGAAAAGGAAGCATCATTAATGTGGCTTCAACATATGGATTGGTTGGGCCTGACCAGTCGTTATATATTAATCCTGAGGGCAAACAGGCCTTTTATAAAAGTGCTGCTTATCCTGCCACTAAGGGAGCCGTTATTAATTTTACCCGTTTTTTGGCCGCATATTGGGGCGCTAGCGGGGTGAGAGTAAACACCCTTTCGCCAGGCGGGGTTGAGAATAGCCAGGATGATTGGTTTGTGAAAAATTATAGTGCGAAAACACCATTAGGTAGAATGGCTCAACCTACCGATTATCAAGGGGCGTTGGTGTTTTTGGCCAGCGATGCTTCGTCTTATATGACAGGTGCCAACTTGGTGGTGGATGGAGGTTGGACAGCTATTTAATTTTGTTCAGATTTAGGCCTTTTCTTCCCAAACAGTACATAAGTGAACAATGGTTTCAACCGCTTTCTGCATATCTTGAATGCTAATCCACTCATGTTTGCTATGAAAACCATGACCACCGGCAAATAAGTTGGGGCATGGCAATCCCATAAAACTTAAACGGCTGCCATCTGTTCCTCCACGAATAGAGCCACATACAGGGGTTAACCCTGTTCGTCCAATGGCCTCTATTGCATAATCAACAACTTGCGGATGCTTGTCTAATACTTCTTTCATATTCCGATATTGCTCGCTGAATTCAAGTTTGGCTGTAGAGCGAGGATATTTTTTTAATACATCGTTAACCAGTGCTTGTAATTCATTTTCTAATTCTTTAAGAGTATCTGTGTTGAATGCACGGATAATAAATTTTACCTGAGCAGACTCCAATCCACCTTGAAAGGAAACAGGATGAATAAAAGGTTGTTTGCCATCAGTAGTTTCAGGCGCTTTGTTGGAGGGTAGTTGAGTAATGATAGCAGAGGCAATGCGAATGGCATGCTCCATCTGTCCTTTTGCAAATCCAGGATGCGTGGCCCGTCCGTGAATACTTAATGTTGCAGAATCGGCACTAAATGTTTCATTCTCAATCCATCCAGCTGTTTCTCCGTCTAGTGTATAAGCATAGTCAGCGCCTAACAATGAAAGATTAATTTTGTCAACACCTCTTCCAATCTCTTCATCAGGAGTAAGCAATACTCGAATTTTTCCGTGTTTGATTTCGGGATGTTTAAGCAGATAATTCATTGCATCCATAATTTCTGCTATTCCTGCTTTATCGTCTGCACCCAACAAAGTAGTTCCATCTGCAGTAATGATATCATTGCCAATTTGAGTTTGTAGCAATGGATGTTCATCAACACGAATGGGCTGTTCAGGGTTTGAGGGGAGGACAATGTCGCCACCCGAATATTGATGGTGTATGATGGGCATTACACCATTGCCTGAGCAGTCGGGAGCTGTGTCCATGTGACTGCAAAAGCAAATAACAGGCACTTTTTTTTCACTATTTGCAGGGAGTGTAGCATATACATACCCATTATCGTCCATCACAACATCCTGCATTCCCATAATACGTAATTCTTCTGCCATTGATCGGGCAAAATCTAGTTGACATGAGGTAGAAGGAAACGTGTCGGAGTCGGGATTGCTTTGTGTATTTATTTGTACATAACGAATAAAACGATCGGCTACCGTAAAATCATATTGTGAAAAATCAATGTTCATGATTGTGAAGTTTAAGCGAACATACCTTGTTTTTTTTTATTTGCAAAATGTGATGATTTGAATCTAATATTTTTTGTCATACTTTATGAAAATATAATTTGAATCAGGTTTAAACATTTGTTTTTTTTCTCAATATTATTTGAACTTTTAGTATTATTGTATATATTCGTTTTGTTGTAATAATTATTCTGCGTTCGTATCAGATTGTATAATTCAGCCCCAAATGATATCAATTAAACTTAAATAGCCATGATAAAATTACAATGCAACCTACTGTCTGGATTGCTTATTCTTGCAATTCTATTGTTTTTTTCCGAGATGAATTTTGCACAAACAGCAATTAATCGTCACGAAATGCCGGAGCATTTTTTTCTAACTTCCATTGAAGCCGATGGCGTAAAGTTGTTTACTAAATACAAAGGTGCCGCCATAGCTTATAATAAAAGGACCAAAGAAATACTGCTGTATGGCGAAATTAATGATGATGAGATTATTATTATTCATAAGGTTAAACATGAAATAGTTTTTAACCCTGATGAATTTAGGAGTTGCACCTATAGCAATGACGGCAAAGTAACACTATGTTCAATGCTAGAAAAAAGAACAGAAATTGTGTGTGGTATTTTTAATTGGGTTGACGAATCGTTGGTTTATGATAAATATGAGAGCACCGACGAGTCGCTTGAGATTATCAAAAGAGCATCACTCTATTTAAAGCAACAAAAAGCAGTAGAAGCGCTCAGCGCATACGATTCGCTTAGATTCCCTGAAAGCTATATCAATACAGAGGAAGTGGCCGCTAAGATTTTAAAAGCCATGAGGCCGGTTGTAAAAGAGCAGGCAGACAAAAAAAAGTTTAAAGAAGCAGTTGCTCTATATCAATCTGCACTTACCTATAGGGGATGGAAATGGGCAGATGAAATTGAGTCGGAAGATGAAATGAAAAACAGATTTGGGAAGAATCTTTTTGGATTGACATTGCCAGATTTTCATGATATCTTGGTTGAGTATCTTCTGTATCTGAATGAAGCAAGAATGTCAGACCAGGTTGTTAAATTATATCCTAAATATAGAAAATGGTTCCCTTCGTCCACGGGCCTTTTGCTTCAAATAGCCGATGCATATTATTTGAAGAAAGAAAATGAGAAGGCCGGAGAATTATATTCTGCATATGTGGCGAAGATGAAAGAACTGAAGAAAGACAAGCAAATTCCTGATTATGTTGCGCAGCGAATGAAGTAAAATATATTTGATAGATTATACTCTGCAATTATTAACATAGCTGATTTAGGTTATTTTCATTGTTTCAGCATGATTCTATTGTTGATTTTCTTTGTCGGCAATACTAAGTTTATTATCATTCATTCATACAGATACATGGTTTTTGAGTGAAAAATATTCTTACATTTATCACACTTTAATTGAATACACTATGTATGTTTTTGTGGCTAGAATTTGGAGCATTGTTTTTGCAGCGGTAGGGTTGTTGTTTGTTTTTTTTCCGATAACATTAGGAGAGCAGCTTAATGCAGCAGGAAATGTTTTAGGACTAAGCGGCCGAGTGATTTCACAACCCGGCACACTTTGGTATTATCTTACTTTGTCGCTAATGGGCTTAATAACATTGCTTTCTTGGTATAGCGCATCAAATCCCGAAAACAAGATGTTATGTCGCATGCTGGTAACGGCAAAGTTTATTAGCGTGTTTGGGTTTTTATTTGCGGCAATTACTATTGGTTCTGTATGGTTTTTGCCGGCATTTGCTGATTTATTTGTTGCTGCTACGCTCATTGTTTCTCATCAGTTTTTGCACGACACTAATGAGTATTTTGTACGTCAATTTAATCGAAAACAAAAGAAATTTTCTGAAGTATGGTATGGGAAAATTGACATTGATGAAGATATTGCATTTTGGTTTAGATATACTTTGTTGCAAGGTAAAGAACAAACAGCACACACATGGGCGATATTTTTTGATAAAGGAAAAATACAAACAGGCAAAAACACATGGCCATGCAAGGCCTTAGCGCCGGGCAATATTGTTATCTTGCCAGAATCAAATGATTTGCAGCGATTTTATAATAAGCGCCAGGTTTTTCATATTGGCAATCAACACCTCGATGAAGGAAATGCGATAGGTAGTTCCGGAATCATTTCATGGGATTTACAATTTAACTCTTCCGGATTATCGCATAGGCACAAACCCAAATTGTTACATTTGCTGGGTATCACAAAAAGCACATACGATTCTTGTTTCATAGATTTGCGTTATAGCGGTTCGGTTACTGTTGATGGAAAAACGTACACATTTCAACAAAAAACGGGAAACATAGGCCATATTTATGGAACACAAAGTGCTTATAGTTGGTCTTGGGCTCATTGTAATCATTTTAGCAATGCAGAAGGAGTTGTGTTTGAAGGCATATCGGCACGATTAAAAAAGGGAGGTAAGATTACTTCACCTATGTCATCTTTTGTACTCTTTGAGAATGGTGTAAAAAATTCATTTACTACGATGAAATCACTTACAAAATCGTTTTCAGATATTCAGAATAATGTTTGGGAATTTAAAACAGAGAACGGTAGATATAAGTTAACAGGGCGTGCAGATTTACTTTCACCGGCTTTAGTTGAATATACAGATACAGACGGTTCAAAACTTTGGTGTTATAATAGTAAGCTCAGTAATCTTATGCTGCAATTGACGGATAAAAAAACAGGACAGGCCAAATCTTTTGAGGCAGCTAAAACAGCTGCATTTGAAATTGTAACACGTGATGCACCTTCACGCCAGTTAGATTTATAATTATCATTCAAAAATAAAGATGGAAAATAACGAGGAAATTTTTGATTACATCGTCATAGGATCAGGATTTGGCGGAGCGGTTTCTGCGATGCGTCTAAGCGAGAAAGGGTACAAGGTTTTGGTAATTGAAAAAGGCAAAACGTATCATTCAAGTGATTTTCCACAAACCAATTGGTCATTTAAAAAATATTTTTGGCTGCCTGCCTTGCGTTGGTTTGGCATTCAAAAACTTTCACTTTTCAGGGAAGTATTCATATTGAGTGGCGTGGGTGTTGGTGGCGGAAGTTTGGTGTATGCGAATACTCATATGTTTCCACCTGATGAGTTTTTTCAAAATCCGGTTTGGGCAGACATAAAAGATTGGAAAAAAACACTTACACCATTTTATGATAAAGCAAGGTTTATGTTAGGCACAGTACCTAATACTTCTTTCGACCGGGCAGACCAAGTGCTGAAAGAGCTGGCTATTGAGATGGGGCGAGAATCGTCATATAAAGGCGTAGATGTGGGTGTATATTTTGGAGATACAGAAACCGAAACAGATCCTTATTTTAAAGGGTTGGGACCACAACGTAAAGGTTGTACTCAATGTGCAGGATGTATGGTAGGATGTAGGCACAATGCAAAAAACACATTAGATAAGAACTATTTGTTTTTTGCACAAAAGAATGGAACCCAGTTGCTTGATGAAACATTGGCTGTGAAAGTTGAATTTGACGGAACATATTATCATATTTACACACGTTCTAGTACATCATTTTTTAATAAGAAAAAGAAAACGTATAAGTCCAAAGGAATCGTAATTTCAGGTGGTGTGCTTGGAACGATGGATCTGTTGTTGAAGCAGAAGCACAAATACAAAACACTTCCAAGATTATCTAATAAATTAGGAGAAAATATTCGTACTAATTCAGAATCGTTATTGGGCGTAACATCAAGTAAAGAGAAATTAAATCATGGATTAGCGATTACTTCTGTGTTTAATCCCGACGATCATACACATATTGAGGTTGTGAAGTATCCAGATCGGTCAAATGGCATGAAATTATTTGCCACATTGGCCGCTGGCCCTGGTCATCCTGTTATAAGGGCATTTCGTTTAATGGGGAATATTATCACGCACCCAATCCAATATATTCGAATGTTGGTAGATGGTAAATGGGCTGAGAAATCAGTGATATTCCTAGTAATGCAAACGCTGGATAGTTCGATGCGGATGGTGTATAAACGATTCCCACTTTCGGGTATTTCGATGAAAAATAAAAAAGAAAACCGTGTGCCGGCATATATTGATATTGGGCAAAAGGTAATGTATGCCTATGCTAAAAAAGTGAATGGCATTCCACAAAATGCCTTGACTGAAGTATTGTTTAACATACCATCTACAGCACATATATTAGGCGGATGCCCGATGGGACTGAATGAAAATGAAGGCGTCGTAAATGATAGGATGCAGGCCTTTGGTTATCCCGAATTTTATGTACTCGATGGCTCAATAGTTCCCTGCAACATTGGTGTAAACCCCAGCTTAACGATTACGGCATTGAGCGAATATGCCATGTCTTTTATTCCTGAAAAACAAGGTAATATAATTCGTCCGATTGAAGAGGAGCTGTCATTAAAAGTATGAAGAAGAGGCGTTTTTCAACACGATGGCTTCGTTTGGCGGGTGTGCCAGAAGATGTGTTAGTATCAAGGGTTGAATTGGCCAGCAATCGAGTTCGGCGATTTCCAAAGTGGCACGCCTTGATGTATCCCTGCTTGTTAGCATGTGTAAATAATTTTGGCCCACTATTTTTAATGAATAAATGGAGGGCAGCCCATGCATTATCCGATGACGATTTTTTGAAATTTTGTAGTTGTTTCAGAGAGCACTCATCTTCATTTGTTCGACTATTGGCCATATTTGTTTTTTATCCGCTTTCACAGGTTTTAGAGAATGAATCATCGGAAAATCAGGCATACAGCCATCCTTTACAATCTGTTTGTAATACAACGCCTGAATGGAATGATAAAGAGGTTGCAGATTATATTATCATTGGAACTGGTGCCGGTGGGGCACCGGTGGCTGCTGAGCTGGCACGCAAAGGAAAAAGTGTACTCATCATTGAAAAAGGAGGGCTTGTTCAAATTGAATCACCGGGCAAAGTGTTGGAAAAAAATTATGTATCACAGGGCTTTGTATCTACACTAAATGGAAGTACACTGATGGTTTTTGCAGGGCAAACAGTGGGTGGCACAACGAGTGTTAATTCTGGAACATCACTTAATCCATTACCCGAATGTTTGTCAGAATGGGATGAGTGTTGGGGTACACATTTTTCGGATGGACTATTGCAACCCTTTCTTGAAAGAGTAAAAGAAGACATACATATTTGTGTGCCGGGAGAAGACGTTCTTAGCGAGTCATCACGTTTGTTTAGAGAGGGGATGAGTAGAATTGGACGACACGACACCTATATTCTTCCACGAAATATTCAGCAGTGTAAAGGTTCGGGTCGTTGTGCTTTTGGTTGTCCGAAAGGGGCAAAGCAAAGCACTGATTTGGCTTATTTGCCACAGGCCATACAGCATGGGGCAAAATTATTTCATCAAACAGAAGCCTTACGCATTAAGGACGGAAAAAAGAATGTTGAAGTATTGGTAGATCATTGCGGAGTTCAAAGAACATTTAAAGCCAAAAAACTGATCATTGCTGCTGGTGCGCTTTTTACCCCTAGTTTATTAAGAAAAAACAAATTGGGGAGTAATTTTAGCCGTGCAGGATATCATTTACAGATTCACCCTGCTACAAAAGTTTTTGCCCATTTTCCCAATCATTATGTAGGATTTGCCGGGATACCTCAAGGTATGGGTTACAGAATGCCGGCGCCATCTCGCGTAACCTTAGAAGGAATACATACTCCTAAGAGTTTAACTGCACCCATTATTTCTGTAGGCGGTAAGCGTTTTAATGAATGGATGAGTAGGATAGAGTCGTTGGCCAGCTTTGGTTTGATGGTTCGAGACAGAGCAACTGGTCGTGTGATATATATATCAGGTCAACCGTATTTACAATATCACCTGCATCCTGATGATGCGACAGATATTGCCTCGGGTCTTAGGGTAATAGCTGAAGCTTTTTTTGCTGCAGGTGCCGAACGTGTATTGATGCCTTACGGTGGCGTAAGCCCAATTGAAATGAAAGCACCTGATGAATTAAATCGAATTCCGCAAATTCATTCGCGCCATATTATGCTCAGTGGATTCCATCCCTTAGGAACAGCTGGCATAGGTCGTGTGGTAGATGATACATTGAAACTTTTTGGGTCGGAGAATATATATATATGTGATGCATCTGTATTACCGTCTTCTCCCGGAGTCAATCCGCAAGTAACGGTAATGGCATTATCTCTACGTTTGGCCGATCATCTCATCATGAATTTCTGATGTGTCAAATAATTTTGCTTCAAAGGTTCTGTTGAGCAGCGTTAAACAATTCTTTTTTTGAATATTGGTATTGGCAATACTCATTTAACGCTTCAAGGAATAAATTTCTTTTTGCGAATATCAATTACCACCTTCAATGGATGTAAAAGGGATTCCGGTGGGCAAATATATGGTTTGTGTTGAGGCCAAAGAGAAAATTGCCACATTTGAACTTACGATATAATGATGGGTAATATCGTTATGAAATAGATAATTATAAGCATAAGTTCGCAGATTAACTCAAAGATGTTGTTCTCGAATTTGCATATATTTGTGCCGTATGCAGGTTTCAAATAAGACAGATATACGCCGACTTTCAGCAGATGAATTAAAAACAATGCTAGAAAAGGAAGGGCAACCTGCATTCAGAACCAAGCAAATATTTCAGTGGTTGTGGCAAAAGGGAGCAAATTCATTTGATCAAATGTCTAATTTGCCACAAGAACTGAGGGCATGGCTGAATGAGCATTGTGTGATTTATACACTAAAATTAGAAACTACACAAAAAAGCGATGATGGAACTATAAAATCAGCATTTTCATTGTATGATGGCAAATCAATTGAAGGTGTTTTGATTCCATCTCTTGATCGTATTACGGCATGTATCTCATCACAGGTGGGTTGTAGCTTGCAATGTACGTTTTGCGCCACAGCTCAGTTGAATTTGCAACGTAATCTGAGTGCAGGAGAAATCTTTGATCAGGTAGTATTTCTGAATCAACAATCCAATTCTCAATTTCATAAACCGATATCAAATATTGTCATCATGGGTATGGGTGAGCCGTTGCTCAATTATAAATCCGTTATGTCTGCAATCAATCATATTACATCTCCAGATGGGTTGGGGATGTCACCACGTCGCATTACTTTATCCACATCCGGCATTGCCAAGATGATTAAGCAACTGGCAGATGATAATTTTGCCTGCAATTTGGCTTTATCATTACATGCAGCGGATAATGTAAAGCGTTCACAGATTATGCCTATTAACGACAGTAATTCACTTGAGATGTTGGCGAACGCACTGAAGTATTTTTATGAAATGACACATACAAGAATTACCTATGAATATGTGCTGTTGAGAGATTTTAATGATAGCATGCAGGATGCTAAAAACCTAGCATTATTTTGTCGTCATACACCCTGCAAAGTAAACATTATAGAGTTTAATCCGGTTAGCCACGCCCCTCATAGGGCATCAACGGTTGAGAAGACGATGGCATTTATTGAATATCTTCAATCTAAAAATATCATAGTAAATATGCGTCGAAGTCGTGGCAAAGATATTGATGCTGCATGTGGTCAGTTGGCAAATAAATTGGCGAAGAAAAATGCCCTTTAGTTCAATTATATTAATTTCTTTCTTTGATGCCTGATTGTGTAAAAGAATGCTAAATTAAAAATTTTACCAATACCAAAATGCCAAAAACAAGAATAGCTATTATTGATTGTGGTACCAACACATTTAATTTGTTATATGGCATAATCCAAGACAACAAACCTGTTATACTTCACGAAGAAAAGCGTGTCGTAAAATTAGGGCAAGGCAGTATTTTGACTTGTGAGTTTACTATTGAATCCATGCAACGAGCAATTGATACAATGCTTTTTTTTGCTCAAAAAATAAGATTATGGAATCCTGATCATGTTTTTGCTATAGCAACAGCTGCTTTTAGAAATGCTCATAATGCAAATGATTTAATCAATAAAATAAAGCATGAAACCGATATACATATTGATATTATTTCGGGAGTTGAAGAAGCCCAACTGATCTACATTGGTGCGATTCATAACTGCCGTCTTGCCGAACCTCATTTAGTAATGGATATTGGCGGGGGAAGTACTGAATTTATTTTTTCCAGACACAATTCAATAGAAAAATGCTGGAGTTTTGAAGCGGGAGCAACCAATTTGATAGAAACACTTCAACTTCAAGACCCCGCAAGTGAAGAAGAGTTGAATCGCATTGAGACCTACTTGAAACATCTTTTTAAACCTATGTTTGATAGTTTGCCAACAAGCATTCATACATTAATTGGCACATCTGGATTTTTTGATAGCATTGAGCATATGGCTACAGCCCGTGGAGAGGGCAATCCAGTTCAAGGTCATGTTTCAACTCATATCTCATTAGAAGTATTTCAAAGGTTGTATAATGAAATCGTATATCTTCCGCTGGAAATGCGTTTACAAATTCACGGATTGCCGGCCTTCAGGGCAGAGTTGATTGTCCCGGCTTTTGTATTAACCAAACTTATTATCCGTACTTTTGATGTTTCAACATTGATTACAACGCCTTATTCATTAAAAGAAGGGAAACTATTTTCAATTATATGAAAAAAATATATCCACTTATACTATTACTGTCGACAACCGGATCTGCTATTTCTCAATCCTTGTCAATTCAGAAACTTGCATGGCTTGAAGGAAAATGGCAATGTAAAGAGAAACCCACCCTGTATGAAGAATGGAAGCTATCGGGATCTTCATTGTCGGGCTATGGATATCATGTTGAAAATGGCAATAAAACTGAAACTGAAAAGTTGTTGATTACAGAGATAAATCAACGATTGGTATATCGTGTTACGCTTTTTAAGCCACAAAAGACAATTGATTTTGCTTTAAAAAACAGCGTGAATAAATGGGTATTTACAAATGAAAAAAATGATTTTCCACAAGTAATAATTTATCAAAAAATATCAAACAAGAAATGCAAAGTATTGCTTACGATGATAGAGCCACAGTCGTCAAAAATGGAAGAGATGACATTCGTTAAAGTAAGTAGTAAATCATGGAAATTCGAGTAAATATGAAAATATTTACCTATTTTTTTTGCTATGCTTCCATTTATATTATTGGTATTCTGTCATTAATAGCGCAGCCGATAATATACAACCAACAAACTATGAAGCCCATGTCGGGTGTTTGTTTGAGAAATCAGGATGGAAAATCCTGCTATACTGGTCGGGATGGAAAAATTACGCATTGTGTTTTTGCTGCAAATGATACAATCATTATTTCGCATAGTAATTATGAAATTTTGCGCTATGTTTGGAAAGAGCTTAATAATGAGTTAAAAATCTATCTTATATCCCAACATTACGATTTAGGAGAAGTGAAGATAGACGGGTATGGATTTCAGGAGGCAAGAAAAGAATTGCCGGCTAAAATTGATCTTATCAAATCAGAATGGCTTGATTTTCACCAGCCACAAACCACAGCAGATGCTTTGGAGAAGTCAGGCCATGTTTTTATACAGAAAAGCCAGATGGGTGGTGGCAGCCCTATTATTAGAGGGTTTGAAGCCAATCGCATTTTGATAGTAGTGGATGGAATAAGGATGAACAATGCCATATTTAGAAGTGGACATTTGCAAAATGTTATTCGAAGCGATGTTCAATCAGTTGAAAGAATAGAAATTATTAATGGCCCTTCATCAGTTTGTTTTGGCAGTGATGCAATGGGAGGCGTAATTCATGTTCGCACGATTTCACCGCCTGACCCAATCGATTCATTAAGCATTCATAATGGCAAAGGCGTAGTTCGTTGGGGAGGCGCTAATCAAGAAAAATCTATACATGCTCAATATGGTTTTGCTAAAAAGAAATGGAGTTTATTCAGTAGTTTTTCATTCTCACATTATGATGATTTGCGCCAAGGGAATTGGATTAAGAGTAAAGGAGATGAGTATTGGAGGAGAAACTTTTATGTAGAAAGGGTTGATGGTATTGATAGTATAATTAAAAATACAGACCCATATATACAAAGACAAAGCGGGTATTTTCAATACAATATATTACAAAAAATTTCCTATAAGTCAGATAATGGAATTCGTCATAAAATTAATATGCAATTTAGTAGTACAGGGAATGTAAATAGGTATGACCGATTGACAGAAGTCAATGATGATTCTTTACCACGATTTGCGCAATGGTATTATGGCCCCGAAACTTGGTTACTGGCTGCTTATAATGTGCAATTATCAAAGAGTAATTGGTACGATGAAGCAGAAATATCCTTCTCATATCAGTATTTTGATGAAAGTCGTAATAGCAGGCGGTTTCAAAATATTCAATTATTGAACCAAAATGAACAAGTGCATATGGGGCGGATAGCAAGCGACTTTCAGAAGAATATTAGCAAGCATCGTTTACAGTATGGAATAGAGTTAACCTATCAGCATGTTTTATCAAAAGCATTATACCGTCATGTTAATTCAGGGGAAAAAGAATTAGCTCCCACGCGTTATCCTGGTGGTGGTAGTCATTATTATACTGCTGGCATGTATGTAACAGAGCATTGGAGATTATCCGACAATATGCATTTGCACACTGGAGGAAGATTGGTTTTTACGGGCATGAATGCTATGTTTTCTGATACTACATTTTTCCCATTTCCATTCAAACAAGCAAACCAGTATCATTTTTCAGGAAGTGGAAGTTTGGGGGTTGTATTTCGAAAAAAATCTTTAGATTATTTCTCATTACAATTTTCATCCGGTTTTAGAGCGCCTAATATTGATGATTTGGGAAAAGTATTTGAGAGTCGCCCCGGAAATGTTATTGTTCCTAATGCCAATCTTCGACCTGAATATACGATGAATATAGAGATGGGCCTTGGTTGCAAAATATCACGATATGCCTTATTACAATTTTCAGCTTATAGCACTTATGCCAATGGGCTTATGCAAGTTATGCCTTACCAGTTAAATGGAGATGATAGTATTATGTATGATGGAGAAAAAAGCAGCGTATGGGCAGTGCAGAACAGTTCACAAGCTTTTTTGGCCGGAGCATCAGCATCATTTGTATGGTATCCGCATACTTACTGGTACTTTTCCTGCTCTGTTAATTATACTTGGGGTATAGTTAGTGATAGCTCCGGATACGTGCCGCTTGACCATATTCCACCTCTTTTTGGTCGGGCAGCAGTTGGTATTCGCTATCCCAACATTACGATCGAAATGTATGTGATATTTCAAGGATCAAAACCTAAAGAATTATATCACCCGAGCGGCGAAGATAATATTCATTATGCAACGCCATCGGGCATGCCCGGGTGGGCTACTTTAAATATAAATGGTAGTTTTCGGGTGAACCCCTCTTTGGACTTACAATTAGGAATAGACAATATCCTCAATCAACAATATAGAACCTTTGCTTCTGGCATAAGCGGAGCCGGAATTTCTTGTACAATTACGCTGTATAGTCGATTCTAAAAGATTTTTATACGGGTAATATAAATCATTCTATATTATTAAAAAACAACATTATAGAAACATATTAGGATATTTAAGTGCGTAATGTTTATTTTCAATCGGTTTTCAATTGCATTTATGTAGCGAGATATTTGTGTCATAAACAATAAAAACACAAGTTATGAAAATGAAACTCATGATTCTCATTACAATGTTGCTCAGCTCGATGAGCATCCGGGCAAGCATTTCGCCTGTGTATCAAGGTCAGGTTACTGACTCAAATAACAATCCGGTACCCGGTGTGCCGATTGTAATTCTAAATAATTGCACGAACCAAACCTATACAACTTATACAGATGTGTTAGGCAATTATTTCTACCAGGACTCTTTATTCAACAATCCGCAGCAATGCGAAATCATTATCATTGCTATGGATTCAATAAATTGTGCAGACACGATTTCTTTTTGGATTAATCCATCTATGAATGGAGTAGTTACATTCACCAATAACCTGTCGTTGCAATGTTCGGGTAGTGGATGCAATATTGCATGGGGCTTCACGACCAATCCGGTTGATGCCTGCATGTTTGATTTTTGGCATCAAGGAAGTTTGGCTACTTGGTATTTTACTGACAATAATACAACAACGACATCATCTCAGACCTTTCCTTCATATTCTTGGAATGCATCTGGCACCTATCAGGTATGTATTGAATTTCCTAATTGTGCACCACAATGTACAAACATTACCGTAACGCCAAATTGTCAAGGAAGCTCATCTGTTTGTAATACGGCATGGGGTGTTTATTTTCTAAGCTCTTGCACAATACAGATGTGGCACCAGGGCAATACCAGTGCTTTTTGGCAAGTTACAGGCCCCAATACCAATTATCAATCAACAGATGTTATGCCTCAATTGAGTTTTAATCAAACCGGCACTTATATTGTTGAATTGATATTAGATTCCTGTTATTATGTTGATACGCTTTATGTTGATTCTGTTTGTGGTAATGCATACCCTTGTAATATCAGCTGGGGATATAGTGCGGTACCCAACAACGGATGTGCATATCAATTTTGGCATCAAAGCAGTTCGGCCATTTGGTATTTTACGACCCCCAACGGCACAACTACCACCACACAAAATTTTCCCGTATTTAGTTGGAATGCACCTGGCACTTATCAAGTATGTGTTGAGTTTCCAAACTGTGCCATTCAGTGTACAACAATTACAGTTACACCTAATTGCACCAATAATAATACAAGTTGCATGGCCTATTTCACTTGGTATGTTGACCCAACTACTAATGAGACATACATCAACAATCTCTCTACCGGATCGCCTATTCAATACAGTTGGGATTACGGTGATGGCAATGGAGGTTTAGGGTATAATCCTTCGCATACATACAATTCGCCAGGGTGGTATTTGGTTTGTCTTACTATAGGAACACCCAATACCCCATCTTGTTATGAAACATATTGTGATACAGTTTATATTCCATCAGCGCAACTTAGAATTAATGGACCGGCATTTATTGAAGCGGAGAATGAAATTTCTGTACTTGAAATTTATCCCAATCCGGCTACTGATCAGATTCATATCAGCGTGCCTGATTTATTTCAAGGGGATGTTGCAATTGAGATCATCGGAATTAGTGGGAAGTTCATGAGGTCATTAAGTAAGAAGATAAATGCTGATTCAATATTGACAATAGGAGTTGAAGATTTATCATCGGGCATTTATATTCTTCGATTTACAGATCAGCAAAGCGGAAAATCATTTCAAAGTAAGTTTATAAAATAGACATATGGGGGTATGTTTCATAGAAGAGGAGGGCAGATTATCTGCCCTCTTTTTTAATCTATTATTGTTGTTCAGGCGTTTTTGATGACGTGCTGCAGCTTATCATTTCAATTACTCCAATATCTCCATCAACGATAACCTCATCGCCAGTGCGAAGCAACTGTGTTATGTTGGGGATGCCCGTTATGGCAGGCATTTGGAGTTCACGAAAAATCATGGCTTCATTTGATAATGGATTCCCTACTTCAGAAATGATGCCGGCACAGTATCTGAAATAGGGGGCATATGACAAGTCAGTAAATGGCGTTACCAGCACTTCATTAGGCATTATTTTTCTAGCATCAGCTAAAGTATAAACAATACGAACTTTTCCTTTTGAAAGACCGGGACTCATTGGTGTGCCTTTGATAATGAATTGACCATCGTCAGTTGTGATTGAATCTCCACTGTCTATTGGATAAGGTTTGCCACTATAAAACTGCTTAAAATGGAATGATTTGCTAAGTTCAAATGAAGCTTTTCGGTTTATAATAATAGCATTCCAATTATCTACATTTGCGCTTTGCAGCATCAAGCCAATCTCCTCGTGTTTTAAATAGTATATATCATCAATATGATTTATAATTCCTTTTTCAATCAATTTTTGGGACAGTAAATGAAAAGCTCTTTTGATGCGATATGTTAAATCTGAAATTTGAGACAGGGAGTTGTCTCTTCTGATAATGGATCGTTGAAGTTGTAATACTAATATTTGAGTGATGTTCTTTTTAAAAATCCCCATGCCTTCGTATGCCATATTTCTTGAATGTTCAATATTTTTATTTTTTTCATCAGCATGTTTTTCTTTTTGTAATGTTTCTTGCAAGAGTTGCACAAGTTTGTCAGGATTGTCTTTCAGCGAAGGGGTCATCAATTCGTATATATCGTCAGTAGTATGTCCAAATTGTTGAAGTAATTTTTTGTAGAGTGCTGCGATATTTTTAGGGGCAAATCGAGTTATCATCAACAATGCATCTTCGCTGTTGGCAGATGAAAAGCCATTTTTAAAATTAGAATCCCTTTTGATCTCATTTACTAGCGAATACAGCAGTCGCAGGTATGTTGTACTTTTGTTATTAGAAATTAATGCAAATAAGTAATTAAGTTTTTGTACCTCTTTTTCATCAGGAACAGTACTTTTTGAGATGCTAAGTGAAAGGGCAGAGTAGTATGCCACGCAACCATATGAAAGTAGAAGATATGGATAGTAAATGTTTGGGAAGGCCTTTAAGGTATTATCAATCCAATTATATATTGAATGTTCGTCAGATTTATCAATAGGTGGGATTTGACGAATTCCGAGTTCAATTTTTTTCTGTGTTAAATAGGGGGTCAGAAGTAATCGGATGTTACGCAAAAAGTTTTTCCATCTAACGAAATCTGAAACCTGATATGGGGGTTTATGCAAACCAATAATTTGTCCGAAAATGAAAAATTCAAGATTATCGGTAGTGGTTCGTGCGATATAAATGCTTAAATCATGAATGGCAGTAACATTGATAAAAATCCTGTTGTAGAAGGATTTATAATACCGGCCAGCTATAGCCAAGTGTTTTGGAATGCCACTAGCGGTTGCATACTTAATAAAACAGGTGTCAACTAGTGGATAGAACACAGAAATAGAAAGAGGCGTATATGCGCCATGAAATGTTTCGTTTTGGCTACCATAAGAAAATAGTGTATTGTTATCACTTATTTCGGTGTCAAGGGCATTGATATGGTGGGCTTTAGATAAAGATAGCTTTTCTACAAAAAGGACAGTTAAGTTGTTTTTCTGATCAGCAGCCCATTCGATTCGAACCGGCCCCCATTTTTTTTCGATGGATTCGGCAAAATGTATCAGTTGAGAAGCCAAGCATTTATCTATCCACACAGGTATAAATGAGAATTGTTCAATGGAGTTTTTGTAAAGCGAAAAGCTAGTAGCTCGTTTTGACGTATCTGTAATAACAGAGGATGGGAAAGTAATTTGAAAAAAAAATTTATCACGTCTTTCCGAAATTAAATCAGCTGTATGAATAATCCCCTGGGTATAGCTAGGGTAAACAGGGTGAATGAAAATCTCAATATATGTTGCGTTTTGACGCGTATCATTGTGTTTTTTATACGAATCATGTATGGCTTGATAAATGTGAAATGGAACGGATAATAGTTGAAAGTGAAACAACAAGGGTAGCTCTTCTGAGTGCTCATTGCCAATGATGATACGTAGTTTAATCAATGGCATTTTATAGGTTGAAAGCCAGTTTATAATTTCAGAAATGAGAAAATCCTTTGGATGTGATTTGCGTTGATGAATGAATGGAGCAATGGCGAAATCGTCTGAATGATTAAGTTGTTTCATAAAAACAAACGATTCGTGCCAATAATCGGTTGATATACTGCTCTGATGATTCATAACTGAGAGAATTCAGGTAAATATCGTGAATCCTTGTTAAAAATCAAAACTCACTAATGTTCATCGTTGCATAATAAACATTTCTTATCAGGTTTTGTTAGATAATAACCTACCTGCCTAATAATAAACACATCATATGAAAAGCATAATTTTTTTAATTTTCTGTTTGGGCGCGTATTTCATTTCTAATGCCCAGACAAGCGATACGATACCTATTAAAAACGGGTATTTACAGGTTTCTTTTATTTCGCCTATTTCCACAGCATGGAAAAACAGTATTAATCGGTATTATCATTTTTCACTTAATCTCGTTTATGGACGAACAGGTGGGGTGCAAGGTGTTGAAATGGGTTTCATTAATCAAACTCTTGGCAGGGTTAATGGATGGCAAACAGGAGCCGTTAATATTGTAAATGGGAAATTTAATGGGGTGCAAGTTGGTGTTTTGATGAATGTAAATAAATCAAACACAAACGGATTGCAATTATCAGGATTGTGGACACATAATCAAGGAAATTTTTCAGGATTTCAGTTTTCATGGTTTGGTAACACAACATGGGGCGATGTGTATGGGGCGCAGTTAAGTCATTTATGGAATCATTCAAATAAGTCGTTGTATGGTATTCAGTTTGCACTGGGGCCAAATACTGCGAAGCATCATGCATATGGCATTCAGTTTTCTGCCACAATGAATTATGCAGGATATAATCACAAGGGCATACAGTTTGCTTTTCTAGCCAATTATGTTGGCGGGCGCTCACAGGGGTTTCAAATCAGTCCTTTAAATATTGCACTAAAAGGTGCGGGTAACCAAATTGGGGTAATTAATTATACGGATTCGGCAACTCGATTTCAAGGGGGTTTAATCAACATTGCTCGTCGTTCGGGCGCTTTTCAAATAGGTTTGATTAATTATTCAGGCGACAATACCGTTGCCCCAATCGGATTAGTTAACATTGTTAAAAAGGGGTATAACAAGCTCGAAATTTGGGGCGGAGAGTTACAATCATTCAACATTGCATTAAAAACGGGCGGGCGTAATGTATATTCAATTTTGAATGTTGGGATAAATCCTTTTACACCTAATTTTTTCTGGACAACCGGCTGGGGTGTGGGTGGTCATATTCCGGTTTATAAGCGATTGTATGTAGATTTGGATAATATAACTTCTTTAGTGCATATTAATGAAGCGTTTTCAATTGGTAAAGGGAAAAATACATTTCTCAATCAAACACGTTTTATGGCGGGCATATCTGTTCATAAACGTGTAGCAATTTTTCTTGGGCCGGTTGTGAATTTTTTATTTTCAGACAACAATCAACTGATTGACGGGAAAAACGGAATTGACTTAGCGCCTACATTCCGCACAGGATACGGGAAAGTTAATGACTATCAGTTTGCCATATGGCCTGGAATAGGTGGAGGTATTCGATTCTTCTAGCTAAAAAATGGGATGTAATTCTATCAGAAAATTGTAACTTAGCATCCAAACTTACAGGTCGTGAAAACACTTATTTTAGATAATCGGCAAATACAGGAAAAGATTAAGCGACTTGCATTTCAGGTTTATGAAGAAAACTATACCGAAACTGAAATTGTACTAGCAGGCATTGCCCCCAATGGTTATCATATAGCTCGACAAATTGCATCATTACTTATAGAGATTAGCCCTATACAAGTACATCTTATCCAGCTTATTGTTAACAAAGAAAATCCATTACAAAGTCAAATACAAAGTGACAAGTCGGAATCCTTTCATCTAGACAATCTAACTGTAATTGTTATTGATGATGTTTTGAATACGGGGAAAACCATGATCTACGGCATTAATTATTTGCTGGCTTATCCTTTGAAAAAAGTTCAGACATTGGTTTTGATTGATCGCGACCATAAACAATTCCCCGTATTGGCGCACTATATCGGGATGGCTCTTTCTACCAACCTGCAAGAGCATGTAACTGTTATATTGAACGAAGAGATGGCAGTGTATCTTGAGTGATTGATGTCTTCGAATTTTAATAATGCTGATTTTGTTTCATTATTTCTTCGTCTACCTCGATACGAAGACCTTAACTTTCTTTTTTTGTTACATACAGATGAACGTGTTATGCGCTATACAGGAGAGCTTTGCTGGACGAATATCGAGGAATCAGAAGAGTTGATTACTAACGAAATTAAAGAATGTTCAACGGGTATTTGCCGTTATGTTGTTTGTTTGCCAAATGGCATACCGATTGGTTTTGCAGGTTTTAGAAAATGGAATTTTATGCCAGGCCCCATTGATATATCATTTCGTTTCAGGTATGAATATTGGAATATGGGCTATGCTTCCAAATGCATCGAATTGCTTAAACAAATAGCCCTTCAGTCATTACAGTTAAATGCATTAAGAGCTCAAGTTCATCCCCAAAATACTTATTCTATAAGAGTGCTTGAAAAATGTGGGTTCAACTTCTCACATACTTTTAAATGGGAGAGTCAAATTTGGTTGGCTTATCAGATTATGCTGGCTGAGCAGGAAAGGTAGGTTTAGGGTTTTCTGGCTCGGGGTCATGATTTGCATCAGGCCAAGGACGTTCGCCAAAAATCTCAACCAAATCTTCTCTATATAATATTTCCCTTTCTAATAGCCGTTCAGCAAGCACATCAAGTTTTTCTTTGTTCTCGGCCAAAATTTGAGTAGAGCGATGATAACAAGATTCAATCAGTTTTTTCACCTCCTCATCGATAATTTCTGCAGTTTTTTCGCTATACGGTTTGCTGAATGTGTAATCTGATTGTCCGGTTGAGTCGTAATAACTGAGGTTCCCGATTCGGTCATTTAATCCATAAATGGTAATCATAGCATATGCCTGTTTGGTAACCTTTTCAAGATCGCTCAATGCGCCGGTTGATACTTTACCAAATTCAATTTGTTCGGCGGCTCTCCCACCTAAAGCAGCACACATTTCATCAATTAACTGGTCGCGTGTAGTAATCTGTCGTTCTTCGGGCAAATACCATGCAGCACCAAGTGATTGGCCTCGTGGGATAATAGTAACTTTAACCAGTGGGCTAGCATATTCAAGCAACCAACTAACAGTAGCATGTCCGGCTTCATGAAAGGCAATAGTTCGTTTTTCGCGTGGAGCTATAACCTTATTTTTCTTTTCAAGCCCACCAACTACACGGTCAATGGCATCATTAAAATCCTCTCGACTGATCTGTTGTTTGTTTTTTCTCGCTGCAATAAGTGCGGCTTCGTTACAAACATTAGCAATGTCGGCGCCAGAGAAACCAGGTGTTTGTTTGGCAAGTAAATCCACATCTACAGTATTATCGAGCCGAGTAAGCGGTTTCATATGCACTTTGAAAATTGCTTTTCTACCAATCAAGTCAGGCAAATCAATAAATATTTGCCTGTCAAATCGTCCAGGCCGCAACAATGCCTTATCAAGAATATCGGCACGGTTGGTAGCAGCCAAAATAATTACGCCCGTGTTGGCCTCAAAGCCATCCATTTCGGTTAGTAGTTGATTAAGCGTATTTTCACGTTCATCATTTGCCCCTTGTACAACAGATCTGCCACGAGCCCTGCCAATAGCATCAATTTCATCAATAAAAATGATAGCAGGGGCTTTTTCTTTTGCTTGCCTGAACAAATCTCGAACACGAGATGCGCCGACACCAACAAACATTTCCACAAAATCAGATCCTGATAAAGAAAAGAATGGCACTTTGGCTTCTCCGGCAATGGCTTTGGCTAACAATGTTTTTCCTGTGCCAGGTGGCCCTACCAGCAGAGCGCCTTTAGGAATTTTTGCGCCTAAGTCGGTATATTTTTTCGGATTTTTTAGAAAATCCACAATTTCTTTCAATTCAACTTTGGCCTCGTCTAATCCTGCTACATTGTCAAAAGTTATCAGCACATGCGTGTCTTTGTCAAAAAGTTTTGCTTTTGATTTTCCAATGTTAAAAATCTGCCCACCTCCGCCGCCGCCACTCATGCGTCGCATGATGAAAATCCATACAACCACCATCAATCCAATAGGTATTAACCATCCCAGCAAATCGCCAAACAAATTTTTACGTGTTTCATTGCGGATTTCAACATTGCGAGTATCAGGAAACTGCGACCATAGATCTTTTATTTCGCTATCAAAAAGCTGTGGCGAGCCAATGTTATAACGATAATGAGGCCCGGGATTTTCTCCGCCTAATGATTTCTCCTTAACCGACACATATTTTTCTTTAGACAATCGGTCGGGCAAAATTGTAATTTCAGCAAACTCATTATTTACAATGGTAATTTGCTTTACATCTAAATCTTTCATCATCTCGACAAACTCGTTTTTGTTTATCTCCTTGATAGATGTGCTGAAACTGCTATACAATTGCATACCTATAAATACGATAGCAATCAGAGCATAAATCCAATATAGATTAAAATTAAATCGTGGTTTTCGATTTCCGTTTTTGGAATGTTTTGATTCGGGTGTATTTTTTGACTGTTCGGCCATGTGAATGAATCGTATTAAAAAGTGATTATTCGTGTTTGGGAAAATAACAAATATTATTCAATTAGGTTGTAACTGTTTTGGGATAAGTAACCTGAGCATCACCCCAAAGCTCTTCTATAGCATAGAAATCTCTAATTTCTGGCTGAAAAACGTGAACAACCACATCAATATAATCTATTAGTATCCATTGTTTGTTTTCGTAACCCTCAACGTGCCATGGCTTCATCTTGGATTTTTTTCTAACTTCTTCAATGACTGAGTCTGCAATTGATTCGACTTGCGTTGAGGAATTACCTGTACATATTACGTAATGGCTACAAATTGAATTTGAAATACCATCCAAATTCATTAATACTATATCTGTTCCCTTCATGTCTTCAATGCCTTGAATAATGTTGTCTATTAGTTTTTGCTCTGTATTATTCTTTTTTGCTTTTGCCATTTTGTATTTTTACTCAACAAATTTACAATTATCTGCAAACTTCCATTCATGCAAAAGTCGTTAATAATTGGTAATTCTCATATTGTGCTTCACAAAACTGCATCAACCAATCAGTATTTGTCTGAATGGGCTCGTAAAAAAGTAATTGCAGAAGGGACTGTAGTTCGTGCAATTAACCAAACGCAAGGACGTGGTCAAAAAGGCACACAATGGTATAGCACACCCGACGAATCGCTTACATTTAGCTTATATCTTATACCCGATTTCCTACCTATTGATCAGCAGTTTTTTCTAAACATGGCGATATGTAATGGCATTATTTCATGTTTTAAACAATTTTTCGATCAACCTCAAATCAAATGGCCTAATGATATATTCCTTAATAAGAAAAAGTGCGGAGGGATTTTAATTGAGAATTCAATATCACACGGATGCATTAGTTCATCGGTTGTTGGCATTGGTATTAACCTTAATCAAAAAGCATTTCCAAACGATTTACCATTTGCAACCTCTCTGTTTATGCAAACCCAATTGCATTTTAGTCCTGATGATTTTCTATTAAATCTTTGCCAACATTTGGATATTGAGTATCGCCAATTAAGGGAAGGGAAAATGGAACAAATCCAAAAATGCTATCTCGGCCATTTGTTTGGGTTGAATAATGAACAAAGATTCAGGAATGAATCAGGGGAATTTATTGGAATCATAAAAGGAATTACTCAAGCAGGGTTGCTTGTAGTGCAGAATGGTTATACAGAAAAACAGTATGCATTGAAAGAAATTCAATTTGTGTTTTGAAGATTTTTTATTTGCCGATTGTCTCAAAATATATCCTATATTTTTTATAGAAAAACAGCCTGATTATAAGCAGATTAGGGAAAATAAAAAAATATTTTGCCAGATGCAACCTTTAAGAGCGCCATACTCTCTATGAATATGTAATCTTTGTTTTATTCTGGTTGTAACGGCGAATTGCATTCCAGAACCCAAGTAGATGAAAGGGGGCCGATTTAAGTCGGCCTTTTTTTATTTTCGTTATTAAGGTGATTAGCATAAAAATTTTGAATGGATTGGCTCAGTCGTTCATAAAGATCTTGAAGATTGGGGTTGAGCAAAAGCATATCTTTATGCATTTGAAGAGTTAGTGTATCATGACGAAATGCAGGACCTGTTTGCCAGGCAGAAGGGCTTTCGATAAGCACACGGTGTGCGGTTTCAACAATTAAAGGATGGAGAAGTTGAAAAGGAATTTCATGTTGATTGCAGTATTCCTCGGCTTGTGTATATAGATAATTGGTAAAATTAGAAACCAGCACTGCTGCGAGGTGTAGTTGCCGACGATGCTCGGATGACATATGAACCACATGTTGAGAGATGAGGCAAGCCAATTGATTAAGATGCCTGAAAGCATCATCATGGCTGGCTTCGATGCAGATGGGAATCTGAGAAAAGTCGATATCACGGTTTTTATGAATTGATTGTAACGGATAGAGAATGCCTTGATTTTGGGAATATGGCTCCAATATGCTGATGGGCTGTGAGCCGGAAGTATGAACGAGCAGCATGGGTTTGAAAGGCAATAGCCCGGCTACTGTTGTAATGGCATTGTCGCTAACACAACATATAAATATGCCTTGATGTGGATTGATATTTTCAATAGAATCTACGTGAGAAGCGTTGAGGTTGCTTGCCAATAACATGGCATTTTGAGGAGTACGGCTATATACTTCAATGATTTGAAGTCCGGATTTATGCAGAGCTAATCCAAGTTGCCAAGCCACATTTCCAGCGCCAAGTAATGTGATGGGTAACATCTATGAGTGTTTAAGCAATCGATTCAATACCGATATAAATATACCTAAAATCATTAGAATGCATCCGGCCCATAGAATATTGATGCCCGGGAAAATAATAGCTTGCATGATAATAAAATTGTTTAAGTTGCCGCCCTGAAGTTCGGAGAGATTGGCGTCAATGGTTCTTGAGGATGGATTGATACGTTCAACTTCGATTTTGAGGCCGGCATTTTCACCTGTTCCAGGGCTTGAATAGGCATAATTTCCTTTGATTTCATAAACAGCTTTTATCTCATCAATCTTTGCTCCCTGCGCATTATACACTGAGAAAATGGCGTGCAGGCCGATATACAAAGAATCTTCATTGGATGAATTTATATCACTAAACGATTGTAACCCTTCAAAAACAACAAAGAAACGTGACCCGAAGATGGTGTCTTTGTCTGCAATTGTGAAATGCTGTGGTTCGGAGTAAGAGGGTGGCGCTTGTTGATTTTTGCGTTTCAGATTTTCAATATCCACATAAGTAACATGTGTGAAAATGTCTTGGTGTAAAAAATGCTTAGTGGCTGGTTCGGGCGAATTCCCCATTCTTTCGTTTAGGATAAGCTTAGGGTAAAGTGTAAAAGCTTTTTCAAGTCGATTGTTTTGTTTTTTATAATAATCAACTCGATAATGAGCCACATTGCCAATAAGTGTGTCGCCTTGGTATGAAAGGTAATAGTTCAGCATGGGCAATGTGTCTTTCAAATGTAACATAATATTTTCGTCGTTACGAAATTCTGCATTCAATGCTTCGAGATTAATCTGGCTGGTGTTTTTGGAGATAAACTTTTTATGTCCTCCCGAAACAACGGCGCCCAAAATGATAAGCCCAAATCCGATGTGAGCAAAAGCACTGCCGGCTTGCCTAAGATTTTTACGCTGATATCTAAAGATAAAATCGGCATTAGCCAAAACAGCAAACCCTGAAGTAAAACAGAGCAGAATATATCTGGGGTTTCTGAAATCTGGAAATATAATACCGGCTGCTAATGTGAGTAGTGTTGTAATAATAATAGTTCGCATGATTTTAGACCAAAACAGATCAAGATTGTTTTTGCGGTATTGCAAAAAAAGTGTAACGGCCATAAAAATGGTAATGACAACTGCCAATACACCCTGAACCTGGTTATAGGTTTCTACATTGCCGGGTGCATATTGTGTGCCTGCAAGTTTATTAATAACAGGTTTGGAGGTTTCAAAAGTTAAATGAATCACAGAAATGAGGATAACCAAGCTGGCGGCAAAGAGAAAGAACTCTCTACTGAGGAAATGTTCGCCTGATTCGGTAGCAGGGAATGATTTTTTTGCTTCAAAGAAAGCAATGGCAAGTGAAGCGCCGGCAAAAATTAAATACAGCATTTTTATAACGGGAGAGAAATTGAGAGCAAGACCAGCCAATAGCATGATGGCGGAGAGTGCTATATATCCGTATTGATGCGATTTTTTTTGGATGAAGAGTCGAATGGGTAGCCATATAAAGAAAAGAAGATAGATGAGAAGCTGGCCTGTCATTCCCAAATCAGTAAAAGAGTGAACAGAAGCATCACCCAAAACACCACTTCGTGTTAGAAAAGTAGAATAAAGTACAAGCACGAATGAGAGTAGAATCAGAAAATAAGTTAGGAATAAGGTTGTGCCATTGTTTTTACGAATGAGAAGAAGGTGGGCGCCTGCTACGAGAGTAAGCCAAGGCACAAGAGAAGAATTTTCGACCGGATCCCATGCCCAAAATCCGCCAAAGTTGAGTGCCTCATAAGCCCAAGCGCCGCCCATAAGAATACCGCCCCCCAAAATAGCAATGCCGGCAAAAGCCCAAGGGATAGCAGGTTTAAACCATTCTGTATATTTTTTTTGCCAAATTCCGCTTATCGCATAAGCATACGGAACAAGCGTTAATGCAAAGCCGAAAAAGAGCATGGGTGGATGCAAGGTCATCCAGTAATTCTGAAGCGAGGGGTTGATGCCTCTTCCATCAAGTATTTGAAGATAATCAGGGTTTTGTAAGATTGCCATTCCGGCTGTTGAGGGGTGTAGGCGAGTTAGGACAAAAGGATTGGAGCCAAGTTTGTATTCAATCAGTCCGGGAATATCAATGATGGCACCTGCTATCATTGAAGATATAAAAATTTGAACAACTGCAACAATCGTCATTAACCAGGGTTCGCGGTTGCGAGATGTTTTCATGAGAATTAGCCCTGTAACGACATGCCAAAAAGACCAAAGTAAAAAACTTCCTTCTTGCCCTTCCCAAAATGCTGCAAAAACATATTTAGATGGCAGTTCTCTACTGGTATGTTGCCAGGCATACTGGTACTCAAACCTATGTGCAAGCAGAATATAAAATAGGGTAATTATAGAGCCCAACACTCCTAAAGAATGTAAAAGGAATCCAATTCTACCAAGGCGCTTCCAGCCACTATTCCCCAATTGGTTGCGAGTAGCCATGTAGTATGACAAGGATGCCATCATTGCGGCAGCGATGGATAAGGCGATAAAAATGTTTCCTAAAGTGCCTGGCAAGAGATTTTCGCCGTTGTATATGGTATTCATGCCTTATTGAACTTGTTGTGTTTGGGCATCTGAATATTTTGAAGGGCATTTAGTGAGTACATCTTTAGCGTGAAAACCGTCTTGTTTCATGCTGCCTACTACTACCACCTGTTCAGATTTTTCAAAATCCTGTGGCTTGGTTTTATAAAGCCATACCTTGTTTTCAACGCCTTCTTTATCTATTAGATAAAAGCTGAAAAGATTGACATCTTGTTGTGGGTTGTATATCATTTCCTTTTCGAGGTTGAGTTTGCCCACTACATGAAAAACTTTTTCGGGCTCTTGTTCGGCCTCTCTGAAAGATGCATAGGTTTCGGAACTTTGAAGTGAATATATAGCCAACCCTATGGCTCCTGCAATTACTAATATGAGAACAATGTGCGATTTTTTCATGTCTTTACAATCCCTCTGTTATGTATTAACAGGCAAAGATAAGGGTTTGTTCGAAGATGTTAGTTATTTCAGTCACCTGTTCTTTTTTATACCTTTGTTACCGAGCTTACATCCCCATATTATGAGCATTATACAACAAGATATTTCTTTGAAGGCCTTCAATACATTTGGTATTGATGCCCGTGCTGCATTTTATGCCAAGATAAATCAGGTGGATGATATTTACGGTTGTTTGGACTTAGCAAAAAACAAACCCCTTTTTGTTCTGGGAGGAGGAAGCAATGTTTTGTTTACCGACCATGTGGACGGACTGACTTTGCATATGGCTACTCGAGGAATATCTTATACTGCTGACGATAAATTTCATTATGTGGAGGCATGTGCAGGGGAGCATTGGCATGATTTAGTTATTGATACGCTCGAACACAAAATCGGCGGATTGGAGAACCTGTCTCTTATCCCAGGTCAGGTTGGGGCAGCCCCTATTCAAAATATCGGGGCATACGGGGTAGAGCTTTGTGATGTTTTTCATTCACTTACGGCTTTGCATATACCTACTTTGGAACTTCACAAGTTTGATTTGAACGATTGTCGTTTTGGATATCGTAGTAGCATTTTTAAAACAACCGAGAAAGGGCAATATATTATTCTTTCAGTAAAGCTGGCTTTAGCCAAATCTCATACGCCCGTTACGTCTTATGGCGATATTGAGAGAAAATTACAAGAAATGAATGTTGTGTCACCGAATGCATATGATGTTAGCAGGGCTGTTATTCAGATTCGTCAATCCAAACTTCCAAATCCGGCGCAGATTGGGAATGCCGGTTCGTTTTTTAAAAATCCTGTTGTCCCCTTTTTTAAATACGAATCTTTGAAAATTAAATATGCTGAAATGCCTTCATTTATGCTGGAGAGTGGCGATGTTAAAATTCCGGCAGGATGGCTTATTGAGAAAGCCGGATGGAAAGGTCGTCGTGTTGGGAACTGTGGCGTACATACCAAGCAGGCATTAGTGCTGGTTAATTATGGAGAAGCTACAGGCCGGGAAATTCTGAATTTAGCCCAAACCATTCAAAATGATATACACGATTGTTTTGGGATTAAACTCGAAATGGAGGTGAATGTTATTGGTTAGATATTCGATGTTTCTTGTTTTTCAGCACATTTTCCAAAGTCCATCCTGATTGTGTTTGGTAAGGATTTTTACGAACCTTGCAATCTGTTTTTGGACATACAGGGCATGAGGCATCTTCGCAAGCATCTGCATGAATAAAAAATTCTACCTGATTATGATTTTTTTGATTGATGATTTGATCAATGGCTTCTATTTCTTCATGTGCTTGTTCTACAGTAAAATAATATGGAAGCGTAATATGACAATCAATATGCAGCATTGACCCATATTTAATGATACGCATATTATGTATATCAATGACATTGTGGCTTCGTTCTTTTTCAATAGTTTGCATAATATTATTCAGCAATGCTTTGTCGGCAGCATCCATTATGCCGCTAATAGATTGTTTCAATATTTTGTATCCGGTATAGATAATAACAAGCCCGAATATGATAGCAATTACACTATCGAGCCATATCCACCCCGTAAAATATACGACAGCCAATCCGCAAAGAATGCCGGCTGTTGAGTATGCATCTGATTGTAAGTGTTTGCCTCCAGCAATCAATATGAGAGAATTGTTTTTTTTTCCCTTACGTTCGATAATAAATCCTGTGGCAAAATTGATGATTCCTGCTCCTGTAATCAGAATGATTCCGGTATCTAATTGTTTTAGTTCGTATGGAACAAAATAGCTGTACACCGACTTAATGATAATGCCCAAGCCGGCGGCAACAATCAGGCCTCCCTCAACGGATGCTGAAACATATTCTGCTTTACCATGTCCGTATGGATGACATTCGTCTTTGGGTTTTGCAACTAGCATCATGCTGTACAGCCCAATAATTGCCGCAATAACATTCACAATGTTTTCTACCGCATCAGTTAAAATAGCATTGGATTGGGTGATGATAAAAGCAATAAATTTTGCTGTCATCAAGGCGAGTCCAACGCCCAAAACAATACGTTGAAGTAGGATGTTTTCTTTGTTTACCAATTGGATAGATTATACGACAAAGAAAACACAATTATTCGTGATATGAGAGATGTAGTATTATGAGGTGTTTGTATTTTGTATTTTTGTGAAGTAATGAATCATATTGCCCGATATTTATTCAAACGCCTTTCTGCGCCTTTGCCAGGCGAATCGGCACAACGTCTTATGTCGCCGGGTGGACGCATAGCTTATCCCGGGAAATGGGGTGTGCCCCGTCAAAGTGCCGTATTGTCTTTGTTTTTGCCTGGGCATGATAACCGATGGCATTTGGTATTGATAAAACGACCGGATTATAATGGTGTTCATAGCGGCCAAATCGCTTTTCCTGGAGGCAGACAAGAGCCAGACGATCCATCTCTGATGCATACGGCACTGCGAGAAGCTGCTGAAGAGATAGGGTTACACATGCCTGTAAATGTGCTGGGTCGTCTTTCTGATATTTATATTCCGGCAAGCAACTATTTGGTTGCTCCTTTTGTGGCTATATCTGAAAAGCGACAGAATTGGATACCTGACGCTAAGGAAGTACAACAAGTTTTAGAAATGCCGATTGACGAAATACTGGATGAATCCAAAGTTGCTAGTGGCCATTTTATCACAGGGTTTAAAAAGGAGGTTGTTTCACCATATTTTGCATTACAAGAATATCGAATATGGGGCGCAACTGCTATGATGATGTCGGAGCTAAAATGTATCTTGATTGAGGGTGAAAAGGAGTGGCGATGATAAGTCAGATTATGCCTGACGGCCACGCAGAACATATACATCTTGTAATCCGCCAAATGCTTTTTCTATGCGTTCTTCAAGCAATATTTCAGGAAATGAAGCAATGGATTTGTGAATAAAATCCTCACTGGCATAAGCAATTCCATATTGATTTTCATCATTAAGATGGCCTTCAATTTCAGGGAATAATAAATCCTCATTGGCTGCATGAAAATAGAATCCTGTTCCATGCGGATCGGAGCCCAGCAATGAAATGTCATGAACAGAAAATGCCAATACGCCACCCGGATTTAGCCATTTGCAAAGAGCATCTAACCATTGATTAAATAGTCGTTCTGGTAAATGGCTGAAAAGTGAACCGCAAAAAATCATATCAAAAGTTTGATTTTGTATGATAGCCATAGGCGAAGGCCCCGAAACAAAACCTTTTATACCAAAATTTTCGCATTGAAATGCAACGGCGTCGGGCTTTATATCACTTATCCAAATGTTTTCTGGAGAAAACTCATGGGCTAAAAATCTTGATATGCGACCATGTCCTGAAGCAAAGTCGAGTAGCGTGAATGATGATAAGCGTTCGGATAAGTATGTATTTGCAATCCTTTTTACTATTTGCAATCCGTTGAACCCAATGGATAAGTATGCCCATAGTGTTCTATTATATTCTTTTTCATGCAACAAGGAATAGTGAAACATTAAATCATTTTTTGATATGGCGGTTGAGAGTCCACGCGATAAACCATGGGCGTCACAAAATTGATGTATGATACTGATTTCTTTCGCTCCTATAGGCATGAGAGCAGGCGCATGTTTGTATTGCAGGTTGGAGAGAAATCCAACTTTGAGTTGTAATGATTCGGCATCTTTTTGTTGTTGATTAATTTTTGAATTGATTTGATCATGATTGCTTTCTTGCTCTTTGGTCAAATTCTGTAAAGCCAAATTATTTTTGTTTTGTTGTTTTTCGAGTAATTCCACAGTTTGTTGCAGGTTTTGAATGCGCTCTTGTAAGGCTAGAATTTGATACTCATTCTCCCTAATATGATCGCCTACATATGAAGAGTCGTTTGTTTCAACGATAATTCTACGTATGTCATTTCTGATTTTTAGAGGTATTATTTTGTATATCCACATAGAACAATCTTTAAGAAATTAGGAAGAATGTAAGCGATTTTTCTTTATCAAATATAAAAATGATGGCAGCCAAAGTATCATACCAGCAAAAATAAAAATTCCATATCCGGCATAATGACGGAATGCAAACCAATGTACCCCACCTATCCATTTGTTTAGTGCAAACCACATACAAAACAACAAGAAAATTATTAATCCTGCCTTAGCCAAAAATACTCGCATGTGACGGAGAAATAATGGGAAAAAAAATCCAGGAACGATTAGTAGCCAAATCCATATTCCCGGTGTTTTTTCTATCGAATACAAATGTGATATATGAAACATATCATCAGTCAATAATTCTATGAAAAAACGAAATTCGAATAATCCAGCCGGCAGTATGTTGCCAAATGCTTGGGATACTGGATTATCAAAAGTATAGGATGAAAGAAATCGAATGACCCATGCTATGGCCGGCAAATAAATGATAAAACATAGCATGATGTTTTGGCGATTATGCTTGTAATTTTGTAACATTTTATAGGTTATGAAAATTGCCAACAGCAAAGCCAGTAAATAGTTTGTTTGCTTGGATAAAAAAAGCAACATGACAAGTGAATGTGCATATATCGCCCTACGAGCAGAAGGGTTTCTAATATAATTCCAGGTCAGCAATAGGCAAAAATTAGCAATCGGAACTGAAAACCAGTCGTTGGAGAGTCCAAAGCGATTAAAGGAACCGGCGTGTAAAACAAACAAAACATATAAGGCCTTAATGGGTACCGGATTGCCTGGAAAATAATGATGCATGAATTTGCGTATAAGTAATACGCCGCAAATGATCCCCGCTAAAAATATCAACCACGAAAAAATACGTAATATCCATACACGTTGTATGAGAGGAATATGCATTGCAATCATCAATCGGTTTGGAATTGACATGCACAAATAATATAACGGAGGTTGTTGCAATTCGTAGGAGTATGCTTTTAATCCTATTTCAGGTTCGGATAATTCTTCACCATGATTTGAATAGCTTTGATAGATCGATTCTTCAACGAGTGTGTTGATATTGGATGGCCACTTTCCATTAGAGAGTTTTTCAATGTAATCGGCATGAGCCGGCTCATCAACAGGGCCCCATACAGGTTGATTGGCCATATATCGAATAATTATTATTCCTGTGAAACAAACACTCAACCAACAGATAATTGAAAATAATCTATATGGAATTTTATTTACCATGTTGCAAGATACGAAACAGCAGGGATGAAGCAGATGCAGAGTAGTATAAAAGTTAGTATGCGGTTCAGTTTGTTGTCGGGTGCCAAAAATCCTGTTATGGCTATTACCACAAACAGCATATGTCCGGAAATGAGCCGTATTGAGAACCAGGCGACACAACAAACGCTACGGTTTAGAAAAATTAATATCGCATATAATATAGCTACTAAAATCCACGAAAGGAGCCATATTCTATGAATCTTCCGATTGAAAACAAAGTGAATTAAAAGAATCAATAATGAGCCGGCGAAAAGTAAATATCCGATGGATAAGTGGTATTGATGAAATATCATTAAGTAATGTAAACTAAAAAGCTCCATCCATTGTAATTTAAGAAAAGCGGGAATTGATAACAGGCCCGGTTGAAAAATGGAAAACATATGTTGAGTGTATTTTTGATTCCATGGATTCTCGATTCCATGTATGCTAATCATCCAGGCCAAATATGCTGGGATAAGAACAAGAGGGAAAAAATATGAAACACGAATAAGGGGAGATTTTTGACGTGTTCGATGTAAAATCAAAGGAATAATAGATACCAGAAGGATTAGAAATAATCCATTGGGAAATTTTATCCAAAAAGATAAGCAGGCAATGGCGATGGCAAGCGTTAGATGATGCACGGATTGTGTTCGCAGAAATCTAATAAGAAAGAAAATAGAAGCATTGACAAATAGCAGAGATGCTTGGTCGTTGTTGATACCCGCCCTGTTGTTGAGCGTGGCTATCATCACTAGTGACATTGCTAGAAATGGATATGCAGGATTAATTTTTTGAGTGGCATTAATTTTATTCCATTCAAAGAAAATGAAGGGAATGAGAAAGATACCTACAAGGTGAAGCGCATAAGAAAAGAGTCGAAATAGGAATATTTTTTCACGAGGAGAGTATTTGGTTTGCATTATCCATTTGTATGGCAATGCCATTATCATATAATAGAGTGGAGGTTGATGAGCTTCGTATGATATACCAATGGGGTATAGATTTGTTTTTGTGCTGTCAAAACCTGGGGCATTGACAACACGAAGATCAAGATGAAACTGAAAAGACCGATCTGAGATCCATTCTCCATCTTTGGGAACACGTTGTTCGTAAGCAATGCGATCAATGTAATCGAGATGCGGCAGCTCGTCAGCCGGATTCCAAACAGGCGAAGATCGTATATAAAAGAATGCAATATATGTATATACTCCGATGAGTGCCCATCCTGCCAGTTGGGTGATATGTTTAAAAACAGGAGTGTAAATAAGTTGATTCATGGCGTCAACCTGAAATCAATCGGATTTTTTTCAAGCAGTCGGTCTAAACGGTATTCTACAATTTCCATTACCACAATGTCAGGTTTTTCTTTTTCTGTAACTTCCAACGAATGTTCGTAAGTCCAAATAAATATAGAACGTCCGAAATGATGAATAAGAAAAGGCATGAGCAGATTTGAAAAGGAATCACGATACATCACAATGCGTGGCAGTGTAGGGTTGAGATAGTGGTTAAAAAACTTGGTTTCGGAGAAAGGGTAAACAGATTGAAATTCGACATCAGGAGCAGGGAGCGCCGGTGGTATTTGGCGAAATTCAAAAGTCCATTCATCATTAAGCAAAACAGATTGCAACGCCAACATTTTTGAGAGGTCTGCAGTAGGGGGCTGCACCAATCGTCTTGAAAAATGATCGGGTGGTAAAATAGTGAGTTGAGGAAAATCTGCTTGAAGTGTTTTCATTAATTTTTGATAACCAATATATCCCCCTTCAAAGTTCCAGTGTGTGTCGTGAGCATAAAACACTTCGGCATTAATTTTTGCTTTCAACATTTCTTCATGAGCAGTGATAATAGGCACATCCGAATGATTATGCATATAATCCAGCAATTGATCTAACTTGTTTTGGCCGGGTCGAATTTTAATTCGTCGGGGCATGTATTCGGGATATAATCTGAACTTTGATGGTGCAATCATCAAATAAAACTTGATGCCTTTTGATGCATACCATTTGTGTAGTTCTTCGAGATTTTGTTTAATAATCAGAAGTTGTTCTTTGGTGAATAATTTAAGGTTTCGATAATCACCACTAATTTCATGGTCGGAAGAATATAGCCAGGAGTTCTTGCCCACAATTACTTTTTCTGGATATGCAGAACTTCTAAAGAATTTGAATTGAAAATAATTATAGCCGGTTGTGAGAGGCGCTCGAAATCCCATATTATCGGCAAAATAACGGGTGAATTTTTTTGGATACCCAAACAACTGATCAATACTGAATACAGGTTTTGCAGCCAATTTTCTATTCTCATCGGTTGAAGATTCAGGGCGAATAATCATTTTGATTCCAGGCGCCAATATTAAAAGTAAGAATGTGCATACGTAGGCCAGTTGAAGTCGGTTGTATTGAAATGGATGAGTTTTAATCAGAACGTATGCCGATAGAACAGAAATAAAAAGTCCGATGATGCCGGCAAAAAAAATAATATTCCATTGAACAATATTTGCATTATTCAATGCTGAGGTCATAGATGAAAGTTGGAATTTGGTTTCAAGTATCGCATCCGGCCCGCCCGAAACCAACCGAACTTTTTTGTCATTGATTACATAAATGGAGTCAATATGTTTGGCAGGTGAAAAATCTTTGATAATATCGTGACCTTTCCAAATTTTATTCATACTACCTCCCATGATTCGAATTGAATGAATTATATAATTACCTCTGGCAGTACCAAAGTCAATTCGCAATTTGCCCGGGTCATTCAATGTTGGCAATTTGAAGATTATTTTGTGATATGAAACGGGATCGTTCCAATGCGTTTCAAGAAGCTCTTCCGGACGATATTGCCCGCTCTCTTCAATCATCACTTGCATCATAGATGCTCTGTCGGCATCTATGATGAGCTCGATATGGGGCTTAATGGATGAAATATCTGACTGTATAAATGCAACATACCCTGTAAAAGCAGCGAATGCACCACTTAGAACAGCAAAGATGACGTATATGTATTTATGTCTTTTGCTCATCAGAATCGGAAATAGATAAAAGGAGAATATGAGGATCCGGCCATGCCGGCTATGGTAGTTAAAAACAATATCGCATACATCATCCAAACTAAAACATCACGGGCCTGTATAAGTTTCGAAAAATGATTTTCGCTATAAGAATAAACCCTTCTGGCTAAAGGATAGCAGAAAATAAACCCTACAGTAGCAATTGCCCAAAAATATGGTTGCAAATAAATCCATACATCGTGGTAAGGATTTATGGTACTCCAGGCAAAAAGTTGCTTGGCATAGGTGAGCGCAAAAGACAAATCAGGTGAACGAAAAAGCACCATACCAAGAGAGAAAACCATCCAAACATACAAGTTTTGTAAAAAACCGGGAATTTTTTTTAGCCATTTTTCCATACCGGCTCTTTCGGCTACCATAAATATGCCATGATATGCACCGAA
>JACSSC010000050.1 GCA_014879445.1 Candidatus Competibacteraceae bacterium
CCCGGCTTGTATATCATCCACCTGCTAAAAAACGGAATACAAACCCAGGTGAAATGGATCAAACAATGAAATATGTAGATTGTTACATTACAATGCACTATAACTTTCAACCGTTAATTCGCAGATAACCATGCTCCGATAATTGATGAATTTTGTCTGCCTGCATATTTCGATTTTTTAATACCTTTATTCCAAATTATTAAACATGAGAAAGACATTCTTTCTTATATCGCTAATTCTAATATGTGCCACACAACAGTTGCATGCTACCCTAACCGGCGGATATGATTATGTGCTCTATTATGCGCAGGATTATACGCCTTACATCGAAACCTACTTATGGATTGATGGAAAATCCATTCAATACACTACAGAGAACGACCGAAAAGAAGGAAAAGTTGAAATTACTGTTATTCTTTCTCAAAATGGGAAAGTGGCATTTTATGACAAGTATGGATTGAAAACACGAAACTACCATTCGTCAGATACAATTTTTGACTGGGTGTATGATTTACGAAGATTTCCAATCGGACAAGGTATATGGGAGTTCGAAATCATCCTTACTGACCCCAACAACCCCGATGGCCTGCCAGTGGAGATGAAAGATACTATTACTGTGGGTCTAAACAATGGGACCCCCTCTTTAAGTCAAATACAATTTATATCGCATTATCAAAAATCTGCTAACCCGAATATCTTTTCTAGAGGTGGATATGATATGATTCCGTTTCATGATAACTACTACGAGGAAAATCTAAAAAAAATCATCTTTTATGCCGAACTGTATCAGGCAGATAAATTTTTCGGTCCACAAGGCAAATTCCTGCTCAGCTATTTTATCGAAAACTATGAATCGGGCAAACAACTGGAAGAGTTCTCATACCGAAAACGCGAATTTGCACAACCTGTTAAGCCCTTGTTGGCCGAAATGGATATCTCTCAGCTCCCCGTTGGGCGATACAATCTGGTGATTGAAATCAGAGATAGCTTAAACCAGTATAGAACACGCATAAAAAAGTTTTTTGAACGCGAAAACAAATATTATAGTTTTAAGGATATTGATATTCAGGCAGTAGATGTTACAGGGACATTTATTGATCGTTTTTCTGATATTGATTCGCTACGCCATTTTATCAAATGCCTCAAACCCATAGCCGCCGAATCGGAATATCAACATGGAAAAAATGTAATAAAAAACGGCGATCCCGTTATGATGAAAAGATTTATTTATGCATTTTGGGTAAAACGTAATGCTTCCCAACCTCAGAATGCCTTCTCCGACTATTGGAAACAAGTGCTGATTGCCAACGAAAACTTCGGCACACTCATTAATAAAGGATATGACACCGACAGAGGACGCGTATTTCTAAAATATGGAATGCCTAATGCCATCTCGCAACGACATAATGAACCCAGTGCATACCCCTACGAAATTTGGCAATATTTTCAGCTCAAATCTCAAACCAACGTGCGGTTTGTTTTTTACAACAAAGATCAAATTTCCAACGACTTTACACTTCTTCATTCCGATTTGCGTGGCGAAATTAATAACCGGCAATGGGAACTATTCTTGTTTCAACGAAACAACTCATTTAATGTAGATGACAACAACATCTATAACCAATTCGGCAACTGGTCGAAAGACCTATACAACAACCCTAGATAATCAAATCGTCTGATGTTCGACCTGATGAAAGCAGCTACTCAAAACACTTGAGCCATTATATTGTTAATTTTCTAAACAATTTATACCTTTGCTGTGTTTTTAAAAAAAGGACAGTAAAATGTAATCATGCATAGAAGACCGGCTACCAAAATATCACTTACCTGTAATCACTGCGTAGCTAAATCACTTTCTATTCTTTGTACTTTATCGGATGAGGAAATGTCGGTTATTGATAGTCAGAAATCATCCCTTGTATTTTATCCCGGTCAATTGATTTTTCATGAAGGCGCATACCCAAATGGAATGTATATCCTATATAACGGCAAAGTGAAAGTATCAAAAATTGGTGATGAAGGCAAAGAGAAGATTGTACGTTTTGCCAAAACAGGTGATTTGTTGGGATATCGGGCTATGCTAAGTGGCGATATGTACACGGCTTCTGCTTATGCTATTGACGAAGTAACCATCTGCTATATCCCTAAAGAAACTTTCTATAAAGTGATTCAGCGACGTCCCGAACTCTCTTTTAAACTCATGAAACTTTTGGCCGATGATTTAAAACTAGCCGAAAGAAACAGCACCAACATTGCACAAAAGAATGTAAGAGAAAGGATGGCCGAAACACTGCTTATTCTGAAAGAAACATATGGATTTGAGGATGACAATATCACCCTGAATGTTTGCTTAACCCGCGAAGAAATTGCCAGCGTGGCAGGCACTTCACGCGAAACTGCCACCCGTCTGTTGTCAGAGTTTAATGCGGATGGTATCATTGCCTTGTTTGGTAAAAAAATTCGACTTGTCAATATACCTCAACTCATACACACTGCACGCTTGATGGATTAATGAGCTACATTCAGCTTTATAGACAAGCCCTCACAAAACGCCTTTATTTCATCACGTACCTGCCTGAAAATCTCCATAATCTCTTCCTCACCTCCTTCGACCCGGGCCGGGTCTGCAAAACTTCGATGTATCCGTACCACATCTCCCGGAAAAAAAGGACAACTTTCTCGGGCATCATCACAAACCGTTATGATAACATCAAAAAGTATATGAAGATATTCACTGATATGATGACTTCTGTGCGACGACAAATCTATTCCGTCTTCCTTCATCACGGCCACTGCTCGCCAATTCACGCCATGCGTTTCAATCCCTGCGCTGTAAACCTGATATGCCGGAAGAAGCATAACCGACAAATATCCATGAGCCATTTGACTGCGACAACTATTTCCTGTACACAAAATCAGTACGTTCTTCATCATTTCTCAGTTGACATCTTCATCATAAATATACAAATCAATAATCAACGGCATCAAGCCATTTGCGATGATTTAACACAGATTTCATTCGACTTGTATTAGGGTATTGGCTCATCGTCGGCTGATGATTCAACCGGATTATCCCTCATCCACAATGCCCTGTACACTACCTGCTGTACATTCTGGCGTATGCGGTATTGAATCAACTTTTTATTTTCAGCATCAGGATACACACGATTGGAGAGAAACACAAAAACAAACTCATACTTGGGGTCAACCCAAACACAAGTACCTGTAAAACCAAGATGCCCGTATGTATGCTGCGATGCGCTGTCGGCCATGCTCGGAGAACGTGACGAAAACTGGTGATCCCAACCTAAGCCACGATGACTGCCGGACTGGCTGGCCGTAAAAAGTTGGGTTGTGGCCGGAGAAAAAAAACGAACACCTGCATACGTACCACCATTCAATACCATTTGCAATAAAATACCTAAATCAGTAGCATTAGAAAACAACCCTGCATGCCCACTCACTCCTCCCAACAAGGCAGCTATGGGATCGTGCACAAACCCATGTATGAGTTGTCGCCTGAAAACTTTTTCATTTTCAGTCGGCACAATTTGGGTTATATCTTTTCTCTTCAATGGATTGAATCCTGTTGTTTGCAACATCAACGGTGCATAAAGTGTTTGTGAGGCGTATTCATCCAAGGGTCTTTTAACTATTGATTCAATGATACGCATCATCACATACATACTCATATCACTATACTTGTATTCCGCCGGACTATTGATTTTGGTCGGCACTATGGTTTTCCAAATCGAATCGGGCATATCTTTATGCAAATACAATCCTTCGGCAATTTGCAGCGGAAAATCTTTGTGTTCTACATCCAAAAAAGCAAAGCGATAAAGCGAATCGCGCTTGTTGACCAACGAAGGCACACCGGTACTATCATCCAATTGCTGCATGGCTGCCACCTCCTTCTTTCCATACACCCTGAATCGCTGCATTGCCCTGATAAAGCGAAATATCGGAGGCACAGCAGGAAAACCTGCTTTGTGTATCAATATGTTGCGAATACGCACATCACCCAATTCCGTACCCTTTGTTTCAGGTAAATATACTTTTACTACTGTATCGAGATGCAACCTCCCTTCATCGTATAACTTCATAGCGCACAATGTCGTTGTGGCCACTTTGGTTACCGAAGCCAAATCGTAAATGTCGGAATTTTGTACAGGAAACTCTTTGGAATAAGTATGATATCCATACGATTTTTGAAATATCACCCTACCCTCTATGGCAACAAAAACCTGACAACCGGGCATAGCATGTCGGTTGATACCACTATGTGCTATCGAATCTATGGGCTTCAGCCATTCGGACCTAATTCCTACCTCTTCGGGTATCGTAAATTTTAACCTTGTTTGGGTGCGCAACTCCCCATCTGCATAACAAAATGCATCGCTGCATGTAAAAGGCAATTTGCCTCTAACAGGCATAGCACCCGCCAAAATATGTGCAGCAACTCGCTGTGCCGTTTTATTGTTGCCATGCGTTATAAGCAGTGTGGGCACATCATGCATCCTGTCTAACGAAGCATAACCGCCCGCCCATACCACAATCAACTGCTCTGATAATAATGCCTGAACAAATGCTGAAAAATTACTGTCGTTCTCATTCCACAAACTCTCATCTGCAAATAACATTAATGTTTTATCTTTCATCTGCTTCGCCTTCTCTTCATAATATGCTTTCGACTCATAGGCACGCAAGCCAACCGTCGAAACCTGAAAATGATCGCAAAGTACTTGCAAAAAAGAAGTTATCGGCTGTTTCTCGGCATGCAATACCATGATTGAATGTGCAACAGGTGCATGTATCGGAATGCGATTTTTTCTATCACGCAGCAATACCATCATCTCTCCGTATATGTTTTCGGCCATCAGTCGGTCGGTCGTGGGATGATAACTTTTCTTCAATTCTTCGGCCTGTATCATTTGCTGACGATGCGCTCCCGCCCATGCTTTCAGCATCAGCACACGTTTGGCTTTTTCTGCTACTAATTTTTTTCCGGCTTTGTCCGATAATTTTTTTTCCAAATAATCTACCACTACCCATAAACTATCTCGTATCAACAGCATATCCGATCCTTTTAGCAGTACGTCCAAACACAAAGGTCGATAAGCATATATCCGAGCATTTTCTGTATGCCTAAGATCTGAAATCACAAGTCCCTCAAATCGGGTAATTCTTCGCAACGAATCATCTACAATGGGTTTGTGAAGTAGCTGATTATGATACGCCTCTCCACGCAAATAATACGGATAGTGCATCACACTAATGGCTTGTATGCCACTATCCACAAGCTGTATAAATGGATTATGATGTAATGTACTCCATAGAGGCGGCGATAACTTGACTAAAGATTTATCCGTCGAAAATCGCATGTTCGGAAAACCTGTTATACAGGTTACAATTTTGTGCTGGGCCAAAACCGTATGATAATGGTATGCGGCCAGTGCCAAATCGTTCTGCAGTTTCTCATTTTGCAAATCATATTGCCCGTCTGATGATAGCATCAATGGAGCTAATGATGGGGCAAAGTTTATATGTACCCGCATGGCACTTAATTGTTCTGCCACATAATAGCTCAACGATTGTCGTATCGAATCATTATCCAAATTCAGCAAACTGCCTCCGGCCGGTGGGCTATAATCGGCATGTGCTGCTAAACTCAGCCCAAATTCGGCCTCTGCTCCCAACAACACTCCTGTTTTGCTTTCCTGCAAATACCGATTGCTCTGCTTGGCTCGTATAAGTAAATTTTGCGATTGCAACAATACGCCTCCTGTCTCAATCCATGTTTCTTCTATAGCTGCACTATCGTTATGTTCCCAAAATATAAGTTGCAAAATCCGCTGCCTATGACTTAGCGTCTGCAATACCGAATCTGCCCAATGCTCGTATGTAGGTTGCAAAAAATCAGGTCCTTTGCCTACCAATTCAATATGCTGCTCCGGCTTTTTTCTGAATAGCCAATACCCTATCAAACAACCCAACACTACAAACAGCAATGCAAAGATTATCAGTACTTTCTTATTATGCTTGGCATGTATTCGCATGGGTCGGTACACCTGTTGTTGGTTAACACGTTTTGTTACGAAGATACAGGTTTTTTTTATGTCTCAGGGCAGCTAATCCCTTCCTCCGTTGTAGCGTCTTCGTGTAGGGCATGCATCCGTATGTCGTGCGGGGTCTGCTTCATAATCAGCAGCCACCACCAACCTACGGCTGCTATACCCACACTTCAGCCGGCTGCCACTACGGCAGGGGCTGCTAACCCAATGCTCGCCTAAGTTGTTTTTGTATAAAAATGAAATATACGACATGCATGCTCATCTTCTGCCGAATGGTCGTATCCCCCATGATCGTTGGCATGCATATTCCTTCCTCCCGACGAAAATATGTGCACTTCTTGTCCATCAGCTACCCACCTGTCAAGCTGTCCGGCAATTTGCTTATCTAATTTATGCAGCAACTGCAAATATTTTTGTGGATTAGAATGTGCAATCTCGGTATTGCTCAACGAAACATATATTGGTTGTATTTTTAATCGCAATGAATGAATAGCATGGTGCAAAAGTACTTCATCATACCATAGGTCGGCTTTCGAATGTATCATGCTCGAATGTGAAATGTGAATAGCTTGCCTGCTGAAATCATCCCACTGTTTGGGCCTGAAAATCGCTTGACTGTCACCAAGTGCAATGGTTTGCATCCCGAGCAGATTGTCTTTCACTCTTCGCATCAAATAGGGCATGGCCGATGGCGATTTCAGTATATCATGTATGCGAATTCTGCCCAAATCAATAAATAGGGGGTGCAACCGACCCTCAAGGCGAGATTGCAAACTCCCCACAGCCGGCAATAGGGTGATAACTCCGGCAACCAAAGCTGTATTTCGCACAAAATTCCTTCTATTCATATTACCGAATGTTGAGATAAGTTTTCATAAAATAACAACAAATACCCTAAAATGTTCATGGCAAATAGCGTAATCATCGTACATTTGTAGCATGAAGCATCTCATCGTTTACGGAATTTTGGCGCTCATTCTGATGCAATTATCAGTAAGTGTTTCAGCCCAAAACAAGAAGCAAAAAATCAAAGGTGCAGAAGAAGTACCCAGCAAGCAGAAAGTTTTTGTTTCTGCAGGCCCCGATGTGGGCGTCATGTTCCCTACCGATTTTGGCTCTAAAGTGCATGTGCAATATCAGGATACCTTATTTAAACTAAGCCCTCAGGTACGTTTCAAAATAGGTATGTGCGTACGTACCGACTTTTCCAAAAAATTCTCTTTTCAAACCGGATTATATTATGTTGAACGCATGTATGAAGCGCAGATTGGAAGAGCATCTGCCACCGGCGACAATATTGAAACCATGTTTTACGCCAACTCCATTAAATACACCGGATTTGAACTTCCTATCATGGGGCTTTTTTATGTTCAGCTCGGCGAACGGTGGTTTATGAATAATCTGGTAGGATTCTCCATTGACTTTTTTCCAAGCAGCGTAAAAAATATCTCTACCGACTCACTGGTTGAATACAAAATATACGGCGGTCGCAATTCATGGGTAGTGCCCAGTGTAAAAGCAGCTGTCGGATTCGAATATCGTACCGAAAGAGCTGGATATTTTTATCTCGGCGCTCAATTTCACCGCCCGTTCTTCGCCATATTCGACGGGTTTATCGAACGAAAAAATCCCGAACCTTTCGGATTCCAAACCGCCCAACTGCCTGCATCCGGCACCTACTTCTCGGTTGATATTAAATACTTTTTCCCCACAGGCAAAAAGAATAAATTCTTTGATTAATGCTTGCTTATCATCGCCTTATTCCTGTTATTATTTCTTTATGCATCATTTCGTGTGGCAAACCTTCTCCACAACTTTCTGTATCCTCTTCCCCTATTGATTCAAATCCAGCACCTTCATCTATTACATATATCCCCGTTGTTCGCGATTCTGCAGCATTTCGCATTCCCGTTGGTCGAAACATTATCGTTAAAAAATATTTTGCTTTCATTGATTCTGTAGTGGCTGTAGCAAACCGGCAAATCAATGGCTATCAAATCAACGAACATATTTTAGTTCATGCCAATGCTTGGATTATTGACACCTTGGCGTCGTTCGATTATTACCAAATGATAAACCGCGACTCATTTGTATATGATCAATCCCAATTAATCATTCTGAAATCGCACGACACACTCAGCATACCCGACTCAGCATGGGCCGCCAACATTCAGCACCGGCTAAGTCAAACACGTATTGATGTAAATATCCCTCAATTTACTTTATGGATTTATCGCAACAATAAAATTTGGCGCACCTGCAAAGTACGTGTTGGGCGCAATGCACGGCAATTTTTAAAACTCGCAGGTCGCGAAATGGATTTGCGAACACCCATCGGCAATGGCGAAATCGTGCGTATTGCACGCGAACCGTATTACGTCAATCCACGAACAGGAAAAAAATACAAAGGCACAACACGCGATGATGGTCGCTTCACACTGATGCCCATTATTCCATGGCTCGAACCATCTATCGGAGGTATCCGATACGGCTCCATGATTCATCCCACCACAAATCCCGAAACCCTTGGTAAGGCATATTCAAACGGTTGCGTAGGCACTACCGAATCAGATGCATGGTACATCTATTACAATGCACCCGTTGGCACTATGATTACCTTTCGTTATGATCTGACTACAACCAACGAACAAGGTGATACCATTCAACTTAACGATATATACGGCTTATCAAAAAAACGCCCCTGATTCGTCAATCAAAATATTATCTTTGTAGTCCAATCACCCATCACTACCTCTTCTACAACTTATGAAGGAAGGATTGTTACTACCGATTTTATTTCTCATGACTTGCTCGCTTCGAGGTCAAGAAGTAGATACATTGAGCCGGCACTTAGGCGCTGCATTTGAAGATGTTGAATCAGACCAAACCATCTGCCTACAATTCGACGAAAACCTTTTTTTGTGTAATTGGGTTACCGGTCAAACTTTTGCCTATTGGAACGAAAAAGTAACACCCAATGGCAATCATGTGTTAGAATTAGTGAAAAGTGATGAAAAATTTTGTTTACCTATCTATGGCAAACTCTGGAGTGTATTCAAAAAAGGACATAACGGATTAGATATCAACCTGCGAACCGGCGATACCATCCGAGCAACATTTGACGGAAAAGTGCGATACGCCATGTACAATAAAGGCGGATTTGGCAACCTGATTATTATTCGTCATTACAACGGCCTCGAAACCTATTATGCCCATTTGTCAAAATTCCGTGTATCGGCCAACGATGAAGTGAAAGCCGGTCAGGTAATCGGATTGGGTGGCTCTACAGGTCGAAGCAAAGGCCCTCACCTCCATTTTGAAGTTCGATACAAAGACAAACCACTCGACCCATTTTCGTTTATTGACTATGAAAATAAATCACTCAAAACAACCGAACTCGAATTGTCGCATGCCATCTTCGAACCCTGGCTCTACGGCCATCACGACACACAACATGTAAGCAACAATGCAGCCGCATATACAACCGACGACAAATCCAACCATCAAAAAGATACAACAGAAATAAAAACTAATCCCCTGACAACGCCTCCATCCTCTATCCCTGCCTACCATACCATCAAGCAAGGCGACACACTCTATGCTCTATCCCTTCGATACAAAACTACAGTAAAAAAAATCTGCGAACTCAACAAAATGAAAGAAACTGACATTCTTCAAATAGGTCGCAAAATCCGTATCAAATAAAAACATGAAGCATCAGACATTCATGCTGCAACAGTATATTCGATATCGCCTGTCGGCTCGCAGCATGCAATATATTCATTCGCCATTTTTATATTCATTGATGCTGCATACATTTACCGATCGCAACCATACAGCACACAACTGGATTGAAGAAGAAAGAATACGACTCAAAAAAAACAATACGTTAGTTCCTGCTTGGGAAGCAGGTGCAGGCAGCCGCATTTCAGCAGATAAACGTACAGTTGGCAGCATCGCAAAATATAGCTTGCAGCCACCTCGTTATGCACGGCTACTCATGCGCATGGCAACATTCCTGCAATCAGCCACAGCCCTCGAATTAGGCACTTCGCTTGGCATAACAACCGCTTATCTGGTATCAGCAAATTCCATTCAATCCATTGACTCTATAGAAGGAAATCCATTCATTGCATCGCTGGCTCAGGATATGTTCAGCAAGCATCATCTACATAAAATCAAACTGCATAACGGATTGTTTGATGATGTTTTGCCACAAATACTAAACACGAAAAAAAAATTTGATTTTGTGTACATAGATGGCAATCATCGCCGTGAAGCCACACTACAATACGTAAATCAAATTCTACCCTCATGTCATTCAAATACGTGGCTGGTACTTGACGATATTCATTGGTCGCCGGATATGCAACAGGCATGGACAGAAATTATTCAAATGCCTGAATTTACTCTCAGCATTGATATATTTAAAATGGGCTTTCTGTTTTTAAATCCTGATTTGCAAAAGCAACATTTTGTATTAAAGTATTAATATCATTATCACTCCAAACCCATTATCTTTGTCATTCGCATCAACAATATGGAATTTGAATACGACCGTCATATTATCACATATCTAAAGTTTGGGTCAGGCACTAAAATACTGATCGCATTCCATGGATTTGGCCAGGATGCAAGTGTCTTTTACAATATCGAACCGGCCATCGGTAAAAAGTTTACAATTTATACCATCAATCTTTTTCATCATGGGGGAAGTTGCTTCCCGAATGATAAAGACCCCAATTCACCCATTAGCCCTGAATGGAATCTGGCATGGTTCGAACAATTTCTTCAAAAACATAACATTCAACAGTTCTCTTTGATGGGATACAGCTTGGGCGGAAGAGTGGCACTTATGTATATGCAGCAAATGCCACAACGCATAGAAAGCATGATATTACTGGCGCCTGATGGGATAAAAAAAAGCTTTTGGTATCATTATGCCACACAAAACCCGAGAGGAAAAAAACTGTTTAAACGTGTAGTAGAACGTCCCGATTTATTTTTCAACCTGGTGAAATATCTTCGCATGATGGGCGTACTCAGCAAAAAGATGGAAAAGTTTACCAAAGCTCAATTCGGAGATGAAGAACGTAGAAAAAAAGTTTTTCACGTTTGGAATGCCTATAGTCATCTTTTACCACGTGTATCCTCATCACGAAAAATTCTTCGCGAATATAAAATTCCGGCTGTCATTTTCACCGGCAGATACGACCCTGTTCTAAATCCTCAAATTGGCAGTATTCTAACCCACGACATGGACGGACTCATTCAGTGGCACATCCTCGATTCTGGTCACGATTTGCTCAAACCCGCTTATTGCGACTCTATACACTCAATCCTCTTCGACAAACTTTATCATAAACTCAACCCATAATACCCTAATTTACTTCTTTGTTGGAAATGCTGTTGTCAGGCAATGATTTTATTTTTTTATTTGTCGTATGGCTCGATTCATTTTATCATCATGGATTCGCACACTTCCATTTATTTGTATTGCATTTTGCACCACATCGATTTTCTTCTTTCTTCCACCTTCCACACTTGATCTATTTGTATTCAATGCCGACTTCCTTTACCTACCATCTTTGTATAAAAGCATTTTTGAAGAACAAAACCCCATTCGCGACTGGTATCTAACACCGGCGCCATACTTCTTTCCCGATTTCTTTATTTACTCAATAATACAGTCGCTGGCACAAAATTTCCGCATTTCCATCATCCTCACAAATGCTTCATTAATTACCCTTATATCTCTTTTACTTTACATGCTGGTTCGAAAAATATCAAATGCCAAATTCCTTCAAGCTTTTGTTTGGATGGGAATCGCATTTCTATTCGTAATATGGATCAACGCACTCACCGGACACTATCTTCTTGTTCAATTCATCTTTACCATATCCAACCATGCAGGCAATATTATAAATACATTACTCTGCGCCATATTGGCTGTTCATATTTTTCAAGAAAAAAAATTAAGAATTGGTTATTGGATTCTCTTTTTTCTGATACTGATACTATCGCTCGTATCAGATAATTTGTTTTTCCTCACATTTGTTATCCCTTTTACCATCATCGGTATCTTATTGTTGATACGCCAATTTTCAAAACGCTCATTTCTTTTCTTCCTTTGGCATGCAACGGCTGTTGTAGCTGGGATGGTACTTAGCAACAATCTGCGATTTTTCGCATATCATGTAAATAAAGTAAAAACAAAATGGGAGCGCATGCCCGAATCAATTGACTTCTTTTGGGATGTATGCTCATTTTTTGCTCGCCATTACACACCCTTCGTCGTTATACTATTGTTTATAATTGCATATAGTATTTTCATCCTCATTTCACGCATGTTTCAAATAAAAAGACAGGAAATACAACCGCCCGATCTATTGCTCTTCTTTAGCTTTCTTGCAGCATTTGCATCTCTTTCAATGGCAGTGCTTGGCGGATATCACTGGAATTTAGATACCATTCGGTATTACATTGTGCCTGTTTATGTTTTTGTATTAATTGGATCTGTGCATTTTTTCTCATTATATGTGCTACGCAAAAGCATTCGAATTGCTTTAGTTCTTATAATCCTTTTATATGGATCATTCATGTTTTTTAAATCCGAACAACAAAGTTTTATTCGAATTGATAGATATACACCATCACACATTAACCGTATTATACATATAGCCGATTCGTTACAACTACAAAATGGCATTACTGACTATTGGGCAGCCAAACCTGTGTATATGTTTAGCAATGGACAACACATCATGGCAGCCATGTATGACCAAATGTTTTACCCCTATCACCATATCTCTAATATAAGATGGGCATGGGGACCCGAATTCACATTTGCATATATTACAGATTATGCGCCTGTGAATAAAGAAATCATAGATAGTATCACATTACAAACCATACCCGTAACAACAGGAAGCATGTTTCATGTCACCAAACCCTTCAGGTTGGAAAAAGAAACCAAACAACCTATTCTTGTTCCCATTAAGGAGATGTGAGTGTAAGCCCGGGTGGAGGCGGCACATCCTCTCTGATAGATTTAATCATGCTGAATACAAGCGTCGCTTCCTTTTGCTTTCCTAAATTCATCTCATACGACAAACGGTCAGTAAGAACAGTAAGAATGCTATTTTTCATACTTTTTGTAAACAAATCCTCTTCCATCGGGAAACGAATATCAGGTATATTAATGTCTTCCATCGCTAAATAATCAGTATAACCACTCAAGCGATAAAAATACTTTTGAGGTATCAGTTTTAACGAATCAGGAAGCACTACATCCTTTTTATTTTTGATTTCGTTATTAAGCACTTCGGGCGCAATATATATAGCACGCTTATCGTAGTGCAACCGCAACATAGTTGTAATCAATTGCTCAAAAGAATTTTGAAGAATACGTGCATCAAACTTTGTTTTTCTTTCAAACTTAATGAGTTCCGATAAATATTTTTCTTTTTCCACTTCCATACCTGAAAAGAAATCGGGTTCGATATGCTCGATATGTGAGATATACCAACTGCGTCTTAAAAGTTCCTTATCCACAATCAATACATCAGGTGAGATTCCCTCCACATATTGCAAATAAAGAGCCGGTGATATAAGTATATCCCATTGGTATGAAAAAATAAGAGCCCCGGAAGGAACAGATTGCAAAGCATCACGTGTATAATCACCTATATGAAAACGAGTACTTTGATCCACTTTATTGTAGTTGAAAGCAAGTAAGTAAACCGGTATTGCTATAGCCAACCAACTAAAAGCAGGCCTTGTTATGAATGTGTCCACTTTTTCAAAAATCCAAATGACAGCACCGCTCATCAGCATGGCACCCGAAATGAAACTAATTAAAAAATAAGGCAGCAAATCTTTAATTTTATAATTGATGGAATAAATAACACCAAAAAGAAAACAAATCATCAGAAAAATACCAATAGGTTTATACTTGCGTATAAAATAAATACAGCCGGCAATCAAAAAAGCAATACCGATGAATGAAAATTCGTTAGGCAGGTTGTTTAGAAAAAGATTAAAATTTTGTTTGGCCACATCAGCTGAGGAAAACATCCAAACCTGATATTGTTTGCCGGTTACATGCCTGATAAAATTCTCCCATGTTACAGGGTTCCCCCAGTTAAGCAACGGTTGAGTTGATGCTCTAACAGGCAAATAAACATAAAGCAAAGAAGCTGTAACACCTGTCGAAATCATCCAAATTAAAAGCGACTTTACTGAAGTAGCGATTTTTTTGTTTTTGTAAATGATTAGAAATAAACTGCCGGGCAAAAGCAATATGCTCGTCATGTGATTAGCAAAACATAAGCCCAATGTGAAACCAGCCAACGTAAGTTCTTTCCATGATGGATTGGGATGCTGATAAAACCTAACTAATGTATAGATATATGCGCAGAGTAATGCAATATGAAGAGAGTACACTTCAACCCCGGTACTTTGCGCCCAAAAGGTTGTGCCGAAAGCGGCAAAAGAAACACCGACACAAGTCGCCATCCAATAATGCAGCGGTTGCAAATTGTTGGATAGTGTAGTTGCTATTGCGGTCTTATCGGATTTCCTGACCGATTTATTTCTTTGTGTCTGAGTATGTGGATTTGATAGTACCAGAAAAGATGTTTTCATTAAAAAAAACACACCCACTGAACAAAACAAAGCAGCAAGCAAATTCAGTTTATAAATAACAGAACCCGGAATAGGTAAATAAGACCATACATGCCCAAAGAGTGTGAATAGCGGATATCCGGTTGGGTGGGCAATCCCTAGAGAATATTGAACCGTAGCAAGCTCACCGGCATCAATCGGAAGGATATCATGACTTAAAGTAAATAGATAAACAATCATGGCAGCCAATGAGGCCAATGCCGGTATCCAAAATATTTTTTTCACAGGGTAAAAATAAAACCTACGCAACAAAATACAAATATGTCACAGTATTTAATAAACTAATGACCATGTTAATAGCATTTTTTTTATTTTGATATTGATTATTTTGTAAATTTGGTTTTTAAAACCAAGTTTGTTATGAAGCATTTACGTATTCTCATTTTGCTTTTTTGGGCTCTGCCATGCACATGTACTAACCTATTGGCACAAGCGCCTGGATGTCCTGATGTGGATGCCGGCACCGATGTTAACTTGGCATGTGGTGGATGCACAAACCTGACGGCAACACCATTTCATGTTGGAAGTACAAATACTTATGCTGTTTCTTTTGTACCTTATGCACCACCATACCCATACAACTCAGGCACATCCATATTTGTTGGGCAGGATGATATTTGGAGTGACGTGATTAATCTGCCGTTTGATTTTTGTTTTTTTGGCAATACATATAATCAGATTGTGGTAGGCGCCAATGGATTGATTTCTTTTAATACCTCTTTAGCAAATTCATATTGCACTTGGAGCTATTCTGCATCATTGCCCAGTTCTTCTTTATACACAAACTCTATTTTTGGCGCATATCACGATATTGACCCGTCTGTATGTGGAAATATTTATTATGCCATCCTGGGCTCGGCGCCATGCCGCACATTTGTCGTAAACTACTACAACGTATGTCATTATAGTTGTACAAGCATTCAAACTACCCAACAGATTGTATTGTACGAAACAACCAACGTGATAGAAGTATATATTCAAGATAAACCTACCTGCTCGGGATGGAACTCAGGCAACGCACTGATAGGAATTCAGGATGCAACCGGCACAAGTGCATTTTGGCCTGCGGGCTATAATACCGGCCCTTGGTCTGCATATAATATGGGATTTCGATTTACTCCGGACGGCCCTCCGGCATATACCTTAGAATGGTTTGATGGCGCCAACCTGATTGCCACCAATACGCCCACAATCAATGTATGTCCGGGCAGCAATACCATGTACACAGCAAAAGTTACATACAGTGGTTGTAACTTAGTAAACCCCGTTGTTGTAACAGATGATGTATGGGTAAACGTAACAGGTATTCCTACCGGTGCCAATAGCAACAGCCCGATTTGCGAAGGGCAAACACTTCAACTACAGTCGCAGGGTGGATATGTATCATACCAATGGTCAGGCCCCAGCGGGTTTACGTCTACATCCCAAAACCCCAGCATTACCAATGCTACTACGGCCAACTCAGGTGTTTATACTGTTACCGTTGATGATGGAACCGGAACCTGTTCATCCACCATTACTGTTCAGGTAAATCCATACCCTACAGCAACAGCCCAAAACGACGGGCCTGCTTGCGTAGGCGACAATGTTACTTTTTCAGCCACCAGTGGCACATCCTATAGTTGGGCAGGCCCCAACGGATTTTCATCCTCATCATCCGATACAACACTCACAGGAGTTACCACATCGGCCTCTGGCATATATACCGTTACGGTTACTTCTAATGGCTGCTCATCAACTGCCACAACCAGTTTGGTTGTAAATAATATTCCATCAGCCACCGTGGCAGGAAATGATAATATATGCTCAGGAGCATCCACAACGCTTACGGCAGGAGGCGGAAATACTTATCTTTGGAGTACCGGCGAAACAACATCTTCGATTACGGTTTCTCCTGCCACAAATACTACATATACAGTAACTGCATCAAACGGTGGCTGTAACGATACAGCAAGCATCGCCATTAATGTCGTACCATCTCCAACACCCGCTGTTGATGGCATTGTGGAAATATGTAACGGCGATTCATTAGTCATTACGGCTTCTGGAGGCACTGACTACGTTTGGAATACCGGTGCAACTTCTGCTGCTATCAACATTCCTGCAGGCGCTTATACTGTTACTGTTTCGGATGCAACATCTTGCACTGCAACCATGTCTGTTACAGTTCCCCTAAGCCCAAATCCGAATACAGGATTTACAGCTAGCATTGCTTGTGTTGGTGCTGCAACCAACTTCACCAATACTTCTACCATCACATCAGGAAGTATTACCGACTATTTATGGGATTTTGGAAGTGGCAACACCAGCACCATAGAAGATCCCAACTTCACATTCTCCAGCCCCGGAACTTATACGGTTTCGCTTACAGCCACTTCAGCTTTTAACTGTACAGCATCCTATTCGGCACAGGTAATAGTTGGCGGCGGTCCTGACATCTCCATGCAATTACTGGCACTATGCTTTGCACAATTGCAAGCAACAGGCATCAATAACGACACATCTATACAAGTATCTAGCTGGACTTGGGATTTTGGAGATGGGAATGGCGATAATGGATTCATGGTTGCTCATCCTTATTCCCAACAAGGCACATATACAGTTTTGCTCACCGGAACCGATATCTACGGATGTGAAACCACAATCTCCGAAAGTTTCACTACAAAAGGAGGAAAAACACTCGATCAAATTATTTTCCCCAATGTAATTACACCCAATGGTGACAACCAAAATGATGAGATTGTAATGGACCCCGAATTTGAAGAATGTTCGCCATACATACTTACCATTTATAACCGATGGGGATTCAAGGTATTCGAGTCTGAAAACTATGGCCCAACATTCAAGGGCATTTCAACTACTGACGTTACCATCGTGCCAGGCGTGTATTTCTTGGTTATTCGCTCAAATGATTTATCATACAATGGCACAATAACCATCTTGGGGAATTAAATGAGTTGGCAAATTTTGCCATGCAACTATGAATCTGAAAGATATCGTTTCGCATCTCGAAAATGCAAACCCGGCTGCTTATGCCGAAAGCTACGACAATACAGGCCTGTTGGTAAAAGGCAATGAAAAAGTAACCGGCATTCTTGTTTCACTCGACTGCACCGAAGCCCTCATTGAAGAAGCCATAAGCCGAAATTGCAATTTTATTGTTTGCCATCATCCCATCATTTTTAAAGGCATAAAAAAACTTACCGGCGCCCATTATGTCGAACGCACTGTAATGTCGGCTATACGAAATAATATCAGCATATTTGCCGTTCATACCAATCTCGACAACCGACATGATGGAGTTAGTAAAATATTAAGCAACAAGTTAGGGATAACAGATACTCAGGTGCTGTCTCCACAAACAGGCAATCTTTACAAACTTCAAACATTTGTACCCGTAAATCATACCGAAAAAGTAAGCAATGCCTTGTTTGAAGCAGGAGCCGGTAAAATCGGAAAATATTCGGAATGTAGTTTCAGTGTAGAGGGCAAAGGTACCTTTCGTGGCAACGAAACTTCTCAACCCTATGTAGGCAATCCCGGAGAACGACATCAGGAAGCAGAGAATAAACTGGAAGTGGTTTTTCCCCGACATTTGCTTTATAGAATTACCGTAGCACTCCAAAATGCCCACCCATATGAAGAAGTAGCATACGACATCATCCCATTGACGAATAGCCACCCTGAAATTGGTGCCGGCACAATAGGTATCTTACCACAACCTGTTGATTCTATTGAGTTCCTCAAACATGTTAAAGAACAATTAAAAACCGGCTGCATACGATATTCACAGCTATGTAAACCATTGATTCAGAAGGTTGCCGTTTGTGGAGGTTCGGGTAGTTTTTTGCTATCCGATGCCATTCGAGCTGGGGCAGACATACTCATTACCGCTGATATCACATACCACCATTTCTTTGATGCAGACGGTAAAATCATATTAGCCGATGTCGGGCACTTTGAAAGTGAGCAATTTGCAAAAGATTTACTGGCAGATGAAATTCAAAAAAAATTTCCTACCTTTGCCGTCCTAATTTCTAACACCAATACAAATTCGGTAAATTACATATAGTATGGCCAAAAAAACACAGGCAACCGCTGTCAATCCTAAAGATATGACGATAGAAGAAAAGCTAAGAGCATTATACGATTTGCAATTAGTTGATTCACGTATTGACCGTATCCGCACAATCCGTGGTGAATTACCCCTTGAAGTGCAGGATTTGGAAGATGAAATTGTCGGCATGGAAACCCGAGTAGGCAAAATGAAAGAAGAATTATCGGCTATAGACGCTGAAATTTCAGACCGAAAAAACACCATCAAAGATAGTCAGGCACTCATCAAGAAATACGAACAACAGCAAGCCAATGTTCGTAATAATCGTGAATTTGACTCACTGTCTAAAGAAATTGAATACCAAAATCTCGAAATTCAACTTGCCGAAAAGCGCATCAAAGAGCACAAGGTGAAAATCGAAATGGTAAAAAAGAATATTGAAGAGTTGGAAAGCAAACTTGCTGATCGCCAAGAAGACCTAAAACACAAGAAAGGTGAATTGGATGATATTGTTTCTGAAACTGAAAAAGAAGAAAAACAACTACTTCTCAGATCAGGAGAATTTGAAACCTTTATTGAAGAAAGATATCTTTCTGCCTACAAAAGAATTCGTTCTAATTCATTTAATGGATTAGCCGTTGTAACCATTGAGCGTGATTCGTGTGGCGGTTGCTTCAACAAAATACCGCCTCAGCGTCAGATTGATATTGCACAACGCAAAAAGATACTGGTTTGCGAACATTGTGGCCGTGTAATCGTTGACGATGTATTAGCAACCGAAGAGAGCGATAAGGTAACGTCCTTTATCAAGTTCTGATTAACTACTATAAACAATAGTTATGAAACCTCGTGTGGGCATAATTATGGGAAGTTCGAGCGACCTGCCGGTGATGAAAGAGGCAGCCGATTTCCTTGAGTCCATGCACATCCCCTTTGAAATAACAGTTGTTTCAGCACATCGTACGCCAAATCGCATGTACGAATACGCCTCACAAGCAAAAGAAAGAGGTATTCAGGTGATTATTGCCGGAGCCGGTGGTGCTGCGCATTTGCCTGGTATGGTTGCATCCATTACAACATTGCCCGTTATTGGGGTACCCATCAAATCTTCCAATTCCATTGATGGATGGGACTCTATTTTGTCCATCCTCCAAATGCCCAATGGTATTCCTGTTGCTACAGTTGCTCTAAATGCTGCCAAAAATGCCGGCATATTATCAGTCAGCATTCTTTCCGCCTTCGATAACGAGATTGCAACGCGTTTCATTCAATTTAAAGACAGCTTAACACAAAAAGTTTTGGACAGCATAAAAGATTTTGATAATTTGGGCTATGAAAATCAGGTGTAAATCTGATTAAACCCATATCAAAAACCATGACACAACCAACGCTACGAATTCATTTTATTCTGTTTTTCTTTCTTGCTTACCCACTGAGTTGGTCGCAAAATCAACCTGTTGGTGCACGCTCAGCAGCGCTAGGCAATGCCTCAGTTACACTGTTTGATGTTTGGGGTGCATACAACAACCAATCAGCCACAGGTTGGCTACAACATATTGAATGTGGCGCCTATTACGAAAATCGTTTCATCTTACCAGAACTCAGCAGCCAGGGGCTTGCTGTTGTCGTACCTGTAAAAAAAGCCGGTTCTTTCGGTTTTAATTTTACACGATTTGGATACACCCAATACAATGAAAATAAGTTTGGATTCTCTTATGCACGAAAATTCGGGCCTATATTTTCTGCCGGACTGCAAATAAATTTGCACTGGATACATATTGGACAAGGGTACGGCGATTTGATTACAGCTACAGGTGAACTCTCTTTTACCGTAAAGCCCTTGCCCAAATGGATTATAGCTGCTCATGTATTCAACCCTACACGAACGCCATTGGCAGAATATGACCGTGAAAAAATTCCTACTCTTTTCAGAATCGGCACCTCATATGCTTTTCACGAAAAAGTATTGGCCTGTACCGAAATTGAAGCAAGCATTCACGATACCCCCATTTTTAGAATGGGCGTAGAATATCACGTCATTCCCATCTTAAACCTACGTGCAGGATTTAGCTCATATCCTGTTTCTCCCAGCTTCGGGTTCGGACTGCATATTAAAAATTTCAAACTCGATGCGGCAGCTTCTTGGCAACCCATTTTAGGATTCTCGCCTCAGGCATCATTGAGTTATGCTTTCGGAAAATGAAACAACGATTGATTTATATATTCCCACTGCTATCTTTGATAGCAAACTGCCAGAGCTGGGCTCAAACCAATGCACTTATTAAGGAAAATATTATTGAACGATTCATTGAAACTATATCAGAAAACAGCGAACAGGAAATAGATTTTACTGCGCTTACAGAAGATTTGTATTATTATTTTGATAACCCCATCAATCTTAATCAAACCACCGAAGATGAGCTAAAACGACTTTATTTACTCTCCGAACATCAGATTAATGCATTGCTTACATATATCGAAAAACATGGAAAGCTACTCTCAATCTATGAAATACAATTGCTTTCAGGATGGAACGATGAAACCATTTATGCTATTCTTCCTTTTGTGGATGTGCAGCCCGTAAAAGAAAAATCCAAACTTAAATTCAAAAATATTTTTCGCTATGGCAAACACGAAATTGTAACACGCTACACTCGAATTATTGAACCGGCTGCTGGATTCTTAATGAACAACACCAATGATACAAAAGGATATCTCGGCGACCCCTCTCAAGTTTTTTTTCGTTATCGTTTTACCTACAAAGACAGAGTAAGCCTTGGACTGGTAGCAAAAAAAGATAGAGGGGAGGAATTCTTTACGGGTACCCAACCCTACGGTTTTGATTTTTATGGCGCCCACCTTTTTATTAAAGATTTAGGACCATTTAAAAAAATTGCTTTGGGCGATTACAATTTGCAGTTTGGACAAGGATTAACCATGTGGACAGGATTCGGATACAGGCGTACGGCCATGGCCATGAACATCAAACGCTTCCCGTCAGGTATCAAACCCTGTTCGGCAACCAATCAAGCGTTCTTTAATAGAGGACTTGCTGCAGAGGCAGGTATCGGCCCCGTTTCTATTACAGGTTTCATTTCTTTCAAACCAAGAAGTGTAAGTGTGAGTCAGCTTGACACACTAGACGGTGATGTGCTTGAATTCTCCTCACTCGACGAAACCGGATTACATCGCACACTTACCGAAGTAAATAAAAAAAACAGGATATACGAACTCATTGCCGGAGGTAATGTAACTTTCAAAAAAAGAAAATGGAACATTGGTATTACTTCTGCCTATACATACTACACGGCATCTCTCACTTTAAGCGATGCGCCATACAACCGATATCGTTTTCAAGGCAATCAACTTTTTAATATCGGTGTAGATTATAACATTTTGTTGGGGAAATTTTATCTTTTTGGGGAACTTGCTTTTAGCGGCAATGGAGGCCATGCCTTTTTACAAGGTGTACAAGCACAACTCAGCAACGACTTTTCGCTTGCATTATTGATAAGAGATTATGCCCCTTCATACCAAAACATGAATAATAATGCGTTTGGCGATCGCAGTCAAAACGAAAACGAAAGAGGTGTTTATCTTGGATTTTCAGCCATACCTGCTCCAAAATGGACCATTACTGGGTATGTTGATGTATTTCAGTTTCCATGGTTGCGATATAATGTTGACGCACCATCTTTCGGATACGAATGTTTGTTGCAAGCCACTTTTGTTCCTAACCGAAAAACAGAAATTTATACACGGATTCGAAGATCTAGCCGACAAGAAAACTCAGTATTAGATGATGAATATACAGACCCATTGGTACATGTTGACAAAACACATTACAGATTAAATTTTACTTATGAAGTTAATTCACAATTAAAACTGCGATCCAGAATGGAGTTTGTAACACTTGAACGGGCTGACAAACCCTTTCGGTGGGGCATGTTGGCCTACCAGGATATTGTATATAAACCCGCGCCTATACGACTCGACATTTCAGCACGCTTAGCTTTTTTTCATACCGATGATTTTGACACACGTTTGTATGCTTATGAAAATGATGTTTTGTATAGCTTCTCTGTTCCTGCCTATTACAATAAAGGAATGCGCTTTTATATTCATCTGAAATATGAAATCATTCCTGGATTCAGTATCAGTTGCAGAGTGGCGCAATCATATTTTGCTAATCAAAAAACAATCGGAAGTGGCTTGGATTTAATAGATGGAAATACGCGTACCGAAATCAAAGCGCAACTCAGATATCGCTTTGGTGTATATCGTAAAAAGAAATTGTCATAGCACAAAAAACTACTTAGCCCGCATTGCTTCTACCGGGTCGAGCTGTGATGCCGAATATGCAGGCATAAGACCAGAGAACAACCCTACGACAGCTGAAATAAAAACACCAATTACAACATTTTGAATTGAAAGGGCCAAATTAAAAGTAGAGATGGACTGCACAAGTAAACTGGTAAAAAAAACCAATAACAATCCCAACAGCCCTCCAATTAAAGAGAGAACCAATGCTTCAACCAAAAATTGTAAAAGAATAAAAGATTTTCTAGCGCCCAATGCTTTTTGAATACCAATCAGGTTAGTTCGTTCTTTCACAGAAACAAACATAATATTAGATATCCCAAATCCGCCTACCAAAATGGCCAACAATCCAATCACCCATCCCACAATATTCAGGATGCTGGTAATGCCTCCCATTTCTTTAGCTAAAATGCTGGCTTCGTTGAGTGAAAAATTATCTTCTTCACCGGGCTTTAGTTTACGAATGGAACGCATTATGCCGGTCAACTCATCTTTGAGCTGTGAATTGCTGATGCCAGGACGAGCTTTAACAACCAACTCTTTATGCACTCGCCAATTATTCAGATCGGCTAAAGTGCGAATAGCGGGATATGGAATATAAACCTTACTGTCGGCACCGGTTCCAATCAAGCTTTCGCCCTCTTTTTCCAATGAGCCAACTACTTCAAATTTTTTGCCTTGAATCTTGATGGACTTACCGATAGAGTTATCATCTTCAAATAATCCGGAACTGATAGTATGCCCTAAAATGGCAATATTTTTACCCGAACGAATTTCATTATCTGTAAAAAACCGCCCGTCATCAATATCAATATTTGTTGTCAAATGATAATTCTCAGCAATACCATTGATTTCAACATTCTGAACAGAGTTATTCTGATATTTAATTGTGCGGTTAACTACTACGCGGTACGAAACAGATTCGGCCAATTGACTACGCTTTATTAATTCTGCTACTTCATCATATTCAGCTTGTGGCCTCAGCAAATACTTCCACCAAGGATAATCGAATCCCCCTTCCCACGGCCATTTATGCACATATACAACATCATCACCCAGCGAAGAAATACTTTCATTCACATCCTTCTTCAATGAATCAACAGAAGCAAGAATCAATATAATCACAAAGATACCAATCACAACACCCAACAAGGATAATAATGTTCGAAGCTTATTGGCTACTAATGAACCAATAGCAAAAGACACACTCTCCCAAATCAGTCGTAAAAAAAGCATATTGTTAATATCTGGTGTAAAAATAATCAAACGCAACAACTATTTATTTATCACCTTTGTTGCTAAATTTCATCGGGTTTATAAAACTGATTGATACATTGTTACATATCTTAATATTTATTAAATGAAAGATCCTGTTCGCATTCAGCATGCATTAATTTCGGTTTACAATAAAGATGGCCTGGCCCCAATTATTCATGCACTTCATAAATTAGGGGTATCATTTATTTCAACAGGTGGCACCCAACAATTCATCGAACAACTCGGATATGTGGCTACACCCGTTGAAGAACTTACTGACTATCCTTCGATACTTGGCGGACGCGTTAAAACACTACATCCTAAAATTTTCGGCGGCATATTGTTTAGAAGAGAGACAGAAACCGATTTGCAGGAAGTAAAACAATTCAACATCCCCTCTATTGATTTGGTGATTGTAGATCTGTATCCATTTGAACAAACCGTAAAACAGGGTGGAACCCCCGATGAGATTATTGAAAAGATTGATATCGGAGGCATTTCACTCATTCGTGCTGCTGCCAAAAATTTTGCTCATACACTCATTGTATCATCAATGAACGAGTATGCACATCTTTTAAATTTGCTTGAGCAAAAAAATGGTATCACTCACATTGACGATCGGAAAGGATTTGCATCAAGAGCATTTCGTACCAGTTCATATTACGACTCTATGATTCATGCATTTTTTGCAGGAAATCATGCCCATACGGCATGTCGCCCTTTGAGATATGGAGAAAATCCACACCAACAAGCCGAATTTTCAGGCAATTTGGATGAGTTGTTTGATATCTTAAACGGTAAAGAACTTTCGTTTAATAATTTGGTTGATGTGGATGCCGCATTACAACTTGTAGCCGAATTTAATGAACCGGCCATTGCCATCATCAAGCATACCAATTCTTGCGGTTTGGCCTCATCAGCAAACATTCAAGAGGCCTACGAAAAAGCATTTGCATCCGACCCTGTATCAGCTTTTGGCGGCGTAATTGCGTCAAATCGCATTATTGATTTACACACAGCACAAGCCATGAACAGTTTGTTTTTTGAAATACTGGCTGCACCCGGATTTGAACCGGAGGCGTTGGAATTGCTCAAACAAAAAAAGAATCGCATTCTGCTATTTATAAAACAAACGCCTTCTCCATCTCGTGTTTTTAAAAGTTTATTGAATGGTGTGATTGTACAAGATGCCGATAATACTTCTGAAAATCGCACCCATTTCAAAATGGTAACCAATCGCCAACCTGATGATAGAGAATTAGCCGATTTGGAATTTGCTATCAGGGCTGTTAAACATCTCAAGTCAAACGGCATTGCCATAGTAAAAAACCAACAACTCATAGGTATGGGATGTGGTATGACATCCAGAGTAGACGCCTTGCAACAAGCCATCAAAAAAGCCAATGAATTTGGTTTGGATTTGTCAGGTGCCGTGATGGCTTCTGATGCATTTTTTCCTTTTCCCGACTGCGTAGAAATCGCACATCAAGTAGGCATTACAGCTATTTCTCAACCGGGAGGCAGCATCAAAGACCAAGAATCAATAGATGCAGCCAATACTTATCATTTAGCAATGGTTTTTACAGGCGTGCGACATTTCAGGCACTAATTAGGTAGTTGAATCTCGTAGGTTTTATGCATCGGATTGCGCAACTGCTTTGACCGAAGCCAGGGATTAAGCTCTTTGAGCATATAATACGTTGTGCCATGCTCTTTTGCAAATGTTACCCAGTCAGATACCTGCTTATCAACCGATAATTTTTGGGTAGAAATGGGTGCATACAATTCTTCTGGTGTAAATCGAAATCCATATTTATCAGGGTGCTCAAACAACTCCTTTGTAACTGCCATGCGAAAAATATAACGTGATGTTTCCTGATTAAGTTTTAATCTGTAATAATCTTTTTCTCCCTGCTCTTCCATTTGCTTATCAAGACCTGCCATACCCATGTTGTAGGAGGCAGCCGCCAAGGTCCAACTTCCGAATTTTCGATATGCATCTTTCAAATACTTGCATGCTGCAAGGGTTGATTTTTCAACATGATACCTCTCATCCACATCCTCATTCACCTCCAGCCCGTATTGTCGCGCTGTACCTTCCAAAAACTGCCAAAATCCAACAGCATTCGAAGGAGAAATGGCATGAGAAAGGTTGCTTTCAATAACACAGAGATATTTGAAATCATCAGGAATACCTTGTGATGCAAGCAACGGCTCTATGATTGGAAACCATCTTGCAGCTCTTTTAAACCCTAATATGGTTGCTGATTGCCGGTAAGTAGTAACCAAAAGTTCGAATTCATATCGTTCGCGAAGATCTGCCTGATGTAGTGGCACCGGCTCTCCAGCCAGTGATAATGTATCAGGTATAGGCAACGACGGTAAAAAAAATTCAGAATTAACCCGGACAGAATCATCGCCCTTTTCCATCGCTGGTACCTCATTCATGGCATTGGCTATTGTGGTTTGTCTGCTTTGAAAAAGCAGCCCGACCAATAAGCCCAACAATATCACAATAACAGAAAGTATAGCTATCGCCAAACGCATTCGGCGCAACTCTTTTTGGATCTCATCCCATTCAGCGCTCATGTTGATTATTCATTTGTGTAGTAAAAAATAATGCAAGTGTGATTATGATATAGTAAAGAGAAAACAACAAAATATAAAGCCAATTCCATGTAGATAGAGATTGAATCACAAATAAAGCCAACATCCCAGATATTAAACTTACAACACCCAAAAGCAATGCAATATGTCGCTGCTTGATACCTAAATAAGCAAGGTGATGAGTGGTATGATCCTTGCCACCAACAAAAGGCGACTTCCCTTTTCGAATTCGATTAAAAAATACAGTAGTAGTATCAGCAATGGGCACAATAAACACCAATAATACTGTCAAAAATTGTTTGGTTTGTATCGGTTGCAAATGTATATCTACACCATTCCAAAACAACTGAATCCCGATAACAGAAAGGAATATTCCCAAAAACTGACTGCCCGAATCGCCCATATACATTTTGGATGGATGCCAATTATAATACAAGAATGCCAGCAAAGCAGCCCCCACTCCGGTTATTATAGAAACATATACCGAGTATAATGAATGTGTGAGTGCTAAATAAAAAAAGCCGACAACACAAATCATTAGTGAAACGATACCCGTTATTGCATCCATGTTATCAAGCATATTAACAGAGTTCATCATGCCTGTTACCCAAAACACTGTTATAAAATAATTAAACCACTCCCATGGTGTAATTTGAATATAAATCCCCCCCCAAATTAAAATAGCTGCACAAGCAAACTGAACAATGAATTTTAAATACGGACGCGTATTGTATGCATCATCAGCCAATCCCATCAAAAAACCCAAAGAACAAGCAGCAATAAGTGCTATAAATTCTTTGCGATGAAAAAAGGTAATATCATTATTAAAAATGATGTAAAAAACAATACTAAGCAAAAAAGCTATATAAAAACCAAATCCACCAAGTGAGGGTTTCTGCTGCGACGACCATCGAATCTCTGCGCCGGGTGTACGCATTCCTAAATTAGTGGAAAACTTCAGTAATATTGAATTTATAAGCAAATTGAATATCATTACCGCTCCAAAAAAAATACCAAATCCCAATAAATATGTTTCTGCTTCCATGCTATCAAAAACTCACATATCCCATAATCCAAAGGTATAGATTTTCATTCATATTCTTTCAGGCCTGTTTAACGATATCATGAAATATTACATAGAAATAATCGTTTATTTTCATCATACGATTCAATTATATCCGTTTTTTCTTTATCTTGCTACATTATGACCATTGAAACAGCCGAACGTATTATCAACGATTATGGAAAGGTATTATCTCATTCCGTTCCGCCTAGAGTATTTCAACCCAACAGCAACTTGCCATGTTCAACAGCCCGTATTAAATTTGCCATATATCGCTATGTTATCGAATTATTACGAATCGGTCATTTAAATAAGGATACTGCTGAAATGCTGATAATAGGATATAGCAGCTTAAGTTATTTTGTACAGGGACAACCCTTAGCTGATGCATTGAACCAGGCCGGCGAATTGAAAGATGACAAACATCCAGATACACAAGTAAAAATCAAACGACTTCAAGATCAAATTCATGCTTTGGCATTGCAAAAAGATATACTCACAAACGAAATACAGGAGTTTATTAAAGAGTGTATAATGCAACGACACGGGTAGGTTTATGTCAACCATCTATTCTCTTAACACGATTCAACATCCTACAAAATAAGTCATTGGAATTGATTTCTAAAATCATAAAGTTGATGATTGATACCTATATTATGTTTATTGTTGGTGCATAAAATTTAATACCAACTTGACTTTATTTTGCAAATACTGGCGTAAATTTGCATAAGATATTAAGGATAATTGTAGGTTCTCAAAAAACGAATCAATAATTTCAAAAGTTTACACCCACTATGACAAAACATATATACTCCTTTTTGCTGGTCATTCTCCTTTTTACTCCTATAAGATTTTATTCTCAAGCCATTCTTACTTTCGAGTTTGCAGGGTTAGCCGGAAGTGAGCTCACAGCCAATTCCAATTTTAATAACGCAGGACTCAATATCTCTACCATCAGCAGAGGTGCAGGACTAACTGCTTCAGCCAATGCAGACAGATTTAATGCAACCAATTGGGCACTAACTTCTATTGCAAATGCCGTTTCTGGCAACAACTATATGGAGTTTACTATAGCCCCACTAGCCGGTTATGAATTCACTGTAAGCTCCATTACTATCAGCTTGCAACGATCAGGTACGGGTCCAAGCGCCATAGCTCTTAGAAGTTCGGCAGATGGATATACCAGCAATTTGGATGCTGTCAAAACAATTGTTGACAATACCTCCACACAAACATTTACCTTTACATTTACCCAATCAAGCACAAGTTCGCCAATTAGCTATCGCATGTATATGTATGCCGAAGCAACTGGAGGGAGTGGCGGCCCGGGCGACTTTGCCGGCAATGATATTATTGTAAATGGTACTGTTTCAGCTATTGCCACTAATACCATCACGACTGGTACTGTTTCCGGTAGTCCTTTTGGTCTTGATTGTGTTACTGGAGCATCCGGCTCAGTTAGTTTCACATCAACAGGCACATTCAATGCAGGTAATATATATACAGCCCAACTCTCAGATGCTACTGGTAGTTTCACTTCTCCAATTGATATCGGCACACTTTCATCTACAAGTAATTCCGGTAGCATTTCTATTATAATTCCGGCGGCAACGGCTTCTGGTTCGGGTTATAAAATTCGTATCACCGGCTCATCACCTGCTACAATCGGTTCATCTTCGACCGACTTCACCATTAATTCTACCTGTGGCCCAACAATACTTCAATCTGGTGAAATTGCGATCCTTGCATTTAATACTGATGTTGGTGGAGGTGTTGATGAAATTAGTTTTGTTTGCTTTGTAGATATCAATCCGGGTACGATTATTGACATAACCGACAATGCCTATCAAAAATGCGGAACGCCAAACGGCTGGGGCATTTCAGAAGGGTGGATTCGGATACAAAGAACAAATTCAATCTTGCCCGCAGGTGAGGTCGTTACAATTCAAGTCACTTCAGGACTTCCCTCCCCTCTTTCACCCGATTTAAATTGGATAGGCAGTAAACCACAACCTTCAGGGCAAGGCAGTTTTGATATGAATGCCAACGGAGAGCAAATCTTCTTCTTGTCTGATGGTTCGGTTGGGGGGCCAAATACAAATACGGCTGCATCAGATGCAGGTACTTACAGTGGCCATTTTCTCTATGGATTTAATACAAAAGGTAATGTTTGGACTCCGATATGCGGTACTGCGGCAGCTGGCGGCACACAAAATTCAGACAAACCGCTAAACTTTGACTGCTACCTTGTTTGGCCCACTGCACAAGCCGATAAGAACAAATATACCGGACCACTCTCTCCTACTACCCAAAGAAACTGGATTGACCGAATTGGCAATCCATCCAACTGGACCGGCTATCCAGATAATGCTACATATAATGCCGGAACTGATTATGTCAACTTTAATGGCCCGTTATTAGGTCGAACCATCGTTATTCAACCCGGTGGCTTCTCAGCCGGCAAATGGGTGGGCACTACTGATGTCAACTGGTTTAATTGCAGCAACTGGGAAAACATGCTTGTGCCGGATGCCAACATAGATGTACTTATCCCCTCTTCTGCATCAAACATTGCCAAAATTGATTATTCTGCTCCCTATTCAGATGCCTTTAACGATACTGCCAAATGCAAAAACCTATTGATTGAAGGTCGGGAAGTGAACCTTGAGGGAAATACTTCAAATATATTAGTTGTGCATGGTAATCTGACGATTCAAAATGATGTAAATGCTCGTTTGGATATGAACGATGGTGGCCCTGGCGCTGACGGACAACTTATACTTCATGGCAACTGGATAAACAATAAAGGGCTCTCCGAATTCATGGAAGGTCATGGTACTGTAAAGCTTGTAGGCAATGCCAATCAAAGCATATCTTCGGTTGCCGCAAAAGAAGCATTTTATCACTTACAAATAAACAAAACCGGTGGCTCCGTTCTACTTAACATCCCAATAGAAATTGGAGGCGCATCATCTGAGCCCATTTCCGACCGCAATGGAATTCTTACCCTTACCTCCGGACATATCAACACCGGCTCACATTTTGTGTATGTAACCAATCCTTCCATAGCAGCCATTTCTGGAGGATCTATCACATCTTTTATAGATGGTCGTTTACAACGTCATACACAGTCAACTGCGCTGTACGATTTCCCCACCGGTAACGGCATACGATTTATGAGATCCGGATTGCGAACGGCTAATGCAGCAGAAAATGTGTTGGAAATCATCGCATATGATAATGGGTTGGGAACTTATACCCCACTCGAAACCGGATTGTTTGATGTAAGCTCATTAAGATGGTGGGATATTTCGCATACATCTGGCGTTACACCCGTAACCGTTCGCCTTTACTGGAGCATATTGGCTGATGACCAAATTGTGGATGCTACCCAATTGGTTGTAGCGCACTGGAGCAACCGCAACCATGCAGGCGTTGTTGATATCCAACAATGGTGGAATCGTGGTAGAAATGCAGGCAATAGCACAGCTACTGTTGCTAATGGATATGTTGAATCAAGCGAATGGATGACTTCTTTCAGTCCATTTACTTTTGGTACTTTAGATCCTATCAATCCACTACCTATAGAATTGATACATTTTAGCGGAACTTGCACCGGACAAAGTCGCTATCTAACTTGGTCAACAGCTTCTGAAACCAACAATGCATATTTCAATTTAGAAAAATCACTAGATGCCGAAACTTTTTTCCCCATTGCCTTGATTCAAGGAGCTGGGAATAGCAACACTCTACAGACCTATTCATACACAGACACTGAAAAAAATTCAGGTGCATATTACCGATTGCAACAAGTGGATAATGATAACCAATCCGAAACATTTGCACCCATTTATGTATCCTGCCATGAAAACAATAATGAATTTGAGGTGTCCTTGTTGAGTGTTATCGAGCAACAGGTATTGATACATATAAGTGGAGCACCTGCTGAATTTGGACTGATAACAATGTATGACTTTAGCGGAAGAGCTATTGCTCAAATAAACATGTCATTGAATGGAACGGTTTCATTTGCAATCGGCGATCTAGCTAAGGGGTGGTATATTCTTCAGATAATGGCAGGGGATGAAGTTCGCACATTGCGATTTTTCCGGCATTAACGGATTGAATTGTTAAAATGCGAATAGGAATTTGTTTTTCTCAATAATTCCATCTACATTAGGGTAAAATATAAACCTGATGCTATGATAACCCCTGTAGAACTTATTCAAAAAGAAAACGTCAAACTGTACAAATTTGTGACAGGAGATGTGCTCACTACGGCAGAAGAAAAGAAACTTCGCATGGCACAGCTAGAGAAGGCCATGCTCCTTGGAAATGGTTACAAAGGGAAGGTGAAAATCATCTTTGAAACACAAGAGGGCGCTAAAGCGGTTGAAACAACTGTTTGGCAAACCGGACAAGAAAACATCATGCTGAAAGGAGGCGTTAATATCCCCATTCGGTGTATTCGTGAAGTGCAAATCTGATGGATTTGTTTATTTTGCAGCATGAAGTTACATCATCTTGGTTTTGTGCTCTCACATCCCGACGACATTTCGGACTCAATTCCGGAAAAAGAATTATTACATGAAGTAATTGACCCGATTCAGGATGCTCGTATATCGGTTTATCACATGGGCATTGATTGCTTGCTTGAATGTATTGTGCCGTTATCACCACAATCTACGGTATATGGATTTCTAAAAAAAAATGGTTCAGGATTCCATCATTTTTGCTATTCCTGTAGTATGGCTGAAATGGAAGCGCATGCAACAAAGCATCGGTTGATAAAAGTCATGGGCCCTGTGTTAGCTCCCGTTTTCAACAACCGTACAGTTTTTTTCTATGTGAGCCGCAATAATCGCATAACTGAATTTATTCTTGACTGAGTTTAAAAAGTCAAATACAATGATATTATGGCTTCGTTTAACTTGGTATTTATACAATAAATTGGTATTTGTAAATTTATTCTTTGCTCAAGTCATTAGTTGACAATTATTGTTTAATTATCATTCATTTCAGTACTCAATCATGAACCGGCCATCAAATATCGAACGAATTGCATATTATCAGTATCAAAATAATAGAATTCTTGCTCGTCATAAAAAATAGTATTACTCCGATTTCTATTATAATCTCCATTGATCCCAACAGATAAGATCTGAAAACCATTATCCATTTCTAACCGAAAGAATACATTATTAAATGAAAACAACATCAGAATTCCGGTATCGTTCTTAATAGCATGATATAATGTATAGTCGTTAGATGTAATAATTAAATCTTTAACAACAGGATGGTATATGGTATATTGTGGCTTGGGTGGTAAGTTGAAAAGTGAAAGAAAACTGTTAAGGTTAAAATAGTTTTTCGAAGAAAGGTTATAAACAAAAGGAGAATGAAGAAAGAAAACCATGTCGTCAATTATCAAATGATCATATAACAAAAGATCCCCAGAATACGTCTTAAATGGAAGTTTGCTGCTTCGAATAAGATGCAACTTGTTCTGATTAATTTTGTAATATTTAATAATACCATCATCCTTAACATAAGAAGGCGTAATAATACTATTGTCAACATAATTAAAAATATAATAAACCGGATAATATTTTTGGGGAGAGCGATTCGGGATTAATTGCAAATTCTTTTTATGGGTTTCAGTGTTATAAAATGTAAAAAAATAAACAGGCAATATTTCCTGTTTATTTCCTTTACCTGATAATACAGAAATGCCAAAAAGTG
>JACSSC010000044.1 GCA_014879445.1 Candidatus Competibacteraceae bacterium
AGGGTATAACATTACTTGTAACGGATTGACAGACGGAAGCATTGATTTGAGTGTGAGCGGTGGCACAGCACCCATCACATATCTATGGAGCAATGCTGCTACTACCGAAGATTTATCTGGTATTGGCGCCGGAACTTATACTGTAACGGTAACAGATGATAACGGCTGTACGATTTCATCGAGTATTACATTGATAGAACCTAGTATATTGATAGTGGATAGTATTGTTTCACAGATTTATAATGGAGGATATCAAATATCTTGTAACGGTTTCTTGGATGGTGCTGTTAATCTATTTATTTCAGGCGGAACAGTATCTTATCTTTTCGACTGGAATAATGGAGCATATACTTCTCAAGATATTTCTAATGTTCCCGCAGGTTCTTATGTAGTCATCGTTACGGATCAAAATGGTTGTACTACATCTGCAAGTATTGACTTAACAGAACCCGATCAACTTTTGATTCCCGCTTTTGCATTAACATACAATGGCAATTGGAATATTACTTGCTTCAATGCCTCTGATGGTTTTGTTAATCTTATACCTTCCGGTGGAACTCCTGTTTATCAATACAACTGGAGTAATGGCGAAACAACAGAAGATTTGTCAAACGTACAAGCCGGTACATATACTGTAACTGTTACTGACGAAAATGGATGCATAGAAACAAACAGTATCACTTTATTGCAACCTGATGAATTGTTGGTTGATACGCTGATTCCTTCTTTGTATAACGGGGGTGTAAATATTTCATGCTATGGACTGAGTAATGGTAGTATTGATATGGTTTTTTCAGGAGGTACGCCCGGCTATTTTTTCAATTGGTCAAACTTTGAAACTACTGAAGATATTGCTAATCTTCCTGCCGGTGTTTATTCTGTATTTGTTACAGATTTGAACGCATGTACCACAACTTCACAAATCACTTTATCCGAACCTGATTCTATTTTGTTGGATGCAACCTTATCATCATATAATGGAGGTTGGAATATTAGTTGTAATGGATTAAGTGACGGTAGCATTGATTTGTTGATTACTGGTGGAGTGCCTACCTATTCATTCAACTGGAGCAATGGTATGAGTACCGAAGATTTGAATGATTTATCTGCTGGAACTTATACCGTGTATGTAACAGATGATAATGCATGTATGAGTTCATTAGTAGTTATGATTTCACAACCTAATGCGTATGCACTCTCTGCTGTTGTTAATGATGTGCTTTGCAATGGGTTTAACAATGGCTCAATTGATATGGAGGTAAGCGGAGGTCAACCTGATTATTCATACAGTTGGAGCAATGGCGAATCTACTCAGGATATTTTTAATATTGGCTCTGGATCTTATACAGTAACTATCTCCGATCAAAATGGTTGTGATACCACCTATGTGTTTAATGTGATAGAACTTTCTCCCATTACTTCGGCTACGATTGAAGATCATGTAAATTGTTTTGGCGGATCAGATGGTTCAGTTGTCATTACTGCAGCAGGTGGAACCTCCCCATACTCGTATCTATGGAGTACCGGTGATGTTACATCTGGCATATCAAATCTCGTAGCAGGCATGTATGTATATACAGTGATGGATGATAATAATTGTTCTTTAACGGATACGGCATATGTGTTGCAGCCTGACTCACTAGTATTGACATTGACAAGTCCGATACAGTATAGTGGTCATAATATTTCGTTGTATGCTGGAAATGATGGAACTATTAACAGTAGCATTGCCGGAGGTACTCCTGAATTTACTTATCTATGGTCAACCGGTGATACAACAATGCAAATAATGAATCTTACTGCCGGAACCTATTCGCTTTTTATCATTGATGCGAATGGTTGTACTGATTCTGCTTCTATTACACTCACTCAACCTATGGAGCTTGAAATGCCTAATGCATACTCACCCAACGGAGATGGTTTTAATGATTTCTTTGTAGTGCATGGTATAGAGGCCTATCCGCAGAATGTGTTTACTGTCGTCAATCGCTGGGGGAATGTTGTGTATGAAAAGAAAAACTATAATAACGAATGGAATGGAAACAATAATAATGGCGGACTTCTGCCTGATGGTACATACTTCGTTGTTTTAGATATTAATGACGGAGATATTATTCTCAAGAGTTATGTTGATATGAGAAGAAGTAAATAACCCTGATAATGCAATTAATTATGAAAAGCATACCAATGAATATGAAAGTATATATAAAGCTCGGACTGGCAATTCTGATTTCTCTCTCTTCAGTAAGAGGATATGCACAACAGGATCCCATGATTAGTCAGTATATGTTTAATGGATTATTCTTGAATCCTGCCTATGCCGGTAGTCATGACTACTCCATTGCCTCAATGTTGTACCGCTACCAATGGGCAGGTATCGAAGGAGCTCCTCACACCGGTTTCTTTAGTTATGACGCCCCCATTCGAGGCAAAAATGTTGGAATCGGCGCTACATTAATGTTTGACAGAATTGGTGTTACCAACAAAATTGATTTGGTAGGAAATTACTCGTACCATATTCGACTTAGTAAAAAAACAAAACTCTCAATCGGTTTAAGAACATCAATCAGTTACTATTGGGCCAATGTGTCTGAGTTGAGATATTGGGATCAGTCAGACCCTATCTTTCAATCAGATATTGCCGGACGTGTCATTCCCAATTTTGGATTGGGCTTGTATTATTATGGAGAGCGTTTTTATGCCGGAATTGTTGCGCCCCAATTTTTAAGCTATGATGCTAATACCTTTTTGGCAATCGAGAATGATTATTTTCAACGTAATACACGCCACTTCTACTTGAATGCCGGCTATGTATTCAAACTAGGTAAGAATACCGATTTCAGACCATCATTCTTGCTTAAGTTTACTCCAGAAGCACCACCCGAAGCTGATATAAATGTTCATTTTCTATTTCATAAGAAATTTTGGGTGGGAGCAAGTTATCGTACACTCGATGGCATTGTTGCTATGTTTGAAGTGAATGTAACTCCCAACATGCGACTTGGCTATGCTTTTGATTACCCATTGCACACATGGGTGAGAAACTATACATACGGAACACACGAAATAATGCTCTCTTTTGATATCGGAAAGCCGGATATGCTCAAGATTAAATCACCCAGATATTTTTAACCCCACACACAATATATTTCGAGTATGAAAAATCGAATACGACTTATAATCACAACTGTTTTACCATTGCTTTTTTTGGCTTCTTGCTATAATGGTAAATTATATAAAGCTCATGTGGAATATGAAAAAATGAACTACATGAAAGCCGCCGGACAGTACGAAAAATTACTTGAGGTAAAAGATAATTCACGTCTTTATGCACGAATCGCTGATAGTTATCGCCGATCCAACCTGCTTGATAAATCAGTTGTGTGGTACAAAAAAGCTGTGGATGCCGGTACAGCGCACGATGATGATTTTTACTATTATGCTCAAGTGCTGAAATCATTAAACCAATATGATGAATCGAAAAAAATGTTCGACACCTATCTGAAAAAAAATGCATCTGACGAATCTGCTCGAATGCAACGAAATTCAATTGATTCATTAGAGAAGTATAAAGCAGGAGAAGAATTTTGGGAAATCAGACATCTCTGCTTCAATGAAAATTATTCGAATTTCAGTCCTGTGTTTTTTGATAAAGGTATTGCTTTTTGTTCAGATAGAAATGACGGAGGTTTAGTGTCAGATTGGAATGGAAAGCCCTATCTGAATTTGTATCATGCTTTGTTTGATGAATATCAGGAACCCTGCAAAACGCATTCTCTTGGTTCTAATCTTGATGGATTATATCACGAAGGGCCCGCTACTTTTGCAGATGGATTTAAAACGATTTATTTTACAAGAAGTGTTTTAGATGCCAAAGGAAAACCCAAACGCAATGAGAAACAGGAAAATATTTTAGCTATTTATAAAGGTTTATTTCAGGGCGATAACTGGCAGGACTTATCAATGCTCTCATTCTGTAATGATAATTATAGTTTTATGCATCCTGCTATTTCTTCAGATCAAAAAACATTATACTTTGTTTCTGATATGCCAGGCGGTAGTGGCGGATTCGATTTGTATGTTGTGAAATTTGATAAGGGGGAATGGAGTATGCCATTAAATTTAGGTAATCAGATTAATACACGCGAAAATGAGGCATTCCCAACATTGTTCAAATCTGCCGATAACCGCGAATGGTTATATTTTTCTACAACAGGAAGAGCCGGAATGGGCGGTATGGACGTGTATTTTGTGGAGGTTACAGGAGGCAAAGTGAATGGCCCCGTTAGGCATCTACCTTATCCTGTTAATACCACATATGATGATTTTGGATTGTTGTGGATGGAACAAGGAATTTCTGGATTCATTTCTTCTTCAAGAGCTAATATGAATGGTAATGATAATATTTATTTCTTTAAAAAACACTTACCTAAGTTTTACTTGGATGTTACTGTATTAAACAAAAATACACATGAACCTGTGCAGGATGTAGCAGTAACCATTGCTCAAATGCCAGGAACTAGAAATTATAGCGGAACAACCGGAATAGATGGGCGTTTCTTTACTGAAGTGGATTCTAATTCAACATTTGGACTTGAAGCAAAAAAGGAAATGTTCTTTAAAGGGTTTTCAACATCTTCAACAATGGGATTGCGTTATTCCGACACCATTCCGGTTACTGTATTGATTGAGCCGATTATAATTAATAAAGCCATTCGACTTGATAATATTTATTATGATTACGATAAATGGGACATCAGACCGGATGCCGCCATTGAGTTGGATAAGCTCGTTCTTGTGATGAAAGAAAATCCTGAAATCAATATTGAGTTGAGTTCACATACAGATAGTCGCGGACGTGATAAGTATAATATGACACTTAGCCAAAAAAGAGCACAATCTGCTGTTGATTATATCATCAGTAGAGGAATTGATGCATCACGAATTTATGCTAAAGGATACGGTGAATCTAAACTTTTGAATCATTGTGGCAATAATGTAAAATGTTCTGAGGAGGATCATCAACTGAATCGCCGCACCGAGTTTAAGGTTGTTCGTATATCTCAATAACGACTCAATTTATTCAGGGGTTAGAGCCGGATAGGTTTCTACTTTCTCTAATAGGTTGCCAATTCTGGTGTATAATGCTGCTAGATTGGTGTCATGGATATCTTCTCTGAATGATTTTTCAGTCCATCTTTTTTTTATCTCTTCAGTCCAGGATGCAATATTGATTTGGTTTTTATCCATCTCTCTTAATAAGTCGTCACAAAATAGTCCTTTTACAAAGAGTGGGAGCATTTTATTTACAACTTGATTTTTTTTTGCATGCTGAATGATAACGGGTGTTATATTTTGAAATCCACACCATAGCTCGGTTACATAGATGCATAGTGTGCCTGCAATTAGTTCTTTGCCCACTTCAGAAGCATAATCCCACTTTGTGAATAATTCATGTATCATTTTGATTTGGTCCAAACGGTCGTACTTCGTTTCCCACTCATGAGAACGTCCCCAATCACCGGAATACATATCATCAATGAAATCCGTAATTTCTTTGTCTGTCATTTAGATTATACTTTTGGTGTTTTAATCATGATTAATACCATTTTGAAGCGATCTATCGCTTGTAGTGCATGTGGAATGTGAGCTGGAAGAATAATATTGTCCCCTTTTTGCAATATGTACTTCTCCTGGGCAATACTAATTTCGGCTTTACCTTCAATCATTTCTATCAATGCATCAAAAGGAGCCGTATGCTCACTTAGTCCTTGTCCTTTGTCGAATGCGAAAAGAGTAATTGTTCCTGTATCTTTTTTAATAAGTGTTTTGCTCACTACTGCGTCTTCAGCATATGCAATCGTTGTATCATACTGAAAGATTGTTCCTGTAGAAAAATCCATAATATTTTTTTTGCAATATACTGATTTTAAGTTAATAGTTTAATTTGTCATGTTTTTATGTTTGGGTCTAAAAAGTTGTTAACATATTTATTAAAAAAATATTGTGGGGAAAAAAAATATGTAAATTTACGTAATCGTTTACGTATTTATACGTAAAAAAATTAAGAACCCACAAGTTGAAAGAGCTATGAAATCAATTATGTTATGTATTGCATCTTGTCTATTATTTTCTTTGACAAATGCACAGCAGCAAAATCATCAACCTTATACCCTTCAGGATGCGCAACGAGCCCTTGACTCTCTTGACCAAAAGCTGAATAAACTGGCATATCGTTATGATGTGCTTAAAAAAGATAATCAGCAAGCCAACTATGCTGCTATGGAAGAGCAAATGCGATATCTTGAAGGTCAAAAGAAATTTTGGAAAGATGTTATCATTTCCATTGAAGCAGCTAAGAATACTTCTAAAGGTCAATCAAAACCTACTTCAGGGCAAGTGTACTCTATTTCTCAAAAAGAGTTTGACGCCTTGCCACAGGCCAAAAAAGATATGATACTTCAAAACCCCTCACTATACAAAATTGAATGACTATGAAAAAAATCTACTATTCTTTTCTTATTATATTCCTTGTGGGCTTGCTTTCTAATCAGGCCAATGCTCAATGCCCTTTCAATAACACATACTATACAACCGTTACGCCACCGTGTCCTGGCACATCAACGGCAACCTGTGTTTTTGGGGGAGAGTATGTTACGGTGAACGTGACTGCAGGAAATACCTACACTTTTTCTACCTGCGGAAGTTCTACTTTTGATTCTCAACTTACACTCTATAATTCAACAGGAACAACGGTTTTAGGGTATAATGATGATGGTTGTGGTCTTCAGTCCACTATCACTTGGGTGGCCACATATACAGGTACCGTGCAGATATTGCTTGATCAGTATAATTGTTTGAGTAATACAACCTGTATGAATCTTACAGTGAGTTGCTCTCCTCCAGCCGGTGGAGGTAGTGGGTGTAATACTAACACAATTCTTTGTCAGAATTCAGCGGGGCCTTTTTCATTTGGTAATCCCGGACCGGCTGTAAGTACTTGTTTGGACTGGTATGCAACTTCTCAATTTGCTTATATCTTAGTAAATATAACTACTAGCGGGCCGCTCAATTTGTTAATTGATGGAAATGCAACAACCGGATATTTGGATGTAGCAGTTTTTAATATTCCTACGGCACAAGATCCATGTATTGCTATACAAAATACTGCTAATCAAATCGGCTGTAATTATGCATCATCCAGTTCGGGATGTAATCAATTTGGATCTTACTATGGATGTGCATCGAGTGTGCCCTCTCCTAATGTTACAGCGGGTCAAACAATTATGATAGTAGTTGAAGATTGGCAAAATGGCCCTTCCTCTACATTCAACTTAAGTCTTGGTCCTCCACCTAATGCACAGTCAGGTCCTCCCAATCCGGCTATAACTCCTGTTGGACCTTATTGTGTTACATCTCCTGCTGTTCAGCTAACGGCTGTAGATATGGGTGGTACTTGGTCGGGCCCTGGTGTTTCGTCAACAGGTTTGTTTAATCCGGCAACAGCTGGTGTAGGTACTCATACCATTAACTACACAATTGGGCAACCACCATGTCAGGCAAATAGCTCAACAACTATAACTGTTACAGCTACTCCTTCAGCATCTATTAGTCCGGCTACTGTATCTATTTGTGCAGGCCAGAGTACAACTTTGACGGCTAGTGGCGGTGGAACATATCTGTGGAATACAGGCGCAACAACGTCTGCTATTACAGTCAGTCCAGCTGCTACAACCACTTATACCGTTACTGTAACTTTGCCTGGTGGATGTACTGCAAGCACAACGAGAATTGTAACTGTAAATCCCCTTCCAACAGCCAGTATTTCGCCAGCTACTGCTACTATTTGCGCCGGTCAAAGCACAACACTCACAGCGAGCGGTGGTGGTACATATTTATGGAGCAACGGTGTTACTACAGCTGCCAATACTGTAAGCCCTGGTGCTACAACAACCTATACGGTAACGGTAACCAGCGCGGCGGGTTGTACGGCTACTGCCACACGAACGGTTACGGTGAATCCATTACCTACACCAAGTATTGCAGGT
>JACSSC010000037.1 GCA_014879445.1 Candidatus Competibacteraceae bacterium
GCAACCGGCTTTTTAGCTACGGGCTTCTTGGCAACCGGCTTTTTAGCTACGGGCTTCTTGGCCATCGGCTTCTTGGCTACGGGCTTTTTAGCCACGATTTTTTTCGAAGCCGATTTCTTTGCAACTGTTTTTTTTACAGGCGATTTTGTAGCTTTCACTTTCGGTTTAGTTTTCGCTTTTTGCGTAATTTTTACTGCTTTACTGGGTTTCTTTTGTGCCATAAACATAGCTTAAATTGAAGCCAATATAGAAAAAATCGTTTGTAAAAAAGAAAATGAAAAAAAAGTTTCATAAAGAAGCGGGCGTTCGAGCCACAAATAACTAATATATAAGTAATTGAAATGACACTACTCTTAACAATTAATAACATTTTGAATAAAACGAATGAGAGAAACAGAAAGTGATTTGTTTCGATATAAATAAATAGTATATTTGCACCCCCAAAAACAAACAAATCAATTCAATATTGAAGTTTTTGAGGATGACTGGCGGGGTAGCTCAGATGGTTAGAGCGCAGGATTCATAACCCTGAGGTCACGGGTTCAACTCCCGTCTCCGCTACAAATTTTTCCGGGCTTGGGTTGCCGGAGAAGTAAAAATAGAAGAAATATTTCATAAAACCCGGCAAAAGGTATTGCAAATACGATGTAATGTTCATATATTTGCAGCCCTATTTTAAATGGTAAAAAAAAATTTGAATGGCAAATCAGTATGAAACCGTGTTTATCCTCACTCCTGTTTTGAGCGATGAGCAACTTAAAGAAGCTGTTGAGAAATACAGAGAGTTATTGAAGGAAAACGGCTGTACGATTATTAATGATGAGATGTGGGGGTTACGCAAATTAGCTTATCCTATTCAGAAAAAATCTACAGGTTTTTATCAATTGTTTGAGTTTAAAGCAGATCCTTTGTTTATAGACAAGCTGGAACTTACTTTTCGTCGGGATGAGCGCATCTTGCGTTTTCTTACATTCCGATTAGATAAGCATGCGATTAGTTATAATGTTCGTCGTCGCGAAAAATTAGCTGCACAATAAATATCGGTAGTAAAAAACAAGTTATATGAGCACAGAAACTTCAGCACAACAAAGCATCAATGTTAAGGAAGAAAATCAGTCAGAGATTCGTTATCTGACGCCTCCTCCCATTGAAGTTAGGAAAGATAAATATTGCCGATTTCAGAAAGCCGGCATCTCTTATATTGATTACAAAGACGCCAATTATCTTTTGAAATTAGTAAACGAGCAGGGTAAAATTTTACCACGTCGTTTAACCGGCACGTCATTAAAATATCAGCGCAAAGTATCGCAGGCCATTAAAAGGGCTCGCCATTTAGCGCTTCTTCCTTATGTTGGTGATATGTTAAAATAACAATTATGCAAATCATACTAAAACAAGATATAGAAAATCTCGGCTACAAAAATGAAGTAGCCAAAGTTCGTGACGGCTATGCTCGCAACTATCTTCTTCCTCGCGGATTGGCAATTTCTGCCACTACTTCGAACATGAAGATTCTGAACGAAAATCTTCGTCAACAAGCTCATAAAGCTGAGAAAGTACTTGCTGAAGCTCAGAAGGTGGCTGAGAAATTAAAAACTGCTACTGTGAAAATTTTGGCAAAAGTAGGTGAAAACGGAAAAATTTTCGGGTCTATCAATACAGTTATGTTGTCTGAAGCGCTACAAAATGCCGGCATTAGTGTTGAGCGTAAAGCTTTGAATATTCAGGATGATGGTATTAAAACCATTGGCAGCTATGTAGCTACGGCCAATCTGCATAAAGAAGTTAAAGTTGAATTTCAGTTTGAAGTTGTTGCTGGATAAGCAAATGAAAAAACAGAGAAAGGCGTGGATAACCACGCCTTTTTTTTTATATTTTTTTGGTTTGCCATTTCGGTTTGCTTACATTTGCATCCCTGTTAGCTAACAGATATTGTTTTTTCTTTGATATTTTTCCACCGGTGAGGTGGGTGAGTGGCTGAAACCAGCAGTTTGCTAAACTGCCGTACGGGAAACCGTACCGGGGGTTCGAATCCCCCCCTCACCGCTTTATTTTCAAGTTCGGGGTGTAGCGTAGCCCGGTTATCGCGCCTGCTTTGGGAGCAGGAGGTCGCAAGTTCGAATCTTGCCACCCCGACTTTTTTCTTCATACATTCTCACCTTATCCTTTCATCTTCTTCATGTTTTCATGCTGCAATTTGCACAAAATTGAATATCCTTTGTTCTATATTTGATTTTTGACAGACGCAACGTCTATATTCATTTCAAAACTTATCAAATATGCAAGCTTCCATCCAAAAAATTGCGACTTATCTTAGCTTTCTCGTTTTAAGTGTTGTGGTTGCCTCCGTTGGTGGCTGGGCCACCTCAACTTCGGTAGAAACATGGTATGCAACATTACAAAAACCCTCTTTTAATCCACCTTCATGGCTTTTCGGGCCGGTATGGTCTATCCTATATTTACTTATTGCCATATCAGCAGGCATGATCTGTCAAAACAAATTTCATCCGCTAAGAAACAAGGCAATATTTATTTACTTACTCCAACTCATACTTAATCTTGCTTGGTCTTTTCTATTCTTTTATTTTCAACAGCTATTATGGGCATTTATTGAAATTTTATTACTAGGAATGATGATTGGTGTCACCATCATTCTCTTCTATCGTATCAATCGCATAGCATCCTATCTGCTCATCCCCTATTTTTTGTGGGTAAGTTTTGCAAGCTTACTGAATTTTTTCTTATTTTGGCTGAATAGATAAATGAACATATGATGAAAATTTGGAGTATTGGCATCGCTCTTTTAATAACTATACAAGCAAGTGGGCAGGAATATCCTGACTCAGTTTTTCGTAATGAAGTGGACAAATATTATAAGGGAGGGATTGGCGCATGGGAAAGATACACTACACAAAAGTCAAAAATCAAAGAAGAGAATCTAGAAGATACACGCAAGCGGGGTACTGTTGTGCTTGGATTTACGCTAATGTCTAACGGCGAAATTGATAATGTAGAATTTCTCAATCATGTTAGCGAAGATGTGGATGAAGATGCCTTTCAATTATTAAAAAAATCAGCCGATCAATGGAAGCCCAAATTGGTTGATAATAAGCCGGTTTCTGTTTGGATTGAGGTGTCTTTTCATTATTTGCCTTTTACTAGAGCTGATTTGAAGCCCATGAAAGAAAAAATTCCAGAACTATATCAAAACAAAAAATACGACGAGATACATCATATTTTGGATGCTGTGATACGCAACCAGCCCTATGATGCAGATGCCATATACGGGCGTGGGATAATTTATCATGAACAAGGTAAAACCATTGATGCCTGCATGACATGGCAACGAGCTGCTCATATCGGGCATATCGAATCTGATGAATTTCACAAAAAACATTGTAAGTGATATTGTTTTGTGATACGACATTACTATCAATTACTGGGTGTTGATGAAAGTGTATCAGATGCTGAATTAAAAAAAGCATACCGAAAAAAAGCACGTCAGCTCCATCCTGACCACAATCCAGCGCCTGATGCGCAACTTCGCTTTATTGAATTATCTGAAGCATATCAATACATTGTAAAATATCGAGAATCGCCTATTGAAGTTGTTTCATACGAAGAGCGTATTCGAGAACAGGCAAGAGAAAAAGCCCGTAGGTATGCAGAAATGCGATATCAGAAATTTGTTCGAGAAACAAAAGAGATGGAAAATGCGTCGATACATGACATATTTTTTGGGAGATGGATTACCGCATTATTAGGAATTTTTGCATTATTTTTTTTTGCAGACAGTATATTACCCACCATTCGTCGAACAGAAAAACTTATTGAGTATAGAAAATTCTGTTCAGATAATTTACATTGTGATGGCGTAGCCCGAAGCCGGTCTTTTCGTTTTAGTACCGATGCAAACTTCTCGGCACTATGGCATAATCAACCCATTGTATTTGAAGCAACCCCATTTCGGAAACAAATTAAGAGATATTATTTAATTGATTACCCTTCCAATGTGTTTAGGCCACTTAATCAATTATCTGATTATTACTTCTTTCCGGGTATGCTATTGGTATGTTGTTTACTTGCCCTATTTTACCCATTTCGTAAATTTTCATTCAAGTTATACACTAAAACGATAATGCTATTTTGTGCTTTTGTTTACGGGATGTTGATTTTGTTCTTTTCCTATGGTTAAGGGCGCATTTTGTATTTGCGAATAGAAGAAAAGCGCAATCTGATAACGCCAAAGATGGCTTCCCAAACAATGTTGCCTGAAATTTTGGAAGTGCCTTCCTGCCGGTCGGTAAAAATGATAGAAACCTCTTTAAGTGAAAATCCCATTTTATAAGCAATATATTTCATTTCGATTTGGAATGCATATCCTTTAAAGCGAATATTATCGAAATTGATACCTGCAAGCAAAGAAGTTCGATAGCACTTGAATCCAGCTGTTGCATCATGAATTTTCATGCCTGTAATGAAACGAACATACTTAGAAGCAAAATAGGATAATAAAACACGACTCATGGGCCAGTTTACCACATTCACGCCATTTACATATCGTGAGCCAATAGCCAGGTCGGCATGATCTTCGGCGCAGCAGGCACGAAGCCGAATCAAATCAGTCGGATTGTGTGAAAAATCACAATCCATTTCGAAGCAGTAGGTATAATTACGATTTAAAACCCATCTAAACCCTGCAATATATGCTGTGCCTAATCCATTCTTTTCTTTTCTTTCTAAAATAAAAAGTCGATTAGGGTATATGTTTTGGTATTTTTTGACAACGGCGGCTGTTCCGTCGGGAGAGCCATCATCAACAATGAGCACATCAAAAGCATACGGGAGGTTCATAACCGTATGAATCATTTTTTCGATGTTTTCGATCTCGTTGTAAGTTGGAATAATGACTATGCTGTCTGACACAGGTTATTGTTAAGAATGCGAAGATAAGAAATCATCCTCAACCCCAAAAATCATTTTTAATAGAATATGCAATTCCGAATCAATTAAACAAGACAGCATAGATAGAGTAAGATATATGACTGGCTTGAGGATGATTATAATGCGCCAGGGATAGGAAGGGCGCTGCCTACAGGCAGCGGTGCATCGCACCGGAGCGAAGCGTAGCCCTGCATAGCCCGGCGCCACATAGCTGCAAGCATGTGGCGGGCGCCCAATTATTATTTTATTCTATTGATGCTTAAGATATGGACAGTGTTGGCTAAAAAAAAATAAGAGCATGTTACCACGCTCTTATTTCACACCAAAAATATAAAAACTATTAAGACGAACCGGGTTAAGCACTCATGCTAACATAGAGTTTATTTTCTTCCATTAATTTGCGCAGATTGATAATGGCGTAGCGCATGCGACCTAAGGCAGTGTTGATGCTAACTTTTGTTTGGTCTGCTATTTCCTGAAAACTCATATCGGCATAAAGGCGCATGAAGAGCACTTCTTTTTGTTCTTTAGGCAGTTTAGCAATGAGTTTGTGAAGTTGTTCGTGGGTTTGCTGTTTAATAAGTTGATCCTCTATGTTCGTATCGGGTATTCTGATAATAGAAAACACATCGAAATCATCGTCATCGTTGCCACCGGCTTCAAAGGAAGGCATACGTTTAGCTCTTCGGAAATAATCAATGACAAGATTATGAGCAATACGCATGAGCCATGATGCAAAACGACCTTCTTCTTGATACTTGCCTCCTTTCAGTGTATTCACTACTTTGATAAATGTGTCCTGAAATATATCTTCGGCCACATCAGGGTCTTTCACCTTCATCATGATGAATGCATACACCTTTTGCTTGTGACGGTTGAGTAACTGATTAAAACTTTGTTGGCAACCGTTGGTAAAATTCACCACAAGGTGTTGATCGTCTAGCAACTGTAATTTACGCATACGCTCTGTTTTTAATTTAAGTTTGAGAAACAGGAAACTAAGCGTACACGTGTTTGATAGGCAAAAAATTGAATTTAAAATTGTTTAACGGTTAATGTGTAACCGGGGTTGCAATAAGATTTGAAAAAAATATCAAAGTATTGCATTTCAGGAAATTAAAATATTTTAAATCCTAATGAGATTTCAAAATGGCCATTTCGAAAAGCGGCACCGGGGTCTTGTATCATGACATTATCACCCAACAAATTGACGAATCCGAATTTATAGCGAGCGTTGAGATTGAATCGCCATACATCGGCACCCAGGCCAACAAATAGGCCAGCATTCCAGTTTGACAAGCTATCTGAAGAGAATGAATTGGAGGGATGAAAAGGGTCAGTAACCTCAATATCTTTGTAAACACTAACAGCCGCAAAGGGGCCGCCATTGAGACGGAAATTAATGATCCGAAAATCGAGAATTTTGTATCCGAGCGCTAAAGGAAACTCGATCGTATGAATTTTAATATTATAACGGCCACCATTATCAAAAAAGCCATTACCTCCGACCATTGAGAATAGGACTTCGGGTTGCAGATAAAGACGTTTGAAATTAAAACGAGCAAAGATGCCTCCACTAAACCCGATATAATTCTCGTTGAGATATGCTGGAATACGAGTATCTAAGCGATTCACATTAATACCGGCCTTAACGCCGAAATTAATCATCCGCGTTTCATGCTTGTTTTTTTTAGGTGCTTCGGATGTAGTTTCCTGTGCCTGAGCTGATAAAACAAAACCAACAACAATCAACAATATGCTTATCCTTCTTATCATTTGCTTGTGGTGAATAAAACTTACGTTGCGACAAATATACGGCAAAAGAGGTGTGTTTGTTTATCTTAAATAGAGAAACTACTTTTGCAAGGATTGAAAAAAAGTTAAAAGCATGACGACAGCCAAAGTGGAGATATACCGTCCCAAGCATAAAATAAGGATTGTAACCGCAGCATCGCTATTTGACGGGCATGATGCATCAATCAATATCATGCGACGCATCATACAGGCCAGCGGAGCTGAGGTGATCCATTTGGGACACGACCGCAGTGTGCAGGAAATTGTGAATTGCGCCATACAAGAAGATGCTCAGGCCATTGCACTCACATCCTATCAAGGCGGGCACATGGAGTTTTTTATGTACATGTATGATTTGCTAAAAGAGCAGGGCTGTGAGCATATTCGAATATTTGGGGGAGGTGGTGGCACCATTTTACCTGAAGAAGCAGCATCATTGCATCGCTACGGAATAACAAGAATCTATTCGCCTGATGATGGGCGTGCTATGGGATTGCAGGGGATGATAAATGACATGATGGAAAAATGTGATTTTTATCCTTCCACACAACAACTCAGCCAATTTGCGTCAACATTATCGCCGGATAAAGTTACGCACTATGCTCGCTTGATAACAGCAGCCGAAAATGAAGACGATAATTATCAAACCGTACAAGCCGAAATAGAACAACGAGCAACGAGCAGTAAGATCCCCATCATAGGAATTACGGGCACAGGTGGCGCAGGTAAATCTTCGTTAGTAGATGAATTGGTTCGCAGGTATTTATCTGATTTTCCGGAAAAGCACTTAGCCATAGTATCCGTTGACCCATCGAAGCGAAAAACAGGTGGGGCATTGTTGGGCGACCGCATTCGGATGAATGCCATTCACACACCCTGCGTGTATATGCGATCAATGGCCACGCGACAGAGCAATCTGGCTTTATCTAAATATGTACGTCAAACCCTCGATATTCTGAAAGCAACAGGATTTGACCTGATTATTCTCGAAACATCAGGCATAGGGCAAAGCGATACCGAAATTACAGAATACAGTGATTTGAGCTTGTATGTAATGACCCCTGAATATGGCGCAGCATCGCAGTTAGAAAAAATAGATATGCTTGACTTTGCTGATATTATTGCATTAAACAAATATGACAAGCGCGGAGCGCAGGATGCAATACGCGACATTCGCAAGCAATACAAGCGCAACCATCAATTATTTGAATCGGATGACGATTCTCTTCCTGTATTTGGCACCATTGCATCACAGTTCAACGACCCTGGCATGAACCGTCTTTATAAAGCTGTGATGGATGCATTGGTTCATAAAACAGGTAATCAATCGTTTATTTCGACTTATGAGGTGAGCGACGAGATGTCGGAGAAAATATACATTATTCCACCACACCGCACTCGCTATTTGTCAGAGATCAGCGATAATATTCGTCAATACAATCGTTGGGTTAATGAGCAGTCGAATATTGCGTTGCGATTACAGGCATTAGGCACAGCATCTGAAATGATAAAATCAGGCGATGCAAAGCCGGCTGTAGAGAGTATTGAAAAGGTATATCAAGAACTGAAGCAGACCTTTGACCCACATCTTTTATCATGGCTTGAGAATTGGGAAAAACATGTAGATGGATATCGGTCAGAAACCTATAAGTTTACCGTTCGCAACAAAGAGATTGCCGTAAAAACATATCATGAAACCTTATCACATACACGCATACCCAAAGTGGCCACACCGCGATATACAGGTTGGGGCGACATCATCAGATGGACATTACAGGAAAATTTTCCAGGATATTTTCCCTACACATCCGGTGTATTTCCATTTAAACGGGAGCATGAAGACCCTACGCGTATGTTTGCCGGCGAAGGCGGTCCTGAGCGAACCAATCGTCGGTTTCATTATTTATCATCGGGCATGCCGGCCAAACGACTTTCAACGGCATTTGATTCGGTAACGCTATATGGAAATGACCCTGATAAGCGACCTGACATATATGGTAAAATTGGAAATTCTGGTGTATCAATCTGTTGTTTGGACGATGCAAAAAAGCTTTATTCGGGATTTGATTTAGCAGCTGCCAACACATCCGTTTCGATGACAATTAATGGCCCAGCGCCTGCCATGTGTGCCTTTTTTATGAATGCTGCTATTGATCAGCAATGCGAAAAGTACATTAAGGAAAATGGGTTAGAGGCGACTATTCGTGAAAAAATTACAGCCATTTATCTCGAAAAAGACATACCCGTTCCTGTCTATCAAGGTGCATTGCCCGAAGGGAATAACGGGTTAGGGCTTATGTTGCTTGGGGTTACGGGCGATCAAGTGTTACCCTCTGAAGTATATCATCAAATCAAAGAACAAACCCTATGTTCTGTTCGTGGAACCATACAAGCCGACATATTAAAAGAAGACCAGGCGCAAAACACTTGTATATTCTCAACCGAATTTTCGTTGCGCATGATGGGCGACATGCAGGAATACTTCATTCATAACCAGGTCAGAAATTTTTATTCCGTTTCCATCTCAGGATATCACATAGCCGAAGCCGGAGCCAATCCAATCACACAGCTTGCATTCACTTTGGCTAATGGATTTACGTATGTAGAATACTACAGGTCGAGAGGGATGGATATCAATCAATTTGCGCCCAATCTTTCGTTTTTCTTTTCCAACGGCATTGATGCCGAGTATGCTGTGATAGGGCGTGTTGCTCGTCGCATTTGGGCCAAATCCATGAAAAAGCTATATGAAGCTAACGAGCGCTCACAAATGTTGAAATATCATATACAAACATCCGGACGATCGTTGCATGCACAGGAAATTGATTTCAACGACATACGCACAACGCTTCAAGCATTATATGCCATATACGACAATTGTCAGTCGCTGCATACCAATGCCTATGATGAAGCCATCACTACGCCTACCGAAGAATCGGTAAGAAGAGCTATGGCTATACAACTTATCATCAATAAAGAATTGGGATTGGCTCATAACGAAAATCCTATGCAGGGCTCATTTATCATTGAAGAATTGACCGATTTGGTTGAAGAAGCCGTGTTGATGGAATTTGACCGTATTACCGAGCGTGGCGGTGTATTGGGTGCCATGGAGACCATGTATCAAAGAAATAAGATTCAGGAAGAAAGTTTGCATTACGAATCATTAAAGCATAACGGCACATATCCGATTATCGGTGTTAATACATTCCTTTCATCCAAGGGCTCGCCAACCATTATTCCGCAGGAAGTAATTCGCAGCACGCAAGAAGAAAAGAATTATCAGATTTCGATGTTGCAGCATTTGCATCAGGCACACAACAATCATGCTGCTATATTATTACGCGAACTACAAGTTACGGCCATTCGCAACCAGAATATTTTTGAAAAAATGATGGAAGTGGCCAAATATTGTTCACTGGGTCAAATCACACATGCATTATTTGAGGTAGGTGGACAATACCGACGGAATATGTAAACTTCGGGCATAGCCCAAATAGCAGTCATAGCTTATAGTTGTAAGCGCAAATAGAATTAAAAATCTATATCTTCTCTTACCGGGAGTTTCATTAAATGCTGAATAGCATCAGCCACTGGATATGACTCGAATAAGGCCTTAAATACCATTTTAGTGATGGGTGTTTTCCAATTATTCTTTTCAGAAAGTTGATGAATAGCCATGGTTGTCGTGATGCCTTCTGCTGTTTCTTCCATACTTTGAGTAATTTCCTCAAACGATTCGCCTTTAGCCAAGCGATATCCCAGTGAAAAATTACGACTTCGGCTGCTATAACAAGTTGCCAGGAGGTCGCCCATACCGGCCACACCATAAAAAGATTTGACAGAAGCACCAAGGTGTGTACCGATATGAATCATTTCGATTAATCCCCTGTTGATGAGCAGTGCTTTGGCATTATCACCCACCTCGAGTGCCGATGCCGCACCGGCAGCAATTGCCATGATATTTTTAATAGCCCCACAAAGTTCAATTCCATACATATCATCGTTGTACAACACTTGAAAACGCTTATTTCGCAACACTTCTCCAACCCTTTCCTGCAATCCTCTATCGGCAGAAGCGATCACGGTAGCAGCAGGCAGTCCTGCATTGATTTCGTAAGCCAGGTTGGGTCCGGCCAAGCAAGCCAATGATGAAGTTTGAAGCACACGTCCCATCATTTGGCTCATTGTTTCTACAGCATGCTGCATCGAATCATGGATACGTACCGACTTGGTGCCATGCACATAGCTATGTGATGAAGTAACATACGGTTTGATTTTTAAAATGGCATTTTCAAGGTCTTTGCCCGGCACAATAGGGAAAACAAGCCGGCATGAATTCATAAATGCCTGGGGCTGATGTACCAATGATACAGATGGGTGCAAAATATTTTTCAATTTATCTTGCATGTTTTCGAACTGTTCGGGTGTGCGTATCAGCACTTGAACAGAGTAGTTATTTTCTGCCACCAGGTTGGCAATGGCTATACCAAAACTACCGGCACCAATTATTCCAATACTATCCAAGTTCAATAATTAAACTGTGTTAGATTCAATTCATAGAGAGCTGCTTTTTCGTCGCGCCCTTCTTCTTTCACCATCGTGAGGCATCCGGGATATTTAATTTCAATAAAACTGAGATAGCGCTCAACTGTATTAATGGTCGTATTGGTTTTCTTTTTGGGATTTAGGCGCAAACTGGAAGTAATGACGTATGAAATATCTTGCGAGATCAATTCATCTTTCAACTGAGAGGAGACCGCAAAATACTTTTCATTGAAGGCACCAACAAATTCATCCACATCCTGAGAAAGTACCAGTCCGCTTTGTTTCATCACAGTTTCCAATGTATCGCCGGGTGTAAATTCAAAGAAGATATAATAATAGCCGGGCTTCCATGTTGATTGAGTTGAAGGGTCTGTTTTTCCCTGAAATACTGCTTTGATTTGAGGCAACATCATGGTACGAAACTGCATATCACGAACGGCTGTCCATTGATTAAAATCTACAATACAATAGGATTTTCCCTGCTCAATGGCTTTGGTTTCGTCCACATAAGGAATGGCATAAATTCCTGAAAATTCTCTACCGCCATGGATGAAAGCGATAGATGGTTTGCGTGCCGCAATTTTTTTATCGGCAGGCACATTTTTTCCTGCATATCGGCTGATTAAAACGTAGTTTTTCAAGTCAGGTGTTAATCCATAGGTCATATCACCTTTTAAGCTGGCTTTCCAAACTTCATGATGGGTAGATAATTTAGGCAAAGTACGATTTAGCATGGCCAAAACAATAGCTCCCATCAGCACGTAGGTGATAGGTTTCAGTATTCGAAAAGCAGGTCGCTTAGAAGCTATATCGTGGAAAAAATAAAACAAGAGAAAAAGCAGATATAACAAATAAATAAGAATAAACCTGTCCTGATTCCAGTTCTTTTGCATGGCAAGCGAAGTGCCGCCAATCATACACATGACATAGAGTGTAGTTATTGACAGGGCATCTTTTTTATGCCAGATAACCCAAATCAGAGCAGCCACACAAATTACAATTACTAAAAGAGCTATTCCCGAGTGAATAAGCATTGAATCGGGATGAAGAAAACCAATTTGTTTGAGAAAATGTTTAGAAAAATAAAGATTAAGATTATCCATTAATCGTTGGATAAAGCCGCCCAAATCTTCGTTGCCCAAGGATGGTTTGTAAGTATCCTTCATAAAGATAAAAGCGAATTGTGAGCCATATTGATTGTCATCCGACTTGAATACAATAGAGCGAAGGATGTAATATGGAATATATAGAACCACAAAAGTACCCATATACATAAGGGCAGGTTTGAACTGTTTTTGCAAAAGCAAAAACAATACAAAGCTAAAAGGCACCACCAACGCAATATTGCGTGTCAACATCAACAATAGAGAGAGGAGAACCAATACCACATAATGTTTGATTTGCACATTTTTTTCGAGCAATCGGGGCCAAAATATCACAATGGCATAATAGAGGAAAAAACTTTGAAGGAGAATAAAAAGTCCTTCTGAGAAAGTAGTAGAGGCATAATAAGCCATGAGGTAATGAATGCTGATAATAAACAAGCTGATATGCAAGATATATCCAGGCAGATGTGGCTTGAATGTTCGATAGGTAATATAAATTCCGGCTAATACACTGACAATTGAAAGTAATTTGAAGAGGCCAATCTGCATACCGAAAATCCAGTAAAAGAAACCAAGAAAAACAGCATAAAATGGCGCTTGCAAATTGGATACTTTACCGTAATGAATAAAGTTGTATGCCATTTGAATATATGAGGAATCGTCCCCTGCTTCAGTAACCCTGATATCAAAAAACAAGAAATAAACAAGGGTTGCAACAGCCATATTAATGCCAATCAATAATCTGTGATTCTCAAAAAATGGAATCGATTTTTTAGATGTTGTTGATATTTTGTTTGGTGAGGAGTTGGCTGTTTTTGTTTTCTTTTTCGACATATTAATCCTTCATATGTAAGTTCAAATATAAGAGAATCTAAAAACCTATGGTATCGTACAAAAAAAAAGCCGGAACATATCCGGCTTTTTCTCATTATATAATAGTGCAAATTACAGGTTGAGAATAAAGTATTCCAACACATCATACACATCGTGGCTGATATTGCCTTGATGGTGGTTGTGGAATGTAGTGAAAAGGATATTTCCATCCTGTTGACATGGTCCGATAAAATCGCCATGATCCAAGTGTGCCTGCAATGCGTTTACAGAAACGGTAATTGTTTGCGGATTGTTTGGATTTCCGGGTGGAATATGACAGATGGTAACCCATCCACCGCTCTGATAATATGTAGCCGGATTGATATAATACAAGCGAGCAGCAAGTGGCCCATATCCGTAAGTATTATCCTGAAGTAAGATTTGCCAGTTGGAACTGAGCAGTTGAATCACTTCCCATCCACCTAAGTCATAATCTATATCAATGGTTGTTTTATTCAGTAAGTTCTGAAGTGCTATATCAATAATACTAACATTAGACACCATACCTGTGGATCCAATTTTTTCGGTACAAAGGTCATTGTCTGAAATAAAGCCACCCACATCACCTACGCAAGATTTATCGGGATTTTCGATAGAAGAGTGTGAATGGGCTGTATAAACTGGAGGCGTTTGCATATAATATCCGTCGCCTGTAAGGTATTCAACCGCATAGTCAGAAGCATAAATGCTACCACCGGCATAAGCATATGCACTTAGGTTAGCATATTTGGCGCTATCCAAATAGCCGGGTTTTCCGCAGTTCAAGAAAATGGCATTGAAAGTTTGCATATAAGAAAGGTTGTCCAAATCGGCAATTGACAGCTGGGTAGCGCTGTATCCCAACGAGTCAATAATGATAGATTCAATTTTATCATATGCTCCGGGTATATATGCCAAATTGGCCACCTGATTTAATTTTGTATTTTCCATAGGCACATCAGTCGTTTTTCCCTCCTCAATAGTAATTGTTGAAACAGAGCGGAAGATACGACCTGAACCTGAATAAATAACTAAGTCGTGTGTGCCAACAGGTGCATCCAGTGTAAAATTACCATTTGCATCTGTCGTAGTAAGAAAAACGTCACCATTCAAGTCAATCTGTACTTTAATGGCACCGAGGGTACGCGAACCATCTGCGTTAAATACTCTACCCTCCAAAGTTCCCATTTTGTACACATTGCTCTCACTGGAGCATGACCATAGCAGCGCTCAGGCAACAAACAGTCCGAGTAATGCGTTCACTTTTTTCATAATGATTTGATTTAAAATTTTACGTAAATTTAGCAGTTATCAGCAAACCACCAAATCGTATGAATAGAATTTATCAAAAAACTTTTCAATCCATTCATTATCAGGAAAAAAAATTACAATTCAGAGAATTCGGCCAACATAAACCTCGCTGTATGGTTATCAGAGACGGAAAGCAAAGCTTCGGGTGTACCTTCAAAAAGAATCTGCCCTCCCCTATTTCCACCTTCAGGTCCCATATCCACAATCCAGTCGGCAGATTTAATGATATCCATATTATGTTCAATCACCAACACGGTATTTCCTTTATCCACCAATTTATTCAACACATCCAGGAGGATTCGAACATCTTCGAAATGCAGTCCGGTGGTAGGTTCATCGAGCAGATACAAGGTATTTCCGGTATCCGTACGATTGAGTTCAGATGCCAGCTTCACGCGTTGCGCTTCGCCCCCCGACAATGTTGTAGAGGATTGCCCTAGTGTTAGATAACCCAGTCCGATTTGATTCAGCACTTGAATTTTTCGAACAATTGCTGGAATATGTTCAAAAAAAGTAAGGGCATCTTCGATGGTCATATTCAGTACATCATTGATAGATTTCCCTTTATAGCGCACCTCAAGCGTTTCGCGATTATAGCGACGGCCATTGCATGCTTCACAAGTAACTTCCACATCAGGCAAAAAATTCATTTCAACGACTTTTATACCGGCGCCTCCGCAGGTTTCACATCGTCCGCCTTTTACATTAAAAGAGAAGCGTCCGGGTTTGTATCCTCTGATACGGGCTTCGGGCAATTCAGCAAATAAGTTTCGTATATCAGAAAACACGCCTGTATAAGTTGCAGGATTGGATCGTGGGGTGCGACCAATAGGCGACTGGTCTATTCGTATCACTTTATCAATATGCTTATCGCCTGTAATTTTTCTAAATGGGAGCGCTGATTTTTCGCTTTGGGTATAGAGCATTCTATTTAATGCAGGAAAAAGAGTATCGTTGATTAAAGACGACTTACCACTTCCGCTCACTCCGGTAATACAGATAAGTGTGCCTAAGGGCAAACGGAGGGTTACATCCTTAAGATTATGCCCTGTGGCATTATGTATGGTAAGCGAACTCCCGTTACCTTTACGTCTATTTATGGGTATTGATATATGTTTTTCGCCGGAGAGATAACGAGCCGTTTCGGCGTTTTGCATCAAAAAATGGTCAGGTGTGCCTTGAGCTACAATTCTGCCACCATGCACGCCGGCGCCCGGCCCCATATCAATGATATAATCGCTTTCGAGCATCATATCTTTATCATGCTCCACCACAATAACCGAGTTGCCCAAATCACGAAGTTTTTTTAATGCCGAAATTAATCGGTGATTATCGCGCTGGTGCAATCCAATACTGGGCTCATCCAAAATATAGAGTACCCCCACCAGTTGAGAACCAATCTGCGTGGCTAAGCGAATACGTTGAGCTTCGCCTCCTGAAAGTGTCCGGGATGTACGGTTGAGTGTAAGATATTCCAGCCCCACATCCAATAAAAAACCGATTCGTTTTCTAATTTCTTTCAATGCCTCTGAGGCAATTCGTTGTTGTGTGGGTGATAATTTTTCCTCAATCTGATTAAAGAAATCGGCAAGCGCATGAATATCCATGGCCGAAATCTGGGTAATATCGTAACCGGCTATTCTAAAATATCGAGCTTCTTTACGCAAACGAGTACCCTGGCAAGCCGAACAAGTTTTTTGCTGCATAAATCCTTGCGCCCATTTTAAAATGGATTTTGATGCATCATCGTTAACCTGCTGTTCGATAAAAGTTACAATTCCCTCATAATTCAGGTTTTGACGTACACCTGTGCTATCTTTTACTTTAATAATATCGGGGCTACCATAGAGCAATAATTGCAGATGCTCATCTTCCATTTCATCAACAGGTGTTTGCAAATCGAAGCCAAAGTGTTTGCCTAGCGCTTCTATTTGATGAAATATTCGTAATTCTTTTTTGTACGGGCCTAAAGGAATGATAGCGCCCTGCTTGATGGTGAGCGACCGGTTGGGAATGATTTTAGACAAATCCATTTCCGACACTTCACCCAATCCGTTACAATGATTGCAAGCACCATATGGCGAATTAAATGAAAAGAAATTAGGCGCAGGTTCTTCGTACGAAATACCAGATGTAGGGCACATCAAAAACCGACTAAACTGACGTGTGTTTCCTGATGCGTCAACAACCGTCAAGTAGCCCTTTCCATGTTTCAAGGCATCAAGGGTTGAGCGTCTTAAACGGGCATGTTGTGCAGTATCAACAGTTAACTGATCAATCAAGATTTCGACATCATGCGTTTTGTAACGGTCGAGCTTCATGCCAAAAGCAATTTCCTGCACTTCGCCATCCACCCGAACTTTCAGGAAGCCCAATTTGCGAATTTTTTCAAACAACTCCCGATAATGACCTTTACGACCTTTTACAACAGGCGAAAGCAACTGTATCTCCTGGCCAGAAAAGGATTGAAGAATGGCATCGTGGATTTGCTCATCTGTATATTTCACCATCGGCTCACCTGTTATATAGGAATAGGCCTCACCAACACGGGCATACAACAAACGAAGAAAATCGTAGATCTCTGTAATCGTTCCTACTGTACTTCGCGGATTTCTTCCTGTTGATTTTTGCTCAATGGCTATTACAGGGCTCAATCCATTGATTTTATCCACATCAGGGCGTTTCATCCCTCCTAAAAACTGACGGGCATAGGCCGAAAAACTCTCTATATACCTACGCTGCCCTTCAGCAAACAGCGTATCAAATGCCAATGATGATTTTCCAGATCCCGACAAACCTGTTATTACAACCAATTGATGACGAGGTATGACAACGTCAATATCTTTTAGATTATGCTCCCTGGCGCCGAATATTTCAATTTGTCCCTTTTTCTCCGTCATGTATTCAAAATTGCTTCATGCTAATCTATCCAGCTTATCGTCCCATTCAAAACGGCGCAATATTACGAAAAATAGAGCCCGAAACCTGCAACATGCATGAATGCTTTGAAAGAAAAAAAATATTGTGCAAGTTTGTTCAAATGTCTGTCATTAATTTAATCAGATTACCCAATCTGCTCATCCTATGCTTGATGATGAGCTTAACGGCCTGGATGCACGCTATACCCTTTTCCGCATGGCTGTTAGCCATCATGGGTTCGGTGATATGCGTAGCTGCGGCAGGCAATGTATGGAATGATATATGCGATGTGCGAACTGACGCCATCAACAAACCTCATAAAAATTATATTAGAAATTTGCCCCGTGTTCGTTATCTCTATCTCTTTCTGAACATTGTAGGATGGTTATTGGCTGTGATAAGCGCGATTCAGGGATATTATTTTACCATCCTATTTGTTTTTCCGGCATCGCTATTATTATATGTCTATTCAACACACTTAAAACCTCGACCTGTTTGGGGAAACCTTCTGGTATCCTTGCTTTCAGCGTTGCCGTTAATCATGATTATGATGATGGCAAGAGATTCTCTTATCCCCGAAAAAATTCGCTTAACGGCATATTATGCCATTTTTGCTTTTTTGCTTTCTTGGATTAGAGAAGTGGCCAAGGATATTGAAGATATTCCGGGTGATGTACAAGCTGGGTACAGAACGCTGCCCATTACTGGCGGAGTGGACATTTCCAAAACTTTCATGTTTGTGCTGATTGCTTTACTCACGGTACATGCCATTCGTTGGACATGGTGGTTAACCAACTGGCAGCTGCCTACTTATATTCTCTTCTGCATGGCTTTCATCATACTGCTGCCTTTGCCGATTTTTGTGTATTTGATTTTTTCTGCACATGAACAAAATGATTATCGAAGGTTGGGCTTGGCGCTGAAAGGATGGATGCTTGCCGGTGTGCTGTCTATGATATTATGGGTATAAAAATGAGATTAAGGACAAGCCGCATCAATCAACAATAGCAGCTCTTCTGCTTCTTTCGAAATACCGGCATGACCAAAATCAAGCACTAAGGCATCATTCGATTCATTGTGCATATACAACTCCACATAATAATAACTACTGCCATCAGCCAATTCAAGATTCTTCTTTTGTAACGAATAAAAGAGTTGTTTCATTTTTGCACCTGAAGCGTGTTCATATAAATCTATTTCACAGCGATAATCATTGCTGTAATCTTCAATTGAATTGTTATTAATCGTTATCACAAACCTTTCACCCTTTTCAGGTTTCTTTATTGACAACGCACAAGAAACACTCGTGATGGCGACGATACAAACAATAATCAGTTTATAGTTATTCATAATATTAAAAATTTAATCCAAGATACATGGATTTTATTTCTGATAACGTATCAGGCAAGTCATTTAAGTATAGAAGTATGCAAAATTACTACATTTGCCTGATGCAACATCCACTTCACATTCCATACACCATCATATTGGGTTCGCGTTCGCCCCGACGGCATCAATTATTATCAGGCATAGACCTCTCATTTCAGGTAATGATAAAAGAGACATCTGAAGATTTTCCATCAGACATGCATCCCAAAAATGTAGCCGAATATTTATGTCAAAAAAAAGCTGCTGCATTCGAAACAGAATTGGCTGATCATCCCAATTGGTTGGTGATAACCGCCGATACCTTGGTGGCCATCCATGATACCATTTTGAATAAGCCACAAGATGAAGAAGAGGCATACCTCATGCTACAAACATTAAGCGGAAATATGCATACGGTATATACAGGCGTATGCCTGCGCACATCCGAAAAGAATATTTGTTTTTCATCAGCCACGCGGGTACATTTCAGAAGATTGCTAAATGCCGATATCAATTACTACATACAACACTACAAACCTTATGATAAAGCCGGAAGTTATGGCGCACAGGATTGGATAGGCCTACGCGCCATTCAACAGATTGAAGGATGTTATTATAACGTAATGGGATTGCCGGTCAGCGAGTTGTACGAGCAATTAAGCAAATTCGGAGAAAACACATCAAGTATATAAAACGGTTATTTGATTTTTAGAATCACAATACAAAAATGGAATTCTGCAATTTATTAGCGATACGTGATTCTTTATCCCTCTGTCAATAATATTTCAGTATCATTGTATGTGGTTAAATTTTTTCATATATTGCCCATAAAAACCAAGACCTTAACACATGGAAAGGAGATGCCTTGATTGTGGTGATACGTTGATTGGCAGGGCCGACAAAAAATTTTGTTCGGATCAGTGTCGAAACAGCTATAATAATCGCCAAAATAGCGACGCCAATAATTTGGTTCGAAAAATCAACCATATATTGCGGAAAAACCGTCGCATACTTGAGGGGCTTACTCCGCATGGCAAGGCCAAAGTGCATAAAGACAAACTCACACAAGCCGGATTCCAGTTTCAGTACCTTACCCATACCTACACTACCCAAACCGGCAATGTATATCATTTTTGCTACGAATACGGATACTTATCGCTGCCCGATGGATATATGGCACTCGTAAAGAGAGAAAACGAGAAAGAAAAAGTATAATATTATTTTTTGTTAAATCACACCAATCCATAATCTTTTCCTAGGTTTGCTTCTCTATTTTTGCACGCCTTAGAACTTAATCCAATATCAACATGATTTATTTGCGCCTTGCTGCTTTTTGGGTTCTTACTTTTCTCAGTTTTGCCACTTTGCTGGCACAAACCCAGATTGTAAAACGTCGTCATTTTGATTACACATCGTTTTATCATACAAATCGTGACAGCATTGATTTAGCCGTTGATGTTTTTCTACCCAAAAAATCAAAACTCCGTAAAGTAAATGGCAAAGTGCCAGTAGTATTTTATCTGACACGATATGTACGATCGATAGAGTTAAAAAAGGGATTTCGTTTTCTGCAAAATCCTGGTTTTGGGCAAGTACCCAAAAGCGAGGTTGAATTTTTTACCCGCAACGGATACGCTGTAGTGATTTTGGATGCCCGTGGTTCGGGCGCATCGTTTGGAAACCGGCTAATGGATTTCACGATGGAAGAGATGTACGATGGTGCAGAAATCATGGACTGGATAGTACAGCAACCATGGAGCAATGGAGCTATTGGCACCACCGGCATTTCGTACTTAGGCACTACGGCAGAGTTGGTATTGGTAACACAGCATCCGGCGCTAAAGGCCTGCATTCCACGTTCAAATATTTATGACTTGTATGCCGACATGGCTTTTCCTGGTGGCGTTAGGCAAGGTCCATTTGTAAAGGCATGGGGCATTACAACACGTTCGTTAGACCACAGTGATTTTTCTTTTTTAGGAAAGCTTGCCAAAACCTTTGTAAAAGGCGCCAATCCTGTTTTGGACGATAAAAAAGGAGCATTGCTAAAACAGGCACTCCTGCAACACCGCGATAATTATGATGTATATTCAGAACTGTTGCGTATTCAGTTTCGCGATGAACAACATCCTGTGATAAAGAAACCAATTAATGATTTTTCGATTCACTTTAGCCAAGATAAAATTATTGACGCCGGAACACCTATTTTCAGAATTGGCGGATGGTACGATGGTGCACTTCCCAACTCTGTCATCAAAGGATTATGGAACAATCCCAACACACGCCGCGTGCTGATGGGGCCATGGGATCATGGACCGCACGACAATGCCAGTCCGTACACTAAAACCCACAAAGTGAAATTCAAAATATTTGATGAGATGCTACGCTTTTTCGATTTTCATCTAAAAGGCATACAAAACGGCATTGACAAAGCGCCCAGGGTATCCTATTTTGCTATTGGCAAAGAAGAATGGATACATGCCGATACCTGGCCTAATCATCAGCATGTGCAACGTGTTTATTTATCAGCCGATTATACTGCACAATGGGATTCAACAGCCGTACAAAATGGCGACATCCGCTATGCCATTGACTATTCAGCCGAAACAGGACCCGGATCAAGATGGAACAGCCAAACAGCCATTTATCGCTTAGATAAATACACCCGATATCCCGAACGCAAAAATCAATTGCAAAAAAACTTGGTTTTTCGAACAGCACCTTTATCCGACACGCTTTGGATTGAAGGCCATATACAGGCCATCTTGCCCATGTCATTTGATGCTGCCGACGGGCAGTTGTTTGTTTACGTTGATGAAATAGATGCTAAAGGAAATATCCGATACGTTACCGAAGGTATGTTTCGCGTTACCCACCATCCGATTCATTCGCCCTCCACATCATACCTAACACCCGATGCCAAGATTACATTCAACCAAGAGAACCACAAACCCATCGAAGCAGGCAAAATGCATTTGTATCAGTTTTCACTGCTGCCTATCTCGTATATGATTCGTCCAGGCCATAATCTCATCATTTCAATTGCAGGCGCAGATAAAGCACATTTTGATGATACCGAAATCAAACCTGAAAGCATGACATTGCATATCAACACAGAGCAGCCGGCATCGTTGCTATTACCGGTTCGGTAACTCGTCATAATTTTTTCGCATGGCAATTTTGCGTTCACGCACTACCCTACCATCAACTACCATACGAACCACATACGCATCCTCAGTATAAACATCCGAATCAAAGGCATACTCCACTTCCTGATATACAGGTTGTGTGTGGGGATTATTGAATAACTCCCTGACAATAACACCGTCAGTTCGGAACAAACCAATACTGACATTCTTCACTTCAGCATACTGGAAATAAAACTTGCCTTTGATAGATGCTTTCATGAATGAATAGCCGGTTTGATAATTTCGTTTGTAATCGTTGGCAGCCGGCGGAGGCGGAATAGGTTTTCCTGTAAGTTTTGACACCAACGGCAAGAGCAAACTCACGGCAGCCGAATCGTAACCCACAATATCCTCCATACCATAGTGTGCAGCAACGGTCCAAACGGCATATTGCCCTTCAATACCTTGTAATTTTTTTTCATCAATAAATACAGCCAATTGCTTTAGCGCATCCGACACTTCGGTGCGCAGCACATACCTTGTACTGTCTTTTTGCCCTCGCTTGGATGGCTGCGTACACATGGCATACAGCAATATCGTATCCGATTTTCCGGGCGCTAATGCCAACAACTCTTTGCGGGTTGTAACCATTTGTTGATATACCGTTTGCTCCGGATCAAAAATCAAACCCGGATCAATACGTATTTGCAAATTCTCAACGGAATTATTCTTAATAATGAGTTTAATTGGTTGTAAATAATGAGGCGAATCTTCGTAACCTTTAGCCGTATAACTTACTTTATTTTGTAAGAGGGCATCAGCTAGCGATACAGGCGTTGTTTTTACGATGGCCGATTGCGCCATAAAAACCAAAGAACTTATCAAAGATAATATCATAACAAAGTTTAATTAGAAAAACGCAATCACATATCCACTTCTTATTAAGAGCACGAAAAATACGACAAATGACGCAATAACCAATCTTAGGTATTTTGCGTTTTGAGGCAAAAAGAAAGGAGTGGTGATATTATATTTGCAAGAAAAAACTGATGCGACTTATTACTGTTTTAATTGCGATACCCCTTTTAACCCTATTATTCATCACCTCTCAGATTTCTGCCCGCAACAATCAGGCGCAAGGCGATAACGATACGTTGCGTTATCCGCAAGAAAAACATTTAAAAAATGTACGCATGATGACAAACGGGGGAGAAAATGCAGAAGCATATTGGAGCTTCGACAACAAGAAACTCACCTTTCAGCGCACAGACGAAAAAAATGGGATACCCTGCGACCAGATTTATTACTGGGATATGAAAAATGGAAGCATGATAGGCAAAAACCCTGCATTAATCAGTACCGGAAAAGGTCGCACTACATGTGCCTATTTTTTGCCTGGCAACAAAAAAATATTATATGCCTCCACGCACTTAGCCGGCGATGCTTGCCCAGAAGCCCCACCACGCGTTAAAGGCGAATATTACTGGCCTATCTACAACACGTTTGATATTTTTGTTGCCGACCTAAAAGGAAACATTCTACAACAACTCACCAACCATCCCGGCTACGACGCCGAAGCTACCGTGTCGCCCAAAGGCGATAAAATTGTATTCACATCCGACCGTAGTGGTGATTTGGAATTATACACCATGAATATTGATGGCAGCGATGTAAAGCAAATCACTCATGAATTGGGATACGATGGAGGCGCATTCTTCTCTCCCGATGGCAAAAAATTGGTATTTAGGGCCTCACGCCCCAAAACAGAAGCAGAGATAGATAAATACACATCCCTGCTCAAAAAAGGCCTGGTAGCGCCCAGCCAAATGGAAATTTATGTATGCAATGTGGATGGCTCAGATATGAAACAAATCACACAGCTCGGCCGCGCCAACTGGTCACCTTTCTTTCATCCATCCGGTAATAAAATACTTTTCTCATCCAACCATCGCTCCGAAAGAGAATATCAATTTAATATTTTCATGATAAACATTGACGGGACCGGATTAGAGCAAATCACTTATGATAAAACCTTTGATGCTTTCCCGATGTTCTCATTCGATGGCAAAAAGATTGTTTATTCCAGCAACCGTTTTAACGGGGGCACACACGACACCAATATATTTGTAGCCGACTGGGTAGAATAAGCATGCAGGCAGAAACCACATACCCGGCTTGGATAAAGCGACTGATGCAGCGCTGGCAACTCAATCCAAAACAAGTGGTGTTGGCACTCATAGTATTTACACTAACAGGCACCACTGTATTGCTAATCAAACGCCCTTTATTCAACATGTTGGGCATTGATTTATCATTTACAATTGGCACATATATTCTTTACCTCATTTGTATTTTACCGGTTTACAACCTGCTTCTGTTGTTCTATGGCTTATTGTTTGGGCTCTTCAACTTTTTCTGGAAGATGGAAAAACGAATGCTGAAACGAATAATAGGAATAAAATAAATACAAAGCATGAAACAACAAACCTGGGAACAACTACTCGAAAACAATAAAAACTGGGCTAGCGCCAAGAAAGAAATAGACCCTCATTTTTTTAATCGTTTGAAAGAACAGCAGAATCCACGATATTTGTGGATTGGATGCTCTGATAGCCGTGTGCCGGCCAATGAGGTAACAGGCACCGATCCCGGCGAAATATTTGTACATCGCAACATTGCCAACCTGGTAGTACACACCGACCTCAACCTGATTAGTGTATTGCAATACGCCGTTGAAGTGCTAAAAATTGAGCATATCATCGTTTGCGGCCATTATGGATGCGGAGGGATTAATGCTGCCATGACACATCAGTCATATGGCTTATTAAACAAATGGCTGCGCAACATCAAGGACGTGTATAAGCATCATCGCAATGAATTGGATATGATTACCGACCCCGATGAAAAGTCCAACAAATTGGTAGAATTTAATGTTGTTGAACAAGTGCTCAATTTAGCCCAAACTTCCATTGTGCAGCGTGCCTGGAAAGAACGTCAAGGCCCATGGCTGCACGGGTGGATCTACCGCATCGAAGACGGCATTCTGCACACTCTTTGCGAAATGCCACCCAATCATCCCATTGACCCCATCTATCGCTTCGATTTGCCCGAATAATCAAGCATTTGCCACGTATCTCAACCTTTGCATAAAATGTTAATAATTTATGCAAAACAGATTCCCTTTTCTCTTATCACAGCGCTCTATTTTCGTATATTTGCATCTCTTAAAAAACACCATAAAAAATGAGCGACTCAGCAGAAAAGATGAAAGGGCAATATTCAGCCGAAAATATTCAGGTCTTAGAGGGATTAGAAGCCGTACGCAAACGACCCGCTATGTATATTGGCGATATTGGCCCCAAAGGTCTGCATCACTTGGTTTATGAAGTTGTTGATAACTCCATTGACGAAGCATTGGCCGGATATGCCAAAAATGTGGAAGTGCATATACTACCCAACAATGCCATCCGCGTTTTGGATGACGGTCGTGGTATTCCAACAGGCATTCACCCCAAAGAAGGTCGCTCGGCGCTAGAGGTGGTTATGACAGTATTGCATGCCGGCGGTAAATTTGACAAAGATTCGTACAAAGTTTCGGGTGGATTGCATGGTGTAGGTGTTTCATGCGTGAATGCCTTATCTATTAACCTTAAAGCCACCGTTTACCGCGAAGGAAAAATATGGCAGCAAGAATACAGCTGTGGCAAACCGCTATACGACGTAAAAGCCGTTGGAGTGGCCGACAAAACCGGTACAGAAGTTGAATTTCTGCCCGACCCTTCTATTTTTACCCAAACAACAACCTATTCATTTGAAACCCTGGCCGCCCGTCTTAACGAACTGGCTTTCCTCAATAAAGGAATACGTCTGCACCTATTCGACCAACGCGATATTGACGAAAACGGACAACCACGTCATCAGCAATTCTTCTCCGAAGGCGGTCTCAAAGAATTTGTCAAATACCTCGACCAAACCCGCGAAGCTCTAATTCCTGTCCCCATTTATCTCGAAACCGAAAAAACCGGCGTTCCCGTTGAAGTGGCCTTTCAATATAATAGCTCTTTTAACGAAAATATCCATTCTTATGTAAATAATATCAATACGCACGAAGGTGGCACCCACTTAGCCGGATTTCGCCGTGCGCTAACCCGTACCCTCAAGACCTATGCCGACAAATCGGGTATGACCAAAAACCTGAAATTTGAAATATCAGGTGATGATTTTCGTGAAGGCCTTACCGGCGTTATCTCCGTTAAAGTTCACGAACCCCTGTTTGAGGGACAAACCAAAACCAAACTCGGAAATAATGAAGTGATGGGTGCTGTTGACCAAGCCGTTGGCGAAGTGTTGGCATTCTACCTTGAAGAGAACCCCAAAGAGGCAAAAATGATTGTCAATAAAGTCATTTTAGCCGCCACCGCCCGACACGCTGCTCGCAAAGCACGCGAAATGGTACAACGAAAAGGAGCATTTACAGGAAGCGGACTGCCCGGCAAACTCTCCGATTGCTCCGAACGAAATCCCGAACGGTGCGAAATATTCTTGGTGGAAGGTGATTCGGCTGGTGGTACTGCCAAACAAGGCCGCGACCGTAATTTTCAGGCCATCATGCCTCTCAGAGGAAAAATCCTTAATGTGGAAAAAGCCCTCTCTTATAAAATATTCGAAAACGAAGAAATCAAAAACATCTTCACAGCTCTTGGTATAAGCATTGGCACCGAAGAAGACAGCAAAGCGCTGAATCTCGATAAACTACGATATCACAAAGTTGTAATCATGACGGATGCCGACGTGGATGGCAGTCACATTACCACTCTTATCCTTACGCTCATGTTCAGATACATGAAAGAACTTATCGAGCAAGGTTATATTTATATTGCCGCACCACCCCTCTATTTGGTTAAAAAAGGAAAAGAACAGATGTACTGCTGGAACGATGATCAACGCGACGCTGCCGTAAAACAAATTGCTAAAGACGGTAAAGATTCTTCCGTAAATATTCAACGATATAAAGGTTTGGGAGAAATGAACGCCGAACAGCTTTGGGAAACAACCATGAACCCTGCTACCCGAACGCTGCGCCGAGTTACCATTGATAGCGCCGCCGAAGCTGACCGCATTTTCAGTATGCTCATGGGCGACGATGTACCTCCACGACGTGAATTCATTGAGGCAAATGCCAAATATGCTAAAATTGATATCTAATACAGTAAGTATCTTCAACTGGCTTTTGCAATTCTCTTAATTGCGTTTTCACATTACAAACTAAGAAGTGACATTAAAATATTACCTAAACACACTCACGGTGCCTTTTTTAACCGTGCCGCTGGGCAGTTGTAACACATAAAAATACGTGCCTTCGGCTACCGGTTTGCCATCGGCGGTTGCGCCCTGCCAGATTTGGTCGTAGTTGGCACTGCGAAATACTTCTGCGCCCCAGCGGTTGTATATAATTAACGAGCTGGGTTGTGGCAGGTACGGATGAATATAAAATGCATCGTTTAACCCATCGCCGTTAGGGCTGATTACATTGGGCGGAATGATTTCATAATCCGGTACCCCGTATTGCGGACATTCGATGAGCTCCAGGGCATCGATGTAGTAATAGGCCATAATACTATCTGCAATTTGTTCAGGAAACAACATCTTTTTCCAATAAATCTGATTTAAATGATGAAACCAACCGATGGTAAGCCATTGTTCTTTGCCTTCAGCCACAAAATTCCCTTCCAATACACGCCAACTTGAGGTATCCAAGTCTTCACACATGATATAATCTGCATATATCTGAGGTTTTTCAGATATTTCTACACTATTATATGCTAAATGAAAGCTATCTACTGAAAATACTGCCCCTAAATGTGAGGCAACTCGGTTGCTTTTATCAGCCAGTGCATAGCGCATACGAAAACAATAGCCCTGCCCTTTTTTTAAGGTATCTGATAATTCAATGCGCATAAATTCACGGACATAAGGCTCTCCAATAAATATACCCAAGCCAGCATACCCTAATCCACTAAATGGCATTTGATAACCAAATATATTATTTGTTAATGAATTTCGATTTAAAAACTCAGAAAGACATGGGTGAAAAAAATCAGGTGATTGATATTGATATAATTCATGATTATTGAAATCATAATCAACAACTATATGCAATGTAGAGTCATACACTACATTGTAATAATAATTAGGCAACCATTTTTCAAGATGCCAAAATGATAGATGAAAAAAAAATGTAGTATCAAAATCAAGACATTCTTCGTTATCGAATCCTCCATTAGGGATTAAGTTAACTTGGGTTAACGCAGTAAATGAATGAATCCACAAGATGAATATCAACACAACCTTGATTTTCATCCTGTGAAAAATTCTTTTTAGCAAAAAACTACTGTTTAATAAATGGTATCTGCTTAACAAGTCCATTATATTCAAGTATTGCTAAATAATATCCTTTTGTCAACCCACTGATATCAATCGGTTGGAACGTAGATTTGTTTTTTTCAATTACCCATTCCCTACCCTGCATATCGATACTACCCCGCAGTATATACATTTTAATTTCAATAATCTACAAAATTTGCTTTAGAGCACTATATTCTTATATTCATTATTTAACGCTTCCCAATTACCTAAACACACTCAAGGTGCCTTTTTTTACCGTGCCGCTGGGCAGTTGTAACACATAGAAATACGTGCCTTCGGCTACCGGTTTGCCATCGGTGGTGGTGCCCTGCCAGGTTTGGTCGTAGTTAGCACTGCGAAATACTTCTGCGCCCCAGCGGTTGTATATAATTAACGAGCTGGGCTGCGGCAGGTAAGGATGGATAAAAAATGCATCGTTTAACCCATCGCCGTTAGGGCTGATTACGTTGGGTGGTATAATTTCATAATCCGGCACGCCGTATTGCGGACATTCGATGAGTTCCAGGGCATCAAGATAGTAATAAGCCCAATTTTCATCAAAGAATATTGACTGGTTGTATAAACCTGTAATTATATATTTTATTGAATCTAAATGATGAAACCAGCCCAAGGTAAGCCAACGTTCTCCACCTTCTGCCACAAAACTACCTTCAAACAATTTCCAGTTTGCTGTATCTAAATCTTCACACATGATATAATCAGCATATACCTGTGGTTTTCTTGAAATTTCAACATTATTTCTTCCTACAAAAAAACTATCAGCAGAAAAAACTGCACCCAGGTGAGAAGCTGCCCTACCATTAATATCTGAAATAGAATACCGGTATTTAAAACAATAGCCCTGCCCCTTTTTCAGTGTATCTTTCAATTGCACCCGTGCAAATTCTCTATAATAATCAACAGGGGAGCCAAAATGCCCTAAAACTATACCTATTCCTAAATGACCAGTACCATTATATGATAATTGATACCCAGGCATATTATTAGTTATTGAATTACAATATAAATAATGAGGAAGACAAGGATGAAAAAGATCAGGAGTACCATAATTTTTAGAGAAGTATAAATTAGAAAGGTAAAGAATGGTATCTAAATTTTCTACATAAGGCACATGAATATCAGAAATCCAGGCATTTAAAAAATAAAATGAAAATTGAAAGTAATACACAAACGAATCGTTCGTGTGTTTCCAGCACAGTTCTTTTACATCTTCAAAATCTGCGTTCGGTATTAAATTTACTTGAGAGGATAAGTTATTCATCATGGTTGATAACAATATAGCAACCATGATGAATAACCTGATAAGTGGGTATATCATTTTAGTTCTTAACAAAGGGTAGCGTTTTATGTATTGTTCCATCGTACAGGGTAATATAATAGCATCCAGCCTGTAAACCCTCTATGGATATAACTTCTACTGGTTGTTTCATTGCTTCCTGCTTTACTATTCTTCCCTGCATGTCATAAATTATGTAGTTAAATGCTTCGTTATTACCTGTATAAACATACAACACCTCTGTTGCAGGATTAGGATAAACATACACTTCATCATCAACCTCCGGCTGCATAAGGCGGGGTGCATTGGGAGTATATGGAAGGCAATTGTCCACAAACACCGCATCAGCATCTATATACCGATGAATAAAGATACGGGCCTGAAATACCACCTCTCCCCACTGATATGGGCAACGATTGGCCACATCAAAAAGCCAGTTTACATCACCGGAATTAACAGTAGTATCTTGCCCATTCCACAACACCGGCAAGTATTTCAGCACGATTTCGCTTGTACTCAAATTCAGTTCTTCTATTGGATGGGTGGGGTTGGTTGAATAAATTTTACCCCATGCCTCGTTCCAATATTTTTGCTCTATAAGACTATCTAATTCCAAAATATCTTCTGCAACGGTGGTATTGATAGAGTCATTTACCTGATTTATCATATAAGGATTGTTGAACAACTGCGAAGCACTATCAGCAGATGCCTTTAACACCTGGGCATACTTAAATTTAGTAATCCACCGGTTTTCATTTGCATACACCCCGGCTATTATAGGATAATTGGAATTAAATGGTTGAGTGGCCGTCCCACAAAAATTCTGTTGTGTTAAGTTATTAGCCAAATCCTTTGAAATAGGATCAGGACCAATAGAACCACTTATAACATTACTAATTATCGAGCTTCTAAAACAAAAAGGAGAATTTGGCCCAAATGTAGATAAGCTTGTAAACAAATCTACATCTGGCCCTCCCGGGGTTAAATCAAAGCTATTGAACAAATCATATTTTACTGTACCCGATATTAACTGAGAACCAATTAAGCCATTGTAGGTTAAATGCAATCCATACTTATAATTCATTAAAGTGTTACCTATTATGGTGCTAAAGTTATTATTATTATGAATCCACAACGCATTTTCTGTGTTGTTTACATAATTACAACTAAGGGTTGTTTGAGGCGAAAACTCCAGCCGTATGCCCTGGCTGTACCATTGCATACCTGAACCATACACGTTGTTGTTATCAATCAAAGCGCCCAACGATGAACGCACCCAAATACCATGCGCCTGATCCCAGTTGGGATTGTTTAAATAAATCTGATTGTTCGATATCTCCAAACAATTACAAATATCGGATTGAATACCTGTTTTAAATCTTCTGCTTTCATTATGTCTGATGGTTAGCCATCTCATTCCTTTACAATCAGTAATTTTTCCAATGATGTTTTGTGCTCTGATGGCTACACTTTTTTCTCGATATGGCGTATTGACTATACTGTTGCTTTCAATACGTGAAAGGGTGTTGCCGGTATTATACAAATCAATACCGATTGTAGCATTGCGTATATCATTGTTTGATAGGTTAATTTGTGGGGTATTGTTATTCCACCATGGCCATGGCGATGTATTTTGCTGCTTAATGGCAGTATGAGCAATATTAAAAAATTTGCCTTTTTCTATCTCCGAATAATATCCGCCATCTATTAAGATACCATTGTCGCATTGATGTACCCTAAATTCGCCCCAAACATTGTTTACTTTTATTCCATACAAAGTGCTTTGTGAGGCCTTTGCCCTAATCGCCCAACTGGTATTGATAGTTGAAGATGAGTTGGGCAACCTTCGAATACTATTCATTGGTATAAGGACTGTCTCTTATACACATCT
>JACSSC010000034.1 GCA_014879445.1 Candidatus Competibacteraceae bacterium
CTTGCTTTTTTGTTTATGAGAAACCATTTGAAGCTCATTACAACCCTTTTTATTCTCGAAAATCAAATGAATTTTCACAAAAATAAATCCCATTTTAATCTCTTAAAATGGAAATATTTATCTATTTTTGAAAATCTAATAACAAAAATATAGGTTATTAGACGAATTGACGTTATAAGCCATTTTAAAACGACAGAAACAAACGATTTGACCTAAATATTTTGTAAATTTGGAAAGCATTTAAGACTGAAAATTATGTTCAACACAATAGAAATAGACAGAAGCAATCTGACCATAATGGGAGTTAAGTTTTCGGACTTGAAAACCTTAGAAAGCACTGCAAACGCCTTGGGGAGCAATATGTTTGAAGGATTTAAACCGACACCAAAAGGAATTGAAATCATTAGGGACTATGTGACAGGAAAAATATCACTAACAGAACTTGTGGCATTTGCCAAACAAAAAGCCTATGTCTAATTCCTACAAATACATAGACCCTGACTTCACCTACACAGACCCGAAGACAGGACTTTTAAGAAATTTACAAGACATAACTGACCCCGATGTATTGCTCTTTGTTGAGAGTGGTGCGGTAACCAAACGACTTCAAGAACTTTACAAAAACCCTATAAAAATCAAGGGTATTGACAGCCTTTTTGAAATTCACAGACATTTATTTCAAGACATTTACGTTTGGGCAGGTAAAAAGCGGACAGTTGAAATTAGCAAAGACGGCAAACAGTTCTTCCCTACTTCACACTTTGACAACGCTTTTAGATACATTGACCAAATAATTGCGGAATTCAAGAAAATTCCGAAAGACAACAAAAAACTTTTAGCCGAGAAGTTGGCAGAAATTTTAGATAACGTCAACTATTTACACCCATTCAGAGAAGGAAACGGACGAACACAAAGAGAGTTTTTAAGACTGTTGGCATTAGAAAAAGGTTTGACACTTAATCTCAACCCGCCAGACAACAAAAGTGTTTACGAACGATATATGAAAGGTACAATTGAAAGTGACGTTACGACTTTGACAGAATTAATTTTTGAACTAATTGACACGAATGACAGATAGAAAAACGGCTTATAACAGGCGTTTGGCTCAATGGCGGGTGACGTGGTTAATTGAACATCCTACCTCGCATCAAATTTTGTGGTGTATTGACAGTTTTGTGCTCCGAAATCCGCCACTGCGCCAAGCGCCAAAACGTAAGCAAGCCTATTAGACGACACAACAACCATCAACAAGAAGATAAAACCATCGACCATTGACATCCTGACCAGACTTTTCATACGACCTTAATTCGGCAGACAATTTCGCTGTAACTCGACACAGACAAGCAGACCAATGACTTGTCCTGAAATAGGTTGACAGAAATGTTAACTTAATTTCGCACAAAATGAGTCAAAAAAGAAAAACAAAAGAGGAAATTGTTGCCGAATATTTGACAGGCAACTACACCTATCGTGAACTTGGCTTGAAATATGATATTCCATTTCGCAGTATTTGCGATTGGGTTTTGGAATATTGACTTGTCCTGAAATAGGTTGACAGAAATTTTTCCTTTCCCCTCTTTTTTTATTTTTTCAGCAGACAATCAACCTACTCCAGCAGATACCGACAGAGTCACTGCCACTAACCCGGGTTTTGAGTCGAACTGAATTTACTTCTTTTCATATTTACAGTTTAAAATTAATACTTTTTTTCTACTTTTAAACCTTACTTATTGAGGGGGCGCTTACAACAACAAGCTTACTCAAATGGATAAAATATGACAAAAACCAGGCAAACGAGCAAATCCTAATAGCCGATTTTTTCACTAAATTGCATCCCTTTTAATGGTGTACGCATCTAGAACTCAATATAACAAAAATTTCTACTTATGAAAAAACCAATCCGACTCTTAATTGCCCTATCCCTTTTAATTTCTCACCAATTTTCGTTTGCTCAAGTAACAGAGTGGGTACGTACGGAAGCGGCTGGGTTCGGTATTAGTCAATGTACCGACCAATTCAACTATGTTTATTCTGTTGGGCAATATGTAGGTTCTGTCCAAGTTGGATCGAATTCCTTTACTAGTGCTGGGCTTCAAGATATCGCCGTTACTAAAATGGACCCAAATGGAACCATTTTGTGGGCGATAAGTATGGGTGGTTCCAATGGTGAGTTTTCAAAAGACATGGTTTATGATGGATTAGGAGGCGTTTGGGTTTGTGGGCAATTTTCAGGTACAATGCAGGCCGGAAATTTAACTATCAATTCAGCAGGTGGAATAGATGGGTTTTTAATAAAAATTGATGCCGCTACTGGACAGGTTGTTTTTGCTCAAAATCTTGGCTCAACCCAAGATGATGACGCACTTGCTTTAAAATCTGATCAATCTGGGCATATCTATCTAGCTGGTTTCTTTCGAAACGCAATTACGTTAGGCGGATACCCCTTGATTGGACAGGGCTCTATGGATACATATTTATACAAGTTGGATTTTTTAGGAAATGTTCTCTGGGGAACCGGCGTCTATGGTACAGGAATTGAAACAATGTGGAGCTTAGCTATTGACAATTTGGGTAATAGTTATATAGCAGGTCATCACAACTCCGCAACCTCTACATTTGGAACAACACAACATTCCATTCCCAACCCGAATAAGTATATCGTCAAATTTGATGCTTTGGGTAATTCTGTTTGGGTGGCATCCGCCATTTTTAATGGCGAAATAGATGGTATTACTGTAGATGATTTCGGAAATGTGTATTATACTGGCAATTTTGACACACAAGCTGATATGGGCACCATAACCTTAACAGGAAACGGATTGGACGATATATTAATTGGGAAAATAGGTCCGACCGGAAACCATCTATGGGCAAAAAATATTGGAGGTACTGGGAACGATTCAGGTATAGACATTATTTGCAACGCTTTAGGAGATTTATTTGTCCTTTGTCATGCTAATGGCATATTCAATTTTGATGGTTTTGCTATTAATGCGGGGGCCTCTAATAAAATTGTAGTAGCAAAATTAGATGGATCCGGAACAGCGCAATGGGCAATACAATCTCAAGGGGCGTCCTTTCATTCCAGTTCTCAAATCACACAATCCATTACAGATGAAATATATGTTACGGGATACGGGTCAGGGGCTTTTAACATAGGAGGACAAAGCTCAACTTTAACTGGAACTTATATCGCCAAAATATACGATAATGCCAACCACATAGAAGGAACCGTTTTCAACGATTTGAACAGTGATGGGATTTGGGACACCGGAGAGAATGGCCTGCCAAATGTCATTGTTGAGCTAAATAATCAATTTTTTGTTTGCCCTTCAAACGCCTTAGGACTGTACAATCTATATTGTGGCCCGGGCAACCAAACTGCTTCTATTCCGAATCCTCCATTATACTATACATTCTCTACCCCTTCTTCGCATACCGTAAATTTTACAGGAATGGGAAATACATCTTCTTCGAATAATTTTGGCTTGGTTGCTACTCCTAATATGAATGATTTATCCATTGACATTGTAGGTGTTTCTAATCCCAAAGTAGGGCATATCCTTGCTTATCAATTAACCTATAAAAACCAAGGCACTACGACTCAAAATGCAACGGTTACGCTTAGCCATGACGGGCAAATCAATTTTGTTAGCTGCGCTCCTGCTTATAATGGATATACCGGAACAACATTAGAATGGAATTTAGGAACACTTAATCCTCAGCAAATGGGAACCATTACCGTTCATTTTTATATTCCTACTAGTTTAAATGTCGGAAATATCGTTTCATCCAGCTCCCTTATTTCACCCGTTGTTAATGACCAAACGAGTTATAATAATACTGCCACGATATCACAAACGATTGTAGGGCCATACGACCCCAATTATAAAATAGTAAATATTGATACGATATTCGCATCATCCGGTGCAGAATGGTTGGATTATACTATACATTTCCAAAATATAGGATCGGATACCGCACATAACGTAATTATCGTTGACACCCTTTCACACTATTTGAATCCCGCATATTTCGAAATCATTTCACACAGTCACCCAAACCTCATTTTGAACATAAAAGATGGTTATGTTGTAGAATTTAGATTTAATCAAATCATGCTTCCTGATAGTTCAACAGACCCTATCGGCTCCATGGGATTTGTGAAATATCGCATTCAACACATTCCCATATTACCCCTGTTCGCAACAATAGAAAATTTTGCTGATATCTATTTTGATTATGAAGAAGCCGTTAGAACAGATACAGCTACCACTTATCATGCACCCCTTGCAAGTGTTCAATCTTTGGGAAATAACAGCCCATTGTTGTTATATCCAAATCCGGCCAACCATAAAATTTATATTCAACTCCCTGAACTGATATGCAATCAAATCATCATAAATATTTATTCTTTGAATGGCGGGCTGGTTTATAGTTGGGTAACTGGCAACAACGACGGCAAGAATATTATTGAAGTTGATATTAACCAACTTAATAATGGCGCTTACTTTGTAGAGCTGGTAACTTCAGAAACTATCATTAGATCGAAATTGATAAAGTATTGATTAATCAATTATTTCTATATAATCAGGGGCTGCTCAAACTTAAATAATTGTAGGTAGCATAGGGCTCACGTCATTCAAGACAAGCGTTTGATGCTCCATGTTTTCAGATACTATCATCCAATATTTTATTTCTTCTCAAATCATCAATTTGACACAGATAATCACTTTATGGTTTCATTTGCCATAGTCAAACCATTGCAACACATTTCCTTCTTGACTATATTCAACCCAAATACCCTGCTGCTCGCCATTTATATAATTGCCTTCCATAAGTGTTTTCCCGTTTGAGTAATAATATCTGCAAACACCATGCAACACTCCATTCGTTATTTCAACGGTTCTCAATAAACTTCCGTTTTGCCTATACAAATTCAATACCCCGTTTCCATTTTTGAAATTTCCTTTTTTAAGCGCCTTCCCATCAATACTGTATAGCCCTTTAACATTCCATAATAAATTGTTTTTATATTCCAATTCTGCCATCAGCCGTCCCTTATCCCAGGTTTTCCCAACATATTTGTCTGACTTAATATCATAATAATGATAAACCGGGCCGGAAATATTTCCCTTTTCGATGATCATCCAAACATGTACATATCCGCTTGAGTAGTGTATTATATAATTACCCTGATACTTTCCTTTACTAATAAACCCTTCAAATACGGTACGATTTAAGCTGTCAATGCAATTGAATGTTGACATTTTTATTATATTACAAGGGGCTTCACCTGGCACAAATACTGTATTATAATCAACCATACAGTTGGTGCTGTCTTGTGCATTAACGCTATGTAAGATTTTGCAATTGCGCTTCGTTAGCGGATAAATGTTTTCTATGCTGTCAAACATCAATGATGTTCGTAAACTATCATGAATAATGACTGGTTCATGAAAAAGATAGGTTTGCGAGATAGCATCTTTGCACAATAAACCCGAAACAATATTCGCCACGATAAAACCAAATATTGACGTACTAATTTTGTTATGAAGAAACGACAAACTCAAGTACATAAATGGCTAGTTATGGTTTGATAATATTTACAATCTCTGAAATTAATCTAGACGAAATGGGTTTTTGAGGGTCGCCATATGTGCTAATGTTTTCACCCATGTTGACTTTATTGTCGAGCTCTTTGAGCACATGATTAAGGTTGGAGATAACCGACAGTTTGCTGTTGAGGTTGCAGAGTGATAAGCGCTCCCCATCCCAAACCTTGACCTGCAAATCAGCATCGCCCTGAATAACCAAAACGGGTATATTGAGTCGCCGTATTTCTTCGCAAGGATCATAAGCAAACCAACTTATTAAATAGGGCTGAACGCTTGTTCTAAAGAGCGGATTGAGTATGGTGCTAATGGTTGTAACCTGTACGCCTTTGTCCAAACTATCAAGGATACGATATGCTTCATCACGAATAGTTTCGGGTTGTTGAGCTAGCTGCGTGCGCAACAAATTAGATGCCCTTTGTCCGGGTCCGGCCAACGATACAAATCCATCAGCTTGGCTCCGATGAGCGGCCAACATGCCTATCAACGAGCCCTCGCTATGCCCAATCACCCAAACACGGTTGTGTATTTTCTGTTTTTTCATCCATTTTAAACAGGCCTCTGCGTCCCATACCATTTGATCGAATGTGAGTTTGCTTTCATCCGTGAGCATTTTGGCGCTTTTTCCTAATCCTCGTTTGTCAAATCTTAGTGTGGCAATTTTATGTTCAGCCAGTGCTACTGCCAGCATTTTTAGTGCGTTGTTTTCTCCTGCCAATATATTATTTCCATTGCGATCGGTAGGGCCGGATCCAGCAATAATTAATGCAATAGGCGTTTGTGAAACTTGGCTCGGTAAGCAATAGCTTCCGTACAAATACCCTCCATTGGTTTTGATTCGAACCTCCTTTTCGGAAAAGCTTTGAGCAACTCCACCCGAATAGTGAGCCAATAGCACCCAAAGCAATAGCCATAAAAAACGTACAGAATTCATATCTAACAAAAATACAAAAATCAGCTATAGCATTATTGATTTTTTTTACCTTGCTAAAAAAAATGTCATGCGTTTTTTATTCATGCTTGTTTGTATAGGACTATCAGGAAGCTCGATAGCCCAGTCGCTCTCTCCTTTTGTTGTGGCCTCTGCAGGCATACATCAGCATGCTTCTGGCGTTAATCTTGCTTATACCATCGGGGAGCCGATTACCTTTACTTTTGCGCAGGCAGGTCCTAATCCATCATTGTCGCAGGGCTTTCATCAACCTGATAAAACATCAGGCATGTGGATTGATGAAGAAACCCCTATGACCATTCATGTATATCCAAACCCTACATTACATCATGTTTGGGTAGAATGGACAGACCATTCAGACGTTGAATTATGTCTCTTCGATATGCAAGGCAGACATATTTGGAAAGGAACAACAAGTGGCGTGAATTATATGCTCGATTTGAGTGGACTATCCTCCGGATTTTATCAACTTCAATTAACCATTTACGGAAAAGCAACAAAACACGTATTTACTTTATTGAAAAACTAAGTGTATGAAAAAACTATGTATCGTTTCATGGCTGCTGCTTGTAGGCACATGCGCCGTTGCACAGGCGCCACAAGGCATTAACTATCAAGCGGTAGTGCGTGACAACCTAGGGGCACCACTTACCAACACAACTGTAGGTATGCGCATTCAAATTCGCCAGGGCTCCCCTACCGGCACAATCGTTTATGCCGAGTCATTCTCTCCGACGAGCTCTTCTGCCGGGTTGGTCAATTTTGTAATTGGGCAAGGCAATGTGCTTACGGGCACATTTACGTCCATTGCCTGGAACAACGGCATTTATTTTTGTGAGGTAGGCGTAGATGTTGCCGGGGGTACCAGTTATGTGAATATGGGAGCACAACAGTTTATGAGTGTGCCATATGCTCTGTATGCCGAAACCAGTGGGTCGGCATCGGGTGGAGGCGTAACCCTTGATGGTGCTTATGATTTTGGTGGACCCGGGGCCGGACGTATTGTAACTGTTGACAGCGGACCCATCATATTAAATGCGTCGGGCAGTAATACGGCCGGCATGGCCGTGCTTATGACGGGTACAGGAAACAGTATCCAAGTTGAAAATAACAACCCCTCTAACGGATATGCTGCGCTTCAAGCCCTTACAAATAGTTCAAACACCAACAATTCTGCTATTTATGGTCGCAGTTCGGGTGCTTCTCGTGCTATAACCGGCGAAATTCCCAGTACAGCTACCGGCGATGCTGCTGTTCGGGGTCTTAATCAGCGCACAAACGGTGGCATGGGGGTAGAAGGTGTTGGCTACAACGGAGTAGCCGGGAGCAGCGCATATAATCAAGGATATGGTATTTATGGCTCCAATTCAAGTAGCCCGAATATTGGTTCGGGATATAATGCTATTGGGGTTGCTGGTATTGGCGGTGTTGGTGTAGTGGGCCAAACTACCAACGGTCAGCTCACAGGGGTTATGGGACAAAATTTTAATACCGGTATGACATATAATAATATAGGGATTTACGGAGAATCCACCACAGGCGTAGGAGTATGGGGGCAAGGCGTTTCTTTTTATGGAGTTTATGCCAATGGCGATTTTGGCGCATCCGGTATTAAGGCCTTTGTAATTGATCACCCTTTCAACCCTTCACAACAATACTTAAGACACTTCTCAATCGAGTCAAACGAAGTGTTGAATATTTACAGGGGCTCTGTCGTACTAAACAGTCAGGGCGAAGCTACCATCACATTGCCAACCTATGTTGAAGCCATCAACACCGACTATTCTTATCATCTTACACCTGTCGGCGCTTTTGCCCCTTTGTATATCAGCCAAAAAATGCTGAACGGAAGTTTTGGCATTGCAGGAGGTATGGCAGGTATGGAGGTGTCGTGGCAACTTGTGGCTCAACGCAATGACCCCTATCTGCAACATCATCCTGAAAAACGCGAAGTGGAGCCCATGAAGCGTTCGGGCGAACAAGGAAAATATCTGATGCCGGGATTGTATCAAATGCCAGACAGCTATCGCATTAATGCAATACAACAAATGCCTGTCGCGATTCCTGCACAGGATTAATTTTCTTCATTCCAACTTTTTCAGCCCTTATTTTAAGGCATTTTGTCTTTGAAAAACAATCTTATAATAAGATAGTTGGCTCCTAAATTTAGCAAACATCAGGTAATAAATCCTACAGATAAACACTGATTTTTGTCTGAGGACTTTTGTATCTATTCAATCCCTTTTTGAGTTTATTTGATAAAACAACGAAACAAAGGATAGTTTTTTCATAGTTGTTGGGGAGCGAAAAAGGCCGGTTTTGTCCGGTCTTTTTCATTTGGCTAAGCCACGTCAGAGCCAGGTCTAACGACCTGTTCGGGCGAAACAAAATAGAGTTTTCCTTGAGGATCTTTGGCCATGAGTATCATCCCCTGCGATTCAATATTGCGAAGTTTACGGGCTGCCAAATTGGCCAACAGCACCACTTGTTTGCCTATCACCTCTTCGGGAGAATAATGTTCGGCTATGCCCGAAACAACGGTTCTGATATCAATCCCCGTATCTATGGTCAATTGCAATAATTTATCTGCTTTGGGCACCCGAACGGCTTCTTTGATAGTGCCAATGCGCAAATCCATCCTTGCAAATTCGTCGAAAGTAATTTCGGGTTTTAGAGGCGAAATGGCTAAAGAAGCATCCTCTGTCGATTGTGTGTTTTCTGTTTTGGCTTGTGCCAATTTTGCGATTTGCTTTTCTATCGCATCGTCTTCCATTTTTTCGAAAAGCAAAACAGGGTTGCGAATTACGTGCCCTTGGGGCAAAGAAATTTCTTCATCCCAATCAATCTGCAACTTTTGAAAGTTAAGCATTTCAAAAATCCGAACAGCGGTATCCGGTAAAAATGGTTGCATTAATGCGCCTAAATGTGCAATCAACAGAAGGCAATCTGAGAGCGCTTGGGCTGTTTGTTCGGGATTGGTTGCGAATTTTTTCCAAGGTTCTTTTTCCGTGAGATATTTATTTCCAAATCTTGCCAAATCGATGACTTCGGTAAGCGCCTGCCTGAATTTATACTGCTCCATGTTCTGAGCCAACGCATCATAGGTTTGTGCAATCACCTCTTTTACACCCGAATCCTGAAATTCGGCATACTGAACCACCCCATTGTAATATTTATGATAGAGCACCCAAACCCGATTCACAAAATTGCCAAGTATGGCAACTAATTCAGAATTGATTCGTGTTTGATAATCTTTCCAGGTAAACTCACTATCCGCATTTTCGGGAGAAATAGATGTAAGCACATAACGCAATTCATCTTTGCGCATTGGCAAATCAAGCAAATATTCATGGAGCCAAACTGCATGATTGCGTGACGTCGAAATTTTGTCGCCTTCTAGGTTTAAAAACTCATTGGCGGGGATATTGTCTGGAAGAATATAATCGCCATGCGCCTGCAAAAGGATAGGGAAAATGATACAATGAAAAACGATATTATCTTTCCCAATAAAATGCACAAGCTGTGTATCGGGATCTTGCCAATAAGGTTTCCAATCTTTGTTGTTGTTGGTGGCCCATTGCCGAGTGGCTGAAATATATCCGATAGGTGCATCCAACCATACATAAAGCACTTTGCCTTCAGTGTGAGGAAGCGGCACGGGCACACCCCAGTCAAGGTCGCGTGTCATGGCTCTGCTTTTCAATCCATCACGCAGCCAACTCATACATTGTCCGCGAACATGTTGTTTCCAAGCATTGGCATCATGAGGAACCACCGGATATTTCATGGAAGGATAGCGGCCTGTTTTAATCCACTCTTCTACCCATTCTTGATGATGCTGCATAGGCAAATACCAGTGTCTTGTCTTTCTTTTAACGGGCGGTTTGCCACTCAGCGTTGAGATGGGTTGTATCAAATCGGTAGGATTTAAAGATGACCCGCATTTTTCACACTGATCACCATAGGCACCTGATGATGAACATTTAGGACATGTGCCTGTAATGTACCTGTCGGCCAAAAATTGCGAAAATTCTTCATCATAATATTGTTCACTTTCCTCCACTTCGAACACACCATTTTTTTCAAGTTGAAGAAAAAACGACTGGGCGGTATCGTAATGAAGCGGGTCGGATGTGCGATGATAGATGTCGAAAGAAATACCAAAATCGGCAAATGCTTGTTGGTTGAGTTCATGATATTTTTGAATAATTTGTTGGGGCGTCGTGCCCTCTTTTTTAGCCCGAAGTGTAATGGCTGCTCCATGTTCATCGCTCCCACAAATAAATACGACATCGCGCCGATGCAGGCGTAGGTATCTCACAAAAATATCAGCAGGCAAATAGGCCCCTGCCAAATGTCCGATGTGAAGAGGCCCATTGGCATATGGCAAAGCTGCCGTAACAGTATATCGTTTAGGTTTTCGTTGCTCCATAATGGCAAAGGTATCTATTTCTTTAGATAGAAAAACGAACTAAGCAGATTCGTTTAACGAAAAAAACAAAGGCGTATATCTGCTAATAGAAAATATTTTACTGTATTTTTGGCAGGCCGGAACTGCTAAGGCAATTAGGCCATTATTATTCTTTATCTAAATAGATTAACAAAACAAATGAAATACAAGCGTATCCTTCTAAAACTAAGTGGTGAGTCGTTGATGGGCAAACAACAATTTGGAATAGATTCAGAAATGTTATCGCATTATGCATATGAAATAAAAGCGATTGTTGATTTTGGTGTACAGGTAGCTATTGTGATAGGCGGGGGCAATATTTTCAGGGGGATCAATGCAGCCGGCGAAGTATATGATCGCGTACAGGCCGATTATATGGGCATGCTAGCCACCGTTATGAATGGTATGGCATTGCAAAGTGCCCTTGAGCACAAAGGCGTTCACACACGACTTCAAACAGCCATTGAAATGAAAGAGATAGGAGAACCTTTTATTCGTCGTAGAGCAGTAAGGCATTTAGAAAAAGGGCGTGTGGTTATTTTTGGTGCCGGCACCGGCAATCCTTATTTCACAACAGATACCGCGGCTTCGTTGAGGGCCATCGAGATTGAAGCAGATGTTGTGTTGAAGGGCACCAGGGTGGATGGTATCTATACTGCCGACCCCGAAAAAGATAAGTCGGCACGTCGCTACGAAACACTGTCGTTTAGTGAAGTGTATAGCAAAGGCCTAAACGTAATGGATATGACGGCATTTACCCTATGTAATGAAAACAAATTGCCCATTATTGTGTTTGATATTAATACCAAAGGGAATCTTCTCCGCTTAGTGGAAGGTCAGAAAATTGGCACGTTGGTGGAGGGCTAATAGTTGCGTTTTTATATTAATTACTTGGAGTTGGAACAGTAAATTTCTATTTTTTTATAAAAATAATTAGATTTATCTAAATAATTGTAATGGAACGCTTGATAGGTTATATGCAAGAAATAGGTCCGGTACGAGCGGCATTGCTTGCCACTCTATTTACCTGGATGCTTACAGCGGCGGGTGCATCTTTTGTATTTCTATTCAAAACCATGAATCGTAAAGCGTTGGATGTGATGCTAGGGTTTACAGGCGGGGTCATGGTGGCCGCCAGTTTTTGGTCACTTTTAAACCCGGCTATTGAAATGAGTGAAACGATGTATCCGGGCATGAAGTGGATGCCGGCTGCCGTCGGCTTTTTGTTTGGGGCCTTGTTTATCTATATTTTAGACAAAACAATGCCGCACTTGCATATCAATTTTGGTGATGATGAAAGCGAAGGGGTTAAAACAGCTTGGCATCGAACCACCCTACTCATTTTGGCCATTACACTACACAATATCCCCGAAGGCCTAGCTGTAGGCGTTTTATTTGGTGCTGCTGCGCTGGGTATGGATGGCGCCAGTTTTGCCGGAGCTATCGCATTGGCAATTGGTATTGGAATTCAAAATTTTCCGGAAGGCATCGCTGTGGCAATGCCCCTTCGTCGTCAAGGGGTAAGCCGGTTTAAATCATTTTGGTACGGCCAGCTGTCGGCAATTGTAGAGCCAGTTGCCGGAGTGCTGGGTGCTTTACTTGTGGTATTTATGCAGCCCATATTGCCCTTTGCCCTTTCGTTTGCTGCCGGGGCTATGATATATGTGGTGGTGGAAGAGGTAATACCCGAAACCCAGCGCGACAAGTTTACGGATGTCGCCGTACTAGGTTTTATTGGTGGATTTCTAGTTATGATGATTCTAGATGTAGCATTGGGATAATTTTTTTTAGCTCTGCCGAATAAACGGGAATAAAGCATCCGCCATTTGCCTGTTGTCGGCCAATCTGGGTACTTTATTTTGTCCACCCAGCTTTCCTGCCAATTTCATGTATTGCCTAAAACCATCTCGCTGAATAAGGGTGATTTTTAAGGGCTGTAATACCGATCCCGAAAGCAAATCGTTGTAATAAATATTTTTGCGCATCAGTGATTGGTTGATGAGCATGGCAAATTGACTGATATCCGGCGGATATTGGTTAAATTCTACAAACCATTCATGATAAGGAAGAGACCCGTCGGCTGGTGAAACCTGTGGGGCAACATGATACTCGGTTACTTCGGCAGGCATCACCGCCAAAGCATCTTGCAAAGCACTGTCAACCTCTTCGGAAATAACATGCTCGCCAAAAGCCGAAATAAAATGTTTGGTGCGACCTGTAACAACTATTCGATAGGGATTAGTGGAAACAAACTTTACAGTGTCGCCGATTAAATAGCCCCAAAGTCCGGCATTGGTGTTTAATACAATTGCATAATTCACTCCTAGTTCTACCTCTTCGAGCGATATACGGTGCGGATTAGGCAAAAACACTTCTTGGGCAGGAATGAATTCGTAGAAAATGCCTGCATTGATTTGCAATAACAACCCCTCTTCTTGTTGCGAATCCTGAAAAGCAATAAACCCTTCGGATGCCGGATAGGTTTCAATGGTATGAACCTGACGTCCGAGGGTGTTTTCAAAACGCTGCCTGTAAGGTTCGTAATTTACGCCACCATATACATATAGTTGTAATTGAGGAAAAATGTCACGGATGGTTGGTTTGCCTGTTTTTTCAAGCAGTTTGTCAAAATACATCTGTACCCATGATGGAATACCCCCAATCAATCGCATATCACTTCGAATGGTTTCCTCTGCGATGGCCTCTACTTTCTCTTCCCAGTCATCAATGCAATTGGTTTTCCATGAAGGCAACTGATTTCGTTTGATATACCAAGGAATTTGATGATTCACAATGCCTGATAAGCGACCGGTAAGGATAGATCCGATTTTTTCAAGCTCCGGGCTTCCTGAAAGAAAAATCATACCACCGTCAAAAAATGAACTGTTGCCGGTTTCGGCAATATAGCAAAATACTGCATTGCGGGCTGAGTTTACATGATACGAAACCGAATCACGTGTTATGGGTATATATTTTGCCCCCGACGTTGTTCCTGATGTTTTGGCAAAATAAATGGGTGCGCCGCGCCACAACACATCTTGTGCGCCATCCATGATTTGTTGTATATATGGCGACAACCCTTCATATTCCACAACAGGCACCTGCTTTTTAAAATCATTATAACATCTCACATCCGCTAAGCCATGGTCGCGCCCAAAAAGCGTCTGGCAGCCCGTTTGTGTTAATGTTTCTAATATCTTATTTTGCCAATAATGCGGCTGCTTGCTTTGTTTGTGAATTTGTGCTGCTACATGGTGGGCAAATGGTTTTATGATTGCTGATTTGTATCCCATACTTGCTAATTCGTAAGAACAAAATAACGTAAATATTCAGGATTTTGTAATCTTGCAGGTATGCTTTCATCTGGTTCTCGATTTTTTTCGTCAGATTCCCTCCGTTCCATATATGTTGGATCGGCTGTAGGTGTTTGGATTTACATTATACTTCGTGCCATTTTTGTTCCATTGGTTCATGATGAGGCCTCCACTTTTTTTCATTACATTCATAGAGAGGAGTTTTTGCCTTACAGATCACATTGGGACGCAAACAATCATATCTTAAATTCTGCTCTCGGTATTTTTTTCTATAAGTTGTTGGGTAGCGCCGAATGGGTTTTACGTTTGCCCAACCTCTTGTTTTTCCCGCTGTATGCGTTTTATACTTTTCGACTCAGTTCATTATTATCATCCACATCAACAAAATACCTGTTTCGCTTTGTATTTCTGTTTGCTCATGGCGTGATTGAGTTTATGGCATTATCGCGTGGCTACGGCATGAGCATGGCATTACTGCTTGCAATGTGTTTCCATTTTATTTCTTTTCTGAAAAATTCCGAAACCCGAGATTTGTTGGCCGTTTTAGGGTTTGGCGTTTTGGCCTTGGTGGCTAATTTCAATCTGATGGTTAGTTTTTTGCTTTGCCTGATTTGGATAATGGTTGTGATTTGCACAGATGGTAAATCGAAAAAATTATGGCGCATTTCGCTGGTTCTGTTGGGTGGATTTATTCCTGTATTGATGGCCTCAGTGGTTGCCTTTGAATTAAAAAGGCAGGGATTGCTGTATTATGGTGCTGCGGATGGGTTTTGGGAAATCTCTGTATTGAGTATTTTCAAATTGCTTTTTGGCAAAACACATTGGACTTACGAAATATTCATTGTTTTGTTTTTTGTTTGGATTGTTGCAACTAGCTTTTTTCGCATATTCAAACAATCTGTGATAAAATCTCTACGCGACCCCGTATTAGTTTTCCCTGTTTTGCTATTGGCTGGGCTATCGGCTGTGTATATCCAAAACAAATGGATGGGCGTAAATTTGCCTGAAGACCGCACCGGGCTACATCTCTTTATTTATTTGTTAGCCGCATTGTTTTTTTTGAAACCTGTTTTATCAGGTCGTGCTTTCAGATGGTCATCCTGGATATTATTGCCATTGTTATGGTTTCCGGTTCATTTTATAAAACAGGCCAATTGGTCACACACTACATTGTGGAAAAATGAATGTATGCCCGAAAAGTTTTATGATGCCATTGCAACCGACGGTGGCGCCGGCGGGTATTATGCCTCTTTGGGCGGATATGGTATTCAACACATGATCTGGTATTATTACAATTATCGCAACAACGGACATGGCCCTATGATGAGTTATTACGACTATCCCGCCTGGCATTATGATTATCTGTTGCTCAACCCCCTTGAAAGATCACTTCAAAATGTTGAAAAATACACACTACTGCTTGAAAACCCTCATTCCGGTATCGGACTGTATGAACGCAAACACAGGGCTAAAAGAGAAACAGACACCATACTAACCATCAAAAACTTGCCCATAACTACACAAACCGAATATGTAGATTTCTTCAACAGTGCAGCACATTCATTCGGTGGCGATAGCATTGCTGTGGATATATACATGGAATTAACATCCCCTGCTAAACCCTTGATTGCCTCAGCGGTAGTGAGCTTCGATAAGCCCGATGGGTCTTTGTTATATTATCAGTATGTAAGTTTGCATTGGCTTCGCGATTCTTATACTGAACAAAATTCTGCTTTCCGTCATGTCTTTTTTATTCCGGCTTTGCCTTCAGATGTCGGGCGTTTAGCCATTGTATTATGGAATCAGAAAAAAGTGCCTATTCAAATCAGGTTGGCCAATGTAGTAATAAGTCGAATCAGGTAAAATGTCAGAAAAACAGTCAGAATTATTTTTATTCAACTATTTACCTTATCTTTGCCCACTATTAATAAATTAACTGACCGCCAAAGCTCGATGCTGCCTGTGGAAGGTAGCCACCCAAAGGTCCCCGGCAAAACATCCGACTTCTTTGTGTAAACGGGCCTTTGTGGTTAAAAAAATCATTATGACAAAAGAAAAAAACGGGTTCCGTGAATTGGGCCTGAGTCAAGACATTGTGGATGCCGTTGCCCAAAAGGGCTTCACTGAACCCACCCCCATTCAATATGCTACTATACCACTCTTGCTTGGTAACACCGTTGACGTGGTTGGTCAAGCCCAAACCGGAACCGGAAAAACAGCCGCATTTGGCTTGCCTCTGCTCGACTTGTTGCAAGAAGGAGAAAAAAAAGTACAAGCGCTGGTGTTGGTTCCAACACGTGAATTGGCTCTGCAGGTTACCAACGAATTGATCTCTTATAAAGGCAACAAAAAGCTATTTATCACAACCGTGTATGGAGGACAAAATATTCAAACCCAAATTCGCGACTTGAAAAAAGGGGTGGATATAGTGGTGGGAACACCAGGACGCATCATGGACCACATGGAGCGTGGCACGCTACGCATTGATAACATTTCTCATCTCATACTCGATGAGGCCGACGAAATGTTGAATATGGGATTTGTGGACGACATAGAAACCATTTTGGCTCAAACCCCCGACAAAAAAAGGGTTTTGTTATTCTCAGCCACAATGCCCCCCCGTATTCTTAGTATTGCTAAAAAATATATGGGCGCATACGAGTTGATTAAAGTTACACCTCAAACACTTACCACGTCTCTTACCGAACAACGATATTACGCAGTTACTGCACGCGACAAGCGCGAAGCACTTTGTCGTATTATTGATTTTTCAAACGAATTTTACGGCCTCGTATTTTGTCAAACCAAAATCGAAACCGACGAAATTGCTCATTACTTAATTGAAAAAGGATATCCGGCAGAATCCATTCACGGCGATATTTCACAGGCACAACGCGAAAAAACATTAGCGCGATTTAAAAAGAAATTGGCTCGGGTATTAGTTGCTACCGATGTGGCAGCAAGAGGCATTGATGTGAAAGACCTGACCCATGTTGTAAACTATTCACTTCCACAAGAAGCCGAAACATACGTGCATCGAATTGGCCGTACTGGGCGCGCAGGTAAGGCCGGGATGGCAGTATCGCTCGTTAGCCCTTCTGAAATGCGCAAATTCTCACTCATCAAAAAAATTGCTAATACCGAAATTAAAAAGTCAGAGCTACCAAGTGGAGAACAGGTGGTTTCTAAAAAAATGGAAAAATTAAAACATGATGTTTTTCAGCTGATTGGCGATGGCGAAACGGGTCCATTTCTACGCTTTGCTCAAGAATTGCTGGGCGGCATTGACCCCGAAGAGCTGGTTGCTGCATTGTTACGCATTCATTACCCCAACGATTTTTCTGCCAAAAAATATACTACCATTCAAGAACAGGTTGCCCGGGATTATGATGACAACGATAATGCCAGACAAGGTGGCAAAAGACACAGATCAAACAAAAATGGGGTTAAGTTGTTTGTTGCATTAGGCAAAACCGACAACATGAGCCCACGCCGATTGGTGGACATGTTGGAACAGGAAACACGCGTGCCTCAAAGAAAAATTGATGATGTGCGAATTTTGGATAATTATTCTTTTGTTACAGTAAGTCCATCTGACGCACGAATCATCATTGAGCATTATAAACGAAAATCTAAAAAAGGAAAACGTAACCTGGTTGAAGTTGCCAAAGAGTAATTAGTACGCTAAACATATGAAACACATTAACCCATTTATCATCATTCCATTCACAATCTTATTATTCTACTCATGCTCACATAAATTGGTGGGCACCTGGAACATCCATCAATATGAAACAGTTGTGCCAGGCGAAACAGGAACAACACTAACAAACATTGGCACAATTACATTTCATAAAAACGGCAATGGCGAAAAAAATATCAGCTATTCCGTGTTTGGCAAGTTGAAAACTGATAACAATATCTTTTCTTGGAAATCTGACCGCTCTTTTTTAACCATAGAAAGTCAACAATCTGAACTCTCAAAAACCTGGATTGTAATCGTTAATAAAAATAAAATACAAAAATGGAAATCAACTGACGGCTCGTCAGAGGTTCAAATTATGGAATTGCATAAACTGGTTAAATAATTATTCCTACTTTTTATTATTAATACTCACTAATGGGTATTTTTTTACAAGAACAATTGTCTTTTTTTGTACAAACTAAAACAATTGATAATTACACTTCAACACATTATTATTCAACCTCTTCATGTAAAAAAAATGCCTCATTCAATTGATTCTGACTGGCCGAGAAAATAAAATTTTCTCATTGCTGATTACCCGTAAACGCAGTAAAGATATTGCTGAAATATTAGGCATTAGCAGTCACACCGTTGATACACCCAGTAGAAAGATTTTAAAAAAAACAAATTGTTCAACTACACAATCTTTAATTTTCTTACACATTGATGAAAGGCGCAAAGGTCGCTGGGTTTAATCTGCTATTCATGATTTTGCCAATATTTCCTTTATAACACCCGTGAACTAAACGGTAAAACCTTTGTTATATTTATCAAAATCGGGTATTAGCACTCGTAATAATGTGTATTTTTGTTTCATAATCACTTAAAACGCCTATAAATATGACACTGGTTGGAAAAAAAGCCCCTTCATTTAATGCTAAAGCCGTTGTAAATGGCAATCAGTTTGCGGATGATTTTAGCTTATCTCAATACATTGGGAAAAAATATGTATTGTTTTTCTTCTATCCCAAAGATTTTACATTTGTTTGCCCAACTGAGCTTTGGGCGTTTCAGGAAAAATTAGAAGCATTTAAAGAGCGCAATGTGGAGGTCGTTGCATGCTCAACCGACACAGAACAATCACATTGGGGCTGGTTGCAGCTTGATAAAAATCAGGGAGGCATTAAAGGAATTACCTATCCGATTGTTGCCGATACCAACAAAACCATTTCTTATAATTTTGGTGTGCTTGCTGGCGATTATGACTGGAATGAGCATGGAGAATTATCCGCTACCGCCGAATTGGTGGCATATCGCGGTTTGTTTTTGATTGATAAAAACGGCGTTGTTCAACACGAATTGGTAAACAACCTGGCCTTGGGTCGTAGCGTGGATGAGGCATTGAGAATTGTAGATGCATTGCTGTATTTTGAAGAAAATGGAGATGTTTGTCCTGCCAATTGGCAAAAAGGCAAAGAAGGAATGAGTGCAACACACGAGGGCGTGGCCGATTATTTGGCAGCCCATTAAGTAGTGCTCTATTCAGAAATCAACATCATCGCCATCTTCTCCCAACTGATCTGGAGTAAAACCAAGTGTTTGAATGAAACGAAAATTGGTGAGTCGGGTATAAAGTTGCCATTCCCCCACGCCAAAACGCTTCCTTTTGACTGATGACATAATGCACACATACAGGCGACCTCATACGTTTCCTTTACAAGACCGTCAATCATGTGTCAGTCTCTAATAGGCATTTGACATAAATCACACCTTGCGTTGTTTTCGTGCCAATAACATTTTACCATATTGACTTTTTCCCAATCCTCTTTTTTTACAAGTTGTCTTTCTCTTGAATTGGTTGGTTCTATTGCTTTCATAATAATCATATTTATCCGAAAGTTAACGAATAGTGCAACGAGAAATTCTTTTCATTAAAAAAATTGGTATTTGGAAATTACCACACGGTAGCTTGTAAGGGTCGGATATGCCACTTCAAGCCCAAATTATCAATAAAGAAGAAAGCCGACTATTGCTTTAAATTTTTAATCATATCGGAGACCATGGCCTGCAACGAATATTCAGGGACCCACCCCCAGTCGGCACGTGCTTGTTCATCATTTATATCCTGTGGCCAAGAGTCGGCAATTTGTTGACGAAAATCGGGCTCATAGCTCATCTGAAAATCAGGTATATGTTGCCGAATTTCATGTGCAATTTCAGAAGGCGTGAAGCTAAATGAAGCAATGTTGTATGACGTGTGTATTGTGATATTTTGGGCAGGTGCCTGCATCAGCATTATGGTAGCACGAATGGCATCGGGCATATACATCATAGGCAAGCGTGTGCCTGCAGAGAGGAAGCTGGTATAAGCGTTTTGCGACAAGGCCTTATGAAAAATATCTACAGCATAATCGGTTGTTCCTCCACCGGGAGGTGCTGTATAACTAATTAAGCCAGGATATCGCAAACTCCGCACATCAACTCCATATTTTGCATGATACCAATTACACCAATGCTCGCCGGCCAACTTGCTGATACCATAAACAGTAGTGGGCTCTGTAATCGTATGTTGTGGTGTTTGATTACGGGGTGTTGTTGGACCAAAAACGGCAATACTACTTGGCCAATACACTTTGTATATATGCTTTTCTTTTGCTAAATCAAGCACCTGTATCAAGCTGTTCATATTCAGGCCCCACGCCCTATCCGGAAACTTTTCGCCTGTAGCCGACAGCATTGCCGCCAATAAGTATATCTGTGTAACATTATATTTGCGAACAACTGCCATTAACTGTGAATTATTAAGCACATCAAATACTTCAGATGGGCCATTGACTTCTTGTGACGGACGAATATCAGCTCCGATTACATGGTCATTTCCATACATATTTCGCAATGCCGCCAATAGTTCAATACCAATCTGACCACCGCTCCCTATTACCAGTACAACTTCTTTGTTGTTCATATATTAATTTTATGATGCTATTAATAATTGATGAAGGGCTTGATTGGTTTTTTCAAAAATACCATCCGAAGAAGTTTTTGCAAACTTTTGTCCTGTGAGCTTTTCGTAAAGATGAATATACCTCTCACTTACCATTTTTACAAAATCATCCGTCATTTCCGGAATAGGTTGTCCTTCTTTTCCCTGAAACCCGTTTTCAATCAGCCATTGTCTTACAAATTCTTTTGAGAGTTGTTGTTGAGCTAATCCCTCTTGCTGATAAGCTTCATACGTATCGAGATAAAAATATCGCGATGAGTCGGGAGTGTGTACTTCATCCATTAGTGTTACTTGCCCATCAATCAGGCCGAATTCATATTTAGTATCAACCAAAATCAATCCTTGTTTACGAGCATGTTCGGTGCCATAAGCAAAGAGTTGGTGTGTGTATTTTTCCATTATAGCATAGTCGTTTTCGGGCACAAGGCCTGAGCGAATAATCTCTTCACGTGATATGTCAAGATCATGGCCTTGATCGGCTTTGGTAGATGGTGTGATAATCGGGTTTTCAAAACGATCATTTTCTTTTAATCCATCGGGTAGTGAAACCCCGCACAAGATGCGTTTGCCGGATTGGTATTCGCGCCAAGCATGGCCGGCTAAGTATCCGCGTATAACCATTTCAACCTTAAAAGGTGTAGCTCTTCTTCCGATGCTCACATTGGGATGGGGAGATTGTACAAACCAGTTCGGAACAATATTTTGGGTTTGTTCGAGAAAATAGGTGGCTATTTGGTTCAGCACTTGACCTTTGTAGGGAATCTGTCGTGGAAGCACTACGTCAAATGCCGATATGCGGTCGGAGGCAATCATCACCAACCAGTTTTCTCCGATGCTATACACGTCTCTAACCTTTCCCTGATACAAAGATTTCTGACCTTCAAAGTGGAAATTTGTTTGATTGATAGTATCCATTATTTAATAATTTCAAATTTGTTATATGCGTTTAGAATTTTTCTTACCAAATCATGTCTCACAACATCCTTTTCTCCGAACTGAACAAACTGGATGCCTTTTATTTTTTCGAGAAGCTTCATGGATTCTGCTAATCCGGAACGCTGGTTTCTAGGTAGATCTATCTGTGTTATATCGCCGGTTACAACAAATTTCGCCGATTTCCCCATACGTGTTAAAAACATTTTCATTTGATTGGATGTGGCATTTTGGGCTTCATCTAGTATTACAAATGCGTTGTCGAGCGTACGGCCTCGCATGTAAGCAAGCGGGGCAACCTGTATGATGCCGCTTTCGTTGTACATTTTTAATTTTTCAGCAGGTATCATGTCGCGTAGTGCATCAAACAATGGCTGAAGATATGGCGCTAACTTTTCATTTAGGTCGCCGGGCAAAAAACCCAGATTTTCTCCGGCCTCAACAGCAGGACGAGTGAGAATGATGCGCCTGACTTCTTTGGCTTTCAGGGCTTTCACGGCCATCGCTACAGCAAGATACGTTTTCCCTGTTCCGGCTGGACCAATCGCAAAAACCAAGTCGTTGCCACCAATTGCTTCAACCAACTTAAGCTGGTTTTGAGTACGGGGCTTGATTATCAGGCCATCGTTGCCATACAGCACAATGCTTGTATCCAGATTCTTTTCTTTATCGAACGAAGAATTATTTTGGCCGCAAATAGCTTCAATGGCATCTTCGTTCATTTTTCCAAACTTCTCGAAATAATTAAGCATCTGCAAAAACTTCTCCTGAAAGGCATCAATCTCTTCGTAAGTACCAATCACCTTCAACTCATTACCCCGAGCTACAAGCTGCAGTTTGGGGAAATATTTTCTGATGGTTTTAAGGTGTTGGTTGTGGACCCCATAGAATCCAACCGCATCAAGCGACTCAATTATAATGATTTTTTCACTCACGTTATTCAATATTGAATGCTCAAAAATAGCTGTAAAAACCAAAAAACAGCTTTGAAAATGGCTTATTTTTGACCCATGCCGGCAGAAACGACATTTATTACGCTGATATCCGACATGGGATATGCCGATTATTATACCGGCATAATCAAAGGATCGCTTTATAGTCAGCTCCCTAATGCCCGATTGATTGATTTAACCCATCGCATGACCTTACACGACGGAATTGTTCCGGCAGCTTTTGTTCTGCGCAACAGTTATCACATGTTTCCTCCCAACACAATACACATGCTGGCCGTTGACACCAATTTGCATTTTGATTGCCGACATGTTGTATTTAAGCACTTAGGCCATTATTTTATTGGAACAGACAATGGTGCTTTCTCAATAACATTTGATGATGAACCCAACGAAGTATATGACATTTCGCATCACCAAGGAGCCGATGGCACCTTTCCGGCCTTGGAGGTTTTTGTTCCCGCAATCATTCGGATTGCCAAGGGCGAAGCGCCTTCTGATATAGGATTGCCGTTGACTGATGGATTGACAAAGAAAGTAATGCCCCACCCAACGCTTGATCCTAATTATATCATAGGCGCCGTTATATACTCCGACTATTACGGGAATGCAATTACTAATATTACTGAAGAGATGTTTAACCGTGTGTCGCAGGGTCGAAAACCTAACATAACCATTAGGCCAATGGGGTATCCGATAAAGAAATTAGGCAAAAACTATCTTGATGTGGATACCGGTGATTTGGTGGCGCTCTTTAATCAAGCGGGATATCTCGAAATTGCCATGAACGGAGGAAGTTTACTTAAGTTCGTTAAGGCCGAAGTAGGCGTTCAAATTCGAATTGAATTCAAATCTATATAAATCATGCATTTGATTAGGGTTGTTATTATGAGTTTTCATCCGGATAAAACAGAAGCGTTTGAAAAAATTTTTTCTGAAAAATATCAGCTTATTCACTCTTTTGATGGCTGTGTTTCTGTTCGGCTGCTTCACGATGTTAGCCGGCCCGGAATTTATGTTACACTTAGTGAGTGGCTCTCTGAATCGCATTTAGAGGCATATCGCAAATCTACTCTTTTTGCCGAAACATGGACAAAAACAAAAGCCCTGTTTAATGCCCCTCCACAAGCATTTAGCTTAACGGCAAGTCATTTTTCCGACAAGCAAAAAAATAAGTAAAACCTTGAACCAAAAATTTGACTTACTTTTGATATCCGACAGGCATAAAACATATACATCGTGATAGCGCTTTTAAAAAAAGAAATTAATCTGTTTTTTAGTTCAGTAACCGGCTACTTAGTAGTTATTTTATTTCTGATTGTAAATAGCGTTTTTTTGTGGTTGATTCCTGGAGATAATTTTTTGGAGTGGGGATACGCCGATTTAACTAGAATGTTTGAAAATGCGCCTTATGTCTTTTTGTTACTGATTCCGGCCATTACCATGCGCTCATTCGCAGATGAAAAAAATACAGGAACCCTAGAAACACTTATTACAAAACCTATTTCAGAAACCCAGATTATTTTAGCCAAATATCTGGCAGCCCTGGCGCTGGTCATCTTTGCTTTATTCCCTACGTTAATATACTACTATACACTATACCAACTAGGAAATCCGGTAGGAAATATTGATAGCGCTGCCGTTGCCGGCTCATATCTTGGGCTGGTATTGTTGGCGTCGGTTTATGTAGCTATTGGCGTTTTTGCCTCTTCGTTGGCCGAAAACCAAATTGTATCCATGCTCATTGCTTTTGCCCTCTGCTTGTTTGTAAGCGAAGGATTTCAAATGTTGGCCGGATTGAAATTGTTTCAAAACATGAATCTACTAATAACCAATTTGGGCATTCGATCACACTACATTTCTATCAGTCGGGGCGTGATTGACACCCGAGATCTTGTTTATTTTATTTCGGCAAATGTTATCTTTTTGCTAGGCACCAAAACCATGCTACAAAAAAGAAACTGGTAAGGAAATATGAGCAACCAAAGAAGAAATAAAGATTTGATACAGCTTGGCTTGGCTTTGCTTCTCTTGGCAGGGCTTAATATGCTTAACCAACGATACTTTAAACGCGTTGATTTAACCGCCGAAAAGCGATATTCTCTAAGCGATTCAACGCGTGCTATGCTGCGCCGACTTGACGATGTGGCACTGATTACAGTTTATTTGGAAGGAAAGGATTTTCCGGTTGGATTCAAACGCTTACAAAACGCAACCCGCGAATTGCTAGATGAATTTAGATTTTATGCCGGCACAAACATTGAATACCGATTCGTGGACCCAATGGCTAATCCCGACAAAAAAGTGCAAAGCGATATTTATTACGAATTGATTGACAAAGGGCTTATACCAACCGACCTTACTGTAAAAGACGAAAAGGGGAGAAGTTCGCGAAGTATTTTCCCCGGTGCTGTTGTGGCCTACAACGGTAGAGAAGAAGCCGTGCAACTTCTGCAAAGCCAATTTAACCAAAATCCCGAATGGGTGCTTAATCAAAGTATTGAACGCCTCGAATACGAGTTTTCAAAAGCATTGTTCAAACTTATGCATTTTGAAAATAAAAAAACTGTCGCCTTTTCTCGTGGTCACGGAGAAATGAACGAAGTATATCTAATGGATTTTATTATCGGCCTTCGTGATTTTTATGAGGTTGAAGGAGTAGAAATTTCAAATAACTTAGATGCGCTTTCCCAAAATACGGCATGCCTAATTATTGCCAAACCGGATTCTGCTTTTTCTGATGCTTCTAAGTTTATTATTGATCAGTACATTATGCGTGGAGGTACTGCCCTTTGGCTGCTCGATCATGTGCAATCTAATATGGATAGTTTAAGAACGGCCAATTATACACTGGGATTGCCATTCGATTTAAATCTTTACGACCAGCTGTTCCGCTACGGTGTAAGGGTCAACCCTACTCTCATTCAGGATGCCCAATGTGCTCCCATTCCAATTCAAACAGGGAATTTTGGCAACCAAAATAAGCAAGAATTGCTGCCTTGGTATTATTATCCAGTTATTATTCCTAAAGAAAAGCATCCTGTGGTAAAAAATTTGAATGCTATTCGACTACAATTCGCCAATACCGTTGACACCATTCAAACCCCCGGCGTGTCAAAAACAATTCTGCTTTCGACTTCCGAACTAACTAAGGTTCTTTATGCCCCTGTGCGTATTGCCCTTAATGTTGTAGAACAAGAACCCACTCCTGAAAGGTTCAATAAGCCACACCAACCTGTTGCCGTTCTGCTTGAGGGTACATTCCGATCTGTTTTCGAAAATAAAATTGTAGAGCTTTCTGACCGACTCGTTATCAAAGAGTCAAAACCCACCAAAATGATTGTTGTCGGAGATGGTGATATCGCTAAGAATTTATACAACCCAAAAGAAAACAATTATGTGCCACTAGGCCTTGATCCACGAACCGGAATATATTACGGCGGCAACAAAAGCTTCTTGCTTAATGCTGTAAACTATCTTACCGGCGACGGATGGTTTATTCCACTCCGATCTAAAGAATTCAGAATTCGACTCCTTGATCGAAACCGGATTACAACTGAAAAAGAAAAATGGAAAATCATCAATACCGCATTACCGGTTGCCTGGGTATTGCTATTTGGCTTAGTTTATAATTATATTCGAAAAAGAAGATTTGCTTGATATGGTTCGTATAATTTCTTTCATATTATTATCCCCCCTTTTCCTGACGCTTTTATCTGTTAGCTCCTGCAAAGAAAAAACAAACAAAACAGGATTAAGTAATTTTAAAGTAGAGGATACTGCTTCTATTGATAAAATTTTCATGGCTGATAAGAGCAATCGAAAGGTGCTGCTTACAAAAGAAAATAGAAAATGGTGGGTTGATAATGAATTTCAAGCAAGACCCGACCTGATTACAGATTTGCTTATTCTGCTGAAGCGCATTGAAGTAAAGCAATATGTGCCTAAAAATGCAGTTGAGAATGTTATCAAAAGCATGTCTGTGTATTCTACCAAAGTTGAAATATATCAAAATGGCAAACTCCATAAAGTAATTTATGTTGGCGGCCCTACACAAGATCATCTCGGCACATATATGCTTTTAGAGGGATCTTCGCTTCCCTTTATTTGTTATGTGCCTGGGTTCAGAGGATATCTTTCGCCTTATTTTATGCCATTTCCTGAAGAGTGGCGCGATAAAACCATTTTTGCCTATCATATTAACGAAATTCAAAAAGTAACGATTGAATTTGTTCGAACCCCCGAACTGTCTTATGAAATTACGCATTTAAATGGCAAATTCGGAATTAAAATGTTACAACAAAATGTTCCCATCTCAAATTTTGATACCCTTGCCGTAAAAGATTATATGAAAAACTTTAAAGTCGTGGGATTTGAATCCTTCTTGGATGTAAATAAGGCAAGATTGGATTCTGTAACATCGCGATATGGATTGTATAAAGTAAGTGTGACACAAACGGATGGCCGCAAACGATCGGTTTCTTTATATCAAATTCCACTTCCTCCCGGAACCGTTGATTTATATGGCCAAGAAATTAAAATGGATGTGGATAGAATGTATGGTATTATTGATGAAAAAACACTTGTGTTATGCCAATATTTTACATTCGACCCCATTACTGTACCACCGGCATATTTTTTTCCGCAGCGATTACCTCATTAAATAAAAAACCAAAAAGAAAGAAAGGCAATTTGTACCCAAAACAGTATCAGCCCAAGCAACAAGCCCTTGCGCCCAGATTGATATAATGTGATAAAGCGTACATTCAACCCGACTGCCGACATGGCTACTGTAAGCACAAACTTCCCAATATCGTCCGCCAATTTAATAATTAAAGAAGGTATGGGCACAACTGAAACAAAAATTGAAATCAGTATAAATCCCCATACATACCAAGGTAGTCGAAGTCGAAAACGTGTTTTGCTTTGATTGCCTGCGTTTTGATACAAAAAAGTTACCAATAATAACGCTGGCGATAACAATGCCACCCTGGCCAACTTAACGGTAATGGCCGTCCGCCCAACCTCTTCGCCCATTTCAAATCCAGCACCGGCTACATTTCCCACCGAATGAAGCGACCCCCCAATTAGTAAGCCGCTTTCTTGCGAAGGTAAAGCGATAGCAACCAAAATTAAAGGAAAAAGCAACATTCCGAGTATGCCAAATAAATTGATAACAGCCATTGAAATACCTATTTCTTCTTTGTTTTTAGAAACAAAAGGCGCTAATGCTGCAATGGCTGCCGCCCCACAAATAACTGTACCAAAACTAATTAATAAACCCGAAGAACCAGGACATTTTAATTTTTTTGACAACCACATCCCTATGAATAAGGTGCCAAAAACCGCTAGCACTAATAACAAAAACATGCGCCATCCTAAATTTGAAATATGTGAAAAATTAATCCCAACAGCCAAAAGCAATATGGCTATTTCAAACATTTTTGATGACATAAATGAAGTGCCAGATTGAAACTCGTTAGGAATGCGAACTAAGTTGTTGAACAACACTCCTAATAACAATCCCATCAAAATCTCATTCATTGACGGAATAAATGGCGCCACCCCATATGCTACCAACCCGATTAATATTGACAAGGCAATACCCTTGAACATCTGACTAATCGGATTCGTCATTATAATAAAGTTTGTGTGTTGGATGAAAAAATAGAAAGACCCATTATGCTTATTTTGATAAAGCTCCCTTCCATTTTAATATTCCTCCTTCCAGGTTATATACTTTCACAAACCCCTTTTGTGTCATTTGATAGCCCGCCTGAGCACTACGAGCGCCACTCCTGCAATACACAATGTAGGTTTTAGATTTATCAAGCTGGCTTAATTGCTTTTCAAACGATTCAGAATTAAAATTAATAAAGTGTTTTGTTCCAGGAATATATCCGGTGGATACCTCTGCCTGTGTTCGTACATCAATAATTTCGACGTCTTTCTCTTTCATCAACCTCTCAAACTCCGCTTGGTTGACATTTATCAATTCCGACGCGGTAATTGATTTGGAACTTCCTTGAGATGTTGAGTCAAAAACACATCCCGTTGAAAGTAAAAAAGTAGCTACTATTATCAATAATGAAATTCTTTTCATGTTGTAAATTTTTAAATTTTATATAAGGCAAATTACTTACAATTTTGATGAAAAGAAAGTAACCTTAGTCACGATAAAGAAAAAGACCTGAATATATTAAACCAAAACGGTCTTTAAAATAGATTCAAACAGCTTCCGCCCATCTGAATTATGCAAGTTTGTATCCGCACATCGTTCAGGATGTGGCATCATGCCAAAAACATTGCGCTGAGCATTGCAAACGCCAGCAATATGGTTGATGGCGCCATTGGGATTGGCTTCGTTGGTAACCTGGCCACTGCCATCACAATACCTGAACAAAACCTGATCATTTTCCTCAATCATTTTAAGTGTTATTTCGTCAGCATAATATCTTCCCTCGCCATGTGCAATCGGAATCTTTAACACATCGCCCTTTGTTAATCCAGCGGTTATCAAACTTTGTGTAGTTTCTACACGAAGATAAACATTTTTACATAAAAACTGCTGGTGGTGGTTGTGAAGAAGCGAACCCGGCAAAAGTTGTGACTCGGTTAAAATCTGAAAACCATTGCAAATTCCCAACACATACCCACCCTTCTCGGCAAAACGTATAACCTCCTGCATAATCGGCGAAAAACGAGCAATAGCACCTGAGCGCAAATAATCACCATATGAAAACCCTCCCGGTAAAATAATGAATTCACATCCTTGCAAATCGTGATCTTTATGCCACAAATTCACAACATCCGACTGCATGATGTGCTTAAGCACATAAATCATATCCTGATCGCAATTCGATCCAGGAAAAGTAATAACTCCAAATTTCACAAAACTATGTTTTGAACAAAAGTACAAAATAACGACCTACAAACAAGTGCTAAAAAACACTGAATTGCAAAACCAACAAACAAACAATGATGAGCAATGTCAATAAGTCAGATATCCATAGCTTTCGAAGATGCAGAAAAAAGGTGGAATAAAAAATGGATAGCGGATAGCCAACCACTACAATATGGCTGAATGGCAGAAAATTATAAAAAAAAGCAGAAGCAATCAGTAAAACAAGCATAGCGCCCCATATTCGAAAAGTTCTTTTTTGCACAACTTTATAATAGTGTATAGTTTGGAGATAGCGATAAAAGCTGGCAATCAGCATGGCAAGGAGCCAGGCCAAAATAATATACTCCATAAGGCCTGTGTGCAATCGGTAGTCGGGTAACCCAAATGGAGATATAAAAAAATCTTGCAAGAAAAAAGATACATTATCATTAATAAAATAAACCAACAACACGTAAAAGAACGGCAAAAGCCAACCTAGCATCGCAACTAAAATATGGCGAAACATCGGTGTAGAAAAAACAAACAAAGACCATAAAAACCATGGAAATAAGACCAAGGCAGGAGGATAAATTAACGCGGCCATAGAAAAACTAATAGCTGTGAAAAAAATGAGGCGGGGATGGCTTTTGGTATGTGCAATTTGCCAAATACCAATAATACCCGGCAATAAAAATATATTTGCCAAAAGCGATGGCGACACAAAAAGATTCTGAGGAAAAAGCGAACAAATCAACACATAAAAAAAGCCCGGTAAATATGTGGGCTGGCCTAATAAATTGGTTGAGTGAATAAAATAATTGAACCACAAGGCCTGCAATAATACCAGCGAAAAAGAAATCAATGCCGACAGCCATGAAATCTGAATCCAATCACCCAGCATAAATCTATACAATGCCGGGTGCTGAATAATTTGCTCACTATAAAATGGGTGCAAAAAAGCATTGAGATATACCAATGACTGAAAAAGTAGCAGAAAAAACAGCCCTGTTATTTGATTTGTTTTAAAAAGTCGGATAATCATAGTATGATTGCAAAATGAATAAAAAATTCGAGAGGAGCGAAATTTCTTTTTATTGCCATTGATTTATTATGACATTTTGGCAAACCCCTTACATTGGCAAGAGATTTGAAAACAAGACATAAAAGAATAGATAATCAGAAATGGCAAAGGATCACATACGCGAAGAAACATCCGAACATGATGAATTGAACCCCATCGAACACCCCCACACAGAAGACCAGCAAAAAACGGCTGAATCTGTTGAAAAAACAGATGAATCGGCAGATGATTGGGAATCCAAATACAAAGAAACTTACGATAATTATTTGCGTTTGTTTTCGGAATTTGACAATTTCAGAAAACGCACGACAAGAGAACGGGCCGAGTTAATCAAAACAGCCGGCTCAGAAATATTGTCAGTAATTCTGCCTATTCTTGATGATTTTGACAGAGCCATTAAGGCCATGGATGACAGTTCCCACTCGGTTAAAACGGGCGTGGAGTTGATTTATCACAAACTCAAACAAGCACTCCTTGAAAAGGGATTACAAGAGTATAATCCAATGGGCGAGATGTTTGATGCTGATTTACATGAAGCCATTACGCATATTCCAACAACCGAAGGCCAGACAAAAGGAACCATCGTAGAGGTAATTGAAAAAGGATATAAGGTTCATGATAAAATCATCCGCTACCCTAAAGTAATCGTAGCGCAATAAATATACCATGGCGAAAAGAGATTATTACGAAGTATTAGGCGTTACACGTAATGCCGGTGCCGACGAAATTAAAAAGGCCTATCGAAAATTAGCCGTTAAGTTCCATCCTGATAAAAATCCCGGTGACAAAGAGGCGGAGGAGAAGTTTAAAGAAGCTGCTGAAGCATATGAAATTTTAAGCAATCCTGAAAAAAAGCAACGTTATGATCAATTTGGACATGCCGGCGTGGGAGGCGCATCGGGTCATGGCGGAAGCTATGCCGGGGGCATGAATATGGAAGATATCTTTGAACAGTTTGGAGATATTTTTGGTGGCGGATTTGGTGGATTTGGTCGCAGTCGTAGCCAATCCAGAAGACATGTAAATAAGGGTTCAAATATTCGTATAAAAGTAAAACTTACCCTTGAAGAAATTGTAGAAGGGGCTACCAAAAAAATCAAAGTAAATAAGTATGTACCATGTGATTCCTGTAGTGGTTCGGGGGCAAAAGGGGGTAGCAAGGCCTCTACTTGTAAAAATTGCCAAGGTAGCGGTCAGGTTGCTCAGGTTACCAATACTTTTTTGGGACGTATGCAAACCGTTACTACTTGCCCATCTTGTAATGGCGAAGGCACTCAAATAACAGACAAGTGTAATAAATGTTGGGGTGATGGAATTGTTAGAGGCGAAGAGGTTTTGGATATTAATATTCCTGCAGGGGTTGAAGAAGGCATGCAGCTTAGCATGAGTGGCAAGGGCAATTCCGGGCCAAGAAATGGTCCTCCGGGCGACTTATTGATTCAAATCGAAGAAGAAGAGCACCCTCACTTATACAGAGAGGGAAATCATACTGTATATAATTTGTTTTTGAGTTTCGCTGACGCTGCTTTAGGTACACAAATAGAAATCCCAACGATTGGCGGCAAGGCAAAAATTAAAATTGACCCAGGCACACTGCCAGGTAAGGTCTTGCGATTAAAAGGAAAAGGACTGCCATCAATCAACCAGTATGGTCGTGGAGACCAATTGGTTCGTATTAATGTTTGGACACCACAAAAACTAAATGCCGAAGAAAAATCCATCTTAGAAAAACTTCGCAATTCCCCTAATTTCCAACCTAATCCCGACAAAAAAGACCGTTCATTTTTTGATAAAATGAAAGATGTGTTTGGTTAATCTCGCTTTTTAACCCGTTTTTACAAGAATTCGACGAAATACATTATCCGTTTGCGTATTTTTGCCTTCCCAAGGCAACCTAAAACATCATGATTAAAACTTATGGATCGGCTGTTCATGGCGTAAACGCCATTCGCATAACCATAGAAACCAATATGGCCCCCGGATTGAACTTTTATATGGTGGGATTGCCCGACAACGCCGTAAAAGAAAGTCAGCGAAGAGTGGAGGCCGCCATTCGCAATAACGGATTTCGAATTCCTGGTAAAAAAATTACTATAAATCTGGCCCCAGCTGATATTAGAAAAGAAGGGTCAGCATACGACCTGCCAATCGCTATAGGTATAATTGCTGCCGGAGAACAAATGCAAGATACATTGTTGGCCGATTATATTTTGATGGGTGAATTATCGCTCGACGGAGAAATTCGACCTATAAAAGGAGCTTTGCCCATCGCCATTCAAGCCAGGCAGGATAAAATGAAAGGCATCATCTTACCTAAGGAAAATGCCAATGAAGCTGCAATTGTTAGTGGTATCGAAGTGTTTGGTGTAAAAACATTGAAAGAAGTCGTGGAATTTTTAAACGGGGATTTGATATTAACACCCGAACAACATGATACCCGCGAATCTTTCAAGTATCATAGTGGGATTTTCCCTTTTGATTTTAGCGAGGTGAAGGGACAAGAGAACATCAAAAGGGCACTCGAAATAGCAGCAGCCGGCGGCCATAATGCTATTTTGATTGGCCCGCCAGGCGCCGGCAAAACAATGCTGGCTAAACGGTTGCCGACTATACTTCCCCCTCTCTCCCTACACGAAGCACTCGAAACCACTAAAATTCATTCGGTGGCTGGCAAATTAGGCAAACATAAGGGCTTGATTACAATGCGGCCTTTCAGATCTCCGCATCACACAATCAGTGATGTGGCCCTCGTGGGCGGAGGAGTCAATCCTCAACCGGGCGAAATTTCATTGTCACATAATGGGGTTTTGTTTTTGGATGAATTACCCGAATTTAAACGATCTGTATTAGAAGTACTCAGACAACCTCTTGAAGACCGTGTTGTTTCTATTTCTAGAGCTAGATTTAGTGTTGAATATCCGGCCAGCTTTATGTTGATTGCTTCCATGAATCCATGCCCCTGCGGAAACTACAATCACCCCGATAAAGATTGCGTTTGCGCCCCAGGCACTGTGCAACGCTATCTGAACAAAATCTCAGGCCCATTACTCGATCGCATTGACCTGCATGTTGAAGTTACCCCTGTGGCTTTTGACGAATTATCTCAAACCCGACCTGCCGAAAGCAGCGAATCTATTCGACAAAGAGTGGTTGACGCTCGTGAAATTCAAAAACAACGATTTGCTGGTCAAGATGGTATTTATGCCAATGCACAAATGTCAACTCGTCAACTCCGAGATGTTTGTAATATTAGCAACGCTTCGCAAACTTTACTAAAAACGGCAATGGAAAAACTAAAACTTTCGGCACGTGCATATGACCGAATTTTAAAAGTTGCTCGAACCATTGCAGATTTAGCCAAAAGCGAAGATATCAAACCCGAACATGTCGCCGAAGCTATTCAATATCGCAGCTTGGACAGAGAAAATTGGGCCGGATAAATTATTCACTTCATTACCCATCCCATCAAACATGGCCATGACATGAAAACATAAATCACAATAGATTGATTTATGATACTATTTGTTCTTTTCTACTAAATCAGGCGTGCCTGGCAACTCCAAACTCTCCATCATTATATCCATTATCGCCGAATAATATAACTCATTCTGTACAGGATATTCCCACATTACTTCATAATCAACTTTCATGTTACCTTCAACCCTCCTAAATATAAACTTTTTAAACGCCATTTCTCGTTTAACACCGGAAAACAATTCCATATCATATGTACCACTATGCTGATAATATATTTCTCCGCTTTTCCCTTTCATTGATAGTGTTTTTATTTTAATAGCTGGATATTTCGACGTGTTTTTTTTCCATACATCACGTTCAGCATCTGTTTTTGATTTTAATGAAATGCTGTCATTAGCTAAAGCATGAGAGAAGTTAACAAAACAACGTCCATCATGAATTTGGGCAAAATTAGCTTCGCCTTGCATTTCCCCTGCACTCCAAAAATCAGGATATTCGATGCTCATTCGAAGGGGGGCGGCATGTTGATATTTTTTGTACCGAAAGGGCTTGTAGCGCAGCGAAGAAATCATGTTTTCTTGAATAGGAGCATATGAGGCCACGTTTCTTTCACCTATTTCAAAGAAAAAAAGCATACAATTGACAGATTGGTTTACATAAAAATATACTAGATAAATAGTGGAAATATATCTTTTATCATCTTGTGTCATAAATGAAAGCGAAAGCTTCTCTGCTCGGTGTTGGCCCATTGTTCCACTACCCGACTCGCTTACTTGCAAGTTGCTTATGGATGGATCATCATATATTCGTAACATCAAATAGCGCAAACTGTCTGATGTAAATCTTGGTGATACCTTGTAAAGATTGATATTAAATTCAGTTCCCACGTTTTTATCGTACAACAGCCAAGATTTTTTTCCTGATTTTTCCATTACAAATTCATTGGGATAGTCAAATTCGACTGGGAAATCAGGAAATGAAAAAGTGATTAACTGCTGTGCTTTTACACACAGCCCTAATAATAAAACTACAAACATTGATACTAAACCTCGCATAAAACCAGCTTTAATCAATTTATTAAACAAAGATAAGGCCATAAATAATGCTGGCAAATATTCATACTAAATGTTTCATAATTCATTTGTATTGTTTCATCTTTGCATTGGTATTTATAACGCTTCGCTTGGCCGATTTATCACAAAAAAAATTGCAATACGCTACACTACTCATACTGGGATTAACTTGGGGTAGTAGTTTTATATTAATGAAACAGGGGCTTCAGTCCTTTAGTCCAATGGAGGTGGCGCTCATTCGTATATCGTCTAGCTTTCTGTTTTTATTGCCATGGATGATCCGGCTTTACAAAAAAATTCCTCGAAACAAGGTTCGATATCTTTTTATTTCTGGGTTGTTTGGAAATGGAATTCCTGCTTTACTTTTTGCTACTGCTCAAACACAGATAGATAGTTCGCTTGCAGGAATATTAAATGCAACAACGCCTATTTTTACTTTAATTGTGGGCGGCCTGTTTTTTGGTCTGATGATTCAAAAACATGCTGTGATTGGCCTTATTATTGGCTTAATAGGCACGATATATCTCATTTATTTTTCAAAAGGAATTGGTTCTTCGCATAACTATTTTTACACCATAATGCCGGTTATTGCCGCACTTTGTTATGGCCTTTCTTCTAATATCATCAAGTCGCGACTACAGTCCTTATCGCCTATTATGGTAACCGGTGGCGCTTTGAGCTTTATGGGACCCCCCTCCATCGCTATTCTTCTTTTATTTACCGATGTGCCAACACAAATTATTAGTCACAATCAACATTTACAAAACTTTGCGTGGTTGCTATTATTAGGCATTGTAGGCACTTCGTTAGCCGTTTTGATATTTAACTATTTGATAAAACAAACTACCGTATTATTTGCCGCTTCTGTAACATATCTAATACCCATTTTTGCTATGGCATGGGGTCTAATACTGGGCGAAAGCATTACCATTCATTATTTCTTAGGAATAGTGATCATCTTAAGCGGTGTATATATTGCCAATCGCTAAAATTGATTATTGAACAATAAGGCGCTTAGTAGTGCGTCCGGTTGAGGTGCTCACTTCAACCAAATAAACACCAGAAGGCAGCGCTACGGGCTGAACAAAAGTGTTATTGCCCTGTTGAACAGCTTGCCGTCGGCTTAAAATTTCCCTTCCGGTCATATCAATCACACGGATGTTTGCTTGGTCGTTTGTCTGGCTATATACATTTATCGAAAATGCGTCAATCGTGGGATTAGGGTATAGTGTAAAATGCACACTTTGTTCGAATTGCTCAACAGAGGTTCCTCCTGATGTATTGCAAGGAAGTGTTGGATTGCTAATATAAGTCATTGTTTTAAAGTCAATATAACAAACCCAATCGGGATGGTCCACAAATGGATTCCTGTTTCCCTGCAAGCTGTCAAGATAATCGTTGCGTGCAATGTCAACTCGTGTTGGAGGATAGGCAAAATGCCAATCTTTTAACACTTGCTGATTCTGAGGATAGTTGATATTATAGGAAACGCCTGCAGCACAAACCTCTCCTATCGGGGCATCTAGATTCCATGTGTTTCCATTTACGGTATTATAACACACCGTCATGTAAAACATGGCCCGAGCTGCGGCACCCTTATGTTCATCACGGGGCTCGTACACCCTGTTGCCGGCTGTATCTAAACCCATAACACCTTGTTGGTAAGAAATAATGGGTGAAACTACCTCGCCAAGCGGATAATTACAGCGAGCTTCGTTTACGTTGCTTTGCAATGCTGGATACAGATGGTGCTGGTCGTTATACTCTGGTTTTTCTGGATTGTCGGCAGGAAAAGTGGGCATCCAGCTATGTGGAAAAGTATGTTCCCGGCTTGTTCCGGTAGCGCCAAAATCAAAGGGCTGATTAAATAAGATTGGAGCGCCGCTATAAGAGCAGTTAAACACCTTGTTGAACGTGTTGGCTCCTTGCACCACAAAGGTATCACGTGTTACAAAACCATCAATCATTGTGTTGCGGTAGTTGCTGTAAAATACAGAAGAGTGTGGGTTAATCACAGCGTGAAGCTGCGAGATAAAAGATGTTGAAAGGGGGTCAACCGTGCTGTATTCTGTAGGAGAAACCATGGTTGGCGGAGACGTGACTGAGCCGGTAAGTAAGGAGGTTGTTTGATAAGAAACCGCACTACTTCCTCCGGCATTATATGGCACTACTGCAAAATGATAGGTTGTGTTGGCTAACACCCATCGTGGCCAAAAAGTAGTTGTGGATGCGCCACCCTTGCCATTATAAACCACTTTGGCATTGCCTATGGTTTGGCCCACTATATAATTGGTTCCGTTGGAAGGTGTTGTGCTGACCGGTGCGCCTTCGCTACGCAATACCAAGTATCCGCCGTAATAGTCAACGGTTGTATTGGTAAAAGACACAATCGTGCGATATGTTTTATTAACAGGGAAGGTTAAATTAGTTGCAGCTCCGGGTGCTGTTGCATAATTTCCTCCTACAGCATACAGGTTAACAACATAAATAGCATCTCCATAGGCGTCGTCCGATGTAATCGTAAGTTGGGCCGTTCGTGTTCCTGCCCCACCGGGTGTAAACTGTAATGTAAGTGCCTCATTATTTTGTGACGAAATGATCAATGGAAATGAAGGAGAAACAATAGAAAAATCTGACGCATTCGTGCCACTAACAGAAATGTTAGCCACCGTGAGATTTGATAAGCTGGCATTTCGCATTACAAAATTCATAGGTGTAGAAACGGCAACGGGACTACTTACAGGCGATGAATAGCCCCCATTAATTATCACCAGCGAGTTTTCTTCAACTTTTATTTTAGGATTTGTTAGCAATGGCTCACGTACTTTGATATCATCAATGGCAATGTTGTACCCTGATGTTTTAGAGGAAAAGAAAAAACGAACGTATCTGACATTGGGGTCTGTAACTAAAACACTATCATAATTACAAGCAGGAGATAATGGAATTTGTGACCCAGAATAGGTTTTCAGCGTATTCCAAGACGACCCGTTTGTTGATTCTTGTACTGTAAATGTTCCCTGCCATGGGCTGCTTGTTCCTGTTCCAATTATGCTGTATGATACAGTGCCTGGTTGTGTTGATGTGTTTACGACAATGCTTTCATTGGTAGCATCTAATCTGGCCGCTGCCGTACCCTCACACACTTGCTGAGAGCTAGTATAAAATTGTGATGTTCCACTAATCTGCCAGTTATGCGTCCACCCAACTGGCGGTTGCCCGTCACAATTCCATGAGGTAGGAATCGGCGTTTGTGCCAATAAAGTAAATGCTGGAGCCAAGAGAAGCCCCAATAGAAGAGATTTTTTTTGTTTCATGATTTCAATATTCAAGTAATTATAATCTATTTGCTTGGATTAAAAGGGAGTCGGCAAATCGTTCAAGCTGCAATTCCTGTTGATTGAGTGCTCGTATAAAAAATCGTTGTTGTTTAAAAACTTTGGTAAAGTTAGGAATATTTATGTTGGCGTCTATAAAAGCAATCTCGTCATCTTTGATGGTAAAATTGAGTTTTGCCGAGTCGGGAGTTGTGGGATTTAAATCAAGATATTTAAACCATAGTTTACATGTGGCGGTATAGGCATCTTCGCATGGCTGAAAAGAAAGAAACTGTGGAACTGAATCGGGTTGTATGATGGTGGTGTCGCCTTGATAAAATAGTATCTGCCACTCCCCTTTTAGCTTATCTACGTTTTGTTGTGATGGGTTACAAGCACAAAGCGCGAATAAAATTAAAAGAAACGGTATAATCTGTTTGAATTGCATAATAGATTCTTAAAAAGTTATCTGTAGCGACCCCATATATCTGAATCCCAAACCAATATTAACTGCAGCACCTCCGGCGCTGAAAGTATTGGGTACAATACCCCCATCAAAAGCATCGGCAATGTAAAAATGATTGGTAAGATTCATGAAATGTGCTCGTATATCAAATTTGATTTTTTTCGCCTTGAAACCATATCCCATATTAAGATTCATTAAGTAGAAATCGGGAATACGCCATGGCTGTCTTCCGGCATGAGGGGCAAAACCGGTCTGCGGATTCACTTTATAGCTGGATGCATTATAGTTGGCATAAAAATGTGTAAAGAAAATAACCTCCGGTGCGATGTATAATCCTTTGATGGGCATTATACGAATTATTGCCGCATATTGATGCTGGGGCTGGTCGCCAACTTTCACATCACGCAGGTCAATTTGGTATAATCCATTAGGAACTTGATTCCCCAACTCGTCAAGCGTTTGAGCTGCGCCAATACTGTTCCAGTGCCAGTCGCCAATCGAAATGCTTCCTTCTAGTGATAATTGCTTAATCGGCTTATATACAAAATCTAACTCAAGACCCATGTGCACAGCTTCCAGTCCATTTACGTTAACCGATACAAAGTTGCCATTTTGGTCAGGAAGGGTTGTGCGTTCTGGTTTGTTCATCCACCACGTATAATATCCGTTCAGGTTCAATGCAAATTTTTTATATTGTATGGTGTATCCGAGCTCAAAGGATGCCAGATTCTCGTTTTGTGCATCGTTTACTCTATCGTTGGAATTAAGCACTAAGAAAGTCATGTAGGGTGCTCTAGAAAAATAGCCAACATTAAAAAACACATTATGGCTTTTATGTAGTTTGAAGTTCATCCCTCCTTTTACTGTATAGCCCATTCGACCAAAATATCCTGACTGATTATATTCCAATTCTTTTGTGTCGCGTGTATATATATTTCCGTTGTGCGAAATAGTGTCGTAATATCCTATATTAAAAGTAGTATCTGCTAAATGCAGTTGTTTTTTTGCAAATAGATTGGTCTGGTTATATCCGGTTACCGCACCGCTCATGTTTACAAAACTACTGAATACCGGATGTTTGTATTCAAGCATAACAAATCCACCGCCCCATAAAATATCTCTTCTGAGATTTTGGCGAATACGATCTCCCTCTACTACATACCCTTTTGAGGCGATGTTGGGATCTGGGTTCTGCACAGAAAGGTCGCCCCCTAACAAATCATAAACGGTACTAAATACGCTCCCCCTAAAATACCTGAAATCAATACCGCCTGATAAATTCAAACGATTATTAATAGCATAATCAAACGTGCTTAAAGCACCAATCCAGGTATGCTCATTGTGGTTTTTTCTAATGAAATTTGATGATTTTTGCACTGTATCGTTAGAGCCGGGCAAAATATATATATTAAACGGACTATACGCATTTCCGTCATAAATGGCCTGCAGATTCAATTGTCCGGTACTATCTAGCGCCACCGACGAAGTATTGTCGAGTTGTGTGCCGCCTCCAATGCCCAAAGAAGCATACACAATGGCAGAAACATAGAATTTGTCAGAAACTTTTATAAAGTCCTTTAAGAAAAACAATGGTTTATGATAATGATTTTGTGTACTGCTTAGCTTTTCAAGTGGGGCGTCAATTCCATTTTGATCAGGGCGGGTTCTTCTAACATATCCCCACCCTTGGTTATACCGCCAGTTGCGCTCTTTAACTGAGGCGTTGGTATCAACCCCCAATGATAGTGCATAGTTTTTATCATATGCCTCAATACTAAAATCATACAAATAAGAGCGCTGATCGCTCCATTGTGGTGCCCCAAATACAGTAAAGCTGAGTGTATGGTTTTTGATTTGTTTATTTACCTTGAGATAATATGAAAACCATGTGGTGGTGGTTCCATCCACCCACCCTTCATTATATTTAAATGCCAACGCTCCTTGTATGTTCCAGTTGCCTTTTAGCTTTCCCGAAGATGCGCTGAATGTGGTTTGGGCATTGTTTCTGTTTCCATAATCTTGTCGTATTGAAAAAACGCGATCCATATCAATGCCTTGGGTAATCACATTAATGGAGCCGCCAACTGACGGGATGGCTAGCTTAGACGCCCCTAGCCCACGCTGAACTTGCATTAATCGGGTATTAACTCCCAACCCTTGCCAGTTGCTCCAATATACCCGGCCATTGTGCATATCATTCATGGGAACTCCATCTACCAAAACCAATACATTTTGTTGGCTGAATCCACGAATACGCACTTCTGCCTGGCCATCGGTGCCTTGTCGCTGACTTACATATGTTCCAGGTGTTACATTAAGTAACATCGGCAAATCTTGTGAACCAAGCCGTTCGCGTATTTGCTCCGCTGTTACATTCGAAAAAGCAACCGGGGTTTCGCGGGGTTTTGCTAAGTCTGACACAACCTCTATCTCGTTTAACATAGTAGGCGAAAGTGAAAAATCCCAAACCTGCTTATTGTTGTTGACAATTATTTTTTCGCTTTGTGATTGATAACTGACATAGGAAACGGATAAGGTATATTCGCCATTGGGCAGCTTAATTTCGTAATATCCATCAAAGTCAGTTGCCACTCCTTTGCCTTCAGCCCATACAACGGTTGCGCCCGGAAGGGGTTCTCGGGTGGTGGCATCTACAATTTTCCCTGATATTGTGCCTTGCTGAGCATATATACCTTGACACAAAACACCAAGAAAACACAATAGCGAAACAATATGGTGGCGCATGAAGGTCGGCTTATTTAATAACCAGTTTTCGGGTCTTTTTCAACCCGTTGTCAAAGATGGTTTGAACCATATAAATTCCCGTAGCCAATCCTGTAAGCGGAATTTGTATTTGAGTAGAAGGTGATGCCACATATTCCCAAACAACAGCGCCTGTAAGCGTTATCAAGTCAACTCGCTGCATTGGTAGAGTGGAAGACAACATTACCCAGTCGCTGGCAGGATTAGGATATAGCACATATTTGATTTGTGATATGGCCTCTTCTTCATTTGAAAATAAAAATGAACAATGACACGTATGCACGCCCAAACTGTCAAAAGTGTTTTTGGGTATAGAGTCCCATTCAACTGAAGGGTTGAAGCCGGAAGGCACAACAGGAGGGCCTAATTGACCTGAAATTGGGTTTGTCGTTATTCCTTTTAGCACCGTAGGTTTGCGAATCATGGTATGATCTTGTGTCCAATATTGTTTGAAGTAGGGCCCCTGAATCGTTGAATTATATGTTTCGGGCATGGCAAAAAATGGAGAAAGAGCCGTCCATCCGGCAGTAGGGTTAAACGATCCTGAGCTGTTAAGTGGTTGTTCGCCAATACAGCCAAAAATATCAACCGATACCCAACCGCTACCGGTGTTTTTTTGAAGTTCTACGGCGTCGTCGCCGTTAAAGCAAACCGTACGCGGCTGAGGTGGCACCACACTTGGGCTACAATCTGTAGTAAAAAATGTGTCTATTCGGGCTAATAAATCGGGCCAAGTATTATTATTAGGGTCGGGGTCTGTTTGAACATTAATTCCAATCACTACCACATCAAATGGCGCAACCGTAATAGACGCCGGAAAAACAGTTACTTTGGTAGGAAAAACATCCATCACATCTGTGGGTGGTATAGGTGGCACACTCCCATTATCCCAGCGTATCAAACGATAATTTTCCAAACTAATCGGGTAGGCCGTAGGGTTATAAATTTCAATGGCTTTGTTATGCCCCGAGCCCTCAACGTATTCTGAGATAAACAAATCTGAACAATCCTGAGCAAAAATGCCAATACTTGCTGTCAAAAAAAATATTACGAATAAAGCTCTCATAAGTCGTGATTTTAGAAGACAAATGTACAAAGTTGGATCTACCTTGTGTATAAATAGGTTTTAAATAATTATTAACACCATTTAACCTCCATGCAAAAAGATATGCTTTTAATAGGTATTGCAATGGAAAATCGTGTTACTTTGCAGGGTTATGGGTTTTGTTGAAACATATAGTAGGTTCAAAAACCTGGTGGATGATGAATTGGGACGATTGCAATTCTCTCATCAATCTAATTCTGAAATATACCAACCACTTGATTATATGTTGGGTATAGGCGGTAAGCGCTTGCGTCCAGTGATGACGTTGGCTGCTTGCGAAGCCTTTGGTGGTAATATTTCTGATGCCTTGCTTCCCGCTTTGGGGTTTGAGGTATTTCATAATTTTACCCTAATTCACGATGACATTATGGATAATGCACCCCTAAGACGGGGCAAGCCAACAGTGCATCATAAGTGGAACACCAATATGGGTATATTGAGTGGCGACATGATGCTTATTAAGGCATATGAGCTAATTGGCGCTGCCAGGCCTGAACACTTACCTGCCTTGTTGCACGTATTTAACCAAATTGCAACAGCTGTTTGTGAAGGCCAGCAATTGGATATGGAATTTGAAAAAGCTATACAAATATCAATGGATGATTATTTGCGTATGGTAAAATTCAAAACAGGGGTTCTGTTAGGGGGAGCTCTTCAAGCAGGGGCTATTATGGGTGGCGCTTCAAATGAAGATGCACTACGTATGTTTCGTTTTGGCTGTAAAATTGGAACCGCTTTTCAAATTATGGATGACTGGCTTGATACGTTTGGCGATCCTGAAAAAACCGGAAAAAGGGCTGGCGGTGATATATTAGAGAGAAAGAAAACCTTTCTTATGGTGAAAGCAAATGAAATATCTGACAAAAATCAGCGCTTTGCCTTACAGGAGATATATGTAAACGGACACAGCAATGATGAAATCATTTCAATGACTCTTTCACTTTTTGACACATTAAACATTAGCCAAATTACCCAAGCCGAAATTCAACAACAGTATTCACAGGCCATCGAAGAGCTAAAATTTTTGCCTGTTTCGTCTGCCATGCACCTGTTTTTTAATCAGTTTGCTGAATATCTGATTCGTCGCGAATCTTGATTTTTAATTTTATTGCGCCCTGACCAATCTAAATGTGGTGCTGCTAACCGGCGTATCCCACTCCAGCAAATAAATTCCGGATGGCAATTCGTTAACCATAATCTCCGTTTGCCCTAATGAAAAATCTACTTGCTTGTGCCACAATATTTGCCCATGCAGGTTTCGCAATATAAGTTCACAGATTCCTTGGCCTGGCTGCCATGTCAAGCGTGCCACATTCTCTGATACAGGATTAGGATATAGAATTGCTGTTGTCGTTTCAGAATTTTCAAGCGCAGTAATAAAAATAAGTGACCCAACAATGTCGTAATTAGGATTAAACTTCATGGAGTCAACTGATGCTGGTAGCGTTACCCAATACTCTTGCCCATTGCTGGTGTTTGAAAACCATATCAATGTATCTTGCCCACCGCACCAAAACTGTATGGGCACCGGTAGTTCAAAAAAACTAACGGATGGATGAGTTGGCATCTGATTAAGCTTTATATATACAGTATTTGATGGATATTGCGACCAGTTAATCCAATAAATAGGATGCCCCTGTCCTGCATACCAGTCATCAAAAAAATAGGTTAAATCAACGCCACTGGTGGCTTCTACATGTGTTTTAAAATCTTCCGTTGATGCAAATCCAAATCGAAGATTGGGGTCGTGCAAATAATTGTATGTGCCTTGAAAAAATGCGGTGTCACCGATTGTCATTCGCAACATATGAAGCAACATTGCTCCTTTCGAATATGAAAGTCGTCCGTCAAAAATGCGCCATACATCAGTTGTGTCATCTACCTTCACAGATCCCCAGGGTACACTCATAATATAATTAACTTGATTTTTCTTCCAAATAGGCCAATACAAATGGGGATAATTGTGCTCATAAACCATACCGGTTAGATATGTTGCAAATCCTTCATTAATCCAAATATCTTCCCAGGTTTTACAGGTAATGGTATTGCCAAACCACTGATGGGCTAATTCGTGGGCTATGATTTCATACCCAAAATGCCCCATCGAAGTCATTGTGGTATGTTCCATCCCTCCACCAAATTCACAATGCATATGTCCGTACTTTTCATTATAAAAAGGATAAAGGCCAAAGCGTTGATTAAACATGGGCATCATTTCTTGTATCCGTTGTGTTTCGAGTTGAACATTAACCAAATCTTCAGGATATACATAATTCAACACTTCGATAGAGTCGGTTGGAGAATAGAGAATATAATCGGAATATACAGCATAATTACTAACAGCAAATGCAACAAGATAGGCCGGAATTTTATATTTATGCTCCCATTGATAATATGCCCACGGCCCCGATACATATTCGCTGGTAAGTATGCCGTTGGCTCCAGCTCGGTATTGTGAGGGTGTACGAATCAACATGTGAACGGAATCAATTTTGTCGTTTAGCGATTGTTTACAAGGCCACCAATGTTTAGCACCGTATGGCTCTGATAACGTCCAAGCCACAGGTACGCCATTATGTGATGAGGTGTCAAAACCTCCCAACGCTCCTGATGGTGGCGGCTCTCCTTGATAATATACTATAACTTCATAATATTGGGATGGAGTAAGGGTGAACGGCAAATCAATTTCAACACCATCATTTGTTGTTTGATTAAATACCATCTGCTGATTCTGAAAAATGACTGAATCAACCGTAAGCTGGTATGACAAGTCGAAAACAATTTGGTTTACGCCGGATGTGATAGGTTTGAATCCCGACAATACACTTCCTTTGATATAGTAAACGCCCGGATCCACTTCAAGATATAATGAATGAAAAACCAAATCATAGTTAATGGGGACAACCGATGCCGCATCCAATGATGATGATAGTAGCTTTTTTGTTTCGGCACAACTAATATCTTCTAATGTTGATGGTAGATACACTTCTTGCTGTGCGTTTAATATAAATGATAAAAGGGTAAATGATAAAATAAAAAAACCGCGCTTCTGTTTCATGTTTATTTGGGATAAATGACTGTTGTTAAATCGTCTAATATGGTTTTTTTGATTGACTCAAGATACTTAATGTTTTCAAGAATCTGTATTAATTCTTCCTCATTAACCGGTTCATTCAATTTGGATTTTTCCTTTTCAATAATTTGAATTAGCCGACGTGCTTTAAATTGATGAAGCGCTTCGAGTATTACATGATAAATAATATCTTTTTCCTTCGTGATATAAATTTTATACTTTTCTTCCCATTGAGGGCTTAACATATAGTGGGGGCTAATTAAATCTATAGCCGTCGTTCTTACCTCGTCGTCAACATGTCGAATAAAATACTGGTGAATTTGCTCAAGCGTATATTGAGGCATTAACCTACGACACTCTTCAAAAATAATAGCATAAACCGGATGGTCCGGGAGAATTTCCTCTGTAATTAAGTCGGCACTTATGAAGTCAAAAACTGAATATGTAATCAACTCATCTTCCCCCTCGTCGTTTTCCTGATGAAATTCAAGCATGTCGTGCCCATAATTAAGCATCAGGCGCAGCAACTCTCTTTCCTGGTCATATGAATGAGTAACGATAGGATATATCTGTTCTGAGGGTTTTGTTTGTGCAGGTGATTGATCATTTTCTATCAACATCTCCGCCTCCGAAAGATTCTTTTTCAGACGCTGTCTGCGCACTTTATTTAGTTCGTTGAACAAAACCGGCTCGTCCACCTGCATCAATTGTGCACATTGTTGTATATACAAGCTTCGCATAATCCCATCGGGCACTATAGAAATACTTTGAACCATGTCTTTGATTACCGCCCCCTTTTTAATGGGATCGTTGCCGGCATCCTTCATCAACACATCTGCTTTGAAGCGAATAAAATCTTTTTTTTCCTTCTCAAGAAATGAAAACAAATCTTCTTTGTTCGATTTACGAGCAAACGAATCGGGGTCTTCTCCATCAGGAAACAAAACCACCTGCACATGCATCCCCTCTTCCAATATCATATCAATACCCCTAAAGGATGCTTTAATGCCCGCTGCGTCACCATCAAACAAAACAGTAACCTGATTCGTATATCTCTTTATCAGATTGATTTGGCCTGTCGTGAGCGAAGTGCCAGAAGATGATACAACATTTTCTATTCCTGCCTGATGAAGAGAAATTACATCCGTGTAGCCCTCAACCAAAAAACAGTTGTTCTCTTTTACTATGCTGTTTCGGGCAAAGAAAAGGCCAAAAAGTGCCTGGCTTTTATTGTAAATTTCTGATTCAGGCGAGTTGATGTATTTGGGAATGTTCTTGTCGGCTTTTAATGTGCGCCCGCCAAATCCAATAACGCGCCCGGTGATGCTGTGAATGGGAAATATGACTCGGCCTCTTAGCACATCTACTTGTTTCTCACCAGACGACATTAATCCAGTGGCCTTGAGGTATTCTACTTTAAATCCGCGTTCGAGCGCCGATTGCGTAAAATGCGTCCATTCATCCTGTGCATAGCCCAATTGAAACTTGCGAATGATCTCGTCAGAAAATCCACGTTCATGAAAATATGATAATCCGATGGCCTGCCCCTTTGAATCATTCCATAAATTATCTAAAAAAAATTGAGCAGCATATGACATTACTGTATAGAGAACTTCCTTTTGACTTTGCTCTTCTAGATATTGAGGCGAAGGTGTCGACTCTTCGATTTCAATATGATATTTCTTTGCTAAAAAACGCAGCGCTTCGGGATAGGTATAGTGTTCGTGTTCCATCACAAATTTAACGGAATCGCCCGATGCGCCACAGCCAAAGCACTTATAAAACCCTTTGGCCGGCGAAACTGTAAATGATGGTGTGCGCTCATTGTGAAATGGGCATAATCCCAGTAAATTTGCGCCCCTCTTTTTTAGATTTATAAATTCCCCAACTACCTCGTCAATGCGAGCAGCATCCCGAATGCGCTCAATAGTTTCATTGCTTATCATACCTTACAAATTTAATATGATTTTTTGATTGAGCCAACTTGTTTCGTTCTGTTTATAAGATTTGATTACCTTTGATAATTGTCGCAATAGCTAGATTATAATAAAAAGCGTTTTGAAAATTATTCAATATAAAATATCATGTCGGAAGAAATGAAAGCGTGTCCGCAATGTGAATCCCCTTACGGATATGCAAAAAATAATGAGCTTTACACCTGCCCTGAATGTGGAAATGAATGGAATCCGAAAACCATTGAAGCGGATGATAACCATTGGGTAAAAGACGCCAATGGAAATATTCTTCAAAATGGTGACTCGGTGATTATTGTTAAAGATTTACCGGTAAAAGGGGCTGCTAAATCTATCAAATCGGGCACTAAGGTCAAAAATATTCGACTTACAGATGGTGATCATAACATCGACTGTAAAATAGATGGTTTCGGGGCAATGGCCTTGAAATCTGAATTTGTTCGAAAGGCATAACGCAAATTTTAAATGTATTGATAAAACAATTAAAGCTTAGTGTGTGTTATACACTTTAAGTGATTTTGCAACTTGCGTTTTTTAATAGATCTGCAATGGCTGATTCAAGATGTGTATAAGAAAATTCAAACCCTGCTTGCTGTATTTTTTCTGCTGAAACCCCTGTGTCTGACAATACTAAATCGGCCTGATCGCCGAGCATCATGCGTATAATAAACGATGGCACCCCAACGGGTAGAAAAGGTTTTTTCATCTCTTTGGCAATGGTTTTCATCAGGTGTGCCTGCGTTGTTATCTCTGGAGAAACCAAATTGTATATTCCATGCATTTCTTTGCTTAAAACCGCCATTCCCATAGCACAACACAAATCAGTAATATGTATCCATGGCAATCTCTGTTTGCCACTCCCAATGGATGACCCAATCATATAGCGAACCGGTGTGATAAATTTTTCAAGCACTCCCCCGTCAGCCGACAAAACCATCCCTAACCTGAAAATTATCCAAGGCACAGGATTTACTTTTTGTGTTTCATTTTCCCACCCTTGACATACTTCTGCCATAAAATCACTCCCCGGCCTATCCGTTTCGACATACAGCCCATCTTCTGGCCCGTCGCCGTAATAACCCACGCCTGATACGGCAATGAGCTTTTGTAATGATGTGCAACGGGCTTGTATTTGCTGAATAAGCAAACGCGTACCTCCCCACCGGCTTTCTTTAATTTCCTTTTTTCGGGCAAAAGTCCATGATCCTTTGCCCACATTGGCTCCAGCCAAGTGGATAATCATATCGGCTTGTTCCAATGCGCCTGGCTCAATACTTGATGATGAAATGTCCCAAACATATTCTTGTACTCCTTTCAGTCCGTAACGTGTTCGGCCCAAATGACTGACCGGATATTTTTGAGAAATAAAATAATTTGTCAGCGCTGTGCCTATCAGTCCAGATGCTCCCGTTATGAGAATATGCGGTTTTGTCATAATATGATCTTAACAAATATTTGGATACAAGGTTCGGCCTTGTATGAGTCATTTGCAAAGTTATAAGACAATAATCTGATGATTTTTTCGGATACTTGTACCTTGTAAAGTTAAACAACAAATAGTTTAGGAATATGGAAAACACGCTAAGTTTTATTAATCAACACAAAGACCGATTTTTGGAAGAGTTGTTTGCATTGCTTCGCATCCCTTCTATCAGTGCCGATCCGGCCTATAAGCAGGATATGATAACAACCGCCGAATATGTGAAGAAAAAACTTGAAGAAGCCGGCGCCGATAAGGTTGAAGTTTGCTCAACACCCGGCCATCCAATCGTGTATGGTGAAAAAATATTAGATCCCAACTTGCCTACAGTTTTGGTTTATGGGCATTATGACGTGCAGCCCGTTGTTCCTTTAGAATTATGGACTACTCCTCCCTTCGAACCTACTATACGAAATGAAAGGGTATATGCCAGAGGCGCTTGTGACGATAAAGGCCAGGTTTATATGCATATAAAAGCTTTTGAGGCCATGATGAAAACAAACTCGCTGCCCTGTAATGTGAAATTTATGATTGAAGGTGAAGAAGAGACCGGATCTTCCAACTTGGGCCCATTTTGTGTGGCCAACAAAGAAAAATTAAAGTCCGATGTTATTCTCATTTCCGACACTTCTATGATTGCTAACGACACGCCGTCTATTGATGTTGGCTTGCGTGGTTTAAGTTATGTTGAGGTATCCGTTACAGGCCCCAACCGCGACCTGCATTCGGGCGTATATGGTGGAGCTGTTGCCAATCCAATCAACATATTGGCAAAAATGATTGCTTCAATGCACGACGAAAATAATCACATTACCATTCCGGGTTTTTATGATGATGTGGTGGAATTGTCAACTGAAGAACGTGCAGAAATGGCAAAAGCTCCTTTTGATATTTCTGCTTATAAAAAAGATCTTGAAGTAGCTGATGTATGGGGAGAAAACGGATACAGCGTTATTGAAAGAACCGGCATTCGCCCTACACTTGATGTGAATGGAATTTGGGGCGGATATACCGGCGAAGGTTCAAAAACCGTTTTGCCCTCTAAAAGCTTCGCTAAAATTTCAATGCGTTTGGTTCCTAATCAATCTTCTGAAAAAATTACCAAACTCTTTACGGATTATTTTACAAGCATCGCTCCTCCAAGCGTAAGGGTTGAAGTTCATCCACACCATGGTGGCGATCCGGTAGTAACACCTACCGACTCACTCGAATTTCAAGCTGCCAGCATGGCCATGGAAAAAACTTTTGGCAAAAAACCTATACCTACCCGAGGAGGTGGCAGCATCCCTATTGTAGCATTGTTCGAACGAGAATTGGGCACTAAATCCGTTTTAATGGGCTTCGGTTTAGACGAGGATGGATTACATTCTCCAAACGAGAGTTATGGACTTTTTAATTTTTACAAAGGGATTGAAACCATCCCTTATTTCTTCCGATACTATACTGATCTGAAAAAGCAATAACGCGTGAATAAAATTCGGCTTGCATTGATAATCTGTCTGCTTAGTTGGACCGGTTGCAAAATAGCTGCGCCAACATTTGATGGATTGAGAAATGCTCGTATGGTAACGGGCTCGAAAGGGGAATTGGGCGTTGAGGCAGAATTAAAAATTACAAATCCTAACAAATTTGGGTTTTCTCTGAAAAAAATAAATGCTGAAGTGTGGCTTAGTAATGCTCATTTGGGTCGAGTATGGCTTTATAAAAAAATTAAGATAAAACGCCAATCGTCCGATTTTCACCGTATTAGATTACTAACTGACGGAACAACTGCCGGAACAATAATGAACCAAATTACATCAATATTTTCAGGAAGCCCCACCCTGCAAATCAAAGGTAATGCCGTTGCTCAAGTTTGTATTTTTAGAAAAAAATTTGCATTTGACCAAGCAGAAAAATTGCCGAGAAGTTCCTTCCAAATTCCAGGATTTTAAGCCCAGCGACCTTTATCCTTTTCTTCAAGATATAATGCCAGCAATGCTGATGTGTTGCGACAATGGGTTTTTTTTAAAATGCGACGACGATGTGTATCTACGGTGTGCCTACTTATTCCTAGCATTTCAGCTATGTCTTTGCTTCGTTTACGATTCATAAGGTGCATAAAAATTTCGTCTTCGCGCTGTGAGAGTGGCATTTGGAGGATTAGTTTTCTTTCCATTCTTTTTGATTATGTGGATGTTATTAGATATTGTGCGACGTGATTTGTCTTACAAGCGCTGATTCTGCTTAATAAACCAATCGCTTACAAAATAATATTATTATTTTTTTTTTTACAATACTCATTTTTTAAACAAATAACAACGCTATTGAACTTGTTAAAGTATTCAACCATTTATTTAGCAACCTAATGAAGGGATGATAAAAAAAAGTAAATTTCTAAATCGGGCTTGCTTGTTTCATTTCAGCCATTTATCTTCGTTGCCATGTCAAACGAACTGTATATATATAATTCACTAACCCGCGAAAAACAATTATTTAATCCGCTCAACCCTCCTTTTGTCGGCATGTATGTTTGTGGCCCAACTGTTTATAATGAAGTACATCTCGGCAATCTTCGAACATTTATTTCTTTCGATTTGATTTATCGCTGGCTTACTGTCTTGGGTTACAAAGTACGATATGTGCGTAATATTACAGATGTTGGCCACTTGGAAAACGATGCGGATGAGGGCGAAGATAAGATCTCTCAACGAGCACGATTAGAACAACTCGAACCTATGGAAATCGTACAAAAATATACAAATCGTTTTCATGAAGTATTGAATGTTTTTCGCTGTATTCCTCCATCTATTGAACCAACAGCTACAGGGCACCTCATTGAACAAATCGATTTGATTCGAATTATCTTATCAAAAGGATTTGCATACGAAGTCAATGGGTCTGTATATTTTGACGTAAAAAAATACGCCGAATATTATAATTATGGTGTTTTGTCTGGTCGAAATATCGAAGAATTGCTTAGTGGAACACGCGACCTAGATGGTCAAGAAGAAAAAAGAAATCCACTAGACTTTGCCCTATGGAAAAAGGCGGGCGCAACTCATATCATGCGATGGCCTTCCCCTTGGGGCGAAGGATTTCCCGGATGGCATCTCGAGTGTTCTGCCATGAGCACCAAATATCTCGGCACTACTTTTGACATACACGGAGGCGGTATGGACCTGAAATTCCCTCATCATGAATGTGAAATTGCGCAACACTGTGCTGCTCACGAAAATGCGCCTGTTAATTATTGGATTCATGGCAATATGCTTACTCTCAATGGAAAAAAAATGAGTAAGTCAGATGGAAATTTTGTGCTTCCTTTCGACCTGACAAATGGCACTCCTCCATTAGTTGACAAACCCTATTCTCCCTTGTCCGTTCGTTTTTTTATGCTTCAAGCCCATTATGGAAGTACGCTTGACTTATCAATGGAGGCCTTAAGTGCTTCCGATAAAGCTTTCAGGCGGCTTCAGCAAGCAATAAAGGATGTCGCAACAATCTCTCCAGGCGCAACCGCAAGTGATTTTGATGCACAGGAATGGGCCAACAACTGTAAATCGGCTATGAACGATGATTTTAATTCTCCTATTCTCATCGCTCACCTCTTTGATGCCGTTAAAATAGTGAATGCTTGCAAAGACAAAAAACGTAGCCTCGACGCTCTTCAGTTAACTATACTCAAAGACAATCTAAACCTGTATTTTTATCAGGTCCTCGGATTAGATAACCCCGAATCCGCATCCTCACAAACGGAACTATTGGATGGCGTTATGAACTTAATTCTCGACCTGCGAAAAGCAGCAAGAGAACAGAAGGATTGGAACACTTCAGACAAAATTCGCAACACCCTCCAATCTTTAGATATTGTAATTAAAGACGGAAAAGACGGCAGCACATGGCAAATCAACAACTAAAAATAATTGTGGGCATAACGCTTGTGGCATACATAAGCGCATGTAATACCCCAACATCAAAACCGAAACAAAACAATCAAGATACGGTTGTAAATCTAATTGTTGACACCAATCATCAGGTTCATCTATCGCAATCGCTCTCATTTTCTGCCGATTCGGCATTTGCCATGATTGAAAAACAACTTTCATTTGGTCCACGCGTTCCCAACTCTAAAGCACATCTGGCATGTGGAGATTTTCTTATTGAGCGGTTGAAACAATTTACGCCTGATGTCATTGTACAGCCCGCCACCGTTATGGCTTACACAGGCGAATCTCTAAAAATTCGCAATATTATGGCTCGTTTTAACAAAGAGAAAACAAACCGTATCGTCTTCTTTGCACACTGGGATACTCGACCTTTTGCCGACCGCGATCCCGCTCACCCTAAAAAGCCGGTTTTAGGTGCTGATGATGGCGCCAGTGGTGTTGCCATTCTACTTGAACTGGCTCGCATTCTTGCTCTTAACCCCCCCGAAATAGGTGTTGATCTCGTATTATTTGATGGAGAGGACTACGGAGATGCTGGCGGCAAGCCCGAAACGTATTGCCTGGGCTCTCAATATTGGGCTAAAAATATCCCTGTTCCCGGATACTATGCCAAATATGGCATTCTGCTCGATATGGTAGGCGCTCGTAACGCCCGATTCTGCAAAGAAGGATGGAGCATGAAATTTGCCCCCACTATTGTTGATAAGGTATGGACAACCGCTCACACTTTAGGGTTTGGTCATTATTTTATCATGAAAAAAATTGACCCCATTACTGACGACCATTACTTCGTAAATACGCTGGCAAAAATACCTACTATTGATATTATCAATCACGACCCCGACATACACCCTGCCGGGTTTGGCTCTCATTGGCATACGCTTAACGACAACATTGATATTATTGACAAAAATACATTGCTTGCTGTGGGGCAAACACTAGTTCATATCATCTATTCTGAAAGCGCTAACATGTAATTTTTATACCATTATGAAACATCGTTTGTTTTTAATTGTCGCCCTCCTTTCATCTTCCATCATTTTTGGCCAAAACAACAAAGGATATGAGGAGGGATCCATAGTACTTGCCTCTGGCGAAACCCTTAAGGGCTGGCTTAAATTCAAATCAGGCGAAGAAATTAAAAACCGGCTGACTATTAAACTAACCGAAGAGGATAAACGCACTTATAAACCTGCCGATATTACTTCTTTTTCTACAGAATCCGCCTCTTTTATCTCATACGAAATTGAGAAAGAGGGCGTGTTTATGAAAGTGCTCGCTGATGGTGCTATTCAACTTTATGAACTCCAATATACTTTCAGCCAAGGTGGCTCCGATTCTTATAAATATGAAATGTATATTCGAAAAAAGGGAGAAAAAGAGTTGGTTGCATTAAAGCAGGGCTCATGGAAAAAACAAGTGACAGAATACATTAACGACAACAACAGCATTGTTCAACAAATCGAAAAAGGAAAACTCAAATTAGACGAACTCCCAGCTTTAATTATTCAATACAATGAACAGAAAGAATAAGATACTTTCCGATTCTTGTTCATATTACACGAACTAATTAACTGACTGATTTGAATCTGCCAAATGTGGCTAGTACTCTTACAAAAAAGTAACTACTTTTTTTGTGTTACAGTATGAAATACCTCTTCCAAAGATGCATGCCTTTTCTTTAAGGTTAAAACGCCAATGTTTTTTTCTACGGCCCATTGAAAAAGCGCCGGACGAATATCTGTCCCTTGATTTGCTTCAAGCAACCAGTTGTTGTTATGAAGTTTCTTTACAGTTTTCACGCCTTTAATCTGTAACAACTCATCTTCATGCGCTTCTGAATCAAATTCAACTTCGACTAATTCGTTATTGCTCATCATGCGCTTCTGAACTTGCTCTACTTGATCGTCTGTTTTTATTTGGCCCTTATCTATGATGATAACTCTACTACACATCGCTTCCACTTCTTGCATGATATGTGTGCTTAACATCACCGTCTTTTCTTTTCCTAACGAAATAATTAGATTGCGAATATCTGCTAACTGGTTTGGATCTAATCCACTGGTGGGCTCATCAAGGATTAGCACTTGTGGATTGTGTATTAATGCCTGAGCTAACCCAACCCTTTGCTTATATCCTTTAGACAGCATACGAATTTTTTTCTTGTGTTCAGCTCCTAATCCTGTTATCTCAATCATTTCGCCTACTCGCCGGCCTGCTTCCTGATCTTTTATACCATACATGCCGGCGACAAAACGCAAGTACTCAACAACATACATCTCGCCATACAAAGGGTTATGTTCTGGCAAATACCCAACACATTTTTTTACCTCCATGATTTGCGATCGGATGTCATAGCCACAAACTTTGGCACTGCCCTGTGTTGGTGGAATAAAACCGGTAAGAATTTTCATCATCGTTGACTTCCCTGCACCGTTTGGTCCTAAAAATCCAACAATTTGACCGGAAAGCACTTCAAAGGAAATGTTGTGAAGCGCCTTTTGTTCACCATAAACTTTAGTTATGTTGTGTACTTGTATTGACATCCTTCTGTTGTGATTTACAACACAACGAAGATAATAAATTCTATCTTTGATTTAGGAATTATCTGCTTTTTTATCGGTATCCGATTTTATGTACACATACTCCGAAACACCTCTTGCCGAACGGATGCGCCCCAGACATCTGTCTGAATTCGTTGGTCAAGATCACCTTACCGGCCCCGATGGTGCCATCTCCCGACTATTACAGTCGGGCGTATTGCCTTCAATGATTCTGTGGGGGCCTCCGGGTGTTGGAAAAACAACATTGGCTCGCCTCTTGGCTAATGAATTTGGACGAAATTTTTTTACACTCAATGCTATTCATTCTGGTGTTAAGGATGTAAGAGAAATTATTGATAAAAGTGCCCAAAGTGGCTTTATGGGAGAGTTTAAAAAACCGGTATTATTTATTGACGAAATTCACAGGTTTAATAAATCTCAACAAGATTCTCTACTCAACGCGGTAGAAAAAGGTATTGTATGCTTAATAGGCGCTACCACCGAAAATCCTTCATTTGAAATCATCCAAGCGCTCTTGTCTCGTTGTCAGGTATTTGTGTTGCGTTCTCTTGAAAAAGCTGATCTGATGAGGGTTTTGACTAATGCGTTCGAAAAGGATGAATGGTTGAAATCGCAACAACTTATTATTGAGGAATCCGACGCACTGATTGCGCTAAGTGGCGGCGATGCAAGGAAATTGCTCAATTATTTGGAGATCCTCGCCGGCTCTATATCCAAAAGTCAACGACCGACAATCATCAACAACCAAACGGCTACCGATTGGCTTCAGCGTAGTTTTCCGGCCTATGACAAAGATGGTGAAATGCATTATGATATCATTTCTGCCTTTATTAAATCTCTTCGTGGCAGCGACCCTAACGCCGCCATATATTGGATGGCCAGAATGTTGGAGGGGGGCGAAGACCCTAAGTTTATTGCTCGAAGAATGCTTATTTTGGCTTCTGAAGACATTGGAAATGCCAATCCGAACGCTTTGGTTCTGGCTCAGGCATGCTTCTCTTCTGTATCCGTTATCGGTATGCCTGAAGCACGTATTATTCTGAGTCAAACAGCTACATATTTAGCCAGCTCCCCTAAAAGCAATGCCTCTTACTTAGCTATTGACAAAGCCATTCAACTGGTTAAAAATACAGGAAATCTGCCGGTGCCATTGCATTTGCGCAACGCCCCTACTGCTTTAATGAAATCCCTCAATTACGGCACAGGATATATCTATGACCATGACTGTGATGCACATTTTTCAGGTCAGGAATTCTTACCTGATACCATCTCCGGCACTTCTTTTTATCAACCTGGAAACAATCCAAGAGAAAATGAATTGCGAGATTTTTTAGCAAATAGATGGAAAGAAAAATACGGCTTCTGAATTAAAACTCCAACTCCGACCACGGCACCACATAACTAAATACGCTATTCCCCGCAACATTGATTACTTCAAACATGATGGTTTGTGCTCCCCAATCAATGGTAATCATCCCTGCATGCGGCTCTTTTACAGGTTCTCCTATTCGATAAACATTGGGCCTATCGTTGTGTTCTATGTTCGTAATACCACTAGCAGTAAAATCATATATCGGATACAGCCCTGTGTAGTTTCTTTTTGATAACTCTGCATAATGCACATCGCCACTTACAAAAATCAAATGCTCTGCTCCGGTTGATTGTATAACTTCTCTCATCATATTCATTTCATTAGGGTAATTATCCCATGTTTCCCACCCGTTATGTTGCGTGGCAAATTGTGTGCTGCTGCATACAATGCGAATTTGAGCGGGTTTTTGCAGCTCTTCTTCTAACCACATCCACTGCGCATCCCCAAGCATTGAAGCACTATATGATTCGTCAGGAATATAATTCCCGTTTTCCTCTATTTGTAAGGATCTGAAAGAACGACAATCAAGCAAAATGATTTGCACACGATGAGTCAAATCGCCAAAATACAATGCGTGATAGATCCCTGCATGCTGATATCGAGAACTGGTGTCTGGCTCATTCCAAAATTCGAGAAATATTTGCTTAGATTCTTCTTTATAGGGATAAGATGCGCCTGCATCATTTTCTCCGTAATCATGATCATCCCATACTGCAATGGTATAAGTAGAGGTAATGAGATTAACAAACTCTGACTTGCAACTTAGCTTGCGATATTCGCTTCGCATTTCGTCCATATTGTCAGTATCACAATACACGTTATCTCCCAAATAAATAAACAGGTCCAGATTCTTACTTGCCATGGTGTTTAATATGGGCTGAGATTCATTTTCGCTGCCACATGACCCTATGCCAATCTTAGTAACTGTTGGGGGCAAATCCTCTAGAAATGGGCGATTACAAAATTCGGTTTGATAATGACATGATATGCCACCTATAATGACAAACACAATAAAAAAAGACGCAAGCGCCCTCATTGGATTAATCTTTAATCTTAACTTGATATTTTTCTATAAATATCATCCTTTCTTTATCAAACTCTGATTTGACAATTTGTTCTCGACGATCAATGGAGTTTAATATATCATCAAACTCTCTCAGTTCATTATCAGGCAAAACACCATAAGTGGCATGTGAAAGAATTACTACAAGACGAGCATAATCCTTTTCAAAAACGGTCTTATAAAAAAACAACAAGTCGGCAGTAGCGTTTTTAAATGTTTGATTGTCGCGAAATGGCTCAAGGTCTTTAATTGCTTTATGAGAATTATTGATTTGTGACAATATCACCTGGCGTGCGCTATCCGCTCTACGATGATCCATGTCCAACAAGGCGTGCGCCAATAATGTATCGTTACCTATGGCTTGCGTAATACGACCAACAACATATTCATAATAAAACTGAGCTGTTTTGATTTGCGCTTCCGATTTAATAGAAATGGAAACTATAAAAAACAGAAAGACAATTAATCGCTTATTCATAATGAGGTTCATTTTTTAAAAATTCTTCTTTCAAAAACAAGACCATTTTTTGAATGGCTCTGGAACGATGGCTAATGCTGCTTTTTTCAACTGGACTCATCTCGGCAAATGTACGACTTTGTCCTTCGGGTATAAATACTGAATCATATCCAAAACCGCCCTCGCCACGAGGTGATTCGGCAATAACCCCCTCCACTTCTCCTTCAAAACGGTATTCTGCCGAATTTATAATAAGGCATATAACCGTACGAAATTTTGCTTTTCTATTCTCAATTCCATTCATTTCTTTCAGCAACTTCTCTATATTTTTTTGAGAGGTTGATTTTTCGCCTGCATATCTTGCAGAATATACCCCTGGCATTCCTTCAAGCGCCTCAACCTCTAAACCCGTATCATCTGCAAATGCATTGATTCCATGATACGTGAATAATTGATTGGTTTTTTGCCATGCATTGTATTCTAATGTTGTTCCCGTTTCTGATAGTGTATCATGCACACCAAGCTCCTGCATGGTTCGAATATCAATTCTACTATCTGCCAATGCTAATCTGATTTCTTCCAGCTTGTGCTTGTTGTTGGATGCAAAACATAATTGCATGGCCTGTTGTGGTTCTACTTTTACCTTAACAACAACTTTCAAAACCTGCTGTGGTTCTTTTGTAATTAAATTGGGTTTGTGAACATCTGATGGAAAAAAAATAGTAAAAAATTTAGGTTTGATAGTAAATTCCTCGCCAAGCACTTCTAAAAGCATAAAATCGCTTTCTCTGTCATAGGGTTTCACAATTTTTGCATGATGCAAAGGCGCTACGCCCATATTTTCCTCTCCCGAAACCATATACTGGATATCAATATAAGTGCGATGAGCTTCCCATTGTCTCGCCTCAGCAGCTTCTGTTGTGTAACGATTCACTATGGCAAAAATCTTATCGTCATCAATAACATATTTGCCATTTTCCATATTATTGAAATCTGTGGATTTCAGATATTCAAAAGCCCTCTTGAATGATGGGTGCATCTCTTTATAAATTGCCGCATTGTGTATATGATCAAAAATCATAGAATAAATTATTGGGTGCTAAGTTACAATATAATTTGTAGCACAAATTGGCAAACTCATATACAGAGAATCATAAGCAACATGCAAAAACATGACTGACTGGCCAAAAAATAAAGCTCTTGGACTGACAATCCAACCTGCAAAGCATCTATTGACACCTAAATTCAAATTTTTTATTGACAATACGTTTCTCTCTCCTTAAAAAAACAAAAAAAATTGTAATTTTAAATTTCAAAAAAACCATAAATATGACCACAATCAACTTCAACATAAAAAACCGGAATAACGACCGCATAAACGCAGTAAGGGCTGAGGCATTGCTTTCCCTTACTTTTGACAGCTTGTTCTTAGCCATTGTAGAGCCACTTGAACCAATCGGAAGTGGATTGCGTATGGGGCAGAACAATCAAGAACAGCAAGAAGTTTCAACTAAAGAAAGTTCTTTATCTATTTATCCAAATCCTTCTGATGGTGGTTTGGTAAACTTAGAAATTAAAGGAGATGAATTGTTAAATAACCCAACTCTTGAAATTTACAACATTACAGGGCAGTTGGTTGCTTCGTATTCGTTTAGCGGAGAAAACAGGTTAGTTACTGTGAACACCAATAAATTGATACCCGGTGTTTATTTTGTAAAACTGTTCAGCAATACCCAACTTCTCGAAACTAAAAAACTTTTAATCAATAATTAAATTCCAAATCCCTGTTCTGTTTTTAACAGAACAGGGATTATTTCTATGAAACGATTCGTTTTACATATCGCTTTGCTTCTTGGTTTGCTTTTTTGCAAAATCAACCTGCTGAAAGCCCAAAAACTTTTTCATCAGGATATTTTTTATGGGGGGGTAACGGCTGGAGGAGTTTCAACAGGAGTCGGAGGAATGTTGCCTGGAGATATAGTTTCTTTACCACTTTATATAGAACCTAGCAGTATTGTCAGAAAAGCTTATTTATTCACGTATGAAGTAGGGTATCCTCCTTTCTCTCAAACTATTTATATTAATGGTACAGGATTTACTTTTGACTCAAGCTCAAATAAGATTATGACTTCAATACATGCTAACATCAATTTTACCCCAGTAAAACTATATTACAAAGACATTACAAATTATTTGAACAATAATTTAACAGATACATTTAATATTTATTTTCCATACACCACAATACCCAATCCACCACCCAATAGCCTAGGGTGGGGTTGGTATACAGCTTTTTTATATATTGAATATGAGAATTCAACTTTGCCAAAAGTTGCTTCTACCATTTGGTTAAATGATAAAGATTTTGATTATGTGTTGAGTAGCACCCCTTTTAATATGAACGGAATGAACCCTGTAGATAATAATTACCCTGTCGGGCTTTCTCTTTTTACTGACCGAACAACCCATGCCAATAAAGTAAAAGTTGTTTTTAATGGCAACTTACTTGGAAAAATTTCTTATTCTGATTCTATTAATTGGCAGTGGAATCACGCAGGTGTTAAGGGTCATTTTTACTATCAAAACAATACTCTTTACGGCTTAGATGACGATACAGCAAATTCGACAATGAATAATTCTGATGGTTTGGCAGATGTTTCTAGTTTTTTACTGAATGGCTCAACTTCTTATTCCATTAAACTTGAACAAGAGTTTCTACCCCCTCATCCAAATGCTTCAAACGGGGGATACAAGAATGTAAACTTATTATTCCTCAACCCCTACACCACTCATTGCGATACCTTTTCTACAAGCATTATTTCAGATACAGTGATTTGTAAAGGTGACAGCATACAGCTTTATGCAAGTGGTGGCACTAATTATTACTGGCAGCCAATTACAGGTTTAAGCAATCCAAATGTTGCCAACCCTATTGCATCACCTTCAACATCAACCTTGTATGTGGTAAGAATAGAAACCGATTCAGGATGTTCCAAAACAGAAAAAGTATTAGTGAAAGTTAATGAACCTCCCAGTATTAATTCAGTAAATATTACTCCGTCTGTATGCGGAAATAATGACGGACAAATATCTATTGCTGCAAGCGGAATAAATCCTTTGCAATACTCTATTGGGAATGGCTTTCAAAATAGCAATACCTTTACAAATCTTACTTCAGGTAATTACAATATAACAGTTTTAGATAATAACGGGTGTACTTATGATACTACTGTTTTTGTACCTCAAATTAACCCTATAAACTCTTTTTTTACAGCCAATCCACAGTCAGGTACAGAACCCTTGTTTGTGGCCTTAAATAACCAATCTGCCGGAGCAAATAATTACTTGTGGTTTATTAACGATGATTTTCTTTCAACAAACTTCAACGAATCATATAATTTTGACAGTTCCGGTATTTATACTGTTACATTAATAGTCTATAATAATTTACCACAATGTGCTGACACTTTTTCTTTGCAGATTATTGTTTATGATTCTTTAATGGTTCAGATTCCAAATGTTTTTACTCCAAATGATGATGGTATTAATGACCATTTGACCCTAAAAGTGGAGGGAGCAAAAAAATTAAAAGGCGTTTTCATCAATCGTTGGGGAAATACAATGCATGAATTTAACATAGACATCATGACAAGTCCTGCAACATTAAACGTATGGGATGGCTACTCACAGACGGGACAAAAGGTTTCAGACGGTGTTTATTATTATATTATAGAACTTACCGACATGCAAGGTGAAACAAAAAGTATAAATGGATTTTTACATATTTTTAAATGAAAAGGAGGGAGATATTGACTGCCACGGCGCTTGGTCGGTATATGAATATGAAAATGATGACACATTACATCATTTGTCCGACGAATCGCCTTTCTGCTTTGACAACTATTCTCATGAATTGCACATGTTTGAAGCTATGAGGCACGCTTCTGCAAGAAAAGCATCTTTTGCCTTTCAATAATTGATAAAAAACTTAAAGAAAACTACAGATTGCCCGTCAAATCATCGTTGTCGGCCTGAAAAAGAAATCCCATGCGCTTGCCTGTGCGTTGTTGCAAGCTTTCAGAATGGGCATAAATTTCCTGAACACTAACCTGTTTTACTTGATCATAGCCAGGAGTTAACAAATCAAAATCCAAAGAATATAATACGGCTGATTCAATTATCCGAGTTAATGATGAGGTATCAATTGTTGCATTTGCAAAATCATTATACAAAAACCCGAGCTGGCGCTTACCTTCAACAAAATAATGCTTCTCATGATTGATAAAAATTCGAGCTATTAGATAGCCAATATCTTGTTCGCGATTATACTTAAAAGAATCTGTAAGGAAGTTATAAATATTGATAACTCCACAATATGCTCTGTTTTCGTTTTCCTTAACATACGTTGTTTTCCATATGGCATTGCTGCGATCAAAATTAAAGACATTGGTGTGCATATGAAAAATCAGGGTGTCGCCGGCAAATGCAAAAGCCACTTCAAAATCGCCTTTTTCCTGATAATTAAAATGCAAGCGCACCCCTTCTTCTTGCGTTCGTTGCAATAAGTCATTATGTACTTCTAAAAGCGTCGTTTTCAGTTGTTTAAACACGTCTTTTGTTTTTGAAAAAACCTCCTGCTTATGTACTGATTTGTCGCGTAGCGTTTGTACAATTAGGTTTCGAGCATTATTAGGGTTTGTTATTTCTGATTTTTCCATAATCATAAAGATTAATATGCAACAGCAAATAAAACGCGTTGAGAGGATGGATTGCCTGTTAAAACACAACTTCCCGTTTCTTGTGGATTGTCAAGCGGAATACAACGAATGGTTGCTTTGGTTAATTCCTTGATACGTGTTTCTGTTTCAGGCGTGCCATCCCAGTGGGCATAAGCCATACCCCCTTTCTCCATTACCTCTGTAAATGAACTCCAGTCATCAATGCGATATATATTATCGTCTCTAAATTTTTGGGCTTTTGTATAAAGATTTGTTTGAATTTCGTCCAAAAGGTTTAAAACCCGAACGGCAATATTATTAATGTTTTCGCTTGATTTTGTTAACGTGTCGCGGCGAGCCAATTCAATACTTCCGGCAGCCAAATCTCTAGGCCCCATAGCCAAGCGCAATGGCACCCCTTTGAATTCGTATTCGGAAAACTTCCATCCGGGCTTATATTTGTCGTTGTCGTCTAATTTAACACGAATCCCCAACGCTTTAATTTCGTTGTACACCTCCAAGCACTTGGCTCTTACTGATTCAAACTCTTCTTGATTGCGATAAATGGGAATAATAACCACCTGAATTGGAGCCAGCTTAGGAGGCAAAACCAATCCATTATCGTCTGAGTGCGTCATAATTAATGCCCCCATTAAGCGAGTGGAAACACCCCATGAAGTAGCCCAAACATATTCTTGTTTCCCTTCTTTATTTGCAAACTTAACATCAAAGGCCTTGGCAAAATTTTGACCTAAAAAATGTGACGTTCCCGCCTGCAATGCCTTTCCATCTTGCATCAAAGCTTCAATACAATAGGTTTCGAGTGCTCCTGCAAATCTCTCATTAGCTGTCTTTACACCTTTAATAACAGGAATTGCCAGCGTTTTTTCGGCAAATTCGGCATATACATCAAGCATTTTTTCCGCTTCTTCGATTGCCTCATCAGCCGTAGCATGAGCCGTATGACCTTCTTGCCAAAGAAATTCTGCTGTACGTAAAAACAAACGAGTGCGCATTTCCCAGCGCACCACATTGGCCCATTGATTTACCAAAATAGGCAAATCGCGATATGATTGTATCCAGTTGCGATATGTGTTCCAAATAATGGTTTCTGAAGTGGGGCGAACTATTAACTCTTCTTCTAATCGAGCATCTTCATCAACGATGATGCCCGAACCGTCAGGTGCATTTTTTAAACGATAATGCGTTACAACGGCACATTCCTTTGCAAAACCTTCAACATGGCTAGCTTCTTTAGAAAAAAAGGATTTAGGAATAAACAACGGAAAATAGGCGTTTTCGTGCCCCGTTTCTTTAAACATCCGGTCTAAGGTTTGTTGCATGGCCTCCCAAATTGAATATCCGTATGGACGAATTACCATACACCCCCTGACTGCCGAATGTTCTGCCAGCCCAGCACGTAAGGCCAATTCGTTGTACCATTGAGAATAATTTTCATTGCGGGATGTTAACTTTTCCACTGTTTATGCGTTTTATGGTATGATATTTGCCAATTTATTTGCGAACAAATGTACAAAATCGAACCAACCCCTGACTACAATGCAACTTAATTTTAAACATATGAAATTCCTTTTTGTCTGGCTTGCAGCGTTTGCAGTCATGACGATTGCGGGATGCTCTACACAAAAAGTGTACGTGGACGAAATGTATTACGACCTCTCAGATGTGGATAGAGAGTTTCGTACTCGTGAAGCCAAAAACCAGTTGGCCGAAACTCAAAAGCGGCTGTCCGAAACAAATAATTCTACTTATCAATCAACCGAAGACGGTAATATTGTCATCAAAAATGAATATTACGATGACAGCCATTTTGCTTTCGATGATTATTATGATTATTCCTATTCAGCACGAATTCGTCGCTTCGGCTCACAATATAACACTTGGGGATATTATGACCCTTATTACACAAACGCCTATTGGTACAATCCTCAACCCTCCTATTGGGGTGTGAGTATTTATCAAACATATGGATGGTGGGGGCCCTCTCCTGTTTGGCCATACGGATATACCGGCCCCGGATATATGATTGTTTACTCGTGGGGAAATCAATGGGGCTGGAATAGCCCTTATTGCTATAACTCATGGGGCGGGACATCGTGGTGGAACAACCCATGGCACAATACTTATAGCTATGGATGGTGGAATCCTTATAATCCCTGGCAATACAGTGGCTGGAATAATCCTTGGCAATACGCCTACTGGAATGGATACAACCAAGGATACTGGAATGGGTATAATAATGGTTTGGCAATGGGAGGATTGTATTACAATAGCTTTGATAACAATTCTTACTATTATGGCCCCCGATTAACGTCAAACAACCATAACTCAATCTCATTTGCCAAAACGATGCAAAATCAAGGCATGGATAGGGATATTGCCGCTAATCGCATCCACAACGTACCGGTTAGTTCCGTTGACCGAAACACAAATCAAGCCGATAAACAAACCCTAACAACCGAGCCGATTAAAACCAACGCAAATATTGATAAATCGACCCATTCTAATAAAGATGTCACGATTATTCGCAACTATGATGATAAAACAGGTAATAATAAATCGCCTGTGGTGACTGATAAAAACACAAGCCGATCATCTGAACAAAATAACAACACTTATAGACAATGGAATACCGGCGGAAAGGAAAATATTAATATTGAAAAAAAACAACCTGGAGTGCAGCGTAGTGGTACTTTTACAGAGGGCAGTAGAACCTATGATAACAACTCCGGCTTTTTTGGTAACCGAAACACGACCCCTCAGTCAACCCCCAACAATAACATTCCCAAACCTCAAAACAATCAAGGAACGCCTAATAACCGACCTCGATAATTGATAATGAAAACACCTCTAAATTTTGATGGTTCTTTTTCTGTTTCACTTTTGGGCGCACCAATATTGTTGATTTTCCTGGTTTTTGTTTCGCCTGCTTCGTTTGCTCAATATGAAAGTGAAGCATTAAGATACGCTATGCTCAACCACTCTGGAAGTGCTCGATTTTTGGGCATGGGAAGTGCATTGGGCGCTTTAGGAAGTGATTTTTCCTGCATTTCTCATAATCCTGCAGGGTTGGGCTTTTATCGAAATTCTCAGCTTACCGTCAGCCCTTCATTTTATCTTTCAACAAGTAATGCTGATTATCAAGGACAAACATTTGCAGACGATAAATTCAATTTTAATTTTGGAAGTATCGGATTAGTGTACTCTTTGCGCACCAATCGAAGTAAAAAAACCGGCCTTCAATTCATGAATTTTGCTCTTGGATACAACCGAATCAACAATTTTAATCAAATTATATATTTTGAGGGCACGGATTCTCAATACAGCTTAGGAGAATCCCTCCGCCAGAACTCACAAGGTTACATGCCAGCCAGTTTAAACCCGTTTGAGTCGCTTTTAGCTTTTAACACCTACTTGATTGATACATCAGGTAGCGCTTCTTACTATATTTCGAATGCTCCAGCTAATTTGGATAAAAGAATGTCTCGTCTTATTCATACTCGTGGTTCTATTGGCGAAATTGCGCTCGGTGCTTCTGCTAATTTCAGTCACAAATTTTTTGTTGGTGCGAATCTCTCTATTGCCACACTAAACTTTAAAACTACTCAAACTTATGAAGAGATAGATTACCAAAACTTAGATCCCGACTTTAACTCTTTGCGCTTTACTGAAGATCTGGATGTTTCCGGCGTGGGCGTAAACCTAAAGCTGGGTTTTATTTATCGTCCACTCAATTGGTTTAGGGTTGGGCTCTCTATTCATACTCCTACTTGGTATAATATGTCCGAAACTTATGTTCATCAGCTTCAAACCGATTTTAATTTTGGTAAATATAGCGCACAATCACCTGCCGGTAGTTTCGATTACGACTTTACTTCTCCTTGGCGATTACAGGCCTCCTTGGGTTTTGTTTTACGCAAACGAATCGCCTTGGGTGTTGATTATGAATTGGTTGACTATGGCGCAATCTCGCTACGACCCTCTTCAAGTACTTTTCTTGATGCCAATGCTTTTATTGATTCACATTATGTAGTTACTCACAACATACGACTGGGTGGAGAATTTCGCATAGATCCTTTTAGGATTCGTGCCGGTTATCGTTATCAGATGAATCCTTTATCTTCCGCTTTAAATACAGATCTGTCTGCGCATCACATCTCTGTTGGTGGCGGATACAGAGCCCGAAAATGGTTTACTTTCGATGTGGCATATGTGCTAACATTAACGCATAGTTCCCCTATAATGAACCGTTATTTTGATTTATTGCCCCCTGCTTCGGTTTCAAAACAATATCACAATGTTGTGATAACCGTTGGTTTTCATTTTTAAGAATGTTTACAACATCTTTGCTTAACAGCCGTTATTATTTACATCATTAATAGTCAAAAATCATGAAAGACACAACCTTGCCGATATCCCTAACACAACAACAAGTACGTTCGCTATTAATTTGTATTGGGTTTGACTTGGTAGGAATGTTATCATATTTGCTGCCAGGGGTATCAGAACTCACAGATATCTTTTGGGCGCCAATTGCCGCGTTGGCTTATTTCATTATGTTTAGAGGTGTAATGGGAGTAATGGGCGGATTTTTTTCTTTCTTCGAAGAATTAATGCCCTTAACAGATATTATTCCCACATTTACATTAAGCTGGATGATAAAAAACTTCTTGCTTACTAAAGCCCACAACGAACAGGCCCTTGCTAAACAATAGGCCTATTCTTTTCTTTTATTAATTTCGTCGCGTATTCGTGTCGCCTCCTCGTAATCTTCATTGTCAATAGCTTGTTGTAATCGGTCTTTTAATTCGTTTTTGCTAAGTTCAGACAATGGGGTAGAGCTGGCGGTATGTTTTACATCATCCTCTGATATATCTTCAAGGTCGGAATCTTGGGTCTCTGGTAAAGTGGTTCCTGCCGCATTTAAGATAAAATCATGCGTATAAATAGGACACCCGAAACGAATGGCCAAAGCTATTGCGTCTGACGTACGGGCATCAATTTCTTCTTGCTTAATCCCGTCATCGCAAACCAGGCGGGCAAAGAAAATACCATCAACCAAATTGTATATAACAACTTCTTTCACATGAATATGATAAGCATCAGCCATAAGCTTAAATAAATCATGTGTTAACGGCCTGCTAGTATTCATTTTTTCAATTGCAATAGCAATCGCTTGTGCTTCAAATCCGCCAATAATAATGGAGAGTTTACGATGCCCGTCGGCTTCGCCCAATATCAAAGAATATGCGCCGGTTTGCGCCTGGCTATATTTTAAAGCCAAAATATCCAATTGAATTTTTTTCATGGGGCCAATGGTATTACCCTAATTAGTTTTGCGATGATTTGAACTTTTTAACCGCATCAATCAGGCGTGGCAAAATCTGGAATGCATCTCCTACTACGCCATAATCAGCGGCCTTAAAGAAGGGCGCTTCCGGGTCGTTATTAACTACTACGATAACTTTGCTTTGATTCACCCCGGCGAGATGTTGAATAGCTCCAGAAATTCCTATTGCAATATATAAATTCGGACGAATAGCAACCCCAGTTTGGCCAACGTGCTCATGATGTGGTCGCCAGTGAGCATCTGCAACCGGACGAGAACAAGCCGTTGCTGCACCTAACGACTTGGCCAAGGCTTCAACCATTCCCCAGTTTTCTGGGCCTTTCATCCCCCTACCTGCCGAAACCACCAAATCCGCCTCTGGTAAAGGAATATCTCCCTCTAATTGACGTGTTTCTATATTATTTATTGAAGATGATTTAATAACAGGTGAATAGGTTTCAACAGTAGCGGAGCCACCTATTCTTTGTAAGCCCACAGAGTTGGGAGAGAAGGCAATAATTTTTTGGTCTGTCTGAATCGTAACAGCAGCTATAGCTTTACCCGAAAACACATTTTTCTTTATCGTGCCATCTGCTTCTGGCACCCCCAAGGCACCAGACACTAAACCTGCTTTTAAGCGAGCAGATAAGCGTGGCGCAATTGCCCGTCCGGTGTTGTCAAAAGGGAATATAATCCATTTGGCATTTTCTTGTTCAGCTGCTTGTGACATGATATCAACAGCAGATGGCGCAGTAACTGCTTGATTAACATGCAATACTTTATCTGCCCCATATTCTCCCAATTGTACCAATTGGTCGGCAGATGCTTCTCCACATACTATAGCGACAACCGGCGATGCAGTACGTTTTCCATATACTACACCTTCGATACCGTTCTTTTTTATCAGCCCTTTATTTGCTTCTACAAAAACTATTACAGACATGTTTATTTCAAATTATATTATTATTTTCATCAAATCACTTTGGCCTCGTCGTGCAACAAGCGAACCAACTCTTCCATATTTTCGGGATCTACCAACTTAACGCCCGCTTTTGCCGGTGGCATTTCAAATTTTTGAATCGCAACTAATGGAGCAACATTAAAGGGCTCAACTACTGTTATTGGCTTGGTGCGAGCCGCCATAATACCTCTCATATTGGGTATGCGTTGATCTGCCATGCCTTTCGCTGCGCTTATTACTACCGGCATCGGGGCTTCCAAAACTAGTATTTCTCCTCCCAATTCGCTCTCTACACGCACTTTGTCTGATTCAACATCAAGCTTGTTGGCGGGCGTTATAAATTCCCAACCTAGTAATTCGGCAACCATCCCCCCCACTTCTGCATTGTTATAATCAATGGTTTCTTTACCTGTTAATACCAGTTTATAATCCTGCGTTTTTGCGTATTCTGCAATCTGTGAAGCTACAAAAAACGAATCAGCAGGCAAAGCATTAATGCGAATGGCATCGTCTGCACCAATGGCCAACGCCTTTCGTATAATAGCATCATCTTCGGCTAGTCCTACCGTAATAATACTAACTTTACCTGTTCCCAATTGCTCTTTAAGCTCCAACGCACGAACCAAAGCATACCATTCATCCGATGGATTAACAATATATTGCACATTTGAACTATCAAATCTTGTGTTATTGTCGGTAAAGGCAATCTTTGATGTGGTGTCGGGCACTTTGCTAATACAAACTAAGATATTCATTTTGCAGTAATTGACTTGTTTATTTTTTTTTTACGTGTTGCAAAATTAATAATTTCATTCAAATCACACTATACGCAAAGCATGGAATGTATAAAAACTGCCATATGGTTGTTGTTTGGTGAAATTTACATAGTTTCGCCTCGCAAACTATCCGTTCGATTTTATTTTCATTATTCATATCATGACAAAGCCAAGTGAAAAATACCAACCAGAGGTTTACTGGAACGAGGTTGCCCGCCAGGTATCTGACAGAAAGGATATTCGCATTATGGCCGGCGACGATGAGCCCTATTATCGTTATAAAAGAAAAAGATACTTACAGCTTATGGATGCTGTAAATTTTGAAGGAAAATCTGTGTTGGAAATTGGCCCCGGGCCGGGTGGCAACTTAGATTACCTGACCCACCGCAATTGTAGTCGTTTGGCTGGCGCCGACATTTCATCCAATATGATTGAATTGGCTGGAGAATTGCTCAAAAATAAAAACGTGGAACTGGTTAAAATCAATGGCACAGAACTCCCCTTCAATAATGATACTTTTGATATCGTTTTTACTTCAACTGTTCTTCAACACAATACCAACGAACAAAACCTAATGGCCTTAATGGCAGAAATTTGTCGCGTGTCTGGTGATGAGGTTTTACTTTTTGAGCGAATTGAAAACAAAATTAAGGGGCACGAAAGCAATCTTGGGCGCCCCATCAGTTATTATGCTGGCATAATGAAAAAAGGAGGATTCGATCTTATAGAAAAAAAACCAATGCCACTGCAAGCAAGTTACTATACTTGTGGAACCATTAGAAAAGTTTTTAATCCCCGCTCTAGAAAAGAAGGTGAGCCGCTTACAGCTTTTTCTATTGGCTTGCAAAAAATAACATTACCCATAACCCGTTGGTTGGATGAAATAATTCCCAGCAACCGAGATGTGATTATGCTCCGATTTAAAAAAATTAATTCCTCTCAAAACAACGGATAGTCCCGATTGTTACAGACGTTTTAGAAGAATCTTATTACATTTGGTTTCATTTTATTTTGATGTTATATGAGAGAAATTCAGTTTCGTGAGGCCATCAGAGAGGCCATGGTGGAAGAAATGAGAAGAGATGATTCCGTTTTCTTGATGGGAGAAGAAGTGGCAGAATATGACGGCGCTTATAAAGTCAGTCAAGGAATGTTGGCCGAATTTGGTCCACGCCGTGTCATTGATACGCCTATTTCTGAATTGGGTTTTACAGGTATCGGTGTAGGTGCTGCTATGAACGGGCTTCGACCGATTGTTGAATTTATGACATTTAATTTTTCGCTGGTTGCCATTGATCAAATCATAAACAATGCCGCCAAAATTCATCAAATGAGTGGTGGACAATTTAATGTGCCTATTGTTTTTCGTGGAGCAACTGCCTCCGCCGGCCAATTGGCCGCTACACATTCTCAGGCATTTGAAAACTGGTATGCCAACTGCCCCGGACTTAAAGTGGTTATTCCATCTACGCCATACGACGCCAAAGGGCTTTTGAAAAGTGCTATTCGCGATAATGACCCTGTTATTTTTATGGAGTCGGAGCAAATGTATGGTGATAAAGGCCCTGTGCCCGAAGAGGAATACTTGATTCCTATTGGCAAAGCACATATTCTTAAAGAAGGAGGGGATGTGTCTATCGTTTCCTTTGGTAAAATTATTAAAGCTGTATTGGCTGCTGCTACTGTGCTAGAAAAAGAGGGCATTAACTGCGAGGTGATTGATTTGAGAACTGTACGACCTGTTGATTACAACACCATCATTCATTCAGTAAAAAAAACCAACCGATTGGTCTGTGTAGAAGAATCGTGGCCGCTTGGAAACATCAGCACGGAGGTGGTTTTTACAGTGCAAAAAGAGGCCTTTGATTTTCTTGACGCCCCCGCCATCCGTGTTACGGGTGCTGATACCCCTATGGGTTATGCCCCCACCCTTATTGAAGAATATCTACCCAATCCCGAGAGGGTTGTGAAAGCAGTGCGTAAAGTCATGTATAAATAATCTTTCAAATCTCGCTAAAAAGAATTATCACATTTCATCAAGCATCAAAACATTAATAATCAACATGAAAAATTCACTATCGGCTTTTTTATTTTTAGTACTAATTTCTCAAACCTTTGCCCAGGATGACGCCCGGCAAAATGTGGCCTCGCTTTTTAGTGGAGCCAGAATCCTTAAATATCCAGCATCTTATACCACTTCTTCAAGCACCGGTATGGTGAAAAATTTTTCACCTGATGCCCTGATTGATAATTCTCAACAAAAAATTTGGTGTTCTTATCAAAACAAATCTGCTCCATTTGTTTTTGAAATTGAATTAGTTGAAACATGTATTATTTCTGAGTTTGAATTTAATAATATCGTGGAAAATTTCGCAGGTATCGGCGCCAAAGAAGTAATGATAGAGGTTTCGCCAGTAAAAAAATCCCCCGTTTTTTCAAAAGTCCTCACAGCTACTTTAAAAGAAAAAGATATTTCAAAGTTTACAATCGTTCCATCAGAGGCCCGAATTATCAGATTGACTATACTCTCAAATCATGGTCATCTGCAATACACCGAACTTGCAGAGTTTAAAGCGTGGGGAGAACCCAAAATTAAAGATATTCAGCTCATTCAAATTGACGGGCATTGGAATTCAAACTGGGATGCCTTAACTTTTAAACAACGTGGAACGCTTGTAGATGGTAATTATGTGTTTAATAATGGCGTAATTCGTTTTGGCGGGATTCAGCGAAATAAAATTACATATACCTGGGTTGAAGATGTTATAAAACGAAAGGGGAGTACAATTATGTTTATGAATGAAGAGGGTAATGAGCTGATTGGTATTTGGTGCTATGATAATAACTGGAATGAATATGGGTTTTGGATACTAAACCGGGCAAAAGGAATTCCTCTTACTCCATATGTGGCTGATATAGAATCTTCTCAATTAGATATAAAAGAAATCAAAACAGAAACAAGCGTTGTGAAAGAGATTGAAAACGAGCTGAAATCACAAAAAAAAATTGTGGTTTATGGAATTAATTTCTCTTTTAATTCAGCCGAAATATTATCCGAATCTCACGTAGTTCTTCGTCAAATTCTGGCAGTACTAGAAAATAATCCCAATATGAAAATTCGAATCGAGGGCCACACCGACGATATTGGCTCTGATGATTATAACAACCGCCTTTCTCTTCAAAGAGCTGAATCTGTTAAAAAATTTTTTGAAAATGCCGGTATAAACAGTGCTCGCTTGCAAGCTGAGGGCAAAGGTGAGACAAAACCTGTTGCATCAAATGATTCGGAAATGGGTAGATCGCTAAATAGAAGGGTTGAAATACACTTGGTTGAATAATGAAAACCAAACTGTTATTCATCTCCCCATCATCACCATTAAAACTGAAATATCTGCCGGCGATACGCCACTAATACGTGATGCCTGTCCTAAGGTTTCGGGCCGAATATGTGATAATTTTTGTCGCGCCTCCATAGATAATGATGTTATATTCAAGTAATCAATAGTCGTATGAAGTCGAATATTCTCTAAGCGCAGCATTTTTTGAGCATTTTCTACCTCGCGGATAAGGTAACCGGCATATTTAATGGCTATTTCGGCTTGCTCGGCAGCTTCTTCTGCATAAGATTCTAATTGAATCTGATTATTCAATTCGGGGATGGCCAATTGTAATGCCTGTAATTGCACCCCAGGCCTTGATAATAGATTATGAAGTTTGGTTTTTTGGGTTAATGGCGCACTTCCAATTGATTCTAAATATGGATTAATTTGTTCGGGAATAGCTGACAATTCATGAAGAATCTTATAAATTTTTTCGGTTGAACTAATTTTTTTTCTTACTTTATCCATTCTTTCATCCGAAGCAAGCCCAATTTTATGCCCAATTTCCGTAAGACGGATATCGGCATTATCTTGTCGAAGCAAAATGCGATATTCGGCTCGTGAAGTAAACATTCGATAGGGTTCATTAGTGCCTTTGGTTACTAGGTCGTCAATTAAAACGCCTATATATGCATCGGATCGAGACAATATTAAAGGGCTAAGATTATTAATTTTCCTGTGGGCGTTAATGCCTGCCATTAAGCCCTGGCAAGCCGCCTCCTCATAACCGGTCGTGCCATTGATTTGTCCTGCAAAATAAAGGTTTTCAATAATTTTGGTTTCAAGTGTATTTTGTAGCTGAGTAGGGTCGAAAAAATCATATTCAATAGCATAACCTGGTCGAAAAAAAACTACATTTTCAAAACCTGCAATTTTTTTCATGGCTTGATATTGAATTTCCGCCGGCAAACTGCTTGAAAAGCCATTAATATACATTTCTACAGTGTGCCATCCTTCGGGTTCGATAAAAAGTTGATGTCGGCTCTTATCTGAAAAACGGGTAATCTTATCTTCAATAGATGGACAATATCGTGGGCCGACACCTTGAATGCGACCTGAAAATAAGGGACTTTTATCAAATCCTGTTTGCAAAATATCGTGTACTTCTGGATTTGTATAGGCGATATAGCAATGCTTTTGTTTGGTCGGCTTCTGGGTGTGTAGAAAAGAAAATCCGCTTACTAAAGAATCTCCTTCCTGAACCTCCATTTTAGAATAGTCCAAACTTCTTCCATCTACGCGTGGGGGGGTTCCTGTTTTCATTCTCCCGGCATCAAAGCCCATCCCAACGAGTTGTTCTGTAATACCCTGAGATGCGGGATCTCCGGACCGTCCACCACCAAAAGAAATGTCTCCAATATGAATACGGCCATTTAAAAATGTTCCGTTGGTTAATACGACCGCATTGGCAAAAATTTGTTGGCCAGAGGCTGTGCATACACCAACAACCTTTGAATCTTTAAAGATAAGTGACGTTACCATATCTTGCCAAAGGTATAGTTGCGGTATGGCCTCAAGCTGCATTCTCCATTCATTTGAAAATGCCCACCTATCGTTTTGGCTTCGTGGGCTCCACATGGCTGCACCTTTCGATCGGTTTAACATACGAAATTGCAACATGGAGCGATCTGCCACAACACCTGTTAATCCTCCAAGCGCATCTATCTCCCTAACAATCTGACCTTTAGCCACGCCGCCAATAGCTGGATTACATGACATTTGGGCCACCTTCCCCATATCCATCGTAATGAGCAAAACCCCTGAACCCAAACGGGCAGCAGCGGCAGCAGCTTCTGCGCCGGCATGCCCCCCACCTACAACAATGATGTCAAAACTGCTATTCATTATCTGCTCTGTTTCACGTGGAACACGATGCAAAATTATACAATTAAATCAATCTTCCCAGCGCGGCTATGGTTTTTGCGACAAAGAAGAAGGCCATAACGGCTGCTGAAATAAATTTTAGCCCTGTGCCCAGCATAAAGCCAACAAATGCGCCAAACGCAGCCCTTAAGGCGTCTTGGCTGTTCTTTCCATAAATAAGCTCTCCAATAAGAGCGCCGAGAAATGGGCCAATCACCACCCCCCAAGGCCCTAAAAAAAGGCCGACTATAAGCCCTATCGTGCTTCCCCAAACTCCATATTTAGATCCGCCAAACTTTTTTGTGCCTGCTGCCGGTATAATATAATCTAAAACGGTGACAATGGTTGTTATAATAATAAACAAAATGATCCCAGTCGTGCTAAATTTATTTTCAGGAGCTGAAAAATGCATGCATAATATACCAGCCAAACTAAGTGGGGGGCCGGGTAGTACAGGCAAAAAACTCCCCACCATGCCTAATATTATCAAAACAGCGCCAACTGATATTAAAATCCATTCCATGCTAAAAATCTCTTTCTGATAAACACCTTTCTTCAGCGTTTCTCATCGCTTCTTTCTGTTCTTGAGTTTTGTCGTCGTAACCACACAAATGCAAAACCCCATGTATGATTACTCGGCACATCTCGTTCGCCATGCTTACATGGTATTGGGCAGCATTTTCCCTCACCCGATCCGTGCTTACATATAACTCTGCTTTGATTTCGGGCAATCCGTCTGAAAAATCAAAAGTGAGAATGTCTGTATAATAATCGTGTGATAAGTGGGCTGCATTTAGTGTTCTAAGATATTCGTCAGAGCAAAGAATTATGGAAAGCTCGGCAATCCTCTTGCCTTCTGAAATAACACATTCTTCAACCCATTTTGAAATTTTCTTTTTGTTTTTCAGTACATAATTGGACTGAAAAGAAAAAAATTGAATGTGTTTCATAATTAATTGGGCTGAATACGGAAGCCCAATCTAACCATAGCCCCATTTTTTTCAAATTCTACTTCATCTGCTAATCGTCGCATTAAAAACACGCCTCGCCCATTCGGCTTATCTATGTTTTGAGGATCTGTGGGATCTGGAATTACTTCTGGATTAAAACCCTGCCCCTCGTCACATACGGTAAAATACAACATCGAATTACACATGTTATAGCTCAAACAAACACTCTTTGATGAGTCAAAAGCATTTCCATGTTGTATGGCGTTATTCATGGCCTCGGTTAGAGCCACTAATACATTTCCATAAATGTCTTTAGATATTTCATATCTTTCAAAAACCTCTATCACAATGGGTTCAATTAGTGATATACTTTGTGGCTCAGATGTCATCTTCATTGTATTCGTTTCTTCAATAATCATTGGGTATTTATTTATAATTTTTAGAAGCGATTAAAATATTCTGATACTTTGTCTTTGTAATATGGCCTTAATGCCGGTGGAATGGTCTTGAGTAATTCAATCTCTTGTTGTTTCTTTATCCAAAATTCTTGCATCTGTAATTTGTTGGGCAAAACCATTTCTTTTCCCTCGTTTGATTCCCGTTTTTGATCTTCATCTTGCTCTCTTTGGGCCTTTTCCGACTCTAAGAGACGTGTTGTTATGTCCTTTTGGCGTTCTAATGTGTTTTTGGTAATACGCTTATTTAATAAATCTGTTTCATTTTCTTCCATTTTCTTCATGATTTCTTGCGCCATCTTTCTCTGCTCCTTGCCCATGCTCTCTGATAATTGTTGTAACTCTTTACGCAAACCCTCTTGTTCAGCTGCCAGTTTCACTAATTCTTTATTAATTTCACCTTGTGATCCCTCGCTACCTTGCCCTTCTTTTCCCTCTTTTTCCATTTTTTGTTTTAATTGTTCCATCCTTTGTTGCAATCCCGCTTGCTTTTGTATAAGTCCCATCATGTTGGGGTTGGATTTGCCGGGTTTTGAACAAGATTTATTGCCGCTTTGTTGTTGTTGTTGCATTTGCTGCTGAAGCTGCTCTAGGGTTTCACTCAATAAAAGCGCTAAATTGTTTATTGAGGTTAGTGCATATTGTTGCTTTTGCCCCACAGTAGGTATTTGTCTTTCGGCCATTAAAGCGAGTGCCTGACCCATATTATCTTTTATTTGGGATATTTCCTTATTCACAAAACTGCTTAGTTGAAACATTCTTTTACTAAGCGCCAATAAGCTGTCTTCAATTACTTTAGAATCATCTTTTAATTTGCGCTGATCCTTCATTAAGTCCTTATATTGTGGGCTATTGCGTTGAATCGTTTTTAATTTTTCCATTAATGTCTCTTGATCGAATGAAAGGGTTAAGAGATTGTCTAAAATTTTTCTCAAATCTTCAAGATTTTCTTCGTTTTGCTCGGCTTCGGCATTTTGCTGCATTTCTTGTAATTGTTTTTGCATTTCTTGCATTTTCGATGCCGCCTTCTTTTGTGCTTGTTTCGCTTTGCCTGATTGACCACTTTGCATCTGTTGCTGCGACTGATTTATTTGTTCATCAATCTCTTGCTGTAAATCGTTTGTTTGGGGCATTTCGTTGGGCTGTTCCATGCTATTATTCAACTCTTCCAGCTTCTTTAAATCTTCCTTTACCTGATTAAATTTGTCTTGAATTTTCTTTTGTTCTTCCTGTAATGCAAGTTTGTCTGCTTGTTTGTCTTGGCTCTTTTCTGAAAGCTTCTCTTGTTCTTTTGCCAATTCATCCAATTTTTCGATAGTAGATTGAAGCTTTTGATCAAATTCGAGTTGTTTAAATAATTCTAATGTTCTGTCTAATTCTTTTTCTAGGTCTTCATTTTTAAGCTGAAATTTGGAAAGAAGTTCTTGCAATTTATTCTTGTCCATTTTTTCTATGTTCTTTTCTAATTCTTCTAATAGCTTCATTAGCTCATCATTCTTCAACTCCTCAAAGAGTTTTTCTAAGTTCTTTTGCTTTTCCAGAATACGCTCTTCTTCCTTGGTAAGTTTATTTTCTTCGTGATTATTCTTTTCATTCAATTCTTTTGATTGATCCATTTTTTCCATCAATTCCTTTTGTTTGTCAAGAATTTGATGTAGTTTTTGCTTATCCGACCAATCGGGTTCCTTTTTTTGTAAGAGCTCCTTTTTAATGTCTTGTAGCGATTTATCAATATCCTTTAATTGATCCTTGGTATGGCTTAATGACTCTTTTATGACCTCCTTATTTGCATCTAAATTCTTTTGAATTTCTTCCTTGGTCGGCATAGCATAATTTTGCACATGGGTTTTAGAAGATTTACTTCCATTTACTCCGTCATTATCCCACACCTCAAAGTAATACTGAATCTTATCGCCGTGTTGCATGTTAAGTAGCGATAAGTCGAGTGAATAATAAAAGGATTGTTGAGTAAGTTGCTGATGAATAGGTACAGATACAATGGTATATTGCAAATTTTGATTTATCTTATAATAAAATGCCAACTTCTTAAGCCCATAATCATCTTGAATCTGTCCTTGAAAAAACATGATAGACGGATTGGCAGTATCTTGAAGAGATTGGGCTATAATATTAGGATATTGGTCGGGAATAACTTGTATAGTATATTTAATTGAGTCGGTTGAATTAACATATTCGTTGGAGGGTAAAAGGGTATATTGAAAGGTGTTTTTAGCTCTAAATTGCAAACTAAAAACAGCTTTTTGCATTTGAATAGGGTAAAGCGAATCGGCAATATAAAAAGCAAGTTTATTGGTATGCCGGGTACTAATTTGCCACTTAATCAGCGTTCCTTCTGGTACCGTAGCGTCGCCACGATTTGCCCATTCATCTGATTTCATTTTAAGATAAGCGGGGTACTCAACCTTCATTTGCATTTGTACGACAGCCGGTTTGGGTACTACTTTTAGGGTGTGATAAGAAGAGTAAAAACCATCGGCAGAAAATCGAAATGTTACGTCCTTTCTAGGGTTTTTAAACAAATAGGTAAATGAAAACGGGGGCAGAGTATTCATTTTATATTGATTTCCGGCAATATCAATAAAAACTTGTTGTGGTATTTCTTTTCCCACCATCTTTAAAGTTAAATTAAAATCTTCTCCTTCAATGGCTAATAGTTCATAATTTAATAATTCAAAACTAAATGGCGCTTTGGGTTCAAAATAGGTTCCATGTGAAACAATTCGAAAAGTGCTTTGTGTAATAATTGATGGAGCAAAAACTAAGATTCCGATAAAAATCAGAAATGGTGGTAGGGCATACGGTAAATATCTTTTATTTTCTTTAAAATTTATGGCTGCGTTAAAAGGAATGGGGTTTAGCTCTTTTGATTTTTGATCAATACTAGCTAAAACTAAATCATTGCTTTCATATCTAGCCCAAGCCGATAGTTGAAGTGTATTAATAATCTTATCATCAATTTGGGGGAAATGCTTGCCAATAATTTCTGCAGCTTGGTCATAGCTAATCTGCTTGCCCAATTTGAATAATCGAGCTAAGGGAATAAAAATGAATTTAGATAAAATAAATAAATTTATGAAAATAAAGCTGTAAAAAAATGCTGTACGAATAGAAATACTAAAATTTCCGAAATACTCCAACAAAGAAATGGTAAGAAAAAAAACAACAAAAACTATTGCAAAATAAATCGCTCCCTTTATCAACTCGTTTTTATAATACTTCCTTATAAATGAGTCCAGCTTTATTATTAAAAGATCGTCTCTGTAATTGCTTTGCATATCTAAAATAAGAACATACTAAACGAAAAAAATATTGATTTGTTACATCACTATCTGGTCTTCTTAAAATCATTTTCTTTATCAACAACAGGTCTCTTATCCCTATTGGCTAAATCCCATGCTGTATAAAAAACCAAACGGGTGATATTTGCTGTCTTTTCATAATCTATTTTATCGGGCGTATCTGTGGGTTTGTGATAATCTTCATGCACGCCTGTAAAGTAAAAAATAACCGGTATGTTATTCTTGGCAAAATTATAATGATCGCTTCTATAATAAAACTGATTGGGGTCCTGGGGATCGTTATATGTGTAATCCAATTCTAAGTTTGTAAAGGTTCTATTAGCATTTTCGCATATTAAATGCAAATCTGTGCTCAGTTTATCTGAGCCAATTAAATACACATAGCGATTATTCCCCTTATGTGCCTCATCTACTCTTCCAATCATATCAATATTAAGGTTTGCAATGGTTTGCTTTAAAGGAAAAACCGGATTTTGCACATAATAAGCCGATCCGAGCAGTCCTTTTTCTTCACCCGAAACCGGCATAATCAAAATACTTCTTCTTGGGCCATGTCCATTTTTTTTTGCTTCTACAAATGCTTCTGCAATCTCCATAATAGCTGCTGTTCCAGAGCCATCATCGTCTGCACCCCAATATGTTTTTCCACGATGAATACCCAAGTGGTCATAATGAGCCGTTATCACAATCAGTTCGTCTCTTAAATCTGTGCCTTCAATATATCCTAACACATTTTCACCATAGAGCGTACTTCTTTCTGTTTTTATTTCTAAACCTAAGTTAAATTTAACTGATTTATAATGCTGATCCGATTGTATGGATTGTTTAAATATTCGCTCTGTGCTAGATTGCTTAATAAAAACATAAGGAATGTGATAAGGGTTATAATATTCTTCTAAATCGTATTCTGAAGCAATGTCAGCCCAATTCTTTACTGTTTCTTTAAATAAGTCATCAGGAATAATGAAAAATACGGCTTTTGCACCATTTTTTTCTGCGGCATTTACTTTTTTAATAAAATTAGTTGCCCATTCTGTTTGCTCTAATCTAGGGTTGATAATAGATTTTCCATTGTTAATAGGTTCTCCATATTTAACAAAAACAATTTGGTCTTTTACATTGATACTTGTATAATCATTATATGGTGCTGTTTGTATTCCATATCCAGCTAATACAACTTTAGAAAATACAAGATTGGTTGTTTTAAATCCTGTTAAATAATAAAATTCTGTGCTATCTATTTTTAAATTATTAGTTCTAATATATATAGAGGTTTGAGGATGTGATTGAATAGGAAATGACTGAAAGTAGTTATTATTAATTACAGGTAACAGACCTAATGATGTAAAGTATCGAGCAATAAAATTAGCTGCTATTTTCTGACCAGGCATACCGGTTTCTCTGCCTTGGCAGGAATCGCCTGCTAAAAAATATACAATGTCTTTTATTTCATCTGCAGTAATTGTTTCGGCATAACGAGTAGAATATATTTGTTGCGACCACCCTTGTATTAATATACAAGTATAAATAATAAATA
>JACSSC010000041.1 GCA_014879445.1 Candidatus Competibacteraceae bacterium
AGATGTGTATAAGAGACAGTTTGAATATCATGCAGTTTACTGATATTAATATTTTATAGATTTCATTTCATCAGGGTTAAGTTCAACTTACAGATTGAGATACACATTAAGTTGGGAATTGGATAGCTCCAATATGTTGGGTAGCATGATTAAATTCTAGCATGATATCGAGCAAGATATCGGCAGCCGGTCGAATATCGTGAATTGCTGCTGAAACTTGTCCGATTTCTAGTTCGCCATCATCCAAATCGCCTTCAAACATTCCTTTTTTGGATCGACCTTTGCCGAGCAGTGCAATCAGTTGTTCTTTACTTGCGCCCTGACGATATGCATCCATTACCTGATCGTAGAATTTATTTTGAAGCAATCGAACGGGTGTCAGTTCTTTGAGTGTAAGTAGTGTTTGCCCTTCGCCTGCCTCCACAACTTTTTTCTTAAAATTGATATGAGCCGACGATTCGACGCTAGCAACAAAACGGCTGCCAACTTGTACACCTTCGGCACCGAGGGCGAATGCCGCAGCCATTGCCTTTCCGGATCCTATGCCGCCGGCGGCTATGACAGGAATTTGTACGGCATTGGCGACCATTGGTATAAGCACCATGGTAGTAGTTTCTTCGCGACCATTATGTCCGCCGGCTTCAAACCCTTCGGCAACAACAGCATCAACGCCGGCCTCTTGAGATTTAAGAGCAAATTTGGCGCTACTTACCACATGAACAACGGTAATGCCATGTTGTTTAAATTTCTCGGTCCATGTTTTGGGATTGCCTGCAGAAGAAAAAACAATAGGTACTTGATAGCGGATGATAAGGTCAATATGATCGGCAACCTGAGGATAGATGAGTGGTAGATTGACAGCAAAAGGTTTGTTGGTAGCGGCTTTGCACTTAACGATATGCTGTTCGAGAATATCGGGATACATGGAGCCGGATCCGATGATGCCTAGTCCACCGGCATTGCTGACAGCAGAGGCGAGTTCCCATCCGGAGCACCAAATCATACCACCCTGAACAACAGGATACTTGATATTAAACAGTTGAGTAATTCGGTTTGTATTCATAACAAAAACTTGTATTATTTTCGGGGTTGAATATCGGCACAATTGTGTTACTTTGCAAAAGCTAAGGAATGAAAACGCGAACAAACTGCCCCGGATGGAAGTGGCACAGCGCGCTGCTCGAACCCGGTGAAGGCCCGGCGAGGAAGCGACCGAAGGAAGCTACCGCAGCCCTGCCTGAACAGGTTGAGGCAAGCGATGTACAACGGACAGCCGGAAAGGCAGCCATAAGATAATAAAGAAACAATAAGTGATATGAGAGATACGGAAATTGACAAGTTGATAGAGAAGGAATTTGCCCGACAGCGAGACGGGTTGGAATTGATAGCTTCTGAAAATTTTGTGAGTAGGCAGGTAATGGAAGCGATGGGTTCGTGCCTGACAAACAAATATGCAGAGGGTTTGCCAGGAAAAAGATATTATGGAGGGTGTGAGGTGGTGGACGAAGTGGAAGAATTGGCGATATCGCGATTGAAAGCATTATTTGGTGCCGTGTGGGCCAATGTTCAGCCACATAGTGGTTCGCAGGCCAATGCAGCAGTCATGCTAGGTTGTTTGAAACCTGGAGATAGCATATTGGGATTTGACTTATCGCATGGTGGTCACCTAACACACGGATCGCCGGTAAATTTTTCAGGACGGTTGTATCGTGCCCATTTTTATGGTGTGAATCGCGAAACGGGATGTGTGGATTATGATGCTATGGAGCAAACGGCACTGGGGGTTAATCCACGATTGATTATTTGCGGAGCATCGTCGTATGCCCGAGAATGGGATTATGCACGGATACGAAAGATTGCAGATTCGGTGGGGGCATTGGTGTTGGCCGACATTTCGCATCCGGCAGGACTGATAGCCGGCGGATGCTTAAACAATCCGTTGGAGCATTGTGATATTGTAACAACCACAACACATAAAACATTGCGAGGCCCACGTGGTGGTGTAGTTATGTTGGGTCGTGACTATGAAAACACTTGGGGTGAATTGAGCCCGAAGGGTGAATTAAAAAAGATGAGTACGGTGCTGGATGCAGCAGTTTTTCCGGGGTCGCAGGGCGGACCGTTAGAGCATGTGATAGCTGCTAAGGCAGTGGCCTTTTATGAATGCAGCCAACCCGGATTTAAAACATATACACGGCAAGTGATAAGCAATGCACAACAATTGGCCAAATCGCTTACTGCAAGGGGTTATGAAATTGTATCGGGCGGAACCGATAATCATTTAATGCTAATTGATTTGCGCAACAAGAACATTACGGGTAAAGAAGCAGAACGTGTACTTGGTCTGGCTGATATTACCGTAAACAAAAACATGGTGCCATTTGATGACAAATCACCTTTTATAACTTCGGGCATTCGTATTGGAACAGCTGCCGCCACTACACGTGGGATGAAAGAAAGTGAGATGGAAAAGGTAGCTTCATTGATAGATGAAGCGATACAAAATGCCGGCGATGACCGCAAATTGCACATAGTACGTGATGAGGTGCGTCGTATGATGACTGCGTATGAGATGTTTGCCTGGTAAAAGATAGATTGCTGAATTTTGATAATGACAATAAACTAATACAAAGAATATTTATGAAAAAGAGGATTGCTGTTTTTTTAGACCAGACCGAGGCGCGTCTGATTTCGATACAAGAAGGCGTAGCAGCATTTGAAGATGTAGTGGAGTCGCCTTATACTGGTCAGCGACGTGAGCCGGGAGAGGGAAGTGATGATACGCGATTTACCAATTCGTTTTCGAGTTTTTCGAACAATGAATTTTCGAAGAACAGAATAATGGAAAATGAGTTGAATAGTTATTATAAACAATTAGAAAGTCGTTTGGAATCATATGATGAAATATTATTGTTTGGGCCTGGACAGGCAAAAAAAGAATTAAGAAATCGCATGGATGAGATGGTGGCGTATAGAAAGAAAGAAATCAGAGTAGAAAATTGTGATCGAATGACAGACAATCAGCTATTGGAGTTTGTGCGGAATCAATTTACCTAAGGAGGCATGCATCAAATCATTTTGGCTTCGTTCCACCATTCGTCCATTTGTGCTAAAGAAAGCTGATTCACATGTAGTCCATTTTCAGTGGCTCTTTTTTCAATGTGTTGAAATCGCCGAATAAACTTCCTGTTCGTACGTTCGAGTGCATCTTCGGGATTGACATGAATAAATCGTGCATAGTTGATGAGAGAAAAGAAAACATCGCCCATTTCATCTTCAATCTGGTCAGTAGCATCACCTTTTTCAACGGCTTGATGCAGTTCATTCATTTCTTCAGTTACTTTATTCCATACATCCTCACGTCGTTCCCATTCAAAACCGACGCCACGCGCTTTTTCCTGAATTCGATAAGCTTTTACCAAAGCAGGCAGGCCTTGAGGCACGCCTTGTAAAACCGATTTTTTTCCTTCATTCAGTTTAATAGCTTCCCAATTTCGTTTTACGGCATCTTCGTCATTTGCCTCTACATCACCGTAAATATGAGGATGGCGAGTAATGAGTTTGTGATTGAGTTGTTCGAGTACGTCAGCCATAGAGAAGTGTCCTTGTTCGGAGGCAATACGAGCATAAAATACAATATGCAATAATACATCGCCCAACTCTTTGCACAATTCGTTATAATCTTTTTCGATTATGGCATCTGATAATTCATACATCTCTTCCATAGTAAGATGTCGCAAGCTGTCAAGGGTTTGTTTTTTATCCCATGGGCATTTTTCTCTCAGCTCATTCATTATGGTTAATAATCTTTCAAAACCATTGCATTCCTTTTCCATCATAATTGGTACCTTTGTATCGCAAAGTTAGTTTTTATTCATGTTTAGTTAAGATTTAAATATATGGATTGGAAAGTAATATTATTGGCGATTGCATTCATAGCATTGATGGTGGTTGGCCTATCAGTAAAATTAATATTCAAAAAGAACGGAAAATTTTCGGGTACATGTGCCAGCCAGAGCCCTTTTTTGAATGAAAGTGGGGAGTCGTGTAGTTTTTGTGGAGCTAAGCCCGACGAACAATGTAAAAATTCCTGATATTCGCAATATACAAGAAAAGATATTATGAGTAAAGAAGCAGTTGTATCGAGTGCAAAAGACATGATGAATAAGGCGATTGCACACCTTGAAGCAGAATTAGTAAAAATACGTACAGGCAAAGCTATGCCTAATATGCTTGATAGTGTGATGGTGGATTATTATGGTTCTATGACACCTTTAAGCCAAATAGCCAACATCAATACACCGGATGCTCGTACGTTGGTAATTCAACCTTGGGAAAAAAACAAATTACAGGATATTGAGCGCGCCATTATCAATTCAAATTTAGGTTTGGCGCCTCAGAATGATGGTGCCATCATACGCATCACGGTTCCGCCGCTCACAGAAGAGCGCCGCAAAGACATGGTAAAAATTGCCAAGAGCCAGGGCGAAGATTCGAAAATAAGTATTCGCAATGCCCGCAGGGATTCCATTGAGCAAATCAAAAAATTGCAGAAAGACGGCCTGAGCGAAGATATAGCAAAAGATGCCGAAAATACGATACAGCAAATCACCAATGATTTTATTGCCAAGGTAGATGAGCATGTAAACAAGAAAGAAAAGGAAATCATGACGGTTTGATGCTCCTTTCATTTTCATTCATACAACATTCAAACAAAGATTATTAATATCATGACGCTTACACGCAGTCGGTTTAATAACATTTTACAAGATCGCATATTAGTGCTTGATGGTGCTATGGGCACTATGATACAGCGTTATGAGTTGACAGAAGAAGATTATAGAGGAGAGCGGTTTGCTAGTCATGCATATTCATTAAAAGGCAACAATGATCTATTGTCAATTACACGACCTGATATTATACAAGCCATTCATGAGGCCTATCTTGAGGCCGGTGCTGATATTATAGAAACCAATACTTTTAATTCCACATCACTATCTCAAGCAGATTATCATTTAGAAGACATCGTGTATGAACTCAATGTAACTGCTGCCCGATTGGCCCGACAAGCGACTGAAAAATATAGCCGCATAAATCCCGACAAGCCATGCTGGGTAGCCGGTTCGTTGGGTCCTACCAGCAAAACAGCATCTATGTCGCCCGATGTAAACGATCCCGGATTCAGAGCAGTTGACTTCGATGAGTTAGCTAATGCCTACCGGACCCAAGCCACCGGCTTAATTGATGGAGGTGCCGATTTATTACTTATCGAAACAGTTTTTGACACATTAAATGCCAAAGCAGCGCTTTATGCTGTAAACGGATTGCTTGAAGAAAGAAAGTTGGATATACCTGTAATTTGCTCAGTAACAATAACAGATGGGAGTGGACGCACATTGTCGGGACAAACGCCTGAAGCATTTTGGATATCCATATCCCATGCCGATGTATCGGCAGTTGGTATAAACTGTGCGTTGGGTGCAGCCGAAATGCGACCTTATTTGTATGAGTTATCAGAAAAATGCTGGACTTGGCTAGCGTGTTACCCCAACGCCGGATTACCAAATGCCTTAGGTCAATACGACGAAACCCCCGAAGAAATGGCCGTTGTGATGGAGTCGTTTTGCCAAGATGGGCTCATAAATATATTGGGAGGATGTTGTGGCACAACGCCCGAACATATTCGGATGTTTGCCGATTTAGCCAATCGTTATAATCCAAGAAAACCGCCCTCATTAGCATCAGGCAAATGAAAAACATTCAGCCCACATTACGTTTATCAGGTTTGGAAGCGCTTGTACTTTCATCGCAAACCAATTTTATTAATATCGGCGAACGATGTAATGTGGCCGGTTCACGAAAATTTTTGCGCCTTATTCAGCAAGAAAAATTTGAAGAAGCATTACAGATAGCTATAGAACAAGTACGTGGAGGGGCTCAGGTGATTGACGTGAATATGGATGAATCCATGCTAGATGGAGAACAAAGCATGGTGCGATTTCTAAGATTGCTTGCTTCTGAGCCCGAAGTAGCTCGCATACCTGTAATGATTGACAGCTCCAATTGGAATGTGTTACTAGCCGGATTAAAATGCTTGCAAGGAAAAGGAATTGTAAACTCCATATCGTTAAAAAACGGAGAAGAGGAATTCTTATATCAGGCACGAATTATAAAAAAAATGGGGGCTGCTGTTGTTGTAATGGCATTTGACGAAAACGGACAGGCCGATACTTATAACAGACGTATTGAGATTTGCCGCCGATCATATGATATATTGATACAACAAGCAAACTTGCCGCCTTACGATATTATTTTTGACCCCAATATTTTTCCGGTAGCCACCGGCATGGATGAACATGCCAATTATGCAGTTGATTTTTTTCGTGCTACAAAATGGATTAAAGAAAATTTGCCTTATACAAGAGTTAGTGGTGGTGTATCCAATGTATCATTTGCATTTAGAGGCAACGATCCTATTCGAGAAGCCATGCATGCGGCCTTCCTGTATCATGCCATATCTGCCGGCATGGATATGGGCATTGTGAATCCCGAGCAGTTAATCGTATATGAACAAATACCGGCTGATTTATTACTGCATGTGGAAGATGTATTATTGAACCGACACTCTGATGCTACCGAACGACTGTTGAGCTTTGCTTCAAGCTATACGTCTCAACAAGAAAAAGAAGAAAAAAATACTGAAACATGGCGTCAATTATCCGTGCATGAACGACTGTCACATGCACTTATACAAGGTGTGGACACCTGGCTTGAAGCAGATGTGGAAGAAGCACGTATGGCTGCAAATGAACCAATTGATGTGATAGAAGGTCCGCTGATGGATGGCATGAATCGTGTAGGCGATTTGTTTGGCAGTGGAAAAATGTTTTTGCCACAGGTAGTAAAAAGCGCCAGGGTAATGAAAAAAGCAGTAGCATACCTTCAGCCGTTTATAGAAGCATCACAGCAAGGTTCGCCCAAAAAATCAGGCAGTGTGTTGTTAGCCACCGTTAAAGGAGATGTTCATGATATCGGAAAAAATATTGTGGGTGTGGTATTGGGTTGTAATAATTACGAAGTGATAGATTTGGGAGTCATGGTGCCGGCTGAGCGGATTATTGATGAGGCCATCCTTAACGGAGTGGACATGGTGGGTTTGAGCGGACTGATTACGCCCTCACTTGATGAAATGGTGTATATCGCCTCAGAGATGCAACGAAGTGGATTACAGATACCACTGCTAATTGGCGGGGCCACAACATCCGTTATTCATACCGCAGTGAAGTTGGAAGAAAAATATCCATCAGGCGCTACGGTTTATGTGCCCGATGCATCGCGTTGTGTGCCTGTGGTTGAACAGTTGCTTGGAACAAATTCCGCTGAATACTTGCAAACAATCCGCAACGAATATGCAGATATTCGCGACCGTTACATAAAGCAGCAAGAGTCCAAACAATTTATCTCCCTTTCAGAAGCCCGAAACAATAAAGCCATTTCAACTTGGGTCGATATGCATATTTATCGTCCCAATAAAACAGGGTTAACAATTTGGAAGGATTATCCCTTAGATGAAATTGCCGGATATATTGACTGGACACCATTTTTCAAAGCATGGGAATTTGAGCATTCCTATCCTGCTATTTTGCATGACAAAAAAGTGGGGCATGAAGCCAAACGTCTGTTTGATGATGCCACTCAGATGCTTCATCAGTTGGTGAGCGAAAAATGGCTAACGGCACAAGGCGTCGTTGGTATATTCAAAGCCCATTCGGTAGATGATGATATAGAAGTAAATGATGAACAAAACCGTTTGATAGCCGTATTTCACACCCTTCGACAACAAAATAAAAAAGCCCCGGGTCTGCCCAATTATGCCTTATCTGATTTTGTGGCACCCAAATCCAGTGGTTTGCAGGATTACATAGGCGGATTTGCTGTTACTGCCGGCTTGGGCATAGAGAAGAAACTCACCGAATTTGCATCTCAGCATGATGATTATAGTGCCATCATCTTGAAGGCGCTGGCAGATAGATTAGCAGAAGCATTTGCAGAACTATTGCATGAAAAAGTACGTAAAGAGATTTGGGGATATGCACATCACGAAACGCTTTCCAATAACGATTTGATTAAAGAAAAATATCAAGGGATTCGACCTGCGACAGGTTATCCCGCATGCCCGGATCATACCGAAAAACAAACGCTCTTTAAACTTCTGCAAGTAGAAAAAAATACAGAAATCCGACTTACCGAACACTATGCCATGTGGCCCGCTGCATCTGTAAGCGGTTTGTATTTTGCTCATCATGAATCTAAGTATTTTGGGTTAGGAAAAATCAGCAAAGATCAAGTAAACGACTATGCCAGACGAAAACATCTCAGCATAGAGGAAGTGGAGCGTTGGTTAGCGCCCAATCTTAATTATTGATCAACATATTTACGCGGATATTGGGCGGTATCGAAACAGTCATTATACAATCCATCAATATTTCGAACTATATCTGAAAATTCTAATCCAACAACCCATTTATCTGCGACAAAAAAATTTGCAATAGCAATTGAAGGGTTGAATCTGAAAAATAATCTTGAATTACTCAATATGCCCTACTCGTAAACTCCCCTTGCGTAAGCGTCAGCGTGCTGCTGCCATACTGTAATGAACCAGAAAAATAACCCTCAACCAAACTGCTACCTACCTGAATTAACTCAACCGAACCGGATGTGCCTAAATAATTGGAGGTAAACAATTGCGAACCGTCATAAAACTCAATCAAGGCCTGTGGTGCTGTGCTGTATCCAAACGAATATGTTCCCTGCACATTCATATTAGTACGAATAATAATACTCCATGGCGTTCCATTGGCTTGCACAAAACATTGTGCTGTTGATCCATTGCTGATATATTGTGCCGACACTTGTTGTTCAATCCTATAGGCCGTGCCATTTATCCTGCACGACACATACGGAACATACTCCTTGCACGAAGTAGCCAACATCATAATTACAGCAAACATCCAAATTATTCGTTTCATACCGTTCTTGTTTGTAATTTTAGGCCAAGATAATCCAAATGATACAATCATACAACCCCTACATTTGGGCATCACACCTGTTTACAAATGCATGTTGGCATGCCAAGCGAACAGAAAAGGTGCTATACCTTACTTTCGATGATGGCCCACATCCCATCGTAACACCTTTTGTGATGAATACGCTTGCATCATTTCATGCCAAAGCTTCATTTTTTATGTTGGGTAAACAGGTTTTACAATATCCTCAACTGGCAGACCGGGTGAAAGAAGCCGGCCATCTTATCGGTAATCATTCATTCGACCATCCCAACGGGTGGAAAACCAGCACTGAACATTACATGAAAAACATAGAACGAGCGGACGAGTACATACATTCTTCCTATTTTCGTCCACCATACGGTCGTCTTCGTTACAAACAATACCGGCAGATTCAATCCCGTTTCCGCATCATAATGTGGGATGTACTCACAGGCGACTATATCTCACAACGCACCGCCGAACAATGCATGCAACACATCTTACAACAAACACGCCCCGGCAGTATTTTGGTTTTTCACGACACACCGCGCAGCATGCCCATTTTACAACAACTCCTGCCACAAGTTCTCACACATTTTCACCAAGACGGCTATCAATTTCTTCCGGTTTCGGAAATTGCATTTGGAAATCCAAAAAAAATCGCCTAATCTTGTGAAAAGCTTAATGTATTATGGGAAAAGGTGATATTAAAAGCAAACGCGGAAAAATTTGGAATGGGTCTTATGGTGTTACCCGCCGCAAAAAGAAAAAAACTACAACCGTTATCACACCGGTTGCTAAACCTGAAAAAAAGGCCAAAACTAAAGTTGCTGATACAGCAGACGAAACTGTCAAAGTAAAAGCCAAACCAAAAACACCAAGAAAAACAGCTAAAAAGGCCGAGCCCGAATCCTGATTCAACCTCTCGATTTCCATTCAGCCGAAAAGCAGAAAACTTGTGTTCTGCTCTGTTTTGTATATATTATCATTAACAATAACATCATGGCCATTACCATTGAAACCGTAAAGGACATCATTAGACGCCTGGATGCGTTGAGGGGGTCTCTTTGACGTGGAAAGCAAATTAATTGAACTCGAAGAAGAGAATAAAATCAGACAAGATCCTTCCTTTTGGGATGATCCCAAACGAGCCGAACAGATAGAAAAATCTATTCGACTCAAAGAAAAAGTAGTGGCTGCGTTCCATCAGGCACAACAACAAATTGACGACTTGCAGGTACTTTACGACTTCTACAAAGACGGCGATGCTACTGAGGAGGATTTGCAACTGCAATATCAGCAAACCATACAAACCATTGAGCAACTCGAATTCAAAAAAATGCTTAGTGGAGCCGAAGACCATCTGGATGCCGTATTGCAGATAACTGCCGGTGCCGGAGGTACCGAAAGTTGCGACTGGGCTTCCATGCTCATGCGCATGTACATCATGTGGGCCGAAAAAAATGGATACAAAGTTACTGAAGAGGATATGCAAGAAGGTGATGTGGCCGGTATCAAATCTGTTACGCTCAAAATCAGTGGTGAACATGCCTACGGGTATCTCAAAGGCGAAAATGGCGTACACCGTTTAGTTCGCATCTCTCCCTTTGATGCCAATGCCAAACGACACACCTCATTTGCCAGTGTATATGTTTATCCGCTTATTGACGATACCATCGAAATTGAAGTCAAAGATGCTGATATTGAATTTGAAACTTTCAGGTCGGGAGGTGCCGGTGGGCAAAATGTAAACAAAGTTGAAACCGCTGTTCGGCTCTACCACAAACCCAGTGGTATCATCATCAAAAATCAGGAAAGCCGGTCGCAACTCCAAAACAAGGAAAATGCCATTAGATTACTCAAATCGCAGCTCTACGAATTAGAAATGCGTAAACGAAATGAAGAACGCGACAAAATTGAAGGCAATAAAAAGAAAATTGAATGGGGGTCGCAAATCAGAAGTTACGTTTTGCATCCATACAAAATGGTGAAAGATGTTAGAACCGAATTTGAAACCAGCGATGCTCAAGGTGTGCTCGATGGCCAATTGGATGGCTTCCTCAAAGCATTTCTAATGGAATTTAATTAATCATGAAACAACCTTTGCGCATATTACACAATCCACGCTGCGGCAAAAGTCGAAAAGCGCTTGAAGCGCTACAGCAACATGGACACAATCCGCTTATCGTGGAATACCTCAAGCAGCCACTCTCCCATCATCAAATCAAAGAAATCTGTCGGTTACTCAATATCCGACCGGCTCTTATTATTCGTAAAAAAGAACCAGCTTATGCATTGCTCTTTAACAAATCATCCTCTTATTCCGAAGCACAATACATTGATGCCATGTCAAATAATCCTATTCTTATCGAACGACCCATTGTAATCAGTCAGAACAAAGCATGGTTGATAAGAACAGATGATGCGTTGCAAGCATTATTATCCGAACTTTCATAACGAATCAAAATCAAATAATAAAATGGAATTCAGAATCGAAAAGGACACCATGGGCGAGGTAAAAGTACCTGCCGAGAAATATTGGGGCGCTCAAACCGAGCGCAGCCGAAACAATTTTAAAATCGGCCCTGAAGCCAGCATGCCTAAAGAAATCATTTATGCATTTGCTTACCTCAAAAAAGCTGCGGCATATGCTAATCAGGAACTGGGTGTGTTGCCAATCGAAAAACGCGACCTCATTGCTTGCGTCTGTGATGAAATGTTGGAAGGAAAATTAGACGGCGAATTCCCGCTTGTAATATGGCAAACTGGATCAGGCACACAAAGCAATATGAATGTAAATGAGGTAATTGCCTACCGAGCACATGTTATAAGTGGGGGCAAACTCACCGACATAAAAAAAGTGCTTCACCCCAACGATGATGTAAACAAATCGCAATCATCCAACGATACTTTCCCCACTGCCATGCACATCGCCACTTATAAATCAGTAGCCGAAATCACGCTGCCAGGGGTCGAGAAGCTGCGTAACACATTGCATCAAAAAGCCATGGCATTTCAATCTATCGTAAAAACAGGCCGTACACATTTTATGGATGCTACTCCACTTACATTAGGCCAAGAATTTTCGGGCTATGTACAGCAACTCGACAATGGCATACGCGCCCTAAAGAATGCACTTCACATGCTGTCGGAATTAGCCTTAGGTGGCACAGCCGTTGGCACCGGCCTCAATACGCCCAAAGGATACGATGTGTTGGTGGCACAGAAAATAGCTGAATTTACCAAATTGCCTTTCATTACGGCTCCCAATAAGTTTGAAGCCCTCGCAGCCCACGACGCCATGGTCGAAATGAGTGGGGCTCTCAAACGTGTAGCCGTATCGCTCATGAAAATCGCAAACGACATCCGCATGCTTAGCAGTGGCCCACGTTGTGGCATCGGCGAAATCGTTATCCCCGATAACGAGCCCGGCTCATCCATCATGCCGGGCAAAGTAAATCCCACTCAACCCGAAGCCCTTACTATGGTAGCCGCACAAGTAATTGGCAACGATGTAGCGGTAACTGTTGGTGGCATGAACGGCCATTTCGAACTCAACGTATTCAAACCCGTCATGGCTGCCAATGTTTTGCAATCCGCTCGTCTCATCGGCGATGCCTGCATTTCGTTCAACAACAACTGCGCTCAGGGCATCGAACCTAATGCCGAAGTCATCAAAAAACATCTCGACAATTCTCTTATGCTGGTTACGGCTCTCAACCCACATATTGGCTACGAAAATGCAGCCAAAATTGCCAAAACAGCGCATAAAGAAAACAAAACTCTCAAGCAAACCGCCATTGATTTAGGGTTGCTCACAGCCGAGCAGTTCGACCAGTGGGTACGCCCCGAAGACATGGTTGGCAGCTTGAAATAAACCTACACAATCTCCATTCTTCTCATTGGTAAAGTATGGAATTGGGCGCCCGCCCCGCACTTTCAGCTGCGGGGCGCCGAGCTATGCAGGGCTACGCTTCGCTCCGGTGCTACGCACCGCTGCCTGTGGCAGCGCCCTTACTATCCCTGGCGCAATATATCACGCGTCAATCTTATTTACGCCACTCCTTATTAGAATTTGAAAAAACAGATTCTAAAAAACTTCCTACTGCGTTTAAAATGTACAATGTTTTTCCATCCAGTACCATACAAACTATACAATTCCAAATCTGTATTATTGAATATCGTAATAGTCGAAAAATGTTCATGTTGACTTAAAGAAACTAACTCTGGATGATTATTGTAAACCCTAAAAGTGTTGAGAGGTATCACTTCCCATTTCCAAAGCAAAGAATTACCATCTGAACCATTGTAGAAAAGTAGTGAGTATTGATACAGGTATATGCCATTTAATAAGAATTCATATTTAATATCGCCTAGTAGTGTTGTTAATCTGTTCAGGCAAATTGTATTTGTTCAATAATGAACAAACTGCCACATATAGTATGACCGACAAAAAGAGGATAGGAATAATGTAATGTTTTTTCATAATTAATAATTTAAAAACAAAACTAAATTTCCATTCGCATTGGTTCAATACTCACAAATAAGTAATTTATGCCAGCTGCTGCTGCTTAAACTCGCTGGTGGCATGAAACACAATATCAGGATAATCCTGACGGGCCAAATTCAACAGCCACTCTGATGGCGCCAAAAAAACCGGATTGTCCTCTTTATCCCAACCTATATTGGCATGTTTTCGAGAAATAAATTCATCCAACTTGGCTTTGTGTGCTGAGGTAATCCAACATGCTTTATGATAAGGCATGGGTGAGAACATGCAAGAAGCTTTGTATTCGTGTTCGAGGCGATACTGAATAACCTCAAATTGAAGTTCGCCCACCGTACCCACAATTTTACGATTACCCGGCTGAAGATAAAAAAGCTGTGCTACTCCTTCGTCGGTCAATTGTTCAATACCTTTTTCAAGCTGCTTGGTTTTCATAGGGTCTTTGTTGACTAACTCTCTAAAAAGCTCAGGCGAAAAGCTGGGTATGCCCAAGAATTGCAGCGATTCGCCTTCCGTAAGGGTATCCCCAATTTTAAAATTTCCGGCGTCGTATAATCCCACCACGTCACCCGGATAAGCTTCATCAATCACATTCTTATCCTGGGCCATAAAACTAGTTGGATTACTGAATCGCAAATCTTTGGAAAGGCGCACATGATGATAAAATTTGTTTCGTTCAAAAACGCCCGATACTACACGCAAAAAAGCAATACGGTCGCGATGACGAGGATCGAGGTTAGCATGAATTTTAAACACAAAACCACTAAAACGGTTCTCGTTAGGTTGAACAAAACGAGCTGCTGCCTGACGACCAAGAGGAGGAGGTGCTATGCGGATAAATGTATCCAGCAATTCTTTTACTCCAAAGTTATTAATGGCCGATCCAAAGAAAACAGGCGCTATGCCGGCACGCAAATAAAGTTCTATATCAAATGGATCATACACGCCTTCAATCAGTTCAATATCTGCACGCAATTGCTGCGCATCATCTCCGATAATTTCATCAAGTTGTGGGTCGGCCAGATTGGTGAATGAAATGGTATCGTCAGAAATGCGTGTTTTATTGGCTGAAAAAAGATTAAGTTGTTTTTCGTAGATATTATACACGCCTTTAAACCGGTCGCCCATATTAATAGGCCAACTGAGCGGACGAACATGAATATTGAGTTTGTTTTCGAGTTCATCGAGCAAATCAAAAGGGTCTTTGCTCTCACGATCCATTTTATTGATAAATACAATCACCGGCGTATCACGCATGCGACAAACTTCCATGAGTCGTTCGGTTTGGCTCTCCACACCATTGGCGCCGTCAATAACGAGTATAACGCTGTCAACAGCCGTTAATGTTCGATACGTATCCTCTGCAAAATCTTTGTGTCCTGGCGTATCGAGCAAATTGATTTTATAACCATTATATTCAAATCCCATCACAGATGTGGCCACAGATATACCGCGCTGCCTTTCGATTTCCATAAAATCAGAAGTAGCCGTTTTTTTTATTTTGTTGCTCTTAACAGCACCGGCTGTTTGAATCGCACCACCAAACAAAAGAAGTTTTTCAGTGAGAGTGGTTTTTCCGGCATCAGGATGACTGATGATGGCAAAGGTTTTTCTGCGTTCTATTTCCGATTTCATAAATACCTAAAGTATGCTAGGCAACAAAAGTATCCAAAAATAACGAAAGGGCTAAAGTTCGTCAGTAATATGCCATTGACGACATAGCGAAACGGCCTGCTGCCATTTTTTCAGCATGCGATTGCGATCAATGCTATCGGTATTGGGCTCAAAGGTGTTGTTCAATGAATCATTAGAATCAGTTGACAAAAAATCAGGTAATGCAGCGCCCAAGGCAGCAAAACGGGCAGCTCCTAAAGCAGTTACCTCTTTCATTTGAGGAATTTGAAGCATAATACCGGCCATGTCAGATTGAAATTGCATCAGCCAATTATTTTTGGTAGCGCCGCCGTCAGCTCGCAACAGCGTTAGTGGATGCTTTAAATCTTCCTGCATGGCTTGCAATACATCACAAGTTTGAAAAGCAATAGATTCGAGTGCCGCACGTGCGATATGCGCTTTTGATGTTCCGCGTGTAAGCCCAAGCATCATGCCCCGTGCATGCGGATCCCAGTATGGAGCTCCCAACCCAGAAAGGGCCGGCACAAAATATACATTTCCATTATCCGTTACTTCTTGAGCTAATTGCTCCACTTCAGACGACTCATGGAAAAATTGTAATTCATCACGTAGCCATTGCACAACGGCTCCACCCACAAATATGCTGCCTTCAAGGGCATAAGTAACTTGATGGTTGATTTTCCATGCAATGGTTGATATCAGTCGCTGCGATGCATTAATGGGACTATTACCGGTATTCATCACTACAAAGCAACCCGTTCCGTATGTGTTTTTTGCCATGCCCTTTTTGTCGCAACGGTGTCCGAAAAGAGCTGCCTGTTGGTCGCCTGCCATACCGGTAATCGGAATTGAAATTTCGGGATGCAAGCAGGTTGTTTGCCCAAAATAACAAGCATTACTTTTTACTTCAGGCAGTATGGATGGAGGAATGCCAAAAAGTTTAAGTAAATCGGTATCCCATTGCAGCGTATGAATATTGAACAGCATCGTGCGGCTGGCATTACTGATATCGGTAGCATGCACAGCACCTGCTGTAAGGTTCCATAACAGCCAGGTATCTACTGTTCCAAAAGCCAATTGATTTTGCGCTGCCAATTGGTATGCCCATTCATTGTGGGTCAGTACCCATCTAATTTTGGAAGCAGAAAAATAAGCATCCAGCATTAAACCCGTTTTGCCTCGAATGGTATCAGCATGCCCTTGCTCAATCCATTTTTCACAATCATTTGCAGTGCGTCTGTCTTGCCAAACAATAGCACGTCCGACTGGCTGACCTGTTTTTTTATCCCAAAGTATGGTAGTTTCGCGTTGATTGGTGATGCCAATGGCCTGAATATCGGTGGGCTTAATAGCTGCCTTCCGAATGGCTTCCAAGCAAACTGCAAGTTGTGATTCCCAAATTTCAACGGGGTCGTGTTCGACCCATCCTGGCTGAGGAAAGTATTGAGTAATTTCGCGTTGAGCCATAACAATCAACGCACCCTGCATATCAAAAATCAAAGCACGGGAACTGGTAGTACCCTGATCAATCGAAAGGATATACTTCATGGATAATGATTCTCACATCAAAAATATAAAAAAAGGTACCTGGAAGCAAAAGGAGAAAAGAAAAAGGTTATTTACTGAGCCAAACTGTAGGATTTTGCACAGCACTGCCAAGACGAACCTGAAAATTGAGATATGTTTTCCCGTCGTCGTCAGTGGCCACAATCCCAATTTTTTGCTTAGCATCCACCTTTACGTTTTTACTGACAGAAACAGAAGCCAAATTGCTATAAACCGTGAGATAATCGCCATGACGAATAATAACAACATTTTCGTAACCATCCACTTTAAATACACCTGTAACTTCACCTTGATATACCGATCTCACAGCAGCACCTTTGTCTGTTGTAATATCAATGCCATCATTTTTTATCTCGATATTTGAGAACACAGGATGTGGCTGAGTACCATATTTTCCGGTTATCACGCCTTTATCAACAGGCCATGGCAACTTGCCTTTATTAGCGGCAAAACCGGAAGATGTGAGTGATCCGGTGGGTGTTGGTTTTACTTCCTTTTTGGTTGTTGTTGAAGTCGTTTTTTTCTCTATTTCTTTCTCCTTTTTGGCAGCGGCTTCTTTCAATTCTTTATCAATAATAGCTTTAATTTTATTCTCCAACTCCTTCTTTTCTGATTCTTTCTTTCTGATTTTTTCGGTCAGTTCTTTTTCCTTTGATTTTAGTTTTGATAAAGTTTCTTCTTTGGTTTTCTTGTCTTGTTCCAATTTTTGGGCTTGTTGATTTTGCTCTTTCAATGCCAATTCTTTTTCTTCTCTGTTCTTACGCAATTCATCTACCTTTTGTTGAAGACGACGGTTGGTTTCAATGATTTCGTCTAATCGTTGTTTGCGTATATCATTCACTTGATTGAAATATTGCACCCTGCGCACACCTTGATTAAAATTCTGAGCTGAAAAAACATACAATGCTCTGTTAAATTGCATCCGATTCAGCCATGCCGTAAATACCATTTCGGCGTACTGCTGTTTGAGTTTCTCCAATGCCGCATTCTTTTTTTCGATTTCAAGACGATTACTTACAATTTCTTTCTCCAGCAAAGAAATTTCTGATTCAATGGTAGAAATCAATTCCATGCGCTGCTCTATATTGCGACTGAGCTTTTCGAGTTGGCTTAATGAATTTTTTTTATCCTGCTGTGTTTCTTTCAACAGCTTGGACGTGTATGCTATATCTTTTTGCAGTTTCGTCTTTTTTGTTTGTAGCGTCTTTTTCGATTGTGCAGGCAATACTAATATCATACTTACATACAAAGTACACGTCAAAATCGAACGACTGATTGTGACAAAAGACAAAAGCGTATGTATGTGAGCCCTCATTATTTTTTTAATCACAGTGTAAAAATAAAACGAGCGAACGCTTAAATCATTGCCTTTTCAAGCATATTATCAACTTATGCAGGTTAACAAAAAAAGCGGGCAACCCTTACCGTACCCGCTTTTTTATAACCCTGAGAACAAAAATTATTTCACTTCTATACTCCGCTTATCGGCTATTTGTGCCGATTTCTTGGCAATATCCAATTTCAAGATACCATCCTCGTATCTAGCATTCACAATGGATTCATCAGCATTATCTGGAAGTCGAAATGAACGGTGAAAAGAGCTATAAGTAAACTCTTTACGTGTATATTTTTTTTCATCCTTTTCTTCTTTCTCTGTCTTAGTTTCACCACTCACCTCCAATACCCCTTTATCAACGTGAATTTGTATATCCTCTTTCTTCATACCCGGAATAGCAATTTCCAACTCATAGGATTGATCTTTTTCGGCAATATTAACAGCCGGCACCCAATCCTTTTTAAAAAAATCGGAATCAAAAAACCTGTCATTAGCAAACCAATCATCCAAAAAACCAGGACGAAAGACAGAGGGAAATGTTTGATTTTTTTTCATAAGTGTCATAACAATTATTATTTATAGATTAAACAATATTAATTACAACACAAATTTAATTCATGAAGAGGGTTAGAAACAATGACAAATATCAGGTTTTAGAATTTTTCGACCTTTAAAGCCAAAGAATAAAAATAGGTAGATAGAGTTGGGGGGAATGCAAAAAAGATGAATAGAAATCTGTAAGTTTGCGACATTGAAAAAGAGCTTATGGGACTAAAATGTGGAATTGTAGGATTGCCCAATGTAGGTAAATCAACATTATTTAACTGTTTATCTAATGCCCGGGCGCAGGCAGCAAATTTTCCATTCTGCACCATTGAGCCCAATTTAGGCACCATCATTGTTCCCGACGAACGCTTGAATCAATTAGCTGATATCGTAAAGCCGCAAAACATTTTACCTACTACAGTAGAAATTGTTGATATTGCAGGTTTGGTAAAAGGTGCCAGCAAAGGCGAAGGATTGGGTAATCAGTTTTTGGCTAATATCCGTGAGTGCAATGCCATCATTCATGTATTAAGATGCTTTGAAGATGAAAACATCGTTCACGTGGACGGATCGGTGAATCCAGTACGCGACAAAGAAGTGATTGATACGGAGCTTCAGCTAAAAGATTTAGAGTCGTTAGAAAAAGCATTTGTCCGCATTGAGAAACAAGCTCGGGTAGGTGGCGACAAAGAATCGAAAAAAAAAGTTGAACTGTATCAAAATCTTCGCACATTGCTGGAGCAAGGAAAATCGGCGCGTAGTGCTGCATTTACACCCGAAGAGTGGGCGTTGGTTGATGATTTGTTCTTACTTACGGCCAAACCCGTTATCTATGTTTGCAATGTTGAAGAACAACATGCAGAAAAGGGAAATGCTCATTCGCAGGCATTGATGAATTCAATATCAGGCGAAAATGCAAGCGTACTAACTATCGCCGTTGCCATTGAAGCCGAGATTGCACAACTTGAATCGTACGAAGAAAGGAAATTATTTCTCCAAGACCTTGGTCTTGAAGATGCAGGCGTGAATAAACTCATTCAATCTGCCTATCATTTGCTCGATCTCCAAACCTATTTTACAGCAGGCGTAAAAGAAGTACGTGCATGGACTATAGAGAAAGGATTTACAGCCCCTCAAGCAGCCGGTGTAATACATACCGACTTTGAAAAAGGATTTATTCGAGCCGAAGTGATTACATTTGATGATTATATACGTTATGGATCAGAACAGGCCGTTAAAGAAGCCGGAAAAATGCGTGTAGAAGGCAAAGAATATATTGTGCAAGATGGAGACATCATGCATTTTAGATTTAATGTATAACTACAATGACAAAATCCACAGACATAACACTCTCATCAGCGCAAGCCGAAATTGACAAATGGATTAAGGAACACGGTGTTCGCTATTTTTCCGAACTAACCAATATGGCCATCCTAACCGAAGAAGTGGGTGAACTGGCTCGTATTATGGCACGCACCTATGGTGAGCAATCACGCAAACCTGAAGAAAAATATCAATCCATGGCCGAAGAAATAAATGACATCCTATTTGTGCTGATATGCATCGCCAATCAAACCGGTGTAAATATGACGAAAGCATTTAACGATGGGATGGAAAAACGCACAACACGAGATATTAATAGGCATAAAAACAACCCAAAACTTCGATAAGTTTTCAAATCATATCGTTGTGTTATACTTTTACTTTTAATAATTTATCAATTGCCATCTCAAGAGCTGTTTCTATTTGATTGAGCGACATTTCTTTTGTATGCACATACGTGATGGCAATATGATATGTAATACCCAAACTCTTTTCAACTATAAATGGTAAGCGTTTCCTGTAGGCCTCTCTGATAAGTCGTTTCATTCGATTGCGAACAGGGGCTGATTGTATTTTGCGTTTGGGAATAGAAACCAACATCTGATATTCACCCCCCTCTACCATACGGTAATGAATCAGTAAAGGAAATTGCAAAAATGATTTTCCTACAGAAAAAAGAGAATCAATATCTTTTTTCCGACAAAGGCGTTGTGCTTTACGAAAACGAAAAAGCGGTTGCAATTATATTATTTCTTTTTTCTATTTGAAGGCAGCGATGACTTTTTCTTTTGAGCCAGTATCTTTGCTGATTGTTTTTTTACAACCGGCTTTGCTTTAGCGGCAGCTTTCTTTTTTAGTGGTGCTTTGGTAACTGACTTTTTCACAGCCGCTTTTTTCTTCACCACCGGCTTTTTCTTTGCTATCTTTTTTGCAACTGCCTTCTTAACAGTTTGTCGAATAGATTTTGCGGGCTTTGATTTTCCAATGCTTTTCTTAACAGCTGGCCTTTTAGCAGCAGACACTTTGGATACTGTTTTTGTAGATTTAACTATGCCCTTTTTCGCAGCTGTCTTTTTAGTAGCAGTCACTTTAGATGCCGTTTTGATAGATTTAGCTATGACCTTTTTCACAGCTGGCTTTTTTGCAGATACTTTTGATGACTTTTTTGTTGTTTTCTTTTTAGCAGATACAATAGGCGATTTCTTAGTTGCTTTCTTTTTGACTGTTTTAGCTTTAGGTGATTTTGCTTTTTTAGAAACGCGTTTCTTTGATTTTGCACTCTTTTTGGAAGAAGGAATAAGCACTTTAGGTGGCTCAGGAGCCGGTGGCACAATAGGAGCCGGCGAAATACCCGATTTATTGGTTTCGCGTACAAACCATTCCAATGCCATCGTCATGGATGGCGCATGTGGCATAGGTGCAATTAAATCTACTCGCAAATTTTTTGAAATTGCCGACTGATAGGCAGTATAACCAAACACAGCGATCTTTTGTTCGCCCTGTACATAATTAGGGAAATTATCAAATAGTGACTGAACACCATGTGGACTAAAAAACACAATCATATCAAATGATTTTATCTGCACTTCAGTCATATTACAACTTACTGTTCGATAAAAAACACCTTTAGCAAAAGTGATACGATTGGCCTGCAAAAATTCTGTAATTTTATCTGTATGCTTATCTGAACAAGGGAAAAGAAACTTTTCATCTTTGTTCTTTCGAATCAAATCAGCAAGTTCCTCTATGGACTGCTGAGCAAAAAAGATCTTTCTCTTTCTATAAATAATATATTTCTGAAGATAAAGTGCAACGGCCTCAGAAAGACAAAAATACTTATTCCTTTCAGGTACGGTATAACGCATTTCGGATGCTATCCGAAAATAATTATCAACCGCATTTCTGCTGTTCAAAATAATACAGGAATATTGAGATAAGTCAATACGCTGTTTTCGAAACTCATTACAAGGCATTCCCTCTACTTTGATGAACGGCCTAAATTCAAGATTCAACTTGTAATTACGGGCAATTTCAAAATAGGGTGATTTTTCTGACTCTGGCTTCGGTTGACTAATGAGAATAGTTCTAATTTTCATTCTCTTGGGTTTTAGTGTGCCGAAATGTCTCTCAATACTTTGAAACCGAAACGGCTATCAAAAGCAATGGAGCTATTTCGAGGGTGCAAAAATACAATAACATGTATAAAAAAGAAAGCCCCCCCCCTATTTTTTCTAACTGAAATAACCTAAAGGCCTGATATAAAACCAAAGCGCAACCACCTGCTAGTAAATAATTTACATTGAAAAAAGAATTTAATCCGAACTGTAAAACATTGTTCAAAAAAAATGGAAATAAATAGATTGCATATCCAATCAATCCAAGATATGAGATTTGAACATGCATTTTTGCCTGTACACCTTCTCTGAAAATCCACCCCCAGATAGCAATAAAAAAATTACGGATAAAAGGCAATATAAAAACAGCTATAAAAATAATAGCAGCAGCTTCCGGCATATTTTCTTCAGTAATGGAAGTGAATGTTGATATGACCGTAAAGAAAGTAGCTGATATAAGCAAAATAGATAATAAATATACGGAAAAGAAAGGTGGTCTTAATCCGGGCTGATACTCCTCCAGAAAACGCATCAACCTGGAAAATCGAAATGCGCCTGATAGCCATTGCAAAGTTTGAGAAAAACGATTAACCCTGATAAAAGCAAATGTTCCGAGCGATAACAATAACCATATATTCAACAAAGGCAATGCTATACTATCTTTGAGAATCGGTTGGGGTGATATGAATTGTACAGTATGTGGGCTTAACGAAAAGATGGATGAAATATATGACGGCTGAACAGAATTTAAATAAACAGATTGCTGTAACTTGGCCATAGCTGAATCCATATGAAAATACAGCCATTCATGATGCGCTAACGGCAAAGTATCCACTGATTTCCATTCTGGAAGATATGTTGACGTGTATCCTACGGGAGGCAATACAGGTCTCTGTGGTGGCGAATATATAACGATATGCTGAGGCAAAAGCTAAAATATATAAAGACAAAAGTACAATCAATTTAACAGAAAAAGGCAGAGCACTTTATTTTGCAGGCGTGTATAATCTATCCGTCAGGATAGGTTCAAAACGATTCATCACTTCATAAGCCCAACGGCGAGCTGAAGCCCCAGTAAAATGTGCTGATGATAGTGTATCGTGCCCAATAATATCATCCGAACGAATCAAAATGCCTTGTGGGTTTTCCCTGATTGTTTTTTCGATAGCAGCATAGCGGATTGCAACATTTCTTCTTTTAAACGGCCCCACCCATACATAAAATAAGTCCGGATTATAATCTTCTAAAATTGAAATCAATTCATCATGAGCATTTACGTAATTTGACCCCAAGGCAATAATTACCGCATCAGGTCGCCAAATCTCCAAAACATGGCTTAATCGCCCACCAAATCTTTTTAAGATGATTCCTTTGGTTGAACTTTCTGCCTTTTCAATGTATGGTATTGATTTTTTTTCGGAGATGCTGTCGCCGGCACATGTTAATCGAACTTTATAACCACAGCAAACATTCTGTAGAGGCAAAACAAAATTTTTCGAACCTGCTCCTCCAATACCAATTGAAAGCACATCATATTTACCTGTTTCGTGCAATTTTTTATGCAAAAACTCTCCAAAATATCCTTTGAGATGAGAATCGCCTAATACCAAAATATTTTTTACTTGTCCATACATCATACAATGAACGGATAAAATGAATCCCACAATAAGGAATATTTTTTTCATGGATTCAGGCGGTTCTGATTTCAAATTTACATAAAATCAGAATAGAAAAAAATTAAAAACGCCGTAGATGTTTCTTCTCAAAAGTCCATTCAGGAGTTATCAATGATGATACGATTTGATTAGAATACCAGGGGCTAATCTTTCCGTCCTGCGGATTAATCAGTATATGTATATCTTGAGCCGGCATATAACTCTGCGCCAGCAGGAACAATCTCTCTCCGGTTTGAGGATGCAGGCAAACATCCATTACAATTACCGCATGGCCAGGGCTTCCTCCTTTAATAAACACATCGCCGGGCTGAATATCTGTCATCGAAACAGAAGTCAATTCTTTCTCCAATGAAGCCGTACCGGCATACATAAAAACCTTCTCCAAATAAGACATAAAACTTTCATATGAAGCATTTGCCTTGTCTGATTGAATCCATTGACACTGATTTCCATTTACCCTTATTGAATACCCTTTTCGCCACTTACTGTAATAAGCTGTAAATCCATTTGTAAAATTGAAATGAATATCATCGAAACGATTTTGGGCAAAAAGATATTCAGCCCGAAGACGCATTACAGCATCAGCACATTGTTGCAAATCTTTTTTTCCGGTAGATATATCCAAAACAGCTGCATGAACCTGTTGATTGTATTTAGGTTGTCCGTTATACAGCAATACCTGGGCGGAGGAATTTTTTAGGCGAAAATTTCGCAAATAATGAGCAAATGTAGAAGATTCAACCGGCAAACGATGAAACCCGAAAGGCGGAATAAACCTTTCAGCTATGGTATTCCCATCAGGATGATAAACCTGATTGCTAAAAGATGATGGTTGGCTGCAAGCCCACCCTGAATGAATAACTAAGAGAAACCCAAAAATGCATTTTCTTAAAATCATATACCAAAAGTAATCATTAAATTGCATCAATTTTAAACGCTATGTATCATACAAAAATTGCAGGAGTTGGTCATTATGTTCCAGAAAACATAATAACCAATCAGGATTTAGAAAAGCATATGGACACTACCGATGCCTGGATTACTGAGCGCACCGGAATTAAAGAGCGCCGATTTTTTACCGAAGGCAAAGATACTACGGCCCTCATGGGAGTTAAAGCAGCCAAACTGGCTATACAAAGATCCGGGATCAATAAAGACGAAATTGACTTTATTATTTTTGCCACACTAAGCCCCGATTTTTATTTCCCCGGCTCGGGTGTAATTGTTCAAGACCAGTTAGGATTACCGAATATTGGCGCCTTAGATATCCGGAATCAGTGTTCGGGTTTTATTTATGGATTATCTATCGCCGACCAGTTTATTAAAACCGGTATGTACAAAAATATTTTACTGATTGGCAGCGAAACTCAAAGTAATTTTATTGAATTGAGTGACCGGCATCGCAATATGGCCGTTATTTTTGGTGATGGAGCCGGTGCTGTGGTCCTTTCCAGAACGGATCAAACCAATATAGGAATCTTATCAACGCATCTTCACGCTGAAGGCAAGTATGCTGAAGAATTGATTAATTACCATCCCGGCACTAGAAACAAAATACGAATTACACCTGAAATGCTAACTGACGGTAGTATTCTTCCGTACATGAATGGAAACATGGTGTTTAAACATGCGGTCGTACGTTTTGAAGAAGTCATTAGAGAAGCACTTGATGCCAATCAACTTACACCAAAAGATATAGACCTGCTTATTCCACATCAGGCCAATTTGCGCATTTCGCAATTTATCCAAAAAAAATTCGCATTCCCAGACGAAAAAGTATTTAATAATATCCAGCAATACGGCAACACAACAGCAGCATCCATTCCAATAGCACTTTCCGAAGCATGGGAACAGGGACTAATAACTCCCGGTAAACTTATTTGTTTGGCCGCATTTGGTAGTGGTTTCACGTGGGGCTCTGCACTGGTTAAATGCTAATTTTCAAATCATGTTTGCATACCACCACATACATTAATCACCTGACCTGTGATATAAGAAGACATATCGGAAGCTAAAAACACGACTAAATTTGCCACATCTTCAGGTGTTCCGCCTCGCTTAAGTGGAATTGTTTGCAACCATATTTCCTTTTGTTCTGCGCTTAATCCATGCGTCATTTCGGTTTCAATAAATCCGGGCGCGATGGCGTTGCAACGAATACCTCTAGACCCCAATTCTTTAGCAACTGACTTGGTAAATCCGTTCATCCCGGCTTTGGATGCCGCATAATTTGCCTGACCGGCATTTCCGCTATTCCCCACGACCGAACTGATATTAATAATAGATCCAGAACGCTGCTTTAATAGTTGCCTTTGCGCTGACTTCACAACATTAAACACCGATTTCAAATTGGTTTGCATCACATCATCCCAGGCATCTTCTGTCATTCGCATCAAGAGATTATCTTTGGTAATTCCGGCATTATTTACAATGATATCCAACGAGCCAAAATCAGCAATCACCTGCTGAATGACAGCATCAGTTTGCGTGTAATTAGCAGCATCTAGTTGAAAAGATTTGGCTTTTACGCCAAATGATTTAAGCTCCTCCTCTATCTGATTTGCCTCTGCTGCTGACGAACGATAAGTAAATATCACGTGTGCCCCATGACGGGCTAAATGTAAGGCAATACCCTTGCCAATTCCACGACTGGCACCAGACACAAATGCTACTTTATTCTCTAATAATTTCATAAAATCATATTTATCGTCAAACATAAACATTTCAATTCAAAAATCCATACACCATGATTATCCATCCATTTTTATCATATTTGTTGAAGATAAAAAACATGTTCAAGAAAAACACAGCCCGGTTCATCATCGTTTTTGTGCTGGCTATCACCGGCTGGTTGGGGTATCATGCATCACAATCATCCTTCGACTATGCATTTGAAAAATTTTTTCCTATAGGAAATACAGAAACAAAGTCGTTTGAAACATTTAGAAATACGTTTGAGAATGATTATGACTTTTTGCTCATAGCACTTGAGAATCATGAAGGCATATTTAATTCTCGTTTTTTACTAAAAGTCGATTCATTTGCAAAAGACGTCATTCAACTCTCTTACATAAAAAAAGTAACAGCGCCAACCGATTTAAAAATTCCGATTATGGTCGGAATGGGTATGCAATACCGGAGTGTGCTACACCCCAACAACGACAGCTTGTTAAAAAAAGATATTGAACGCATATATCAAAGTAAAGAATTTATTGGAAGTTTTTTCAGTGCCGATAGTTCTTCCTTATGCATCATCATACAAACCGATGAAAAATTATCAAAAAAGAAATCAGATAAGTTGATTGACGAAATTGAAAATTTGATTTCAAGTTACCAATTCGACAAGTATTACCTCGCCGGCAAAATCAAGGCCCAACAAATTTATCTGAACAAGATGCAAGAAGAAATTATATTTTTTCTCTTCACATCACTCATATTGGTTTTACTGATGTTGATTTATCTATTTCGATCACTTCGCCATGTTGTAATTCCAATTATTGTAATCTTATTTTCCATTATCTGGCAACTTGGTATCATGCAACTTACCGGCAAAAAAATTGATTTGCTGCATATTTTATTACCTACCATACTTTTTGTTGTAGGCATGAGCGATGTTGTGCATATCATGAATAAATATCAGGAAGAACTGAGAAAGGGTATCTCTCAAATTTCTGCTATACAAAATGCCTTACGCAATGTTGGATTGGCTACTCTGATAACATCTGCTACTACTGCAATAGGATTTATTTCACTGATTACTTCTCCTATACTGCCTGTCAGAGAATTTGGACTATACACAGCTATGGGTGTAATGATAGCATTCTTCATCACATTGCTGCTACTTCCGTCATTTATCGTATTAAGCTCCAACAAAGCCCAATCAAAAGACAATAAACATCTTGATCGATTTTTGAAAAAGTTATTTATTTTTTCATTACGATATCAAAAATGGTTGATTTTGGGCTCCTTCATTATTTTAGCCATAGGCATAGCTGGAAGTACGCAAGTAAAAATCAATATTCACTTACTTGAAGATTTAAAAGAAAGCGAACCATTAAAAAAAGAGTTCAAGTATTTTGAGCAAAATTATGCTGGCATCCGACCATTTGAAATGGTAGCTAACTCAAAAGATTCTACATCTGATTTATGGAATGTCAAATCCATCAGGTTTTTGCTAATGGTTGAGGAAATAGCAATTCGGCATTTTGAGCTTGGCTCCGTTCAATCCCCATTGATTTTCATTCGCTTTTTCAACCGAGCTATTCATGCAGGATCCAACAAGTATTACACAATACCCTCATCCAATCAAGAACTAGACAGCTTATTACTTAAAATGAGAAATAGTGGATTCTTTCCTTCAGATGAAAGCAAATTGTACTTAACAGAAGATTATTCAAAAGCAAGATTTAGTGCTAAAATGCATGATATAGGCAGTTATCGAGCACAACATATAGAAGAAACATTCATGCATGAATTATCACAGATAGAAAACGACAGCCATATCAAAATTGAACTAACAGGTAGTGCACGACTCATTGACAAAAACATCTCCTATTTGTCATCAAGTATTATTAAAGGGTTAGGGCTTGCATTTTTAGTTATTGCTATTTTGTTTGGATTGATTTTTCAATCATTCAAAATGATTGGGGTTGCTTTGATACCGAATATTTTTCCTTTGATTATCACATCAGGAATGATGGGATTCATGAGCATGGATTTAAGAGTAGTTACTTCAATCATATTTACGATTGGATTTGGCATAGCTGTAGATGATACAATTCATTTATTAAGCCGTTATCGCATTGAATTGAGCAAAGGAGGTAGCGAGCTCTATGCTCTCAAACGTGCATACCTGAGCAGTGGAAAAGCCATCCTAATTACATCCTTTATTATATGTTCAGGTTTTATAAGCATGATGTTATCAGGATTCCTTAGTATTATGCAAATTGGATTGTTGGTTACAGTACTTCTACTTTCGGCTGTTTTATTTGATTTATTACTGTTGCCGTCTTTGATATTGTTAACAAGAAAAAGACATGGAAAAAGTAATATCAAATAGCCAATAAACTTATTTTACATTTTTCAATTCGTTCAGCGCTTTGTTGACAATATCATCATTTCGGTTAATGATATAATAAAATGCCTCATTGCTCCAAACATTTCTTGCAATAAGGGATTTCATACGTGTAAGCAATAAAGATGACGAGGTGCTAATCTCCGTTTGATTTGCTACAATATTTTTTGTTGCAGCAAAATCAATAAACTGAATCAGAATTTCTTTTTCAATATTTTTATCCCGTTCAAAAGCCATGTAGTCAGGATATTTCTTCAGCAACGACTGCCTATAACGATCCGCATAATCAAACGAAAAGTCATAAGTAAGACCTTTGCTTATAACAGCAGTAAGGAAGTTTGTAATACCTGCTGTATCGTATGGAATAATAATATCGGGCGTAATACCACCACCACCATAAACTGTTCGTCCGCCGATGGTTTTATACACTTTAATAGAATCTGCAAGTTGTAATGAATCCAAGTTGGATGAAAGTTCAGAATATGCATCTTCATAGTATTTTTCGATACCATTTTGATAAGGTCTTTGAATAGATCTTCCACTAGGAGTATAGTATCTGGAAACTGTAAGACGAAGAGCTGAACCGTCATCAAACTCAATTTGTTCCTGCACCAAACCTTTGCCAAAACTTCTTCTTCCAATCACCAAAGCCCTGTCGTTGTCCTGCAATGCGCCTGCAACAATTTCGGAAGCCGAAGCTGATCCCTCATCTATCAATACGACGAGAGGTTGAGTTTCAAACCTGCCTGTTCCGGTTGCATAATAAAATCTTTTCTTCCGAGATTTTCCCTCTGTGTACACAATTAATTTTTTTCGAGGAAGGAATTCATCCGCCATATCTGTTGCTGCATTCAAATAGCCGCCAGGATTACCTCTTAAATCAAGTATTAACTTATTCATACCCGCATCCTGCAACTTATTTAATCCGTCTAGAAACTCCTTATACGTAGTTTCAGCAAAGCGATTAATCTTGATGTAGCCCACATTAGGTTGAATCATATACGCAGCATCCATGCTATAAAGTGGGATTTTATCTCTTTTAATAGTAAAAAGAATAAGTTCAGGTTGGCCATTTCGAGCAATAAAAACCTGAACCCGAGTGCCCTTTTTCCCTCTCAATCGTTTCACAACACCTTGATTATTGATTCCAATACCGGCAACATTTTCTTCATCTATTTTCACGATTCGATCTCCTGCTCTGATACCAACAGCTTCACTAGGCCCACCAGAAATTGCAGAAACAACTACAATGGTATCCTTAACTATATTAAATTCTATACCAATACCTTCAAAATTTCCTTGCAAATCCTCATTCACGGCAGTTAAACTGGATGCAGGAATGTAGGACGAGTGCGGGTCAAGTTGTTCGAGAATAGCAACAATGGCTTTTTCCGAAAGCTGATTGATATTAACCGTGTCCACATATTCCGAATAAATCAATTCTATTACTTCATTAATTTTGTCAGACGAGCCGGATCTTGATGAATGAAAGATGGATTTAGATGGACCATGCTTGGCAGAGGGTTGAACATGACGGCCCAGAAACATACCAAACATTACAGAAATTGCCATCAGTATGGGTAACCAAAGGATATATTTACGCTGTTGCATATTAAAAAAACAAGAAGCAAACCTACATATTTTTTGTAAGCGACAAGATGATCAAAAAACAATAATTCTTAATAGCAATGAAAGAGATAATTGTAAAAATTAAAAAGAAGTGTAGCTTTATGACATAAATCACAAATCTAAAACATCAAACACATGAAAAAAACAGTTTTTATTTTATGTCTCGCTTCAATCGTAATGTCATGCGGTGGTATCACTAAAAGAGCCGCGGATATTAAAGTTTCAGAGATTAAATCAGCGTGCGATTGTATCAATAGTATTGACATTGTACTCAATGAGACCTTAAGTATTATTGACAAATTTAAAACAGAAGAAGCGATTGAAGCTGATGCTGACGCCAAAAAACAAATGCAAATATTAGAAAGTAAGTTTACTGAAATTGATAATCATTGTGGCCAGACCTTAGGGATAAAGAGCGAAGATTCAGAGAAGTGCGAAAACTTTAAATCCATAAAAGAAAAGCTTGAAAAAATTGAAGCTGTTCTATAACAGTCGGTCATATTAAAATAAAAAAAGCGTGTTA
>JACSSC010000008.1 GCA_014879445.1 Candidatus Competibacteraceae bacterium
GGTAGCCCGTAGGGGAATCGAACCCCTCTTGCAAGAATGAAAATCTTGAGTCCTAACCGATAGACGAACGGGCCAGAATAAAAGAACTAGTTCCATTTATCAAAATGGGATGCAAAAGTATGTAATTGATTTGAAAAAAACAAGATATATCACTAAGAATCCACTAATTCTTTTTTATATCAAAAAGAAATTACATAGGGAACATTGTAACTCATTTGAAAATTAATGTCGTAAAAATCAGACAATAAAGTCATATTAAGCATTTACATCCAGCGTGCTGAGTACCTCATTCATATTTCTTACGGCATCGGCGCTTTTCGCAAACATCTCTTTTTCATCATTATTAAGTTCATAATCAAGAACTTTTTCCCATCCATTTCGACCAATTACAACGGGCACCCCCATACAAATATCTTTTTGCCCGTATTCTCCTTCTAAATATACACAGCACGGAAATACTTTTTTCTGATCACGAACAATACTTTCCACAAGGATAGCTCCGGCAGCCCCTGGCGCATACCAAGCCGATGTGCCTATGAGCTTGGTAAGTGTAGCTCCTCCTACCATGGTATCAGCCACAATTTGCTTTTGTTTTTCGGGGCTCAGCATAGAAGTAACCGGTTTGCCATTGAGTGTAGCATGTCGGATAAGCGGAATCATGGTTGTGTCGCCATGTCCACCAATCACAACAGCGTGCAAGTCGTTGGGAGAACACTGTAACTCCATTGCCAAATATCCTTTAAAGCGAGCACTGTCTAATATACCGCCCATGCCGATGATGCGATTCTTTGGAATACCGCTATTCTTCCATGCTAAGTAGGTCATGGTATCCATAGGGTTAGAAATGATGATAATAATAGCATTGGGAGAGTGCTTTAAAATATTTTCGGTTACCGTTTTTACGATACCCGCATTGATGCCAATCAATTCTTCACGTGTCATACCGGGCTTGCGTGGCACACCTGAAGTTACAACTACCACATCTGAATGAGCCGTTTTTGAATAATCATTTGTGCTACCTGTTATTCGTGTATCGAACTCCAAAATGCCGGCTGTTTGAAACATATCAAGGGCTTTACCTTCAGCCAATCCTTCTTTAATATCAACCAAAACCACCTCTTCGGCAAGTTCTTTTCGGGCAATGTTATCAGCACAAGTGGCGCCAACTGCTCCAGCGCCTACAACGGTAATTTTCATAATGTAAAGTGTTTGTTATTAATGATTACGATGGCAAATTTATAAAGTAGTACGAACAATTTTCTCATTTTTGATGGATTTATTTCAACAAGTTTGAAATCTGGTTTATTCAAATGAAACAATACTTCCAGATAGAAATTGTAATAAGTTGCTTCATAACAATTTACACATTCATCCGTTTATAACTCTTGTAGATACAACCCATGTTTATTAATCTCTATCTATTACTTTGTAAATTTGTTGGTTTAAGCATGAAGGTAAATCATACAGTCATAATACACATCCTTATCGGGCTAGTGGTTGTATGGATGGCAATCGCAGGGCCACGCCATGCATTTGCACAGGCCTCATCGGGCGATTGTATTGGCGCGATTCCGGTTTGTCAGATTAGCTATGATGTGCCTGTGTTGAATGTGCCTGCTGATAATATCACTAATGAAATTAATGGCATGTTATCATGTTTGGCTACTGGTGAAGAAAGTGGCGTTTGGTACACATTTACAGTTCAAAGCAACGGTATTCTACACTTTAATATTATTCCATACAATGCCAATGATGATTATGACTGGGCTTTGTTTGATCTTACAAATGCCGAATGTGAAGATATTAGGAATATAGCCGCCCTAGAGATATCTTGCAATTATTCCAGCTCAACATCAAATGGTGGGGTTACAGGAGCCAATGGTGGGCCTAACCCTCAAGATGAGCCCACTATTCCTGTTTCAGCCGGTCAGCGTTTTGTGTTGTATATCTCCAACTTTACTCAGAGCGACGATGGTTATCGGCTTGATTTCAGCAGCTCAACAGCTCAAGTACCCGACAATGTTCCACCCTTTATGACTTTAATCACGCCTAACCAGGTTTGTAATGCTACCGGAATTACTGTTCGATTTTCTGAGAATATTACCTGCAGTTCTGTTCAACCGACAGACTTTACTTTTACCGGCCCGGGTGGCCCTTACACCATCACATCCGCTTCAAGTTCCGATTGTTTGGCTGGGGCGTCTTACTCCACGGAGTATTTTTTGGCCATCTCGCCTCCGCTCAATTCGGGAGGTACATTTACATTATCTATAGCCGGCACTGTTTCTGATATATGTGGAAATGTTGCTGACTCGAATACGCCCAACCTTAACATAGATTATAATGCCATGTCGCTAACCATTACTGTGCAAGATGCAGATTGTGGTGTTGATAACGGACAGGCCACGGCTACAGTAAGTGGAGGGCTTGGCCCATATACCTATTTGTGGAACGATCCGAATCAACAAACAACAGCAACAGCCACCGATTTAGCAAGAGGAACTTATCAAGTTACAGTAACTGATGCACAAGGATGCAAAGCCACTGCCACAGCCGTGGTTTCTGACCCTACAAGTTTTACATTTCAGATCTTCCAGCAGGCAGATACCTGCTCGAAAGGAGTTGGGATTGTGTCTGTAGTTATTAACGGCACTACACCTCCTTATCAATACCTTTTTCAAGATTTTCAAAACACACAAAGCTCCGGCGTTTCTATTTACAATTCAGCTACAGGCGATTCTCTATTATACATTCGAGTTACAGATATGATGGGATGTTGGCTTGATGCTACCATTTGGGTATCTAATCTTGAAAACGACACACTACTTGCATACTTTACTACAGATTCAAATATTGTAAATATTCTTTTTCCATATGCACACTTCTTTAATGCCTCTCAATACTATCAATCCTATTATTGGGAAATAAATGGAGATTTATTTTACAACCAACATCATATCTATTATCAGTTTCCGGATGAAGGAGAATATCCTGTAACAATTACAGCAATTGATGCCAACGGATGCAAAGACACATATACTGCAACCATTTATGTTATCGCTGAATTTTCATTGTTTATACCCAATGCATTTACATTAAATCAGGATGGGATCAATGAGTCGTTTCAAGTTCAAGGCATGGGATTTGATTCTAATACTTTCGAAATGTATATATACGACCGATGGGGAAGATGCATATTTGAATCTCGCAATATTCAACAAGGATGGGATGGTACTACGGGCTTTACCGATCCTAACAAAACACAGCAAGGTGTTTATGTGTACAGAATTTATGTAGTTGATAATTTTGGAATCAAACATGAATTTACAGGCAAGGTTGTTTTGATCAAATAATGAAATTATTGCTGCATAAAATGAAAAAAAAATTGCAATTTGCGTCCGCAAAAACTAAATCCGTTTGCTATGAGTAATGTTACCATTCGCCAGGTTACAAGAGGAAAAGATCTTAACCAATTTATCATGTTACCATGGCGTATTTACAAAAACGATAAAGTTTGGGTTGCTCCCATCATATCCGACTACAAAAAAATATTTGACCCCAAAAAAAGTCCTTTCTTCCTTCATGGAAACATGGATTATTTTATAGCTGAAAAAAATGGTGAAATTGTTGGTCGTATTGCCGCTATTAATAATACTTTGCATACAAAAACCTGGAATGATAGAGTTGGCTTCTTTGGATTTTTTGAATGTATCAATGATCAAGAAGTAGCCAATGCGCTGCTCGATACTGCCCGAAACAGATTAAAGGAATGGGGTTTTGAACAAATGCGTGGCCCTGCCAGCCCATCTAGTAATGAGGACTATGGTGTGTTAATTGATAATTTTACCGACCAACATGTGATAATCTCCACCTATAATGCGCCCTATTATTATTCTTTGTATCAAAACTATGGTCTGGTTGGCATTAAAGAATTATATGCTATTAAGTTTCCCGGACGGCAGATTGAAGCAGAGAATGGAGATCGGATGAAACGCCTTAAAGAAGCTGTGTTGCAACGAACCGGTGTAAGGTTTGAAAATCTGGAAATGAAAAAATTCAAAGAGGGCGTAAACACATTCAAAGGATTATTTAATGAGGCATGGAATACAACCTTTAATCATGGCTGGGTTCCCCTTACAGACGAAGAGTTTGATCATATTACAGGTGGGTTAAAACCCATCACAGACCCCGAATTGGTGGTAATAGCAAAAAAAGATGACAAGGTTGTGGGCGGTATGATTTGTCTACCTGACTGGAATGAAGTTTTCAAAAAATGGAAAGGGCGCATTTTCCCATTTAACTGGATTGATTTATTTACTAAAAAGAAAACCATCCGTTGCATTCGTGTGGTAATATTAGGTGTATTACCCGAATATCAGAAAAAAGGGTTGGACGTGGTACTATATCATGAGGTAATGCGACGAGGATTAGACAAAGGCATGGAATGGGCTGAAGCATCTTATATTGTAGAAGACAATTTGCCCATGTTCAAACCATTAATGAATATAGGTGGACATGTATATAAAACCTATAAGGTTATGGAAATGCCAATTTAATAAAATCCTTAGCTGAAGAATTATACCAACTTGAAATTCTCTAAAAACTTAGTGGTATAATTCCCTTTTCTAAAATCTTCGTTTTGCATTAATTGAATATGAAACGGGATGGTAGTTTTTACTCCTTCAATTACATATTCCTGTAAAGCCCTGAGCATGGTATCAATGGCCTCTTCTCGGCTTTGGTGCACAACAATAAGTTTGCCTATCATAGAATCATAATAAGGCGGGATAACATAACCGGCATATGCATGGGTATCAACCCTAACACCATGTCCGCCTGGCGAGTGATAATGTGTAATTTTCCCCGGACTTGGCCTGAAATCATTATATGGGTCCTCGGCATTGATACGACATTCAATTGCGTGCATTTCAGGTATATAATTTTTGCCAGAAATTTTAATACCTGCGGCGATTTTAATTTGTTCTTTAATTAAATCATAATTAATCACCTCTTCTGTAATAGGATGCTCTACTTGAATACGGGTATTCATTTCCATAAAATAGAAATTCCTGTTTTTATCCACCAAAAACTCAATAGTGCCAACGCCTTCGTATCTGATGGCTTCTCCGGCTTTAATTGCGGCTTCGCCCATTTTTGTACGAAGCTCCTTTGTCATGAATGGGGAGGGCGTTTCTTCCACTAGTTTCTGGTGTCTTCTTTGAATAGAACAATCTCTTTCGCTCAGATGACAAACTTTTCCATACTGATCGCCGGCAATTTGAATTTCGATATGTCTAGGTTCTTCAATAAATTTCTCCATATACATACCGTCATTACCAAAAGAAGCAGCTGCTTCCTGTCTGGCCTTATCCCACTGTTCGTTGAGGTCTTTCTCGTTCCACAAAACACGCATACCCTTACCTCCGCCTCCAGCAGTAGCTTTAATGATAACCGGATAGCCAATGGATTTGGCCTGCTTGCGTGCATCTGACAGCGAATCCAACAACCCATCTGAACCGGGCACGGTTGGTACACCGGCTGCTTTCATCGTTGCTTTTGCACTTGCTTTATCGCCCATAGCGTCAATCATCTCGGGCGTTGGGCCAATAAACTTTATACCATTTTCATGACATATCTTTGAGAATTTTGAATTCTCACTCAAAAAGCCATACCCGGGATGAATCGCATCTGCATTGGTAATTTCGGCAGCGGCTATTATGTTGGCCATATTCAAATATGACTCTTTGCCGGGTGGCGGCCCAATACATACGGCTTCATCTGCAAATCTGACAGGCAAACTGTCTTTATCAGCCGTTGAATAAACCGCAACGGTGCGTATGCCCATCTCTTTACATGTGCGTATTACCCTCAGGGCAATTTCGCCCCGGTTGGCAATCAATATTTTTTTAAACATGCGTACTAAAATTAATTATACAACCCAATTAGCTGGGATCAACCAAAAACAACGGCTGATCATATTCTACAGGCGATGAATCATCCACCAGTACTTTTACAATCTTCCCTGATATTTCGGCCTCAATTTCATTAAAAAGTTTCATCGCTTCAATGATACACAAAACCTTGCCAGGCGACACATCATCTCCTACATTTACAAACACGGGCTTATCAGGTGCCGACTTGCGATAAAATGTTCCAATCATCGGCGACTTAATCGTTACGTATTTTGATTCATCTACTCCGCCTGACTTGGTGGCATCAGAAACAGCAGGTTGTGAAGAAGCGATTGGCGATTGGGTCGGCATCATTTGCGGAACAGCCACCTGTACCGGCGCCTGTGCAAATGTTTGAACCGCCGCTCCCAATGGTGTTTTAATAACAATCTTTACGCCTTGTGTTTCCAACTCTACTTCAGATACCCCTACCTTTGATACAAATTCAATCAATGCCTGCACATCTTTTAAATTCATGCTAAGCGATTGTGCAGATTTGATGCCTGCATCCGTTTTGGGCGGCCTTCCAACAGGTCGCTTGGGAATGGTCGTTTCTACTTTATTGGATTTCCTTGGACGCCCCCTGCCTCGTTTCTTGATTGGTGGCACTGAAATATCGCTTGCAGTAGTGGATTTCCTTGGCCTCCCTCTCCTTCTTTTGGTAGCACTTGCCGGGTTAGAATCTGTTTCTTTCGATTCAACTGACTCAATCGGTAATGCAGATTTTTTGGCCGGACGTCCTCTTCTTGCTTTCTTTTGAATAGGGGTTGTTTTCGATTTTTTCACTACTTTCTTTGCCATAATCCTATTAAATAATTTCACAAATCTTAGAAAAAAAATCGAAATAGAAAATATATCCAACATCTATTCAGTCAAATTGCTGCAAATAAGAAATATTTGCACTGCGTGTATCTCAGATAAATAGTGTCATTGAATTGGTTGATCATTGGTTAAATTCTAATGGAAATTGTTATTATGCATCTCCTAATTGCCATGATTTTGATCGAATTTCTATACCAACTGGGCCAGACAATCTTCCTAATGTAGAGTATCCATTTCAATATCCTTTTGATGGGGAAGTATTTGTGGATCTTCAAAACATATTACGATAGATTATTATTTTATTCCGGAATATTTTCCAAGACATAACATCGGAGTTCAACTCATAGAGCCCTTTGCAAGTGTGGAAAAATATCATCTTAAATTACAAATTAACTTATTCAACACATTTACCCATAGTTCCTACTTAACCATTTTTTTCAGTAATAAATATTTATATAAAAGACACCTCTGATTATTATTTTCAAGCACAAGGCGCATTTATTCCTCCCCAAATCACAATTCCCAATATGGATGATACCATGAACCGGGTGCCTTTAGAAACCTGGATTTATGCAAATTCGGCTATCAATACATGTATATTGGCAATTTTCTTCCCTATTCGCTCTCCAATTTTATAGCCCTAAATCCTATGTATGAATGGCATTTTTATGGAGCATGCGTTTATAACATTGATAGGATACTTTAGAAGAAGCGGAGGAATTACCCTTGCCCAACGTCATCAGTCCGAACGAAGATGGACTGAACAATGCCTGGATAGTACCCGAACCTTTACACCCATGCACTTACGTATATAGAACCGCTGGAGGAATTTGGTGTATGAAAGCGAAAATTACACCAACAACTGGA
>JACSSC010000046.1 GCA_014879445.1 Candidatus Competibacteraceae bacterium
TCCGGCCGTTCTCAACACTCACAAATAATCGAGCACCTTCACTAGATGGAATACTGAGTTTGATTTTTTCGCCTATTGAATATTTGGTTTTATCGCTGCTAAATGATAACAATGTTACATGTCCGTCATCATCATTCCGTGATCGTGTTTGCCAGTATGGATCGTCAAAGTATATGATTTTTCCGGCTTTATGTCCGCTCTCCATATCTTCTATCAATACAACATATCTACCCCAGTCATCTTCAGGTGCTGTAATTTTCCATTTACCCATACCATTCGTCAACTTTACTTCACTTTCAGCAATAAGTTTGGTATATTTACCTGATGTAAAATTGGAAAGTTGATTACCCGACTGATCCCACCACCATTTCCATTGCACTTTATAGAGACGTGCTTTTACTGTTTTGTTGCCTGAAATTTTTTTACCTTGTGATGTAAGGTTGACAATATCTATTAAATAATTTTTTCCGGTGAGAAGATAATTGAAGGGGGGCTCTCCTATAGGGGTTTTGATACCTACATATGAATAATATGGGCTGTATGGAACGCTGATATGGTCAACGCTAAATGCGCCACCCGGCTCAAATATTTTAATTAAAAATCCGGCTTTGAGCATGCCTGGAGCTTGATATAGTTCATCTAAGTCGAGCGAAAATTTCGTCTGTCCGTTTTCATCCAACTTCCCATCAAACACTGTAAATGCCTGCGATGAAAAAGAATATACAGGATTGTCAAAAGCATAATCAGCGTATGACGAGAAAGAAGTATTACTTTGTGTTAGCGTAACATCTACTTTGGCTTTAAGATTACGGGCCGGTGCGCCAAACAGCCATTCGGATGAAAGAGGGATTTCTTGCCCATTCTCTATGATGGCATTATTTGAAATGCCAAGCATTACTTTAAGGCGATTGGGCATAATGGTTTCAATCTTTAATCTTTTCTCAAAACTGGCACCTCCAACACTCACTTTAGCATTCCAGTTGCCTGTAGGTGCAGTAGGGTCTGTCGCCGTCCTGAAAACATAGTATCCGTTCACACCGGAGGTGCTAACCATTTTCCTGTACAATTGGCCTTGTGGTGTATATAAGTTAAATTCTACAGGGTGATTGGCAGGTATTTTGGCATCTCTGTCTTCTAAAATAAAACTCATGTATATCGAATCGCCTGGGCGCCATACACCTCTCTCTCCAAACAACATTCCTTTGATGCCTTTTTGCACTTCATCTCCTGAAACTTCAAAACTGCTTAAAGATAATGATGATCCATCATCAAGTTTTAAATATCCTTTTTCATGATTGCGACTTGCTACTAGCAAAAAGGGCTTACGAGTTAATGTGGTTGATATTTGACCTTTGGAATCTGTATTCATGCTCATAATAACTTGCTGCTGATAATCTAGCAAATCTACTTTAGCATTGGGAACAGGATCAGCCGTAATCAGGTCGGTAACTAATATATGAATGGACTTATCACTACCCTGCTTAACACTAATACCCAAATTAGAGGCCATCACGTTACGACTTTCCCATTTCTCTTTATTATAATACGATGGATGACACGGATTATTTCGGTTTTGCCAGTCGTATCCATAAGGATAATATGAATCATATTGAGTCCAAAATTCATCATCCTCATCCGACCAGTTGTTACCATAGCCATAGTAATCATCATAATAATAATCGTCATACCAATAATCGTCGTCTTCATCATTCCTTTGGCTTTGCTGAGTGGCATCGCAAGCATAAAGTGAATACTCAGGACGAAAACCAATGGTGATTCTGTACATGGCACCGGGCTCAGCACGTACTAGCCAGTCAAGATCTATACTAAAGCGATTGCGCTTAGCTAAATTAATGGTTTTGTCGGCATCTAGTGCTAATGTTTTTCTAATAACGGGGCTTCCAACCTGTCGTAAATTATGGTCGCCATTTAATGTGTTTTGTTGAAAAAACTGAGGAATATTACTTTCGTAAATTTTTATTACAGAAATATCAACGGCCTTTAAATTTACCGCCTCAAATGGCAATACAACCTTGCCAGAACTTGGTAAAATATTGCCTTTTGATATCATTTTAACCGATGGTTTTTTGTCTTGAAAAAGTAACGAAACTTCTTTCCCCTTTGCCAATTTATCACCCCAAATATTTTTGATTCCATGTGCTACACGTGCAAAATATTTTCCTTCAAGGGGTGTTTCGGCATATCCTTTCACTTCACTGCCTTCAATGGTAAAACTTATTCCCGGATCGGGTGATAATGTAATCATACCGGTTAAATCCTGAATGGCATCAATAGGTGAAGAAAACTGAATCAACACATAATTAGGGTTGTCATCCATCGCCTTTATGTCGAGTATTTTGAAGTCACCAATAGCCGGTATTTCAATGGCTTGATCCCCCTTTTGCGGAGCGGAAATTGGAGAACCGTTCCATTTGATAATAAGCGATGTGGCTGTTTGTTTGCGCTCTATGGAAGAAACAACAAAGCCATGCTTTCTTTCTTTGGGAAAATGCTTCCAGGTAATTGTAACATCCTTCTTTTCATGGCTTGCTGTGATAACTTTTTGTAACTTGAGTGTATCTTCATCGTCAGAGGTCTCAATCCATCCGCTTAGCAACATTTTATCTTTTGATTGTCCGTCTGTTTTTATACCCTCAATATTCACAGTAATAGAGGGGGCAATGACTTCAACCGAAAAAACAAATGTTCTATACTCTTTAGGTACATCAACAATTTTACCCAAATGAAACTCAATAGTGTATAACTGCCCCGGCTTTAAAGTAGATGAAGGTTTAAATATCAGCGTGCGATCATCATCCCAAGAAGTTTGGCCTGATATAGAAGGACTGGCAGAAAATAATTGTTCTTTGATTGGTTCGTGCAACGAATGCTCGCTTGCCCAGTCGGGATGAAGCCGCACTACGATAGGGGCATTTTTGGATATTGTACCGGATGTGTAGGATTCAATGTATTTCGAAAATCCTGGGTCGTCTGATAATTTTTTCTTCTTACCGCCACATCCAGTTATCCATAATGATGAAAATAAAATGATAGAAAAATAATATACAAATTGATGCCTGCGCATTATCTGATGTAGTAAGTTGGCGTATTTCATTTTAGTTGTTGTTGTAATGAAGACGAAAATTAACACAATTTTCACGAATGCACACTTCATTTTTGATATTTGATATTGAAATAAGAAAGGCAAGCACTCAAATGCCTAAATATTAAACATTTGCAATGCTTTAGGAAACAAAAAAAAATATTTTCGTAAATATTTTAAAACAGAGCAACCATTTTTCTCGTTAAAATCGTCTTAATACTTAGGCATGTAATTTGAGTGTAAGCATGATTATAATTTGGACAATAACAGAATATAAAGTAATTTAGCATGATTAATCAAGGGTGAAAAGGAGAAAAACATATCAGTTGAATTCAATGAAGCCCATTTTCTTTGCAGTTTTGGCTCTCTTTTCGTCATTAAGCATACAGGCGCAATTAGTAACTACTGGAGGTTTTACGGCTACTGATTTGGTTCAAAATGTATTAATGGGAGGAGGTGTTCAGGTTAGCAACATTGTTTTCACAGGGTCCAATATGGCCATTGGTAGTTTTGATGGCTCTAATTCAAACATCGGATTAACGAATGGAGTTGTCATGACTACCGGCAACTTAATTGCCCCGAATGGCCCGCCCGGACCTAACAATAGCCCTAATGCCGGTTTAGACAATGGTGCCGGAGGCAGTTCCCTTCTCGAACAATTTGCCAGCACATTTGGCATTGGTAACGAACCTACTTTTAATGCAGCTACACTTCAGTTTGACTTTATTCCTCAAGGTGATACTGTTGTATTTAGGTATGTGTTTGGCTCTGAGGAATACAAGGAATATGTTGGGTCTAATTTCAATGATATTTTCGGATTCTTTATTTCCGGACCTAATCCTTCTGGTGGTGTTTATAACAACAAAAATATTGCATTAATACCTGGTACATCTACTTTTGTTTCCATTAATAATGTGAATCATCTGACCAATTCAAACTATTATATTGATAACGAATCTCCATTCCCCGGACAAACCGTTCAATATGATGGTTTTACAAAAGTTCTTACAGCCATTGCTGCAGTAGTACCGTGCAGCACATATACCATTCGGCTCGCTATTGCTGATGTTGGAGATGCATACTATGATTCAGGGGTGTTTTTGGAAGCAAAAAGCTTCTCTTCCGAAGGGAGTGAAGTAACTTATAAGGTTGAAGGGGGAGTGGATTCCGATACACTATATGAAGGTTGTGGCAAAGCTGTTGTTACGTTTACATGGATTGGTGACAATACAACCAATCGCACGGTTTTCTACAATGTTACGGGTAATGCTACCAATGGAGTGGATTATAATTTCTTACCTGGATCTATTCAAATTCCAGCCGGCCAAAGTAATGCATCTATCGAAATTGAAGCTATTATTGATGGACTTCCTGAGCCCATAGAATTTGTTACAATACAAATTAATGATCCAAATGCTTGCCCCAATGTGCCACAACCCAGTATTAGTATTCCTATCAAAAATACGGATCCCATAACGGTTACGGCTATGCCTGATGCTTCTTTTGACTGCAATAATGAGGTGGTAATACTTTGGGCTTCGGCTACGGGTGGTGTGCCACCTTTATCTTACACTTGGAATCAAGGTGTAGGGAATGGTAATTTTATACCTGTAATTGTTCGAAATCCAACCACATACGTAGTAACCGTTAGTGATGCCTGTGGCTCACTTCAGGCCGTAGATTCTGTTACGATTATCGTGCCCAATGCAGATCCGCTTTCATTGACATTTACTGGTGATACTTCTGTTTGCCCGGGGCAGCCAGTTGTGCTTACTGCACATGCCAATGGAGGAATTGGGGATATTGTTTATAGCTGGAGCAATGATAATACCGGTATGCAAACCATCGTATATCCTCAACAAACCACACTTTATTCTATTATTGTTGAAGATAGTTGTGGAAATACGCTTACGGCCTCTTCATTGATATTAGTGCAAGCACCAAACGCTGCATTTGATTATTACTATACCGACAACAGAGAAGCACAGTTTAAAGACCAGTCAACTGGAGAGATTATAACCTGGTTTTGGGATTTTGGAGATGGTGGCACATCGTCCGAACAGCATCCCATTCATGCATTCGCTGACACAGGATATTTTTGGGTTACTCTTGTTGTTACTAATGAATTGGGATGTTCTGACACCGCTACTACACTTTTTTATGCATATCCTCCTTTTACATTCTTTATTCCTAACACTTTTACCCCTAACTTGGATGGCAATAATGATATCTTTACGGGTGCAGGGCAAGGTTTTCTGTATTTCACTATGTCAATTTTTGACCGTTGGGGGCGAGAAATATACAAAACCGATGACATTGACAGAGGATGGACCGGCTACGATGAGCATTATCGCAAACATCCGATTGGTGTATATGCCTACCGGATTGATGTACAAACACCTCCAGGCCATAATTACCGATACATCGGACGAATAACCCTGATTAGGTAATTATGAACCAACGGATATTCCTACTTTTTATTCTCAGTTTTTTTCTATCATTTTCTTCTTATGCTACACACATCATTGGTGGCGAAATGTATTATGATTGTTTAGGAAACAATCAATACAAAATTACCCTTAAAGTTTATCGCGACTGTTATAATGGTGAAGCGCCTTATGACAATCCGGCCAATATAACCGTTTGGACAGGTAATGGCGGATTTCATTCAAATATTTCAATCCCTTTTCCCGGCTCTACTTATGTGCCTTTTGTTGCCGGCAATCCTTGTTTTCAGGCACCACCTACTGTATGTGTGCAGGAAGCTGTTTATACCACTACCGTCGCCTTGCCACCTTCTCCTTCGGGTTATATTTTGGCTTATCAGCGTTGTTGTCGCAACAATACAATAATTAATTTGATTAATCCTCAATCCACCGGTGCTACTTATACGGCAACCATTCCACCATCGGGTCCCTTGGTTTGTAACAATAGTCCTAGATTCAAAAATTTTCCACCTATTGCATTATGTGTTGGCGATGCCTTGCAATTTGATCATTCGGCCACTGATCCCGACGGCGATTCCTTGGTTTATGAACTATGTGCTACATACAGCGGAGGAACTCCGACTTCCCCTATGCCAGTTCCTACATCTGCACCTCCTTTCGATCAGATTATCTTTCAAAATCCTTATTCAGTTACTTATCCTATTGCCAGCAATCCGCCTTTAACTATTAATCCTATTACCGGCGAGCTAAATGTAAAACCTACTCAACTTGGTCAATATGTTGTGGGCGTGTGTGTTCGCGAATACAGAAATGGTACGTTGATTGGCACTCACCGGCGCGATTTTCAATTTAATGTAGTGAATTGTATTGTCAATGTGAATGCAGATATTTTATTACCCCAATCTCTCAATCCCCTTGCTGATAATCTCTTTTTGAGTTGTGGTGAATACCAAGTACTTTTTTCAAATATTGGAAACAGCTCAATAGGTAACCTTCTTTACCATTGGGATTTTGGAGTTGATGGTATTCAATCTGATACATCCAATATTCCATCGCCGGTATATACCTATCCTGATACGGGTACTTTTACAGTTCAATTGATTCTCAATCCCGGATTTTTTTGTTCTGATACCGATGAGGTAACTATTATTCTGCGGCCTTTGATGAATTTAGATTTCGATATCCCGCCACCTCAATGCATTGATGGCAACTTGTTCTCCTTTCAAGGAAATGGATCATGGGTGAACGGCGCTACTGATTTTCATTGGAACTTCGGTCAATATGCCACGCCGACTGTTTCTTCCAATTTACAACCATCAACCAGTTTTTCTCAACCCGGATATCATCCTGTGAGTTTTAGTGCTACAGATGGTTATTGCAGCGATAGTGTTTCCAAAACCGTATTGGTATTTGGTCATCACACGATCAGTGCTCAAGTGCCTGATTTTGGTTGCGAACCCTTCGTTACTCAATTCAATGTATCCCACGATTCTGCATATAATAACATGGTGTATGATTGGGATTTGGGTAATGGACTTCATGCTTATACACCCAATCCAACGGCGACCTATTATGCAGGCACCTATTCCGTTTCGCTGCTCGCCTATGCAACAACAGGTTGCAAAGACACCATTCAACTTTTTTGGCCTAATCAGATTCATGTTTATCCTTCACCAACTGCTGGATTTATGGTTCAACCCGAAGAACAAAGCATATTTCATCCTTTCTTTCATTTCTTCGACCAATCATCGGGGGCTATCAGTTGTTGGCTGTATTTTGATAATGGCGACAGTATTAATACTTGCACTACGCCTTATGAATATGCTGATACTGGACATTATCAGGTAATGCAGATTGTTTGGAATGAGTTCGGATGCCCGGATACGGCCTTTCAGCTTGTGATTGTAAAACCTGAATTTACTTTTTATATACCTAACACTTTTACCGTGAATGGCGATAACATTAATGACACATTTAGTGGTGTAGGAATTGGTATTTGGGACTATGAATTCAGAATTTATGATCGATGGGGTCAAGTTATTTTTTATACTGAAGATTTATCAGAGTCGTGGAATGGCAAATACAAAAATACCGGTGCAGATGTGCCTGCAGATATTTATGTTTATGCCGTTGATATAACAGATGTTTTTGGTTTGCGTCATCGCTACCGTGGTAAAGTACTGCTCAGCAGAGCTGCCCCCAAAAACTAAATATCTCATTAGTTTTTTTAAAAAAAAAGTGAAACATGATGAATATCATTTTTCATCTCATGATATTGCCTGTACTTTGCATCAACCATTAAAACAAAATGAATATGAAAACCTCAAGAACATTATTATTGTTAGCTGTAGTTGCAATTTCTTCGTTTTGGATGTCGTGTAAAAAAGATACACCGATTGAAGAAATTATAACAATGTCAAATGCAGTATTGCGTCAAGGCAATTTGCCATCGAATCAAGGAAGTAATGCGCCTGTTATTAATACGGTCAATCACAACTCCAGTTTTATAGCCGGAGGTGGAAGTCCCATACAGGTGTTGGCGGTTGCTCAAACGGGTAGTTTGTCAAAGATTTATTTAGGATTAGATGGATTTGCAGGATATTATGAAGTGTCTATTACACAATCTCCTGCTTTCTTGAATCCGCTTATTGCACAAAGTGTAACCGATGATGAACTGACATTTCTGATTTCGGTAGGTGATGATCAAGGTAACATAAGTGAGACATATACATTTACTGTAACACGTATCAATGTTGGAACGGGAAAACTTCAAGTGAGTTTAACTTTTGACCAAAATACGGACTTGGATTTGTATTTGGTAGAACCTGATGGCGAAACGATTTATTATGGAAACAGTTCTTCATCAAGTGGTGGTATGTTGGATTTGGATTCAAATCCTGCTTGCTGGATTGACGGCGTAAACAACGAAAATATAACCTATGACGATCAGGCCGAAATTGAGGCAGGAACTTATACGGTTCGTGTAAATAATTATGCTGACTGTGTTGGAACAACTGTTAATTATAGTGTTGTTGTAAGATACAATGGGCAAATTGTTCCTACAAGTGGAAACACGAATCCATATAATGGATCATTTGCCGGAGGAACTGCTGTAGGTGGTGGTCAGGATGCCGGTCAGGTTATTTTTACATTCTCACTTTCTTCAGGTCAAGTTGGTACACGTACTGTACCAACATCTAAGGCCAGCTTCAAAAATTAGCATGTTTTTTCATAATTGGCGAATAGAAGAGGTTAACTTTAGTTAGCCTCTTTTTTTTTCAGAAGAATCTAATAAATGAGCATTATTTTTAGCATGTAAGCAATAGCCAATTAATACCGATGAAAATTAGGATTTGGGAGCATGGGCGGCATACAAATCACCCATAAATCGAAGCAGCAATTCTTTAGACATCTCTTTTGGCAAATCATTTAGTAATTGATTAATGACAGCCATTTTATCTGGAAGTTGCCCATCCTTAATACCAAGCATGGGAGCAAATTGAGCCATCATGTCAGCACTCATATTCCCGGCCATGGCATTGGCTGTTTTCAAAGTAGCCATATCCATCAATTTAGGAAGTACACGTTTGGAAACCTGTTTGACAGATTCTTCCAAATCATATAAAAACTCACTCACTTTATGAATGTGTTGATAAGTTACTGACATATGAATATTAGCAGGCACGCGGCTGTGAGAAAATTGAAGATTCACTACCCATTTTCGTGTTTTGAGTTCATCTGCCAAATCATAAATATTGATACGTGAAGAAGTAAAACAAATCAAACTGGTAAGTTGACTTCCGATTAATGTAAGTCCTTTGATATTTTCAATTCCATTTTTTAGCGTTTCAACCGCATGCATGGTTTCCCGAGCCATTGATTTATAGCGATCAAGACCCAAATAATTCATAACAGCCCAAGCCGCAGCAATTGGGCCACCGCTCTTGCTGCTTAGCATGGTAGGATTTACTACAGTATAACCGGTCCATTCGTTGCAAACATAATATTGGTGGCGACGAATTTCTTCGGTTTTATAAAGCAAAACAGATGCGCCTTTAGGTGTATAACCATATTTATGCAAATCCATTGATATAGAGGTAATGCCCGGTACTGAAAAATCGAAATCAGGTTGCTGCCAACCATTCAATCTATTCAACGAACCAATAAAACCACCTATGCAAGCATCAACATGAAATAGTAACTGATGTTCGGCTGCCAGTTTCCCTATTTCCTCAATATCATCATAAACGCCGTAGGCATATGATGGCGCAGATGCTGCCAACAATATCGTATTAGGTGTAATATATTTTGCCATATCTTCGGCATATACCTTATGATCTTCACGTGCCGGTACCAGTATAGGTTTTAACTGAAAATAGTTACATGCTTTAAATAGTGAAGAATGAATAGTTTCGGCCATAATAACCTCCGGCTGCGCAATATGAGGATGCTTGTGTTGAGCATAGTCGCGTGCTGTTTTTGCTGCCAGCAACAAACTCTCTGTACCTCCTGATGTAAATGATCCGGACACGTGAGCATCGCCTCTAAGAAGCCAACGACACATACCCATAATTTGATTCTCCATTTCCATCAAGCTTGGAAATGCAGTTACATCTAACCCGTTTTCGCTCAAATATTCGTTGTATGCCATTTTAGCAACTTCTTCCACATCATCGCCGGCATGATATACATAACTAAAAACACGTCCATCACGCCAAGGCACATCTCGCTTACGAAATGCTTGCAATCTGTGACTGATTTCTTCTTTTGAAAGTCCTTTTTCCCTAAACTCATTCATCATGTTTCCATTTTATTGTCCGTAAAAATATAATCTTTTTGTCTGAATGATACATTTTACATTTTCTATTAATAGATTTTATGATGCTTGTACCCTTTTTTAGTTTACAAGATTAACAAGCTGTTATTGGAATAATCAATGGGATAAAACGAAATTTTTTTGTAACATTGTGAATAAATAAGTTGGTTATGAATAGAATGATTTTGTTGATAGGGGCTATATGTATAAGTTATGCTGGGCAATCTCAGAAGATAAGAGAAGTACGCATGACAGTTGGTGATCAGAATCAATTTGCAATGAATGTTGAAGTTCCATTTGAGCAAAAGATTTTAGATGCTGCATGGAATCAAAAAACATCTGATTTAAATATTAAGGGTAAATCGGTAAAAGGTATCATGGCTTATGAAAAGGTAAAGATCTTTGATCTACATTTTGAGACCATTACATTGTATGTAAAATCCGAAAAATCCGAAAAAATTCGTTCACAAATTACAATTGCTATCGCTAAAGAAAGTGGCGAATTTATGACAGACAAAGACGATAAAATGATAAAAAATCTTGAAAATTTTTTGATAGCTTTTTATGATTACAGTGATCAATACAAACTTAAGCTTGATATTAAGGATTTGGAAGATAATATGAAGAAAGCCCAAAAAGATCAGGAAAAATTAGTGGAAGAAGGAAAAAAACTTCAACAGCAATTAGAGAAAAATCAAACGGACCAAGAGGCAAAAACAAAAGAAATTCAGATGATGCAATCAGGATTAGAACAATTGCGACAAAAATTGAAATAACAGCATCATCATTAAGATGATGCTGTCAATCTTTATCCTACACCGGCCACACTTAGATGAGATGTGTTTTCAAACGGATTTACACACATTACCGGAATCATGGCATCATTATTAATCATTTCTACCTCATTCGAACGAAGGAATAAATCCGCAATACTTTCCTGGTCGGCATGAGATGAAATGACAATCAAATCAGCTTCGATTTTGGCAGCATGACGAATCAGGTGCTTAGTAAATGAGCCAGAACTAAAATCCTCTTTAACTTCAATATATTTCACGTTGTTCTCCTCAAGACGCTGGATGGCATAATTTGTATTTAGCTTAATTTGCTTGCTGTAGAACTCATCAGAGCTGTATTCTTCAAAAACATGCACTTCGGCACCAAAATACTTAGCAATTGAAATGGCATAAGACACTTTGTTTTTTCCGTGTCGGTTATGGTCAATCGGTAGAACAATTTTATTGATGCCTGAGGCATCAACGTCCTTTTTTTGGACAACAATAACTGGTACTGGAGAGCTGGTTACAACCTTCATGGCAAATGAGCCCACAAAATGCTGAACACCTCTAACACCATGTGTACCCATTACCATCATGGCTGCGTCTGTTTCTTTAATGTATTCGGCAATCGTAGTAAAAATACTTCCTTCTTCGGCATGGTAAGTAGTGGTGATTCCGGTTTCGTTCTGATTTTTTTCAGCCCATTCTTTCAGCTTCGCATATACGGCTTCTTCTCCGGCACTTTCTTTGCGCAACTTAGATTTGGATTCTCTGTTGAAAATATGCAACAGACGCACTTCATCAGTACTTTGCTTGGCAATTCGTGAAGCATGATTCAAAGCAATTTGCGCTTCTTCGGTGAAATCACATGGAACTACAATCAGGTTTTTTTTGTCTTTTGACAGCATACATTTTTACATTAAGGGTTACACAACGATAAATATAATAACATTTTTAATCTTCATAAGTTTCAACAATATTTTTTACTAAGAGAAAGTTTTCTTCTTTCTTTTGTTGTCGGTATTTGCGTGCATAATCGGTATAATACGAATGACTTGAAAGAAAAGAAACCTGTAAACGATTCCATTCTTTCTCATTTTTAAGTACACCATGCCGTTTAAGCTCTTCAAACAAGGTATTGCCGATTGCAAAGAAATCATCCGTGCCTAGGTAATCCAAGTCAGCATCACAGATAATCTGTTCCATTCGGGTATAAGCAGATTGAGGGATTTTTGTTCGCAGTATCAAGGCGTGTATAATCTGAATATCTTCTGTATTATATCCAAACGATGGAAGTAGTGATGAGGCAATTTCCACACCTTTTTCTTCGTGATTATGATAGGTTTCAACAAATCCAATGTCGTGAAGTAATACGCCGGCCATTAGCAATTCTTCTTCTTGTGGTGTAAGTCCTTCGTGCTTGACAATGCGTTCGGCAGCTTTCATCACAGATAAGGTATGGTGCAGCCCATGATACGATAATCCATCAGGCAACTGCTCTTCCATGAGCTTCAATACGTGGGATTTTAAGGCCTGAAACCTCATCTAAAAAAAATATTGAAAGCAAATATACAACTTTCTTACACAAACAACCGTTTATCACGATATTATGCATGTATTCATGTCTATTTTGCTATTATTTATCTTATTTCTCTTTGGATGTCTTTCCAATTCCAAGCAAACCAATTTATCAACACAGGATGTAGGATATGATTATTTCATCCCGCCTGTCGTTGAATTGGTTAATATTGATCATGTTGAACCCGAGCTTATGGATACGCTTTGTACATATCTTTCTTCCTCTTTTGCATTTTGCTCAACAACTGAATCAAAACCTTACCCAATGGGACGCAAACATAAGGATTTGCATGTGGATACGGTTTTGGCTTATTTGCAAAATATAAAATCACCTCATGCTACTTTTGTAATTGGTATTACAACAAGAAAGATTTATAGTACCGAAAATGGAAAAAGAAAGAAAAAACAACTTTTAGGTCATGCTCGGTTGGGGGGTAAGGTGAGTGTCGTTTCGACTTATGATATATCAAGGAAAAATCCTCTTGCATTCAATTACAAAAATAGGGTAATCAAAATTATGGTGCATGAATTAGGACATAATTTGGGTTTAGAGCATTGTATTAGCATAGATCAATGTATCATGCATGAACAGGCCGGTTCGGCTCAGCAATTGGATAGAATAGAAATGATTTTTTGTGAAAGTTGCCGTCGTCGGTTGTTCACTGAATCCAGATTTGCCTTGTTTTACTGATTGAACATATCAATGCGTTCGATGGCTTGCTGAATGTGGGTTGGCCATAGTTCGGGTTGCATCTTCTTGAACCATGTAATTTGACGTTTGGCGTAATTGCGTGTATGCTGTTTGATTTTATCAATAGATTCTTCTAATGAATATTCGCCATCCAAGTACATAAATAATTCCTTGTAGCCCACTGTTTGTAGGGGAGGGGCAGACCGAAAAGGAAATAATCTTTTTGCTTCATCTACCAGTCCTTCTTGCATCATCTTATCAACACGTTGATTAAGAGATTTGTATAATACTTCACGGCGAGGATTAAGCATGAAAATCAGAGGGGTGAAATTATGATGTTTTTTAGATTTATTTTTCAGCGCTTCTGAATAGGGCTTGCCTGTGTCGCGAATTACTTCGAGTGCCCTGATAAGACGTGCCGGATTATATATATCAACTTGTTGGTAATAGATAGGATCGGCTTGTAATAACTCATTTTGCAGCGAATCCAATCCTTCCATTTCGAGTTTATTGTTGAGGGCCTGACGAATAATTGGATTGGATGCGGGTATCTGACTGAATCCATCAATAACAGCACGTAAATAAAGTCCAGAACCGCCAACCATGATAACCAAATCATGGGTTTCAAACAATTTTTTCAGCAATGATAAAGCATCATCTGCATAAGTAGAAGCGTTGTATTCGTCATGAATACTGCGACAATGAATAAAATGATGATGGACAAGATTAAGCTCCTCAGACGATGGGGGCGCCGTTCCTATTTGCATCTCGTGATAAAACTGACGGGAGTCAAACGACAGTATTTCGGTTTGATAATGAATGGCCAACTGAATAGCAGCATTCGTTTTACCGCTACCGGTTGGGCCGGTTATGCAAATTAATTTTTTCAAGGTTGAATAGGTTTCAGACCGAATTGTTCAGCCAATGAGAGCATATACTGAAACGCTTGCTGCGGATCGTTCTCAATCAGTCCATCAAGTATGGCATCTTTAACGGAATTCTTCAATATCCCAATCTCACGACAGGGGCCTATGCCAAAAGTTTGCATTATCAGTTCACCTGTTACAGGTGGCTGAAAATTTCTAATGCGATCTTTCTCTTCTACTTCCTGAAGTTTGGTTTGCACTAATTGGAAATTTTTGATGTAACGTTTTACTTTTTCTTCATTTTTTGAAGTAATGTCGGCGCTGCATAACAGCATTAAATCATCAATATCGTCACCGGCTTCAAACAATAGGCGACGAATAGCAGAATCTGTAATTTCTTCTTTCACTAAGGCAATCGGTCGCAGGTGCAATTTCACTAGTTTTTGCACATACTTCATTTTATCGTTGAGAGGTAATGAAAGTTTACGAAAAATGCGAGGCACCATACGAGCGCCTAATTCTTCGTGCCCATGAAAGGTCCATCCTACAATGGGCTCAAATTTCTTGGTTGCAGGTTTGGCTATATCGTGCAAAATGGATGCCCAGCGCAACCAAAGATTGGATGATTGTGTTGCTACATTATCCAATACTTGCAACGTATGCCAAAAATTATCTTTATGTCCTTTCCCTTTTATGTATTCTACACCTTTGAGCTCTTCCATTTCAGGAAATATATGTCGAAGAAGACCTGTTTCAGAAAGCATGGAGAATCCGATAGAGGGACGTAGAGCTAGAATGATTTTATTCAATTCGTCGGCTATGCGTTCAGACGAAACAATTTTGATTCGTTCGGCATTCGCTGAAATAGCAGCCAATGAGTTATCATCAATCCTAAAATGCAATTGCGTGGCAAATCGGATGGCCCGCATCATTCTCAGTGGGTCATCAGAATATGTGATGTCGGGGTCGAGTGGAGTTTTCAGTAAACCATGTTGCAAATGAGTCAACCCATCAAACAGGTCAATCATTTTTCCAAAATCTTTTTGATTGAGCTTCACTGCCAGTGCATTGATGGTAAAGTCGCGCCGACTGAGATCGTCCTCCAGAGAGCCATCTTCAACAATGGGCTTGCGAGAATTGGCTCTGTATGATTCTTTTCGAGCGCCAACAAACTCTATCTCTAAATTTTCATGATGAATGAGTGCTGTGCCAAAGTTTTTATAAACCACCAATTTGTCGGCGAGTTGTAAGCGTTTTGCTACTTTTTCGGCCAAATCCAGTCCTTTCCCTACCGACATGATATCAATATCATTACAATGCCTGCCAAGCAAAACATCACGCACATATCCACCGACAAGATATGTATCTATGCCCAGCATATCTGCTTCTTCCGAAATAACCGAAAATACAGGATGTGTAAGGTAAGAATGGAAATCGTGTGTCAATATTTGAAATTTGGTGCGAAATTACGAAAAAGCAAATTATGCTGTTAGCCGACATATACTTGCATATACGCATCTGCCATTTTGGGTGCAGTATTAATACCGGCAAGGTGTAGTCCTTCCTGCAGTTTCTTTGTTACTTGTTCTCCTTTTGTTAATATCGTTTGCAAGGTAGTAGCCATCGCTTCGGTGTCATTAGGCGAAATATACCATGCCCCTTGGCCACCTGCTTCTTCAAAACAACCGCCATTTGTTGTGATTACCGGTACATACGAAGCCATTGCTTCTACTATAGGCAATCCGTATCCCTCCATCAATGAGGGATAAACAACACATGAAGCCATTTGATATAGAGCGGGTAACTCCGATGCCGGCACTTCAAATAGGAAATGTACTCGGGATTCAAGCCCACGTTGCTTTACTTCATTTTTTATCTTCTTCAGGTTTTTGCCCGGCTTACCAACTATAACAAAATGCAGGTTATGAAGTGCAGCGGATTGTTGTAATGTTTTTAATGTCAGTTTATGATTTTTGCGTGGCTGCATATTGCCGGTTTGCAATATATAGGTTTCAGGCAAACGATATTTAGCACGAATCATTTGTTGAAATGCTTCATCCGAACGTTTAAAAAATGCAGGGGCAACGGGTTGATAAATAACTTGTATGGTCGTTCCTTTCAATGGCAGTATAGATTGTAGCTCATGTGCTGTTTGCTTGCTGATGGCCACAATAGCTGAAGCACTTTTCACGGCGTGTTTGATCTTTAGTTTGTAAAAAAATGCATTATACCATTCATGCGAACCTCCTGCATGAAAAGCAATCATATCATGAATGGTTACAACCTTCCTAATCTTATGAATCGGCAACCCACGAGGTAACTCCTGACTTAAGCCATGAAAAACATCCAAATCAAGACGTGAAACAATCCGCCCTATTTTAAATCGTCGCCAGAAAAAATGAAACCTTCGAGCAAAATGGCTTTGAGGAGTAATGATGCCTACGCGCCCCATTTTTCTTATTTCATCGTAAAATGCTTCATCACGAATCATGGGTGTGAAGAGAAAAAAAGTATGCTCAGGAAACCGGGTAAGCATAGCACGAATAAACATTCGAGAATAATTACCCAATCCGCTGTTGTTGCAGAATGCGCGTTTAGCATCCAATCCTATTCTCATGAAATTACTTTATTCATCTATATTTCAAATATAATGATATTTGCGGTATTCTTCCAACCGATAAAAAAATGATCAGATGTGCAACGCTTCAATCTGCTTATCGGTGAGTCGTTTTCCATTAAAAATTTTAAAAAATCTCAACTTTTCTTTTTTATATATACCTTGAAATGTAAAATTCGTAATCAGATATGTGATGATAACAGGCAGTACCCATAACAAGGCATTGAGCAAAAATTGATCAAAAGGAGCTACGCGAAAAATTAGAAAAAGAAAATACAGAAAGCCCAACACCACCATATTGATTAATGAAAAAGGATTGGAAAGTATAATACGCACATATATCCTATTGTTGATGATATAAAAATATCCCGACACTTTGATTTGGCGTTGAAAATTTCCAGCATTGTTTTTAATGGCTACAAATCGGTTGACAGAAAATTTCCCGGAATATGGTTTTTGAGAACGAGCCGGAAAAAGAAAATAAAACGGATGTGGCTGAATAATGTCCTGAAGTTTACGAATGATTTCATGAGGTGCTTCTCCTACCTCAATCACATAGGAACGAGCTGGGATAAAAGAAAGCAATAGTTTGCGATACATATGTCGCAGGCGGTGAATCATGTCAGTAATTGCAAAGGTAAAAAATTGAGCGAATGTACCTCATGAAAATGGAGCATTGGGCTCGGCTGCCATGTGATTATATACTTGCTTATCCATCCATCGTGGAAAAAACTTATTTAATAATACAGTGAGTTTGCCTTGACGAGTGAGGATGAGTGTGGCTTTTCGGCTATATACAGCATGCAGAAAATGTCGCGCCAACTCATCTGGTTGCATCATGGACGACTCATTGCGAGGTGTTTCGCCTTGTGACGTGCCGTCTTTTGAAAGGGCTGTGTTGCGAATGTTGGAGGCCGTAAATCCAGGACAACAAATCATTACATGCAATCCCGTTTTCAGATTCTCAATGCGTAATGCTTCCAAAAATCCTTGCATGGCAAACTTACTGGCCGAATACCCTGTACGTGCAGGAAGTCCTTTCAAGCCAGCTATTGAAGATATGCCGGCTACTACTCCTTTGCTGTGCAGCAAGTGTGGCAATGCGTATTTAGTACAATATACTGTACCCCAAAAATTTATATCCATCAGTTGTCGAAGTACATCTAAATGGGTGTCGGCAAATAAGGCACGCATGGATACGCCGGCGTTATTAACCAAAATATCTATCCTGCCAAAATGCTGTATGGTTTGCGCTATCAGTTCCTTACAATCATTCTCATTGCTAACATCACCGGGCAATGCAAGCAGTGAGTTGCTGATTTGTCGTAATACCGATGCGGTATCTTGAAGGTTTTTTTCGTTTCTTCCATTAATGACTACCGATGCTCCTTCCTGCAAAAATGCCTTAGCAAGTGCTTCTCCTATTCCAGACGAGCCACCTGTAATCACGACTACCTGTTTGTTGAATCGTTTCATGTGTCAGTTTTTGTTGGATTTGTTTCTTTTTCATCAATGGGTAAACGCGCTTGCGCCGAAAGGTAAAGAGATGAGAAAATTCCTTTTTTGTATCGCATATATCCGGCCATAGCCACCATGGCAGCATTGTCGGTGCTGTATGCCGGTTTGGGAATAAAGACCTGCCAATGATGCTCGCGGGCATGCATAACCAACTGATAGCGAAGTGCCGAATTGGCGGATACGCCTCCGGCTAATGCTACCTGTTGTATGCCGGTACGCTGAACGGCTGCTTGTAATTTTCTAATCAATACAGTAATGATGGCCTTCTGAAAGGATGCGGCCAAATCTGCACGATTTCTGTCAATAAAATCTGCATTTTCTTTAACCTTATCTCTGATTAAATACAACAATGAAGTTTTAAGACCACTAAAACTGAAATCCAATCCTTGCACAGATGGCTCGGGAAAATGAAATGCATGCGGATTGCCGGATTGTGAAATTTTGTCCACTTCAGGGCCGCCGGGATAGGGCAATCCAAGCATTTTAGCGCCTTTGTCGAATGCTTCTCCGGCTGCATCGTCAATCGTTTCTCCAAGAATCTCAAAGTCGAATGGTGATGAAACGCGAACAATTTGTGTATGTCCACCCGAAACCGTTAAACAAAGAAAAGGAAATTGAGGGTGCGATAGCGACCCTTCCACAATATTGGCATCATCAATAAAATGTGATAAGATATGCGCTTGCATATGATGAACGCCTATCAGCGGAATTTGCAGCGACTGCGACAATCCTTTGGCAAACGACACACCTACCAACAAAGGACCGGATAAGCCGGGTCCGTATGTTACAGCCACGGCATCAAGCTGATTCTTTGTTATATTTGCCAGAGCAAGCGCTTCGTGAACAACGGGAATGATATGTGCCTGATGAGCCCTGGAGGCCAACTCTGGCACTACACCCCCGTATTGGCGATGAACTTCCTGGCCGGCGACAATATTGGCAAGCACTTTGCCGTTACATAGCACAGCAGCCGACGTATCGTCGCAGGATGATTCAATACCAAGTATGTACACCGGCTTATTGCCCATTTAATTGATTAAAATTGAGCAAAGGTACCATTTCTATTGAACCTGTAACGCCTCCTCAGGGAGATGAGTTGCCTCCTGCCAAAAAAAGAAGCAGGTTCAAAAAAATTTGGCGCATCTTTCGAAATCTTACACTTGGAATCATTGCTTTCTTTTTTATTCTTGCTTTGCTGTTGCAACTGCCTTGGGTGCAAACACGATTAGCAGCACTGGCTTCGCGATGGTTGAAAAATAAATTTGATATAGAAGTTGATATCGGTCGCGTTGAAATTAACTTCTTTAAAAAAACAGTGAACCTCAAAGATGTCATTATTCAGGATCATCATGCCGATACCCTAATTCATACACCTTCCGTTGGGCTCGAAGTTGGTAATCTCAATCTCAAAAATGGACAACTCATTATTTCTACCGTTTATCTTCATGAAGGGTATATCAATATTCATACATACAAAGGTGAAAAAAAACCTAATATTTCTTTGCTAGTGAATAAGTTTAAACCTAAAAATCCTAAAGAAAAAAAGAAAAAATCTCCTTTTGTTTTTGCGATGGAAAATATCACGCTACAAGAATGTCGTGTTAGGGTGCGAAACGAAAATAACAAACCACGACCTGCCGATTTTTTGCCCAACGATATTCAAATCAATCGCATCTCAGGCAATGTAAACCAATTTGAAATACGAAGCGACAGTATATTGTTTAATGTGAAAAATCTTAGAGCATGGGAGCGCAGCGGTTTGGTGATGAGCGATTTTAGAGCTTCCGTTCTTATATGCTCTCATGAAATGAAATTTGCCAACTTCAAGCTCAAAACGCCTCACAGCGACCTCTCAGGATACTATACCATGCGATACCGGCACTGGAGTACAATGTCGCACTTTATTGATAGCGTAACCATGATTGCCGATCTTAACCTCTCCAATATTGATATGGCAGATATTGCCTTTTTTGCTCAACCCCTCAAGGGTATTGATGCCAGCTTTAGGGTAAAAGGTGGCGCCAAAGGAACTATTTCCAAGTTAAGAGCTAAAAATTTAAGCATCTATTTTGGCAGTATCACGCAGCTTGATGGCGATTTTTCTCTTAACGGTCTCCCCGATATCTACAATACCGAAATGCACCTCCAAATCAAAAAATTTACTACCCAATATTACGACTTAACAATGCTACCCATACCTCCTTTCGACAAACAAAAAAAACTTCAATTGCCCGACGAAATCAAACGACTCGGTGTAATGAAATTCAATGGATCTTTTATGGGCTTTGTCAACGACTTTTATGCCGACGGCCATTTACAAACTCAGGCAGGTAGTGCACGTGTTGATCTCACCATCGAATCACGCGGACTTGTGCCTGGATACAACGGAAATCTTACACTCTCTAACTTTGATGCAGGTCACGTTTTTGGCATAAAACCAGACGTCGGCAAAATTAGCTTGAATGGTGCCATACATGGCAAGGGGTTTACTCTCAACACACTCGATGCCGTATTTAAAGGAGATGTGAATCTGCTCGAAATAAATGGATACGGTTACAGTCATATCAAAGCCAATGCGCATTTTAAAAATCAACTCTTCAACGGCCATCTTGCCGTAAAAGACCCCAATATTGATATGGGATTCAGCGGTAGCATTGATTTTACTAATCCTAAAGAACCGGTATTCAATTTTAAAGATACGCTGCGATATGCCAATCTTAAAAATCTTGGCTTTATAAAAAAAGATACTCTCTCTTTGCTGTCAACTATCATCACTGCCGACTTCTCCGGTCGCACGCTTGACCAATTAGTCGGGTTTATCAATGTCCAAAATCTCACTTATCAGGTTTCGCCTAATCGCTCTATGCACATTACGCAGGCACAACTTCAGGCCTTTTTTAATGATGAAAATACAAAAACACTTCAACTCATATCGCCTGTCGCTGATATGAGAATTACCGGCGCATTCTCCCTCTCTCCACTTTTTAACGACTTTAAACAACGCATCAATCAAATTTTTCCATCCGCCAATTTGCATGTAAATCACAAAATCAAATCCGTGCCTCAATATTTCGAATACCGCATTCAACTTATTAATACCGATCAACTGCTTAATGTATTCTTACCCGATATACGAGTTAGCCAGGATGCATACATGAATGGTGCATTCAACTCCCAAACCAATACCATTCGTTTCGATCGAAACTATATCCCATGGATGAAATATAAGAAAATGAAAATTGAGGATTGGCGTTTCCTCATCTCTCAATCCGGCAACGAATTGGTTTTTGAATCCAATGCTTCTGCTTTCTATTTTACCGATAGTTTGAAGATTGATAACCTTATGCTAAATACCACAGCTTATAGCGATACACTTCGCTTATGGGCCGGATTTTACAATAAAACAAAAAAACAAAATGCAGCCAATATCAATGCCCAAACCTATATCGGAGATGCCCCACGCTTCGAATTTAACTTCTTTGATACATACTTCTATTTCAACGATTCGCTTTGGTACATGACCAACGATAACAAGGTTGTGCTCGATTCCGCCTTTTTGCTCGTCGAAAATATGGAACTCTTTCCAGCAGGTTCGCGATATCCCATCATAACCGTGAATGGTGAAAACGGTCGGCATCCATCTTCTCCCATCCGTATATCCATGAATGATTTTCCACTCGATATTTCTGATTACTTCCTAAAACCCAATGGCGTTAATCTCGACGGATACACCAACGGAAAAATTGAACTCTATCAAATTTTTACGCCCACACCTTATTTTACATCCGATATCACCATATCCGATTTGTATGCCAATAAAATCCTACTCGGTGAACTACATCTTCTTAGCCGATACATCGCTGTTGACAAAGGGTTGCTCATCAACTCATCCCTGCGACGAAACGATGCTAAAAACATCTCTATTACCAACGGACGTTTCTTCCCTTTTCGCGATAAAGATCAATTGGATATTAGTATTGATATTTCCGATTTTAATCTCTCTGTTTTCGAACCGCTTCTTAAACCTAACTTCACGCATCTCAACGGCAGTATATTCGGAAATCTGCTCCTTACTGGCACACCTAAATATCCCAACTTCGAATCCAATATGCAACTCGATAACGCTGGATTCCGCATCGGTTTCACACAAGTATATTACAAAATCAAACATCTTAACAACCGCGATATTATTATCAATAACAACAGCATCCGTATTCATGACTTGCAAGTTGAAGATAAATTCGGACACAAAGGAAAACTTGCAGGCAATTTATCCCATAACCTTTTCAAAAACATAGAACTTGACTTAGCCCTTCAACTCCAAAATTTATCGGTGCTCGAAACCACTCCACGCCAAAACGAACAATTTTACGGAACCGCTTTTGCTTCAGGTAAAGCCACTATTAAAGGACCTATTGATAATTTAGTGCTCAATGCCCAAGTCGAAACCGACAAAAACACCATTATCAATATACCCATTCGTCGCGCTTCCGAAATTGATGAAAAGAATTTTGTCGTTTACATCAAACCCGATTCAGCCGATTTGCATGACGATGAAATTTCAATCAGCCCCGTTAAAGGTAATTTTACCCTTAATCTGAATGTAAAAGTAACCCCCGACGCTACTTGTCGCGTTATTTTCGACGAAACACTCGGCGATGTTATCACCGCCAGCGGCTTCTCTGATAACCTCTCTATTTCTATCGACTCCAAAGATAAATTCGATATGTTTGGCATATACGAAATCACACGTGGCGACTATCTTTTTACACTTCAAAATCTCATCAATAAACAGTTTTCTATCAAGCCCGGCAGCACCATCACTTGGTCGGGCAACCCGTTCGAAGCTCTTATCAATGCAACCGCTGTTTATACTGCAAACACATCTCTTTATCCCATCGTATCCGCTTTTATGGACCCTACCATGGCCGAGCCATATAAACGCACAACACGCATCAATTGCGAACTCTTGCTAAGTAACAAACTCTCTAATCCAGTCATCAGCTTCAACATGGAACTGCCCAATACCGACGAAGCTACACGCAGTTTGGTCAAATCTACCATTGCCAACGACGATGAAATGAACAGACAGGTTTTTGCACTGCTTATCATGAACCAATTTCTCCCCCCCGAATCTACAGGGGGCAGTGCCGGCAGCAGTAACCTCATGAGTGGCGGCCTGGGCAGCGGGCTCGGTTCCAGCTCTCTCGAATTGCTCGCAGGGCAAATCAACAATTGGCTCTCCAAACTCACCAAGGATGTTAGCTTAAATCTTAAATACAAAGCAGGCGATGCCGAAACCGCCGACCAGGTCAATGTGGCACTCACTACCCAACTTTTCAACCAACGTCTCATTATTGATGGCGATATCGGCGTCGGCGGACAAAAAATATCTCAAAATAACGAATCGCCTAACCAGATAGTGGGCAATGTAACCGTTGAGTTCAAAGTAACCAACGATGGTCAGTTACGACTCAAAGCTTTTAACCGATCCAACGAAAACAATCTGCTCAAAAATTCCGCCAACTACACTCAGGGTGTAGGTATAAGTTATCGTCGCGAATTCAACAGCTGGAAAGAGCTTTTCAAGCCCAAAAAATCACGCATCAAAACCACGCAACCCAATATCGAACCTAAAGATACTTTGCCCTAATACAATTTGGGCGCCCGCCCCTGTGGGTCGCCGGGCTATGCAGGGCTGCGCTACGCTCCGGTGCTACGCACCGCTGCCTTTGGGCAGCGCCCTTACTATCCCTGTCGCAAAGCAGCCGGTATTGTCAATCTTATTGCAATCCCGTCCATAACATCCCTTAAAATGAAAACACCTATCTGTTTTTGAAAATTAAATAACAAATAGATTTAAACCATCAGATGTCTGCATTATAAAACGTCAGGCGACAGTATTAGTTAAAAAATGAGCATCATGGTTTCAGAAGATTGTCATATATACAATCGAGCATCCGTCAATTTTAGATTTGCATCATCCATAGCGATGTTTGGATTATTGCTTCGCAACTCTGAGTACATGGAAAATAATGATGCGAATCTTGTTTTAAAGTATCTAAAAAAACGCCATTATGAACTCAAATGATGAAGCGTGGTTAGATGTAATTCTGCTTATTCGAAGAGCCAAATCATTATTAAATAAATCATAGACATCTCATCCAACTTTAAATCTTCCTAAGTGGGAGTGAAGCACAGCAATTTTGAGGGTTAAAAATGCACGATGCTTTTAACAGGTACGTCAAACTTTTGCAATCGGTTTTCGCCATCCAAAAATGAGAGATTAACCAAAAAAGCAAAACCGGCCAACTGGCCACCTGCTTCAATGATAAGCTCGGCAGCCGCCTCTGCAGAGCCACCGGTTGCCAGCAAATCATCATGCAAAAGGATTTGATTGCCTGGCCGAATGGCATCTACATGCATTTCGATTTTAGCCATGCCATATTCCAAAGCATATTCTCGTGATATTTTGTGATAGGGCAATTTGCCTGCCTTACGGATAGGAATAAAGGGTAGCCCTAGTTGCTGAGCTATCATAAAGCCAAACAAAAACCCTCTTGCTTCAATACCTGCCACTGCATCTATCTTTGTATGGGCAAATGAATTAACAAATTCATCGGTCAAATCTTTACACAAGGTAGGATTAGAGAATATCGGCGTTATGTCCTTAAATTCAATTCCGGGCTTTGGAAAGTCAGGAATATTCCGAATATGTTGCAAAAGTTCTGTATGATTCACTTTATGGTTAAATAAGGAGCAATTTTATCATATTGTTCGCTATCTACCAAACCTAAATGCCGTAAATCCTGTACTTGTTTAAAAAAACCGTATGCATTCCGTTGGCTAACGATAGAAGAAGCCAAAGAAAAATCAATATAGGGATGAGCTGAGAGTTCTGATGTGGAAGCATAATTCAGGTGTATTTGCGCCAACTCGATATCGCCTATCATCAACGAAGGTGCAATTCGCTGATAAGTTTCGAATGACATACCCCAAACTTCGCTGATTTGACTAATGCGATGAAATCCTCCCAGTTTTTCCTTAAAACGAATGATTCGCTGAGCTAGTTTAGTACCGATGCCCGGTAATTTTTCCCAATCTTCTATGCCGGCTCTATTAATATCCAAGCGCATTTCAACAATCGTTTGAAGCACAGTATTGGAACGTACCGTATCTAGAGCGAAATCTACATAAGGAGCAATACGTTGCAAAAAATAATCAGATAGCACACGAACCTGTTGCAGGTCGCTCATGCTGCGAAACCCTCCTTTACGGTTGCGATATGATATCACAGCAAGGGATTGTTTCTCACTTAGGCCGAGCAATTGCCAGGCCTGTGCATCTAAAGTATCGGGATTGAAGCGTTTGATTTGCTGCTTGCGATAACTCGATGCTTGAGATGATTGATAGGGCTTGTATTTTTTCTTTGCATATCTCAAACTATCAGCCATCGTACTTGCATATTGCAACGAATCCATCAACGCTTGATAGGGGGCTTGATTCCATTTTTTTAATCTTACCAGCCAAGGCATTAGCGCATTGAAAACAATCAGGGCGGCTACTATAATCAGCAACCCACGAATCGCTCTGCGCTCGGTATATGAATAGGATAAAAACGCTTGTTTGAACTTGTCGAAGCGCATGGGTTGAATTTAATTTCAAATGTATAAAAATATTCACAGAAATGAGCCATTGGCAATGGCATAAGTATTGACAAGAGGTAATTTCGATAAAATTGACTGCATTTTTGCCTAAAGACAGGAAATAATGTCAGGTATTGCCGAATTACTTCTGCCGAAATTATCATTAATATTCAAAAAATGACATTTTTTCATATGCTTGGAGAAGAAAGTGAATTTTTCCCTTTGATAACAACCGACGACGAGGATCACTTTAAGTTGGAAGATGTGCCGGAAGTATTACCCATCCTTCCGCTCCGCAACATGGTATTGTTTCCGGGTGTTGTTATTCCGATAACCGTTGGACGCGACAAATCCATCCGTCTTATACGCGATGCCTACCAAACAGACAAGATAATTGGCGTATTATCTCAAAAAGACCCTAACATTGAAGACCCCATTTTCAATGATTTGAACGAAACCGGAACGGTGGCACTCATTTTAAAGATGCTGCGTATGCCTGATGGCAGCACAACCGTTATCATTCAAGGTAAACGTCGTTTTAAGGTTAATCACGTTATGCAGGTTGACCCATACCTCAAGGCCAGTATTGAACTTTACACCGAGCAACGCCCTGCCGAAACGGATGAGGAGTTCAAAGCCCTGGTAGCGCAAATCAAAGAATTATCACTCAAGATTATTCAACATTCGCCACACATCCCATCAGAAGCCACGTTTGCCCTAAAAAATATTGAGAGCCCTTCTTTTTTAATCAATTTCATCTCCTCAAATCTTCAAGTGGAAATGGAAGAGAAACAGCAAATACTTGAAATCAAGGACTTGAAAGAACGAGCCACATTGGTTTTGCGGCATTTGCACAAAGAAATGCAATTGCTTGAACTGAAGAATGAAATTCAATCGAAAGTAAAAGTGGATATTGACCGGCAGCAAAAAGAGTATTTCCTACACCAACAAATGAAAATGATTCAGGAGGAGTTAGGAACCGGTGAAACAGAAGAAATCAAAGAACTGAAAGAAAAAGCAGCCAACAAGAAATGGGGGCAAAAGGAGAAAGATGTTTTTTATAAAGAGCTGGCCAAGTTAGAACGAATGAATCCCATGGTAGCCGAGTACTCTGTACAGTTGAACTATTTGGAATTCATGACAGATTTACCATGGACAGCATACACAGAAGATAAGTTTGACATACGTAATGCTGAAAAGATTTTGGAACGAGACCATTATGGTTTAGAAAAAATCAAAGAACGGATATTGGAACATTTGGCTGTATTGAAACTCAAAGGCGATATGAAAGCGCCCATATTATGCCTGGCAGGTCCTCCGGGTGTAGGCAAAACATCTTTAGGAAAATCAATTGCCGAAGCACTGGGACGAAAATACATACGCATGTCGTTGGGCGGATTAAAAGACGAGTCAGAAATTCGTGGTCACAGAAAAACCTATATTGGTGCCATGGCCGGACGAATTCTACAAAACATTAAAAAAGCCGGCTCCTCCAACCCTGTTTTTGTACTTGACGAAATAGACAAAGTGGGCAACGATTTTCATGGCGACCCCTCATCAGCACTGCTTGAAGTATTAGATCCGGAGCAAAATTTTGCATTTCATGACAACTATTTGGATTTAGATTACGACCTCTCGAAAGTGATGTTTGTGGCTACAGCCAATAATTTGGCAACCATACAGCCGGCACTGCGCGACAGGATGGAGATTATTGAACTGACCGGCTATGCCATCGAAGAGAAAGTGGAAATAGGCCTGCGTCATTTACTGCCCAAACAAGTAAAAGAGCACGGATTGAAACCAGAAAAAGTGAGCATAGATCGCAGCACAATGCAGTATTTGGTAGAAAATCATACCCGCGAATCCGGTGTTCGCAATCTCGACAGGGCCATTGGCTCGGTGATTCGCAACATTGCCAAGCAAGTGGCAATGGGCAAACGACCAGTAATGCACATTAGTCAGTCACGTATCGAACAGGTATTAGGAAAACCTGTGCCCCGCGACCGTTATGAAAACAACCAGCATGCTGGTGTTGTAATTGGGTTGGCATGGACAGCCGTTGGCGGAGATATCCTTTTTATTGAAACAAGTTTAAGCCAGGGGCGAGGCAAGCTTACCCTAACAGGAAATTTGGGAGGGGTGATGAAAGAATCGGCCATGATTGCTTTGGAATATATCAAAGCCCATGCTGCCGATTACCACATTCCGGCTCAAGCATTTGAAGAATGGAATGTGCATATTCATGTACCCGAAGGTGCCACACCTAAAGACGGCCCTTCGGCTGGTATCACCATGCTTACTGCTTTAGTATCTGCTTTTACACAACGTAAGGTAAAATCACGTATAGCCATGTCGGGTGAGATTACGCTTCGCGGACAAGTTTTGGCAGTTGGTGGAATTAAGGAAAAAATTTTAGCGGCCAAACGTGCCGATATTCGTGAAGTGATTTTGTGTGAGGATAACCGTAAAGATGTTGATGAGATTAATCCTAAATACATCAAAGGGTTGAAAATTCACTACGTGAAGCAACTCAGTGAGGTCATAGATTTGGCTTTGACACGTGAAAAGGTTAAAAATCCACTGCCCATAAATACCCCCAAAAAACGAGCTGTCATAAGCAAAAAATGATGGCTTTTTTTTGATGATAAAGATTATATTCGTGCTTAATTAAGTGCGTAATGAAATCATCGGGCATACAAAACCGTCAACAACTGCTTATCATTTTGGTTGCATCACTTGGCTATTTTGTGGATATCTATGATTTGATTCTTTTTAATGTAGTAAAAAAAGCCAGTTTACTTGATTTAGGTTTTGCAGAATACGACCTCAAGGAAGTAGAAATATTTTTATTTAACTGCCAAATGGGCGGTATGTTATTAGGCGGCATTTTATGGGGGATTTTGGGTGATAAGAAAGGTCGGCTGAGCGTGCTTTTTGGCTCTATCGTAATGTATTCGCTCGCCAATATTGCCAATGCGTATGTATGGGATTTGCAGTCGTATGCCACTGTGCGTTTTATTGCAGGGTTAGGTTTGGCCGGTGAGTTGGGTGCAGGCATTACTCTCATAACAGAGATTATGGATAAGGAAAAACGCGGAATCGGTACCATGATTGTCGTTACATTTGGTGCGCTGGGTGCTGTATTTGCTGCGTTGGTTGCAAACAAAACCGACTGGCAAACTTCATACTGGGTAGGAGGTGTTATGGGTATGGCTTTGCTGCTGCTTCGGATTGGTGCTATGGAATCGGGTATGTTTGCGCATATCAAAAAATCAGGCATTCAGCGGGGTGCTTTCTTATCCTTGTTTACTCAAAGGACAAGATTTGTAAGGTATATGAAATGCATTGCTATGGGCCTTCCAGTTTGGTTTGTTGTGGGGGCGCTAATCAGTTTGTCTGAAACTTATTTTGAAAAAGTGCTGCATCCAGGCGAAAAAATCTATACTGGTACTGCTGTTATGTTTTGCTATATTGGGCTAAGCGCAGGCGATTTTTTTAGTGGCTTATTCAGTCAGTTGTTTCGTACTCGCCTAAAGGTTGTTTCTGGATATCTGATTTTTTGTTTACTGATAACCGGTTTATACTTATTTACAACACATGGAGCCGGCAGCACGTATTTTTATATTTTATGTTTTTTGCTTGGTACAGGAACCGGATATTGGGCATTGTTTGTTACCATTGCTGCCGAGCAATTTGGTACAAACATTCGTGCTACTGTTACCTCTACTGTTCCCAACTTTGTTCGTGGTGCAGTAATCCCTATTACTTGGGGATTTAAAGAATTGGCTTCCATACCTGCATTGGGGGTGATAGGAAGCACGATTGTTATTGGCATGATATGTTTTTCATTAGCCATAGCTGCCACGCTAACACTTCCCGAAACATTCGGTAAAGACCTAAATTATACTGAAGAGTAGTAAGTGCGATACGGCAATGTCATTTTTCGGTTTTGGAAGCTTTGATAAGAAAGATGAAAAAATGAATTAGGAAGATTATTTATCCTTTTTATCCTTATCGGCCAAATAACTTTTGTAGCATCGGTCAATGGCCACCATTAAATCGTAAGTAGTTGCATTGGCCACAAATTCACTGCCCATGTTACAATAACCCACAAATCTGTCAATTTCTGCATCGTTGATGCCGGTAACCTGCACTATGAGGTCTTTGGTAAGTTTCATACTGGCCGTTACATTTTTGTTCTCATTTTCCAGAATATCCTGAAGTTTTTCGAGCTCTTTGGCTCGACGGCTAAACTTATTATACAAGGCCGTGAAAGGGCCTTTGATGGTGTATCCGAAATTTTCCTTCGGCGCTACATATCGTTTATAATAAGTTGGATCGCCTGCTACTATACTGTTATCGTCAACAGGCACTTTCATACTCTCGAAATCTTTTTTAAACCTTTCATAATTGAACAAGCCGATATCCACTTGGTCGAGGGTATAAACTACTTTTTCCATCAGTATCAAGGTTTGGTAGGTGGTTTCTTGGATTTGAGAAGGAAGCCAAAATCTGTATTTTTTAAATCCAATAGCGGTAAATTCAATGGTATCGGTTGTGGACATCAGGAAAGAGAAAAAACCGGATACGTTGGTGATGGTTCCAGTTTTATTCTTTTTGTTTACAATATCTACAAAAGGGATGGTATTGGAAGAATCCTTTTGATATACGTAGCCCGACACTTGAACCAATTTGGGCTGTGCCCAAAGATAACAACTGCTGAAAGTAGCAAAAATAATGAGTATGTGTAGCAACCGAAGCAAATATTTCATGCGATAAAGGTGAAAACTATAACTTAAAATTCCATACAAAATTGCAGAAAAATAGTTAATAACCATAATCCATTATTGCTATAAGTAGATGTATCAACTTTTGATTTTGA
>JACSSC010000017.1 GCA_014879445.1 Candidatus Competibacteraceae bacterium
AGTAAGGGCGCTGCCCAGAGGCAGCGGTGCGTAGCACCGGAGCGAAGCGAAGCCCTGCATAGCCCGGCGACCCGCAGCTGCAAGCGCGGGGCGGGCGCCCTGATAATTGTAATAGGGCTATTAAATGAAAAGGATGTTAGGTAGGTTAATGGCACAAAACCCCTCCGGAGGTGAGGTTTATAGAGAAAATGTGGAGCTGGTGGGAGTCGAACCCACGTCCAAACACGGAATAAAAGCGCTTTCTACATGCTTAGTGTTTCCATGATTGTCGGGATGCGATAAGGAGAAACACATCCAATCGCAACCTTAGTTCTTGTATCTTATGCGGGCATCAGAACAATGCACGCAGCATCCTGATTTGACGATGCTTTGTACCGACCCTACAGGCGCGGACCGGAGAAAGCAGCACACTGCGTAATCAAATGTGATTAGGCAGCAAGTGCGTAGTTGTCAGTGTTGCCACTTAACAAGTTGAAGCTTGAGATTATCGAGGTAATGCAACAACCCTCGGCATGCTTACTCAATTATCGCACATGCTGTCGAAACCGTGACAGCCCCAAGTGCTTACAACAGTTTGCCTGTTGTGTGTATAAAAGTGATAAAAGAATTTGCTGAAAAAGAAAGAACGTGAAGATCTAAACGGTATTAACTATGCAAAGTTACAAAAATAGTGATATAAACGCCATTATTTTGCCAGTTGGTTTAAGTTTTAGTAAAATAGGGGGGGTGAATTTCAGAGAAAGTTGTAAAAGAGAAAGATTTGAAAAAATAAGACTTTGTGGTTATGGGATTAATAATTTTTTACTTTAGCTAAAATTTAAAGACAAACGCAATGACGGAAACGGTAACTAAAAAACACCCAAAGGGTTTATATCTGTTGTATTTTACAGAGATGTGGGAGCGATTCAGCTACTATGGTATGCGAGCCATATTTACGTTGTATATGATTAATGCTTTATTGCTTGACAAGTCGATGGCTTCCAAGATTTATGGTAGTTATACCGGATTGGTGTATCTTACTCCGTTGTTGGGAGGATATATTGCCGACCGTTTTTGGGGCAATCGTAAATCGATAATATTTGGAGGATTGTTGATGGCGATAGGTCAGTTTTTGATGTTTTTCAGCGGGTCGTTATATCACGATATAGATACAGCCAAATTGGTGATGTATGGCGGGTTGGGATTTTTGATATTTGGCAACGGTTTCTTTAAGCCCAACATTTCGACGATGGTTGGGCAGTTGTATAAGCCGGGAGATTCGCGTGTTGACTCAGCATTTACCATTTTTTATCAAGGGATCAACTTAGGCGCTTTGATGGCACCGCTTGTATGTGGTGGTTTGGGAGAGCAGTATGATGTGAACGGGCTCATCATACCATCGCAGTTTAAATATGGATTTTTGGCGGCTGCGTTGGGTATGTTGTTAAGTTTGGGAGCTTTTGTATGGTTAAAAAATAAATTTATAGTAACGCCCGAAGGAGATGCAGTAGGATTGCCACCTAAGCAGGCCTATAATCGCAAGGACGAGCAGGCGAGTCCACCTGCCAAGACCAATCCAATGAAGATTGTGCTTGCCTTAGTGGGTTGGTTAGCTTTGTTTTCAGGGTTTTATTTTGGGCTTAAATTAGATGAGATAGGAGCCATGATATTTTCAACATGTTTGGTGCTTCCTGTAATGATTATTTCAGATAAGTCGCTGACAGCCATAGAGCGTGATAGGATATTGGTTATTTACATCATTGCCTTCTTTGTCATATTTTTCTGGTCGGCTTTTGAGCAGGCGGGAGCTTCGCTTACATTTTTTGCACAAGAGCAAACCGACCGTAACATATTTGGATGGAATATGCCGGCATCTTTCTTCCAGATCTTTAATGCCATGTTTATAGTAATATTGGCACCAGTTGCGGTTTCTATATGGTCGTTTTTGGCTGCACGCAGCAAAGAGCCCTCTTCGCCGGTGAAGCAGTCGATGGGTCTAGGATTTTTGGCATTGGGATATTTGTTCATTGCATGGGGCGTGAATGGCATACAGCCATGGGATAAAGTGAGCATGGTTTGGTTGGTTGGTTTGTATTTGATACATACGATTGGAGAATTATGTCTATCGCCTATTGGATTGTCAATGGTTGTTAAATTAGCACCGGTTCGATTTGTATCACTTCTTATGGGTGTTTGGTTTATGAGTACGGCAACAGCCAATAAATTTGCCGGCGACCTCAGCGCACTATATCCAGAGGAAGTAAAAATTGAAACAGTAGCTACCGCATCGGATGATGTGATTGCATTGCTAAAAGACAACGTGTTGGGGGAAGATGTATGGAACAGTCCGGTTAAAAACAACATAGCCATCACGTCAGTAAAAGCAGAATTTGATAAGAACATCATCAAATCTATGGCATTGGCAAATGAATCAGATAGTATATCGATGTATTCGCTAAAGCTGATAAAGACAGCTAATCCGTCGTTTGAGAAGGCCTTAATATCGGATGACGGTAATTTTATATTTGGATACAAACAAGTTGAAATCAAAAAGGGTAAAGAAATCATTAAAGAAGATAGGGTAGAAGTATGGAATCTACATCCCAAGAAGCCCTCATTTTTGGGTATGCAGATTAATGATTTGTATGATTTCTTTATGATATTTGTATATATGGCCGGAGCGGCAGCACTTATTCTGTTTATCATCAGCAAGTGGTTGCTTAAGATGATGCATGGCATTCGCTAAACTATAGTCATAGAAACTGAACACTTTAGTAATTATATGAGTGCAACACCCAAAAAAAGTTTGGTCAACCGTTTTTTGTCTCTAATCGAAAAAGTGGGAAATGCATTGCCACATCCGGCCTCACTATTTGCCATATTCGCATTTATAGTGATGTTGTTGTCGTGGTTGTTTAGTGCGTTAGGCGTATCTGTTACGCATCCGGGCACGGGCGATACCATTCGTGTATTTAATCTGATGTCGGTAGAAGGCCTTCACATGATATTGACGAAAACGGTAACCAATTTTACCAGTTTTGCACCCTTGGGAACTGTGTTGGTTGCATTGTTGGGTATAGGCATAGCCGAAGGGACCGGGCTAATAGGTACAGTACTTCGACTGATTGTGAATGGGTCACCCCGTCGAATACTTACGGTAGTAATTGTTTTTTCGGGTGTGATATCAAATACGGCGAGCGAAGTAGGGTATGTGTTGTTGGTTCCGTTGAGTGCAGTTATATTTTTGGCAGTAGGCCGGCATCCTATCGCGGGCATGGCTGCAGCTTTTGCAGGCGTATCGGGTGGTTATAGTGCCAACTTATTGTTGGGTACAATAGACCCGTTGTTATCGGGATTGTCGCAAGAAGCGGCTCGCATTATAGACAGCAGCTATATGGTAAATCCCGCCTGTAATTATTATTTCATGTTTGTTTCAACCTTTCTGATTACGGCTTTAGGCACATTTGTTACCGAGCGAATAGTAGAGCCACGACTTGGTAAATATCGAGGTGAAGAGCAGCCCGAACCGGTCAGAGCTATTACAGCTGATGAAAAGAGAGGTTTGTTGTATGCCCTTATTGCAGCTTTGGCATTTACGGCCTTTGTGTTGGCAGGATTGATCCCATCCAATGGATTTCTTCGCAACCCGGAAGATGGCGATATTTTACATTCTCCATTTATGTCGGGTATTGTTACGCTACTTTTTATATCCTCAGCATTGGCTGGTATTGCATATGGTTTTGGCGCCAAAACCATACGTAACGATGCCGACATAATGAAAGGCATGGGCAAATCCATGGAGACATTAGGTTCATACATTGTATTGGTGTTTTTTGCAGCCCAGTTTGTGGCCTATTTTAACTGGACAAATTTGGGTTTAGTGGCAGCAGTTCAGGGAGCTGATATTTTGAAAACATCGGGCTTAGGCCCTATTCCGCTTATGATTGCTTTTATTCTTGTGTCGGCAATGATAAATTTGGTAATGGGCAGCGCATCGGCCAAGTGGGCCATTATGGCACCTGTTTTTATTCCAATGTTTATGATTTTGGGTTACTCACCGGAGTTTACACAAGTTGCCTATCGCATTGGTGATAGCGTAACGAATATCATTTCGCCGATGATGTCGTATTTTGCCCTTATTGTAGCATTTATGCAGCGTTACGACAAATCAGCCGGCATGGGTACTATTATTTCAACCATGTTGCCTTATTCTTTTATGTTTTTGATTGGTTGGACATTGTTGTTTATCGTTTGGATACTGCTTGATTTACCTTTAGGTTTTGGTGCAGGCATGTTTTTAAACCGCTAAGCACAAACATGTACATGACTATCTATACACACGCTATTTCAAACTATACATATGCGAAATGAACATTCCCAATATAAACCCCGCAAAAAGGTAGAGGGTATTGTCTATGGCATTCATCCAGTGATGGAAGCTATTAAGTCGGGTAAGATGCCGGAGAAGATATTGATAAAAAAGGGGCTCACATCACCACAAGTAGATGAACTATTGGCATTGATACGCCGACATCAGATAGTACGTCAGGATGTACCTCAGGAAAAACTGAATCGGATTACGGCAGCTCCTCATCAAGGAGTTATTGCTTATATGCCACTAATAGAATATCAGTCGATGGAGCAGATTGTACCTTTTTTGTTTGAACAAGGAAAAACACCATTGTTTGTTGCACTTGATCGAATAACAGATGTGAGAAATTTGGGAGCCATTGCCCGTACGGCATATTGCGCAGGAGCCGACGCCATTATCATTCCATCACGCGAATCGGCGATGATTAATGAAGATGCCATAAAAACATCTGCAGGGGCATTGCATCATATTCCTGTTTGTCGAGTTCATCAACTTTATCAAGCATTGGCATATCTCAAAGATGCAGGTATTCGATTGATTAGTGTAACAGAAAAGGGTAAGACATCGCATTATGATGCTGATCTCTCAGGCCCTGTTGCTTTGGTAATGGGATCGGAAGAGGATGGTATCACAAAAGATATTTTACGACTTTCGGACGAACGAGTAAAAATCCCACTTTTGGCAGATATGGATTCGTTAAATGTGTCAGTTGCTACAGGCGTGGTTTTGTACGAGGCCATTCGTCAACGCAGAAGTCATGAATAATTTACATTCAGCTTTTCTATCACGTATTCAAAATCAGTTAGGCGAAGAGTCAGAAGCATTTATACAATCGCTAAAAGCAGCTTCACCAATAAGCATTCGCCGGCATGTACGTAAGTTCCCTTCAATTCATACATGGCATGATTATCCTACGGTGGTTTGGTGTAAGGATGGCTGTTATTTGTCAGAAAGGCCCATTTTTGCACTTGACCCGCTTTGGCATGCAGGAAGTTATTATGTACAGGAGGCCAGTTCCATGTTCTTGGATTACGTATTACGTTTTCTGTATCCGCAAGCAGATGATTTGACAGTATTAGACCTATGCGCTGCACCAGGCGGCAAGTCAACGCTTATTGCTTCGTGGCTTGATGGAAAGGGTATGTTGTTATCAAACGAAGTAATAAAAACCCGTGTAGGCATGTTGATAGAAAACATGACAAAATGGGGATATGATAATGTTGTTGTAAGCAGTAAAGATCCTGGAGATTTTGCTGCATCAGCTTTGACTTTTGACTTGGTAGTTGTGGATGCGCCCTGTTCAGGAGAAGGGCTGTTTCGCAAAGACCCTAATGCCATCTCAGAATGGACCCCCGAATCGGCACATCATTGTGCAATGCGACAACAAAGAATATTGAGTGCGGCTATGCCTTGCGTGCATGAAGGTGGTTATTTGATATACAGCACTTGCACTTATAATCCTGAAGAAAACGAAAAACATCATGATTTACTTATTGCAAATGGATATGAGCCGGTAAGAATACCGGTGCTTTCAGAATGGCAAATAAAATCGGATGAAATAGGATATCGTTTTTATCCTCATTGTGTAAATGGTGAGGGATTTTATATGTCGGTTTATCAAAAATCATACAGTACGAATTTTCCAAATCATAGAGTCAGAAAAAGAATATTTAAAGAAGAATCATCAGCCACGATTTCTGAATATGCGATACTTCCCTCATCTCGAATACTAATACATGATCCACGTGGGATGTGTCGAGTTTTTCCCGTTACTCAACTGGATTTATTAGAAAGATTATCATCAGCGTTAGGGTATGTAGAACCTGTGATGGAAGCAGGCGCACTCAAAGGCAAGAAGTGGGTTCCTGCTCATGCGTTGGCTATGAGCACGTGGGTTTCGGATGGCTTGCCTACATGGGATTTGAGTTTGCATGAAAGTTTGCAGTTTTTATCACGAGAAAATTTACCGGTTGTATCAACTCTTCCAACGGGCATACTGCGGGTAAAATACAACGATGTGATGTTGGGTTGGGCACGTAATTTAGGCAATCGAATTAATAATTATTACCCACAAAATTGGCGGCTCAGGATGAGGAGGTGATAGTATGAATATAGATAAAAACAATTGAGCCATTCTGCTCTTCATTGTTTCTTATTTCATAAGAAATATTATAGTTGTTTTGAGATTCATTAAAAAACTTAATTCTATCATTTGTAATTTCAATTCCTTTTGACTCATGGTTGTTGTTTTTTTGTATAGAAAAGCCAGGGCCATTATCTTTAATACTAATTACAATATCATTATTTTCGAGGTAGATATTAATTTCTATAGTTCCTTTTTCTTTACTTTTTAGCGCACCATGCCAAATTGAATTTTCAACAAAAGGTTGAAGCAGGAGTGTTGGAATGATTGCATTTTCGGTTTTCGGAGTTCTGTTAAAGTTGATTTTAAATTCAAACTCTCCATCCATTCGTCTGTGTTCTAGTTGGAGGTATAATGAGATAGTATTAATCTCTTCATCTACAGTTTGATAATCCTTAAAATTTGTCTCAAAAGTTTTTCTGATAAATTTAGAAAACAGATTAATAAACTTTATGGTTTCATCTTTATTCTTTTCTATTACATTGGCTTTTATGGAGTTCATCACATTGAAAAAGAAGTGTGATTTCAGATGGTTTTTTTGTAAGCGATTTTGAAGAGCATATAATGTAGATTTTAATTTTTCTTTCTCATTCTGTTCAATTAAAAGTTGATTTTCTTTTTCAAGTTTTTTCTGAATTTCCTTTTGTAAAACATTTGAATCTCTTTCAAATTTTATTTTCAGGTCGCTGACTTGCTTAATTCTTAACCCTAAACCTAAGCTAAAAAAAATAACCTCAAGAACAATGCCTATGTAGAAATACATTATCGTGTCAATAATAAACACATCAATTCTTACTATTGTAAAATACATGGAAAGCAAAGCAAAAAAGGCATATAATATCTGTCTCTTATACACATCT
>JACSSC010000015.1 GCA_014879445.1 Candidatus Competibacteraceae bacterium
TGATGATTTCCATATTGTTGCTGTCGCGATATTTTTGCCAGAAGCAAGCTACAGCACCGCACATGATTGGCCCCGAAAATGAGGTGCCGTTGGCAGGTGTAATTTCGCCCATTGTGCCCACAACAATACTGCCTTGCCCCATAGCGGCTACATTGGGTTTTATTCTGCCGTCGGCGCTTGGCCCGAATGAACTGAAGCCGGCTTTTTCGCGATCAGAACGAACAGCTCCAACAGCCAGCACGCTATCGCCGTCAGCCGGTACGCCAATATATTTCCACCCGCTATTACCTGAATTTCCGGCGCTGTTTACTACAAGAATACCTTTGCCGGCTGCAATATCGGCGGCTTTTGTGGCAATGGCCGTATTGCCGTTCAGGTCTGCGTAGGTATGGTCGCCAATGCCTCCGTCAAAGGTTGTATAGCCAAGCGAGCTGTTTATTAAATCTGCACCTACACTATCGGCAAATTCAGCACCACAAAGCCAGTTGTATTCTTCAATGATGGTTTCAGTTGCAGCATCTTCGGTACGCAACAGCCAGTATGATGCCAATGGCGCTGTGCCAAGCATTTTGCCATCAATAAATGCAGCCATACATGAAAGTACATTGGTGCCGTGGCTGTTGTCTTCATATACAGATGAATCATTGGCAACAAAATCCCATGTGCCCAAGATACGTTGATCATTACGTAAATGGTCGAATGCCTGAATAAGGTTTACATTCTTAAAACCGGCATCCAACACAGCAATATGCATGTCTTGCCCAAGATATCCTTTGCGATGCAAATAGTCCACCCCAATCATTTCATTTTGAATTTTTGCACTACCATAATTCAGGGATGAAATGTCACCGCCAACTGATTTTGTGCCGGATGTTGGTGCTGCTCCTTGATTGGGTTTTAAGGGATATGAGCCGCGATAAAGTAGTGTAACTTCTGAAACATAAGGCAACACCTGAATGGCAGTTACCAGTGAAGAGTCGTATGTGCCTATCATCGCAAAGTTGAACCAACGTGAACGATTTACGATTTTTATATCTGAAGATATAGATGCTATACCATTCAGATATGCAGGATAAACGGGAATATCTGCTTCGGTAATGGCAATGTTATATCGGGCGCGTCGCTCAATAGCTCGTTGACTAAGAAATTGAGAGGGGTTTTCAATAGAGTATGGACTGTTGATGCCTTTATCGGTAAAATATACAGCAAAGCGATAGTAAACCTGTGCAGATAAAATGTTTGAAAAAGATGCCCAAATGAGCATACCGGCAAGCATTGATTTTTTTAGAGATACAAATTCCCTAATCACAATTTTTTTCTTGATGTTCTGTTTATTCAATTCCATAGCTTTGTATTCTTTGCTCCCAATAGGAGCCGATTTTTATTCTTTGCATGATGGGCACTTGTGTCCAAAGTATATCCGTAGGTAGTTTTTCCTCACATGGGTCATAAAGGGTTGGATTGCTGTTGCTGATTCCTTCTACATCAATCTTGATGCGGTAAATAAGTCCAATATGACGTGCATATTTTTCCACCTGATATTTATATGTCAGAAGATTCTGAATGGATTGTTGAAGCACGCTGGCCGTTGAATCAAAATTCATTACACCGATGCTATATGGCTTGTCAACGCTTTCATAGCGATATAAAAAATTCCAATCTGTAATTGAATTGTATGCATTTCCGTTCCATTGCTCACCCTCAATCGGCGGAAAAATAAGTTTTACATACTTCATGTTTTCTTCCGTTTTGATGGCTCTTGTGGATAAGGTGTCAGCCCACCAAACATCACGAATTTGCCAGTTGGATGATGAATTGTTTCTTGCATATCGCTCAATTCGCATAGCCGGCTTCCCTGTGCCGTCAATAAAAAATGTATCAAGTTTTTCTTTGAGTTGAAAGTGCAATGTATCGTATATGTCGTATTGACAATCAATATAAAATGAATCAACGTCATAGATAATATACATACCTGGTTTTAACGGGAAATAGTTAAAGCCCATATCGGCAGGTGGTTCAATCACCGAATCGCATGAAGTAGCACACCATGATATTAAGATAAGAAAAACGGCATATATTCTTTTTCGCTTCACAAAGTAAAGATACAAAAAAAGGTTACTGGCTAATAAATCCCCCACCTACCAAATCGTTATCTTCATAGAAAACAGCCGACTGGCCAGGCGTAACAGCATGTACCGACTCAAAAAATTTAACATGTACCCATTCGTTTTCCTGATGGATGATACTGAGATGCCCTTTATCGCGATAACGTATTTTAGTCATGACTTCGAGGGGCTTTAATAAGGCCGGATACTTAATCAGGTTGATATGATTAACTGTCATAGAGGTGGATTGCAGGTCGTCTTCGGTGCCTAGTGTAACGGTGTTGGTTTTAGGATTGATATGTGTAACAAATGCAGGATAACCTAAAGCAATACCCAGTCCTTTACGCTGACCAATGGTATAGAAAGGGTATCCCTGATGCTTCCCGAGAACATTGCCATGCTTGTCAACAAATAGTCCATCGGATAGGGAATTTTCAATACCCTGCACTTTTCGTTTAAGAAAACCACGGTAGTCGTTATCGGGGATAAAACAAATTTCGAAGCTTTCGCCTTTTTTTGAGAGCTCTTTGTAACCAAAATGACAAGCCAGTTCGCGGATTTGCGTTTTGGTATAACCGCCACAAGGAAAGAGCGTTCGACCTATGTTTTCCTGAGAAAGCCCCCAAAGTACATATGATTGATCTTTATTGGTGTCCAGTCCTTTAGAGATGATAAATCGGTTGTTTTCTTTTCGAATTTGGGCATAATGACCTGTAGCAATGAACTGGCAATCGAGCTGGTCGGCACGTCGCATCAAGGCATCCCATTTAATATGTGTATTGCAAAGCACACAAGGATTGGGCGTTCGACCAGCCATGTATTCATCCACAAAATTCTGAATGATAAAATCACCAAACTCTTCTCTAATGTCAATGATGTAATGTGGGAATCCTTTATCAACAGCAAGTGCTCTGGCATCATTGATGTCGTCTAAGCTACAGCAACCCGTTGTTCGGCGTGTTCCTCCCGAACTTTCATAATCCCAAGTTTTCATCGTGATGCCTATAACTTCATATCCCTGATGATGAAGCAACAGTGCAGCAACTGAACTGTCAATTCCGCCGCTCATGGCTACTAGTACCCTTTCTTTCTTTTGCATGATGAACTAACAATCGGCAACTATTTCGGTTGCAAAGATACGCAAAAACCTGCCGATGCTTGTTTTATTTGGGAGCAAGCCCTTCGTAGCCGCCTTGATAGATAATACTTTCTGGAAATACTTCTTTAATATCACCGCTTAGCTTCTTTTTTCGATCATCAGGATGTATGATTCCGTTATTGTAACGCAGGGTTTCCTTTACCTTACCATTTTCTTCATAAATAGTAAATGTACCTTCTCGTAATCCGCGCTTATAAAACCCTTCCAGCATTTTTTTTGTGTTAGGGTGATAATATGTGATTTTACCTTCCAAGCTGTCATTTTTATAAGTTCCGTCCACTTTCAGTACCCCATTCTCAAAATATTGCTTCCAGATTCCTTCTTTCTTGCCTTTGGTGTATGCAATTTGTTCGAAAAGTTTGCCATTGCGGTAATAGGTTTTCATCATTCCTTCGAGCACTCCGTTTTTGTAGGTTTCTTCTCTGATTTTGGTTGTATCTGTGGCATAATAGTACCAAGTGCCTTCTTTTTTGTTTTTTACATATATGCCTTCGGCGGTTTTCATTCCACTGGGGTCATACATCTTCATGTTGGATGTTGAGCCGTCAGTTAAGTATTCAATCTCTATGAAGCGCTCTCCTGTTTCATAATAAAAATGCCATACACCTACTCTCTTCCCGTTTTTATATACCCCTTTTGATTTGACGATGGTATCCTGATAAAACTCTTTCCATTCTCCATGTTTCTGCCCTTTGCTGTCTTTTTGATTAATTTGGGCATGCAGATGAAAGGTTAAACAAAAAATTACGGAAAAAGTGACAATTTTTTTCATAGTTGTTTCAGCAGATACAAATGTAAACATTAAAAATGTCAATTTTAGTATATGAATGGCATTGTAATTTTTGATAAAAAAAAAAGCTCCACAAGGGAGCTTCTTATCATTTTGTTGGAAGTATTAGTTCAATTCAGGAATAACTGAAACATATGATTTTTGGTTTTTACCTTTTTTAAATTGAACTAAACCATTGGTTAATGCAAATAGAGTATGGTCTTTACCAATACCTACATTTAATCCGGGATAATGTTTGGTGCCACGTTGACGAACGAGGATATTTCCGGCAATGGCTTGTTGACCACCATATATTTTTACACCAAGTCGTTTACTTTCAGATTCACGACCGTTTTTCGAACTACCTACACCTTTCTTATGTGCCATGATATAATGTTTTAAAGATTATTTAGCAGAAATGTTTTCAATCTGGATTTTAGTCAGGCATTGTCTATGACCATTGAGTTTTTGGTATCCTTTGCGACGTTTTTTCTTGAAAACAAGCACTTTATCCCCTTTCAGATGGGTTAGGATTCTTGCATTAACTTTGGCACCGTCAATATTAGGCGCACCAACGGTAACTTTGCCTTCCTGATCAATCAGAAGCACTCGGTCAAATTCTACTTTTCCACCTTCTTTGCCTTCGAGGCGGTGAACGTACAATTCCTGATTCTTTTCTACCTTGAATTGCTGTCCTGCGATGTCAACTATTGCGTACATGATATTCTATATTTCCTGTTTTAGGGAGGGCAAAGGTATGTAATCTAATTCGAATTTACAAGCCCTGCCTGATTTATTTTAGAAATTTTGATCCCAAAGTTACATATTCTATTATTTTTGCTGATATTATGAACTATATGAATGGTTTTGCTCTCCGAAAGTGGGTTTTTATCCTTTTTCTCTCATTATTATCTTCCATCTCGAGGGGGCAACTTCGTGTATGTACCTGGAATATAGCTAATTTAGGTGGTTCAAAATCAATTGATGCTTTGCAATATATTGCTAATACAATAAAATCTTATCATCTAGTTGCTATTCAAGAAGTAGTAGCGAGTATTGAAGGCCCTCGTGCTGTGGCACGAATTGATAGTTTATTGGATGTCATGGGAGGGAATTGGGAATTTGTTATCAGTAATCCTACTGATGGCCCTGGCGTGGAGAGATATGCTTTTATTTGGAATACTCGAAAAGTTAAGCTGTTGGATTCTCCCGTTTTGATAGCTGCATTAGCTGATAGTATTGACCGTGAGCCATTTTTAGGTAAATTTCTTTACAAAAAAGATACTTGTTGGGTTCTGAATTTCCATGCTGTGCCAACTGCCAAAAAGCCGGCAAATGAGATTGTTAAGCTGTTTGATTATATATCAACTATGCCAAAGAGACGTTGGATTTGTTTGGGCGATTTTAATCTTAGTTTTACGCATAATGCATACAGCCCTTGGATTGATGCCGGATATACGGATGCTGTTAACAACGCGCTGACTTCACTTAAGATGGAGGAAAGAAACGGCGAACGATTTGCCAATAGTTATGATCATATTATTTATCATACAGCAAAATACAAGAGTTTGAAAGCAGGAATCATTGATTTTACGAAAGATTTTGAATCACTTAGGGCGTCCAGAAAAGTTTCGGACCATGTGCCGGTATATGCTGTTTTTAAATTCGTCAAGTAAATCTTGAAATACCTTCTCTTTTTTTATTTAGATTGTTCTTCTGTTGAAGATGCATATGCTTAATAATATTAAGGCCTCAAACACGACTCAATGGATTAATTTTTATTTAAGAAATATTGTTTAAATTTTCTATAGACGCTTCAAATGGTAGTTGTAAGATGTAATTGAAGTTATTTATCAGTAATCATGAATTATGCAAACAGACAATTATAAATCCCTGAACCAATATCCCGAATCTTTGATGGTGCGTTTTTGTGTGTTATAATCTACATGGATAAGCCCAAATCGTGGCTTGAATCCTTCAGCCCATTCAAAATTATCCATCAAGCTCCAAACAAAATATCCTTCAACAGGCATGCCTTCTTTTTTTGCTCTTAGAACTTGATTCAAATATTTGTTGAAAAAATCTATTCTTTGATGGTCGTGTACCTGACCATCTATAACAACATCAGGAAATGCTGCGCCATTTTCGGTTACGATGATTTTTTTCACGCCTTTGTATGCAGCTACTTTGGCTATAACCTCATATATTCCTTCAGGATAAACCTCCCATCCCATGTCGGTGAGTTCGGATTTGTCGTTGACTAATTTTTTTGGCTTTACCTGATTGGCCCACATCATGGGGGGGAATAAACTGAATTGCGACACAATGCGAAAATAGTTTTGTACGCCATGAAAGTCGAAATCGAATTTCATTTTTTCTTCATCGCCTGGTAGCATGATTTTGTCGAGTGTACGCAGGTACGGAAAGGCATCTGAAGGATAGCCCAAGCCAAGGCATGGCTCAATAAACAGTCGGTTAAACATGGCATCCATGCGACGGGCTGCTTCCACATGTTTCTTTTGTTGCGTTTTGGGATGTATTGCACTTAAAGAAAATGTAGTACCAATCTCTCCATCGGGCACTATTTCGCGTAAAATTCGGCCTCCTTCTGCCTGACAGACAACAGTATGATGAACTGCTTTTTTGAAAAGGCCGATATTCTTTTTTCCGGGTGCATGAAGCCCTGCCAGATATCCAAGTCCGGTAAATGCCATGGGTTCGTTGAACACCATCCAATGTTTTACTTTAGTCCCATATTCTTTAGCAACGATATATACATACTCGGAGAAGTGTGCAATGATATCACGATTAGCCCATCCGCCTTTATCTTCCAATGCTTGTGGCAAATCCCAGTGATAGAGTGTTATCCATGGCTCTATACCTCTTTCAAGACAAGCATCTATCACGCGATGATAAAAGTCAATACCTTTTTGATTAACCGATCCTCTACCCTGAGGTATAATTCGACTCCAACTGATAGAGAATCGAAAAACATTCAGATTGATTTGTTTTAATAAATCTATATCGTCATTGTAACGATGATAAAAATCACAGGCGATATCCCCATTTTCATTGTTATGAATTTTACCTTTTTTGTGAGTGAACCGGTCCCAAACAGATTCGCCTTTTCCGTCAGTATTCCATGCGCCTTCTATTTGATAAGCAGCAGTTGCGACACCCCATTTAAAGTCAGCTCCAAAATCGGTTTTGGAGAAATCTCTGAAGCTGAATCTGCTATTGGTCGCCATCAGTTGAGGCGAAATGCTGAGCCCGGCAGCACCTATGGCCATTTGTTTGAGGAGTTCTCTGCGGTTCATTCTTCAATAATTTTGTAGTATCTACGTTTGTTATGTGTTTAACAGCCCAAATATCCGAATTCTATCTATTAATTGTATTTTTGAGGTAAAATTGATGATTCATGCAGAAAGAAAACAGATCCAAAAACATCCTGATAACCATTCTTTCATTGTTGTTGTTGGCATCGGTGGGAGGCAACGTGTTTCAGTTTTTTCAAAATAAACAGATTTTGATTTTGAAAGAATATGTAACCGAGCAAGTTGATTCTATTACCATACGCAAGCAGGAGTTGGAAATGGAGTTTTCTAAAGCCATTGAAGATTTAGAGCAATATAAAGGGCGTTCGGCCGAATTGGATTCTTTATTGTCGGAGGCATATGCCAAACTTGAAGATCAACGCAAACAGATTTCGCGTCTTATCGAAACCAAACAGGATTATCAGGTTTTGCAGCAGCGATATGCTGAATTGCGAAAAACCGCGGATATGTACCTCCAGGAAATTGAAAAACTCACAACGGAGAATAAGCAGCTTAAATATGAAAATACCGAATTGTCGGTTGCGCTTAACCAAACCAAAGAGGTGAACAAAGATTTGAAGGGGAAAGTGGATGTGGCTTCGAAATTAAAACTTAGTAATATATCTACTAAATCATACAATGTTAAATCTTCTGGCAAAGAAAAAGAAACCGATAAGGCAGCCAAGACCGAACGAATTACTGTTCATATTGTTGTTGATGCCAATTCGCTTGCCTCAACCGGCAACAAAACGGTTTATCTTCGACTCATCAGTCCTGATGGTTATGTATTAGGTGACGTGAGTCAGGGTGTTAGAAAATTCACATCTGAAAGTGGAACCGAATTGCCTTATTCGCGAAGCGTATCCATTAATTATGATGGCTCTAAATTATCTAAGAGTATTACTTGGGATCAGGATGCATTTACCAAAGGTGTTTATCAGGTTGAGATATATATTGACGGCGTTATGGCCGGTACAGATAAAATCACTTTATACTGATGTTTCGATTGATTTTGATATGGGTTGCATGCTGCATATTAATATTGTCGGCTTGTGATTCGAATAAATCGAAACAAAGTATTCCTCCCAATCTTTTGCAACCCGAACAGATGAAAGCTATTTTGGTGGATATCCATTTGGCCAAAGGTGCTAAAATGAACGGAATACTTCCCACTTCATTAAGCCAGCATCCCGATAGTTTGTTGTTGGCCATTACCAAAGATCATCAAACGGATACTGTCGTTTTTCGTAAAAGCTATGCATTTTACGTATCGCATCCAGTCATTTTTGCCGAAATATACGCCGGTGTCGTGGATGCATTAAAAATGGAGTAAGTCAAATTTGTTTTATTCCATATCTTTTAATGTTTGCTCTACTTCGTGTTGTGTTTGCCTGAGTTTGTTACGGCAAAATGCAATCAGCTCGGAGGCCCTTTTTGTTTTTTCGGCGAGTTCGTCCACACTGATATTGCCCTTTTCGAGTTGGCTTACAATTTCTTCTAGTTCTTGTAGCGAACGTGAGTATGTTTCATTTGTCGAATTCATCTATGTTTGATTTTGTGATAATACTTGTTAATGAACCTGCAAAAAGCTGGGTAGTAATAATCTCATTAGCTTGAGCATCTTTTGCATGCATCAAAGCACTGCCGTTGATTCGGGTAATACTGTATCCGCGTTTGAGCGTTTGCTCAGGCGAAAGTAAATGCAGCTTTTCATCAAGCATTTCTATTTGCTTCAGAGAAGTTGTCATCATTGTGTTTTTTGCCAAAAAGAGGCGTTTGGGTAAAGTGTCTGATAGTAAAATATTATGCGTGATAAGTTGATGTGTGCATTGTTGTCGGATAAAGGATGCAATTTTGTTCAGTATGGTTTGATGTTGATGAACAGCACCGATACATGAAACCTGAAAGCGATTTGCTAATCGTGTTAAATCGAAATGATTATGCTCTGTCATGTGGGTTGCGTACTGAAAAAGGTTTTGAGAAATGTTAATCAATTTTTCTTCCAGATTGCGAAATGTTTGTATTAAGAAATATCCGGTTTCTGTTGGTGTAATGAAATTGCGATTAGCAACTAATTCGCTGACAGTTTGATTGGTAGCATGTCCGATTCCTGCCAAAATGGGTAATGGGAAGGTGGCAATACGTGATGCCAGCTTGTAATCGTCAAAACACGAAAGCCCAACATCACCTCCGCCACCACGAATCATAAGTACAAGGTCAAACTCTGCTTTTCTTCTCTCAATGTTTTGAAGTTGGGATAAGATAGACCCGATAGCAGCATCGCCCTGAAGAAGTGCAGGGAAAAGCATCGTGAAGAATGAGTATTTGTACTCATTCAGATTGAGAACATCCATCAGATCGCGGTATCCTTTGCTGGTTTCAACCGAAATAATGGCAATGCGCTTTGGCAATACCGGAAATTTAAGATGCTGGTTGTTGTTATATATGCCTTCATCTTTTAGTCGCTGAATACATTCGTTTTTCTGTCGAGTCAGTTCTCCTAATGTATAATCTGTGTCAATTTCTCTTATATTAAGCTTTAGCCCGTTGATGGGATGAAATTCAACCGTAGCTCTAAAAAGAATGGTAATACCATCACTCAGTATGTGTCCTGTTGCTTTTTCAAAAAGTTGATTCATGCGGATATAATCATCTTGCCATATTATTCCATCTATACGGGCAACAATCTTATGGTTCTTTTTTTCAACTAATTCAGGGTAGCAATGACCGCTCTTGGGAAAATGATTTAGCTTATGCAGTTCGGCTTTTATCCAGTATTCGGAGGTGTAGTTTTTTGAAATGACCGATTTCAGAGACCGGGTTAGGTCTTCTAAACTGAAAAATTTTGGTTTCTGCACATCGGCCATTTTTTATTTTGAGTAATGCTTATCTGATGCGGTCAACAGAGCGAACCAATTCTTCATCTTTTAGAATGGCTTTTCTAGCCATAAAAATCCAAACAATAGATACAATCGGGAAAATTAAACTGAGTGGATGGGCTTGGGTTGTCATCTGACTTATGCTGATGGTAGGATAGGTTGAAAGTAGCCAGGTGATTGATAGAACAATTATGAGCAATTGAAAAATCATTAATCCCAAACAAAGTTTTGCTTGTTTTTTTCGATGTTTAAACGAGAATGTAACAAAAGTTGTGAATAGAATAGACAAGCCAACAGGTATGAGGATTAGCAACGGCGCCATAAGAATTTCAGAAGGCATATCTACTTTATCTATTTGCTGAGTGAAGGCAAATACTCGATGTTGCAAACCTGGAAGTTCGATAGAAAAAATGGGCAAAAAGGCCATTAACAATACAGATATGATGGCCATTAAAAAATATATTGATTGAATACGCTGTAACATGGCGCTGGATTTAGAATACAATGATAGTATTTTCCTTCCAAAAATGCATATTTATCATGCTTCAGTCATTTTTTTTAAAAAAGATTTTGATGTTTCAGATAAATTATTCGTATCATTGCCTCGAATTTGGTTCTTCAAAAAGATACCTTTCTGTATCAACTCATCACAATTATAATCGCTGAACAATTTATTAATGTAATTTACATTCCATGTACGATATTAATGCACTTAGGGAAAAGCTATTGCCCGAATTGAAAGAAATAGCTAAAGCACTTCGCATATCTAAATTTCAAACCATGAAAAAGGAAGAGTTGGTGCAAGCCATTGTGGGCCAACCTGCCGAAGAAAAAATGGAGGATAAATCTCAACATGATTCTACGTCATCTGTTGATTCTGTTGCACCTATTTCTCAACCTGATTTGTTTGTTGAAGTTTCTCATTCAGATGAGAACAAACAAACAGGTGAAAGAAATGACTCAAAAGATTTTAAGCATAAGCGAAAGCGTGTTCGTGTGGATGCCCCTGTTCCACGCTCAAACGAACCTGCACGACCTCACATTATTGATACTGAGATTATCCAAAATGAGGGAGCTGATGAGCCGGCCATTATCGAAGAAACACCGGTTGAAGAAATGGTGAATAGTTCGGATGAGTCGGCTACTTCTCAAATTGCTGCTGAAGAATCACAACCCTCACAGCCACCTGTTCAGCATACTACAGGAGGCAATTATCGCAAGTTTCATGATTTCTACAGTTTTGAAGGATTAATTGAAAGTGAAGGGGTACTCGAAATCATGCCTGACGGATATGGTTTTTTGCGCAGTTCTGATTATAACTACCTCAGCTCACCTGATGATATTTATGTTTCACAATCACAAATCAAGTTGTTTGGGCTGAAAACAGGAGATTCTGTAATTGGTACGATTCGCCCGCCAAAAGAAGGAGAAAAATATTTTCTGCTGATTAAAGTGAAAGAAATCAATGGACTTACTCCTGAGGAGATTCGCGATCGTGTACCATTTGACTTTCTGACTCCATTATTTCCTTATGAAAAGATTGATTTAGTGGGTAAAGCACCCAAGCAATCTTTGTCTTTGCGCATCATGGACCTATTTACGCCCATTGGTAAAGGGCAACGTGGTTTGATAGTAGCGCAGCCCAAAACAGGTAAAACGGTTTTGCTGAAAGAAGTAGCCAATGCCATTGCAGCTAATAACCCTGAGGTATATTTAATCATTTTGCTGATAGATGAACGCCCTGAAGAAGTTACTGATATGGCCCGAAGCGTAAAGGCCGAAGTGATAGCATCTACTTTTGATGAACCCGCCGACAGGCATGTGAAGATAGCTAACTTGGTACTCGAAAAGGCCAAAAGATTAACAGAGTGCGGTCATGATGTTGTTATTCTTCTTGACTCAATCACCCGTTTAGCACGTGCCTATAACACCGTGGCTCCTGGCTCAGGAAAGGTACTCACCGGCGGTGTTGATTCCAACGCATTACAAAAACCTAAGAAGTTTTTTGGTGCAGCTCGTAAAATTGAAGATGGTGGCTCGCTTACTATATTAGCTACAGCGCTTACCGACACGGGCTCGAAGATGGATGAGGTTATCTTCGAAGAATTTAAAGGAACAGGTAACATGGAATTGCAACTCGATCGCAAACTTGCTAATAAGCGCATATTCCCTGCTATTGATATTAATGCATCCAGTACACGCCGTGATGACTTGCTGGTTAGTAAAGAAACGATCAATAGAATGCATATTCTAAGAAATCATCTCGGTGATATGAATACGGTTGAGGCCATGGACTTCTTGATGGATCGTATCAAGTTCACACAAAATAACGATGAGTTTCTTCTCTCGATGAACGGCTGATTATGAAATCACTTTTACCTGGATTCGGGGCTGCTTTGTTGTTTTTTTTATGGAAATTGATTTTGTTTTTTTCTAATCAACAACATCATATATTAGCTGAGTTTCCCGCAGCTCCTCTTATGGTATTTACTTTTGCTGCGATTGCCTGGGTGATCATTAAATATGCTCGTACCCAACAATTCTCTGTAATTGAGGCATTCAAACATGGAGCCAGAGTAGGTCTGATAGCTGCAGTATTTTCTTCCATTTTTGTTTTTGCATACTATGCTTGGATTGACACTGATTTTCTTGAAATTATTCGCATAGCCAAGATGCAGGAGGCCGAGAAGGTTTTTACAGGTGAAGAGCTCGAAAATTTTACCCGTGCTACTAATTTTTTTAATAGCCCACGTGCAAGGTCTTTGTTTACGTTATCAGGGATGATGATTTTTGCATTTCTTAGTGCATTGAATTTGTCGCTTATTGCCAGGTTTACTATTGTTAGAAAATTGAGTTGATTTCTCCTGAATCATATGGCCTCTCATACTTTATAAATCGGTAATATGTATTCTCTTTCTTATTAAGGATCCATATTACAAAATACTTATACGTTAACGATTATTCGTCCATAGATTTGGATATTGATAAATTACTACATTTATAGTTTGTAAATGCAAATAAGAAAACTATGAAACAAGTAGCTGAACAAAAAAAAACGGTTCCATCCGATTTGGAAATTGCACAATCAGCATCCATACGACACATCAATGATATTGCAACCAAATTAGGTATAGACACGGAATTGCTTGAACATTATGGAAAATATAAAGCAAAACTGCCATTAACACTCATTGATAAGGATAAAATAAACAAGTCAAAACTCATTTTGGTAACAGCTATCAGCCCTACACCTGCCGGTGAAGGTAAAACAACCACATCTATCGGGTTGAATGAGGGCTTGAATAAAATAGGGAAAAAAGCTATCGTGGTGCTTCGAGAACCTTCGCTTGGCCCCGTGTTTGGAATTAAAGGAGGAGCGGCAGGAGGAGGATATTCACAGGTTATCCCTATGGAAGATATCAATTTGCATTTTACTGGTGATTTTAGTGCTATTGAGAAAGCAAATAATTTGCTTTCTGCATTAATTGATAATAATTTACAGAGTAAGACACATAATCTCTCAATTGATCCTCGTACCATTGTTTGGAAGCGTGTGATGGATATGAATGATCGCGCTTTGCGTCAGATTGTTATTGGATTGGGAGGCACTGCCAACGGTATTCCTCGAGAAGACGGATTTAACATTACTCCTGCCTCTGAAGTAATGGCTATATTGTGTATGGCCACAAGTTTCACAGATTTGAAGAACAAGCTAGGGAATATTTTTGTAGGATTTACCTTTGATAAAAAACCGATTTTTGCTCGCGATTTAAAGGCAGAAGGCGCTATGGCTATTTTGCTAAAAGATGCCATTAAACCCAACTTGGTACAAACCCTTGAAGGAAATCCAGCTATTTTGCATGGTGGCCCATTTGCAAATATTGCTCAGGGCACAAATACAATTTTGGCTACCCAGATGGGACTCTCACTTGCCGATTATGTTGTTACAGAAGCCGGATTTGGTGCCGATCTGGGCGCTGAAAAGTTTATGAATATAAAATGTCGCTATGGCAATATTAAGCCCGATGCCATTGTGCTGGTTGCTACTATAAGAGCGCTGCGCCATCATGGTGGTGCTAAAAAAGATGAGTATAACACACCATCAATTGAGCGTGTGAAAAAGGGTTTTGCTAATCTCGAAAAACATATTGAAAACTGTAAACAGTTTGGTATTACTCCTGTCGTTGCTATTAATCATTTTATTACCGACTCTGATGATGAACTTAAGTACGTCATCATGCAGTGTGAAAGTATGGGCGTAAAAGCTATAGCGAGTCATTGTTGGGCACATGGTGGCGATGGTACAACAGATTTAGCCAAAGCGGTTGTTGATAATATTAAAACCGGTAGTAATCATTTTACGCCACTTTATGATTGGAATTTGGGGATTGAGGAAAAAATTCATACGATTGCTACACGTATTTATGGTGCATCGCATGTAGAATACGCTTCATCTGCACGAAGTAAACTCAATACGATTAAAAATTTGGGTTATGATAAAATGCCTGTTTGTATGGCTAAAACCCAAAAATCATTTAGTGATAATGAAACAAAGATTGGCCGACCAACGGATTTTCATATCACGGTTCGTGATTTTGAATTTGCTGCTGGAGCCGGTTTTGTGATTCCTATTCTTGGCGATATGATGCGTATGCCCGGATTACCTGCTGTTCCTGCCTCTGAAGCTATGGATATAGATGAAAACGGAAATATAAGCGGTTTGTCTTAATAATATGTGTGCAGTTGAGCTTCTAGATAATGAGAGTGTCGTACTGAAAACTACCATAAAATGGGAGCCGGAAGAATTTGATTCCATGGCAGTTGAACTGATTGTTACTACACAACGGATACTTCTTAAACCTATGTTTGAACTTACTTACGATGGATTTTGGGATTTATATTACGGAAAGAGAACAGAATCAAAATTTCTTTGTTTGGATAAAAGTAAGATTGACAGGGTTGAAACCAGTAAAACTTTCTTTGCTAAGAGGATGATTATTTTTTTACAAAATGGAAAAAAAATTATACTGAATTATGGCGTACTGTCTGTTGATAATATTGTGAAGGCCATACTTGATAAATAATGGAAACAGTAAGATATAATGGAATTAAATATCATGCCGGACAAAAGTTGGAGGTAAAAGATGTATTAGTAGCTGAAGAAATGCTCAGCATCGCATTAAACCAACAACCATTTACTGTTACTATGCGTACGCCAGGCAATGATAAAGAGCTAGTAGCTGGCCTGCTTTTTACAGAGGGCGTTTATTCTATGAATGATCCCATGCCTGAAATTATTCCTGTCGCATTTAAGAACAATGGCATCCCTATTTCGATTCAAGTGCACACTCATGAAAGTGAAATTACAATCACCATTCAGCAACGGTCTATGCTATCTGTGTCGTCATGTGGGATATGCGGAAAAACACAGATTGATTCATTAACTGAAGGTAAGGAGCCATTTCAACATAATGATTTTTTGCTTCCTAATGCCATTGATGACATGTTTAGGATAATGAATGAACGACAGGAAACTTTTCAGCAAACCGGTGGCTCTCATGCTGCGGCCGCATTTTCAATTAATGCAGATCTGCTTAGCATCCAGGAGGATATTGGACGACATAATGCTGTTGATAAAGTAGTAGGCGAACTATTGTATAATAAATCTTTACATAAGGCCCGATGCCTCATTGTTAGTGGGCGTGTGTCATTTGAAATTGTGAGTAAATGCCATGCAGCCGGAATTCCTTTCTTGGCTGCTGTTTCAGCACCATCTTCTTTGGCTGTGGATGTGGCTGAGAAGTTAGGTATTACATTGATGGGTTTTTGCAGAGATAATTGTTTTACCGTATATACCCATCATCAGTTCATTCAAAATAAATCGCATTCTGTCATAAAATGATTACTTATGTCAAAAAATCTAAGTGCACTTTCGGGAAGAAAAGGATTAGAAAATAATCTTTTTGAGCGTATTGGCAAACTAGCTGATACGTCGGGTACTCCTTCGCAGGATGATATGCGAGCATTATCTGAAGAGTTCTTAATTGGTGAGGCAAATATTTATGCAACTGTTTCGTTCTACGATTTTCTGAAAAAAGAAAATACGGGAATCAAGGCATATGTATGTAATGGATCGGCATGTATGACTGCAGGTACTCAAGATAAAGTTAGACAACATTTGAAAGAACATTTTTTAGAAAATCAAATAGGTGAGATGAGTTGTTTGGGTAGATGTCATGAGGGCTCGGCATTTCACAGAGATGGGAAAAATTATTCTGGAAATAATGCTCACCAACAGGATCATTATCATGTTGAGAATTTCGGAACTCAATTGCTTACTGGTACGGCATTGACAATTGATGATTGTATTAGGCAATGGAAAGAATGTATTAATGTTTCGCCCGATATTCTATTACATGAAATTGTATCTTCCGGATTGAGGGGTAGGGGAGGTGCAGGTTTCCCGATAGGTATTAAATTGGAATCATGCAAAAATGAAATCAGCGAATCAAAATATATTGTTTGCAATGCCGATGAGGGTGACCCTGGTGCATATAGCGACAGATATTTGCTCGAAAAACAACCCTTTTCTGTATTAATGGGCATGATGATTGCCGGATATATTATTGGTGCTCATGATGGCGTATTATATATCCGAGCAGAGTATCCCGAATCTATTCAAATTATTCGCCAGCTTGCCAATGAATTGATGCAAGCTATACAATCTGAAATGGCTTCTCACGATTTTTCATTTCGTTTTTCGATTATTCAAGCTCGCGGTGCCTATATTTGTGGTGAGGAAACTGCATTGCTTAATTCTATTGAAGGGCAACGACCTGAGGTAAGAGTTCGACCGCCTTATCCTGTTCAGAATGGGTTATTTAACAAACCAACGGTTGTTAATAATGTGGAAACACTTGCGTCGCTTCCTTGGATTATACAAAATACAGGTAAGTCATTTGCTGCAATTGGCATATCAAAAAGTTCAGGTACAAAGCTCATCTCTTTAGATAGTCACTTTAATAAGCCAGGTATTTATGAAGTGGATATGGGTACTCCTTTATCTTATGTTATAGATGTGATGGGGGCCGGTTTTAAAACCCAAATCAAAGCAATGCAAATCGGCGGCCCTTTGGGCGGAATAGTGCCTATTCATAAGGTTCCAGAACTGAATGTGGATTTTGAATCATTTGCTTCTCATGGATTTCTGCTAGGTCATGCATCTATAGTTTGTATTCCCGAAAATTTTTCTATGATTAAATACCTTGAGCATTTGTTTAAGTTTACTGCTCATGAAAGCTGTGGAAAATGTTTCCCTTGTCGGCTCGGTTCTTTGCGTGGTTATGAAATGATTAAACGAGCAGTTGATAATCAAAAACTCATGGATCGTAATTTGTTTGACGATTTAGTTGAAACAATGGAATTGGGTTCACTCTGTGCACTTGGCGGTGGGCTTCCATTGCCGGTAAAAAATATACTTCAATATTTTAATACTGAATTATCTGCTCATTTCACTCAATAATTATCATGTCATGAATCAGATAGCTTATATAGATAACAAACCATTTCAGCTCAATCAAGGTGAAACGATATTGCAATTTTTGCGCCGACAATGTGGCGATTCTTATGTACCTACGCTTTGCGATGCTCCTAATCTCGAAGTATATGGTGCTTGCAGAGTTTGTACCGTGGATGTTGCTTTATCCGAAAATGGGGCAATGAAATCAGTCGCATCCTGTCATACCCCAGTTATGCCGGGCATGTTTATTTTTCCTCATACGGATCGGATTCAACGACTGAGAAAAAATATTATTGAATTGGTATTGACTGATCACCCTAAAGATTGTCTTACATGTGAAGCAAATCATAATTGTGAATTGCAGGAGGTGGCAGCGCTAACCGGTATTCGTGAAATCAGATATGAAGAAGGGAAAAACCATTTGCATGTAGAAAAAGACACTTCGCATCCATATATGAGATCCGACTTGTCGAAATGTATCAATTGTTCGCGTTGTGTTCGTGCATGCGATGAAGTGCAGGGGCAATTTGTATTAAGCATGGCCGGAAGAGGTTTTGATGCTCATATTACTAAAGGAATGAATTCTAATTTTTCTGATTCAGCATGTGTGAGTTGTGGCGCTTGTGTGCAGGCCTGCCCTACCTCTGCCATCTCTGATGTGTTTCAGTCAAAATTTACAAAAGGGGCTACTGTTACACGAACCATTTGTACTTACTGTGGGGTCGGATGCAATCTTAATGTTGCCATGCAGAATGGGAAAATTAAATCAATTACTGCGCCATATGATGCTGAAGTAAATAATGGTCATACCTGTTTAAAAGGAAGATATGCTTTTTCATTTTATAACCATCCCGACCGAATTACATCGCCATTGATGAAGAAGAATGGAAAGTTTGAACCTGTATCTTGGGATGAAGCATATCAATACATTGCATCAAAGCTAAAAGGTATAATATCTCAAGTCGGATCTGATGCAATAGCCGGTATATCATCTGCACGATGTACGAATGAAGAGAATTATCTCATGCAAAAATTGATGCGTGTAGTTATTGGGACGAATAATATTGATAGTTGTGCACGGGTTTGTCATTCTCCTACTGCATTGGGTATGCAACAAACTTTTGGAACAGGAGCGGCTACTAATTCTATTCGTGATCTTGCATTTACTTCTTGTATCATGGTAATTGGTGCCAATCCCACAGATGCGCATCCCGTTACCGGAGCAAAAATTAAACAGCAGGCCATGAAGGGTAAAAAGCTTATTGTGATCGACCCTCGACGTACCGAACTTGCTAAATATGCTCATTATCACCTGCAACTTCGACCCGGAACCAATGTTGCCTTGCTCAATATGATGCTCTATTTTATTCTTCATGAAAAGGCAGAAGACCATAATTTTATCTCCATGCGAACAGAAGGTTTTGAAGATTTCAGAACCCATGTTTTAAGCCAAAATATTGATGAACTGGAAAAGATTACAGGCGTTAATAAAAATCTGGTTCGAGAAGCTGCATTGGTTTATGCACAATCGGATGCAGCTATGTCTTTTCATGGATTAGGTGTTACCGAACATACTCAAGGGTCATATACTGTTATGCTGATTGCCGATTTGGCTATGCTTACCGGAAATATTGGAAAGCGTGGAGCTGGTGTAAATCCCCTTCGTGGTCAGAATAATGTACAGGGAGCTGCTGATATGGGTTGTCAACCACATCAGGGTGCAGGTTATTTGGACATTACAGACCCCGATATTATTAAACTCTATGAGTCCTTTTATGGGTGTGAGTTGCCACAAAACATTGGGCTGAAGATTCCACAAATGTATCAAGCAACGCTTGATGGTAAGCTGAAAGCCATGTGGATCATGGGAGAAGATGTTGCACAAACCGATCCCAATACACAATTGGTTAAAGAGGCATTGTCTAAACTTGATTTGTTAGTTGTTCAAGAGTTATTTATCACCGAAACAGCAAAGCTGGCTCATGTAATATTACCCGGGGCGTCATTCTTTGAAAAATCTGGAACATTTACCAATGGTGAACGAAGAATTCAGCGCGTACAGAAAGTTATTGATCCCATTCGAGGCACAAAGCCCGACGGACAAATAATAACGGAAATGATGAATCAACTCGGTTATCCTCAACCAATATTTGATAATGAAAAAATTCTTGATCAAGAAATAGCTCAAATTGTTCCTTTCTTTGCAGGCGTAACTTGGAATTCGCTTGGAATAAATGGAAAGCAATGGCCTGTTTTGAAAGATGGCTCGGATACTGAAATGCTTCATGCCGAATCCTTCAAACGTGGAAGAGGAAAATTTGTTCATGCATCATTTCAGGAGTCAAATGAGTTGATTGAATATGCTGAAGAGTATCCGTATATTATTACAACCAATAGAGAGCTTGAACATTATAATAGTGGCGCGATGACTCGAAGAACAGCCAATAAAGAAATACTGCCCGAAGATTTATTGCTGATTCATCCGGATGACGCAATAAATAATAACATTCAAAATGGCGATATGGTTTGCGTTATTTCTGCTCGTGGAAAGGTTGATATCAGAGCCCGCATTTCGACTGATGTGAAGCCCGGTGTGCTTAGTTCTACTTTTCACTTCCCTGAAATTATGCTTAATAATATTACATCAAACGAATGCGATACCCAAGCGCTTTGTCCCGAATACAAAGTAGTGGCATGCCGTATAAAAAAATCAAAAATAAGTTGATTAACTAGGCACTAAAGATTTTTTTTTCATTGATTCCAAGCTGATGTTGCCTTCTTTTGAAAATGTAACATTGAATCGTTCGTATGCACTATATTGATTGACAAAAAAGTTAACGGTATAGCTTGTTGAGTATTCAACGGGAAAGGATATGCATTCTTCATTGAAATATCCATTATATATATATGTTCGTTGTATCATTTTTCCTTTTTTATCAAAAACTTCGTAATAAGTTATTTCTTTAATTGGATATGATAGCTGAAACAAATTCATGTGTATGCTAATTGTCCGCTCTGCTCTCATTTTTTTGTTTCAAAATTACAAGCTTTATATCAGGGGTGTTAGGCAAATTGATTGAAGTTGGACAATTCAATGATAAGTGTGTGAATTTAATTATCGAACGGAATGTTAGGAAGGGTTATTGAAACCAATGTGCCGCTTAAATGATTAAAGTTGTTAGTGGCTGATATTGAATAATCAAAATGACGTTTGTAAATAAGTGATAAAAAGTGTAGTCGCTTTTTTATAATTTGTGAAGAAAGAGATTTTCGTTTTATGCTGTTTTTATCTTCTGTATTTTTATATGCTGGGTTATACGAACTACCGGTATTGAATACTTCTATTGAGATATCATGAAGATTGTTTGTTTCGCTTATTTTTAAGATGATTTTACCAGCACCTGTTTGCATTATGCCATGATGAATAGCATTTTCGATTATTGGTTGTATAAAAAATGGCGGTATATTAATATCTTCCAGACATTGAACCCCCGAAATATCAACAGTATAGGTTAGATTACCCGAAAATCTTAGCATCTCCAAATCCACATATAATCGAATAAGTTCAATTTCATCCGAAAGGGCAATGCGACGACTAAAATTGGCATCGAGATACATTCTAAGTAGTTTGCCTAATTTTGAAAGATACATGCTGGCATTATCGGCTTCTTCATTGTTTACAAAATATTGAATTGTGTTTAATGCATTGAATACAAAATGAGGATTCATTAACGATTTTAATGATTCTTGCTCTAATACAAATACCTTATGTTCTATAAGCGATTTTTTTCTTATTTTCTCGTGCTGTGCTGTTCGTATTATCAAACCTATTAATAGTATAATAAGCAGAATAGTTAATATAATGATGAGTTTAAACCATATGGTCTGAGTGAATGATGGGGATATATATATAGTAAATGATTTAGTTACGATAAACTTGTTGTTTGTGATATCGTAATAATATATTTCAAAGTTAATTTCACCTGGTATCAATTTACCAAGATTAATCTTTCCTTGATTAACGGGGATATAATCAATCGAGTCCTTTCGACTTCTTTTTATGATGTATTTGCCGGTTGTGAAGTCATAGCTGCCAGGTTTGAATATTGTGATTGCTGAGTGTGAATATGTGCCTTTTAGAGATATCTGATTGTTTAATATTACGATAGAATCATTTCCAAATTCGAAAGTTAATATCTGGTTTTCGAAAATGGGCTTGTTTATTATTAAATTGATATCAACGCTGTAAACTCCCTTTGTGGTTGAAATTATAAAGTAGGTTTCTCTGAATTCAATATCATAAACTTCGCCAATATCCCATTCTTCAAAGGAATATTCAGATATGATATTCATATCCGTATGTATAATTGAGAATCCTCTGTTGGTAATCAGTTTATAGCTTTTATCATCCCAATAAATTCGTTTATTTATATGAGACATTTGATTATTGTAAACCCCTGTTTGGGTTCCGAACTTATTATAAGCGGTTACATAATTATCATATACAATCCATAATTTTTCGTCATGCACATATAAGTCATTAGGGATATCACCGTCAATTTTTCTTTTCTTTTCTTTTGATGTATATACATAAAAACCATCATTTGCAATAGCAAAAATATAATTTGAGAATTGTACTACATCATAGTATTTTTTCTGGCAATCTAAGCTGTCAATACTAATGCGTGAAATGGTGTCTTCATGTACTATATATTGTCCGTCACAACCAAAAAATGAGATATTATTGTTCTCGTCAACAAATGTCCTTTTTGAACGATTTATACCTTGGAATGTAATTGTAGAACGATTTGATTTATTATAGATATACAAATTGCTCCCGATAAAAATATAAAGTAATGAATCATTTTCCTTAACATCCAATACAGGCAATGTTTGAGCTGCTAAGTTTAATTGGATTTCAATATGATTGATTCTGTTATTTTCATAGAATACAAGTTTGTTTTTAAAATCATATCCTGTAAGCCATAATTTTTTATCATAGTTGCTTGATGTGAACCGCATATTGCTTGACATTGTTTTTTTTATCACATCAGAACTAATATCTCTTATACCCGGATAGAGCAAGTAAAGCCCGTCATTTGAGGTTGGTAGATAGATTAAGTTTTCGTCTTTGTACAATGCGTTAATGAATATTCCTTGATTAGGTGTTACTAGGTTTTCAATATTTCCTTCCGTAAGGTGAATGATGCTGTTATCATACTGAGATAATATCCACCCATTATCTGATTTGACAAAATGTGAGGTGTTTCTGAAATAATTATTATGAATTGATGAAATGATTTTTCTTGTGCTGTCAATTGTGTAGAGTTTGTCATTCTCAATGTAATGCAATAAATTATTTTTCTCATCGTATGAATAGCTTTTTATGATTCCTTTATATGTTGGGTCGGGAATTAGTTTGTTATTCTCATACCACCATATACCCTGTTCGTTGATCATTCCTCTTTGATTGCCTAATGTGAAGAAAATCCTTTTTTTTACCAGTTGATAATTTTCATCATGCCATTCCGGAATTATTAATTCTATCTTGTTAATGTTTTTTTCAATATCAATATGAAAGTATCCCCTGTAACTATCAAACAACCATAATTGATTGTCTGATTCCGCGTATATCGAATTTATATTTTTAATGGTTAGACCATTATGAATGAGGGTTAATGGTTCGATATGATTGTTGTTGTATAAAAATAGACCTTGTCCGTATGCAGAAACTATAATGATGTTTTTGTTAGGCAGTTTGCATAACTCAACAATAAAATTTGACCCAAGACCTTGATTTTTTAAAATGTATCTTATTCCGTTTTGTCCTTGAAAGATATTCAGGCCATAATCTGTTCCGATAAAAATATTACCCCAACCGTCTTTTACAGCTGTATAAGTTGAGTTATTTGAAAGTCCGGATTCGAAATTTATTTTTTTGATAAAATAGGCAAAGGAGTATATCGGGTTTGTAATACATACCCAAATAATAATCCATTTAATGATTCTTATCTGTAAAGAATGTAAATTCATTTAACTTCTCGATTAGGTTGCTCATGGATCTTCTGGAAACATTTATGGCATCGCCATTGCTTAGTGTCAAATATCCGCCATCCTGAAGATTAATTTCTTTTATATAATTTAGATTGGCCAAATATGATTTGTGGGTTCGAACAAAATGAGTTCCTTGCAGGAGCCGATCATATTCTCCTAATGTTTTTGCAGACATTAATACATCTTTATTGGAAAGGATAATTTTAGTGTAATTACTATCGCCTTCAAAATATATGATCTTGTCAAGCTCAATGATGATGATTTTTCCCTGCATTCTTACCGCTAGCTTCTTTATTTTCTCAGGAGCTGATATGGCTTCTTTAAATACCGATAATTGGGCGTTGTCAATTATTTCATTATTTTGAATGGATTTTAAGTTTTCGATTGCTTTGTTTATGGCTCTTTCTAAATCTGATTTATCAATAGGTTTCATTACATAATCAATAGCACTAAGCTGCAATGCTTTCATTGCATAGTTATCATATGCTGTTACCACGATAACCTGAGTTTGACTAGTGTCAATTAGTTCGAGTAAATCAAGTCCAATCTCTTTATTTAAGTGAATATCTAAAAATACAATCTGAGGTTTTAATGCATCAATTAATGCTTTTGCATCTTTTATACAGGATGCCTTGCCCACTATATGAATGTCTTCAAAGTGTCGAGATAAAATCATTTCAAGATTTTTCTGAGCAAAAAGTTCATCATCTACTATTATTGCGTTATATATCATGTTACCTAATATTTAATAAATTTACAAATACTTTTAGATTTTTGAATCCAAATCAAGATATTTTGAAGTTTGAGAAATATATTAATGTTATATATTTTCTTTCTAAATGATGTCTATCTTCAGTTTATTTTACTTCTAAAACCTTGATTTCAACACGACGATTAATTTGATGCTCATCTTCCGAACATTTTATCCCATCATCACATTTATTTTTCAGTTTTGATTCTCCGTACCCTTTTGCAATAAGTTGTTCGGATTGAACGCCACTACTGATAAGAAATTTTACACAACTTTCAGCTCTTCGTTGTGATAATTTCATGTTGTAATTGTCGTTGCCGCGACAATCCGTGTGTGCACTAAGTTCAACTTTTGTTGTATTGTTTTTCTTCAAAAAATCAGCGAGTCGCTCTAGTACAACCTCACTTTCTTTAAGCAAATTGGCTTTATCGTAATCAAATAGTATATCATTGAATGTAAAAATCATGCCTTTTTCAATCGTTGGTTCTAGCTTTTCATCCAATTTATTTAATGCTGCATCACATTCAATAATTGAAATTTGTGATTTTTCAGCATCTTGATATTTTTCTTTTTCAAATACAATTCGATATGAGAGCTTAGGATGAAATTTTTCAAAATTATACTCACCTTCAATATTCGTTATTTTTTGTGCTACTATAGTATCTGAATGATATATTTTTACTGAAACGCCTGGTATTGGGATATTAGTAAGTTTGTCTGTTACCTTTCCCGAACAACTTACATAATGAATAATTTTTTCGAATGAATACATTTTGTCTCTTCCAGGTTCTGAATCTCTGTTTGAAAAAAATATGCCTTTTTCTCCAGTGTCATTAATGACTAATCCAAAATCATCTGCGACACTATTAAATTCAGGCCCCATATTTTTTACATCTGATGTTTTATTCTCGATTAGTTTTGAAAAGTAGATATCTGCTCCACCAAATCCTTCTCTGCCGTTACTTGAAAAGTAAAGTACTGTATCATTCAGGATGAATGGATACATCTCGTCTCCAATAGTATTAATATGTGCTCCTAAATTTTGAGGAATGCTCCATGCTCCATTTTTTTGATATGAAACATATATGTCATATCCTCCAATACCACCTGGCATATCAGAGCAGAAATATAATGCATTCCCATTGTTTGTTAAAAATGGATGCGTGTTGTTATATTCAATTGAATTATACTCGAATTGAACAGTGTCATTTGAATGTTCGAATCCGTTTTGGATAAAGTATATTCCTAATTTATTAATGCCGTCTGATGCTACTGAAAACTTATTCAGCTTCTTCTGTTTTATTTTTGTTGTTTGATTTGTATAGTTTTTGCTTATTGCAATCCATGTATTGTTTTTTGTCGCTGAATATGCCATTATGTAGTATGGTGTTATAATAGCATCTGTTACGTTTTCTGTTCCACTTATGGTTTCCCAGTTAAAGTTTTTTGTAACACACATTGCATAGGAAGGATACTTGTCATTACTATTGGATGTTGTGCTGTAAATAAAATTATCACTATTTACATATCCACCCAAATACAATGATTTTAACAAAGTAAAACCATCTTTTACCTTCCAATCTATATTTCTTTCATGCCTGTTTTGTGCATAAACAATATTGTTTTTAAATATAGTTGCCTGTTTATGATGTTCTCCTCCTTTTTCAATGTATTGAATGTATAATGTTTTGGCCTTGTCAAGCTCATTGTTCATCCTTGCAGAATGTCCATATTCGATAAGCCATTCTGATGGAATATTTTTTTCATTCAAAATTTTTTGGAACCAATTATATGCATTTCTATAATTTCTTATTTTAAAGTAAGAGTGGGCAATTCTGTATGCATACAAATCATTATGTTTTTTCTCAATTAGTTTTTCATATTGTTGTATAGCATCATGATATTGGTAATGTATAAATGAGTAATCGGCCTTTTCGTGCGGATATATTTGTGAAAATAAATTTGATGCTATAATCTGCAGCGATATGATGTATATAATCTTTTTCATGTTTCTTAGTTTTAAAAGTGTGGTACTGATACACCAATTGGTCTTTTGGTTTTGGATAGCATTAGTTTCAGAAATACTTCATGTCCTGTATAAAATGTATGGTTTCGCTGTGTTCCTAATCCGAAATTTGCAGCATACCCTATAGTGAATGTTTTTTTAATATCAACGGTAACTAAAGCCATTACTTGTTCGATTGTTCGATAGCTTGCGCCAAACCCGAATATGTCATTATACACAAATCGTGTGTTAACATCCAATTGAAACGGAGACCCCATTATATATCTTGCCATGATTGATGGTTGAAATATCCATTTTTCATGTAATCGAAATTGATATCCGGACTGAAGATAAAAGTGCATGTCTTCAACTCCGGTTCTAATTTCAGAACTATTTGCTATACCTCCATTCAGTTTTAAATGAAAAATATTGCCTACTACACCTCCTAAATAGAAGTTAGGTCTGAAGTACCAAAATCCTATTCTCATATTTGGGCTAACAATGTTCTCATACGCATTGGTTTGAATTGGGTCATCTGGGTCAACGACCTGCAGGTTTGTGTAATCGGCACTAAAAAGTTGAACATTACCCGCTATCCCAAATGATAAGAAGTTTTTAGGATTAAGTTTTATCCGGTATGCAAATGATGCCTGAAAGGATGTTCTGTTATTTACACCAATCCGATCATAGAAAATGTTGCTTCCAATTTGTGCATTTGTTTTTCCTATGGGAATAACGATATCAGCCATTGCAAGATATGGATTCCCATCGAAACCTGTAAGTTGTGTGTTGAATAATGTTGCAAATGTAATCCGATCGTAACTTCCCATTGCAGCCGGATTAATAATGGAAGATTGCATCATATATAAGTTGTACTGTGGCTGTTCTTGTGCCTGAAGCTCTAAACACATCGTTATAACAGCCATGAAAAGAATTTTTTTCATATTGTGTAGCATTTGTGGTTATTATTTTTTCTTTAACTCAATGAATCCTTTTATTGGTTCTGAATCTGGTGTAAGCAACAAAACAAAGAAGTATGTTCCATCTGTTACAGCATTGCCCGTAATATTTAATCCTGTATTGCTTTGTCCTTTCCAATCATTCATATATGGGTCTGCTACATAGATTATATCTCCCCAACGATTGAGAATAGTAAGTTGATTATTGGGATAGAGTTCTAAGCCAACAATATGGAAGTAATCATTTTTTCCGTCATCATTTGGCGTTATTAGTTGTGGAATGAATAGGGCATTTATAACTTTGATATAAACCCAGGCAGTATCACATATTCCACATACTGTATCACAACTGATGTATTGCAAACTGTCATTGCCGGTAAAACTTGCATTGGGCGTGTACTGAATGTTTATCCCTATTACCTGAGCTGTTCCATGAGATGGAGGAGTTGTTATTTGGATTTCATTATAGCTTATATCGTTATTAGTAACTTGAATAAGCGTTCCGCTTGTTGATTGTACAACTGTTATAGTATCATTCATAAGTAATATTTGACTATTGTAGTTTGGTATTATTATGGCAGGAATCATAGAGCCAGACATGTAGCATCCTTGATTTTGCGCAGTTACCATTATTAAAGTTGTATCTGTTATGTTATTTATTAGTAATGAGTCGCCCATAGATATTAATATGCCAACTGATGAATACCATTCAATAACTCCATTTGATGATGCTATGAGAAGTGCATCATCTCCCGGACAAACAATTTGACCCCCCGATATGAGCGATACAACAGGTAATGGAATTACATTGATGTTAATTGTGTCAGGTCCCCCACTTTGGATACAGCTTCCTCCGCCTGCTGTAAATATGAATTGAGTGCTGGAATTTAATGTCGGTGTGGTAAATGTGTTACCTGTGCCGATAAGGTTCCCGGTCATATCATACCAACTAACATTTGAACTTGTATTGACATTAAGAGTTGTATAGTTTCCTGCACATATACTTGTGTCATTTGAGTAATCTGAAACAACCGGTTGGCTGATGACATTAATTAAAATGCTATCAATGCCCCCTGCTTGCTCGCATCCATTTAGTGAGGATATAATGTAATACATTGCATCTGATAGAAGGACTCCGGTGTTTAGTTGACTCCCAGTGCCTATCGTATTGAGTGAAGTATCATACCAAGTTATATTCCCATTTGATGTTACATGAAGCAATACACTATCTCCTTCACATATCGTAGTATCATTACTGAAAGATACATTAGGTAGTGGATTTACTGTAGCTGATGTATTTGTACTCGATGTACACCCATTTATATCTGTAACGGTAATTGTATAAATTCCAGAAGATGTGTTTTGTGACGGAAAAATATACGTATTTTGATTTGTTGATGAAAATGAGTTAGGGCCTGACCAATTATACGATGCGTACCCTGATGGATTACAATTTAAGTATAGTGTATCGCCAGAACAGACAGGGCCACTATTTGCTACAATAATGGATGGTGAATTGTTTATTGTTATCGTTGTGTCAATGCTATTGCTGCATCCATTATTAGCAGTTATTGTTAAAGTATATAGCCCTGAATTAATTGAATTTGCATTGCTGATTGTGGGATTCTGCTGCGTTGATGAAAACGAATTAGGTCCTGACCAGTTATAAGTTATCATACCATTGGGCATTGCATTAAATACAACATCTTCTCCGTCGCAAAGTAGTCCATTTATACTAATACTGGGTGTCGGTAATGGGTTAACATTAATTGTAATACTTGCCGATGCAGTTCCGGCACAACCACCCGGATCTGTTACTGTTACTGTATATGTTGTTTGTGATGATGGTGAAACAGAGATGCTGTTTGTTGTTTGACCACCATCCCAAATATATGCTACTCCTGTTGTTGATGTCAGTGTAACGCTTTCTCCTAAACAAATTGTTGCTGATGGATTGACATTAATGTTTACACTTGGGAAATTTGTAACAGTAACTGATGTTGTAGAACTGGCTGAACAACCATTATTGTCGGTTATGGTTACTGTATATGTTCCGGCTTCAGCTAATGTTATATTGTTAATACTTGGATTTTGATTTGAAGAAGTAAATCCGCTAGGCCCTGACCAACTGTAACTAAACATTAAGTTTGGAGATGATGTGAGTGAAAGATTGGACCCCACACATAGTGGACCATTATTAAATGCGCTTGCAGTAGGATTTGCATTAACTGTAACCAATTGCGAAGCAGTAGCTGTGCAACCGTTAGCACCTGTAACGGTAACG
>JACSSC010000025.1 GCA_014879445.1 Candidatus Competibacteraceae bacterium
AATCCTTCGATAACGAATGTAACCACAGCCAACAGCGGTACTTATACCGTAACAGTAACGGATGCCAACAGCTGTACGGCAACGGCCAGTACGAATGTTACTATTTATGCCTTACCTACTCCCACAGCCAACAACAATACACCGGTTTGCGAAGGAGTTACCGTGAGCATTACATCCACACCTGCCGGCATGGCTTCCTATAATTGGACTGGTCCGGGTGGTTATACATCTTCCACACAAAATCCATCCATTACCAATCCAACCACAGCCGAAAGTGGCACTTATACCGTAACAGTAACAGATGGAAATGGCTGTACAGCCACTGCCAGCACTGTGGTAACTGTAAACGCCATGCCAATACCAACAGCCGGTAATAATGGCCCTGTATGTAGCGGAGTAGATATCAATTTAACTTCTTCAGGAGGTGCATCCTATAGTTGGAGCGGCCCGGGTGGCTATATATCCGTCGCTCAAAATCCTGTATTAAGCCCTACAACACCCTCTATGAGCGGTACTTATACGGTTACCGTGTCATCGGGTGCAGGATGTTCGGCCACAGCAACTACTTCGGTAACGGTAAATGCCTTGCCTGTACCTGTGGCAGCTAATGATGGCCCACATTGCGAAGGACTGGTGCTTACACTCAATTCGATGGGTGGGGTTAGTTATAACTGGACGGGTCCGGGCGGATACACATCAACTGACCAAAGCCCTGTAATAAATCCGACAGCAGCATCCCAAACCGGCACCTATACCGTAACGGTAACAGATGTGAATGGTTGTACAGCAACAACCAGCACAGATGTAACGATTTACGCTTTGCCTGTTCCATCTGCTGCAAGTAGCGGCCCTGCCTGCCAAGGGCTTTCGATTAATTTGGCCTCAGGCGGTGGCGTAAGTTACAGTTGGGTAGGCCCTAATGCCTTCTCATCGGCTATGCAAAACCCTGTATTGAATAATGTGGATATCAGCCATGCCGGAACTTATACCGTAACGGTAACCAGCAGTGATGGCTGTACGGCATCAACTACTGTAGATGTTGTAGTAAATCCGTTGCCACAGCCCAATTATAGTGCAGCCAATATAATAGGTTGCAGCCCAGTATGTGCTGATTTTAGCGATTTGAGCGTAATCGCCACAGGAGCAGTTACAGGTTGGGAGTGGAGTGCCAATGGCAACGTATTTAGCAATGCACAAAACCCAACACAGTGCTTCAGCACACCGGGTACATATGATATATTGTTAACAGCCACTTCTGATCAGGGCTGTACTTCATCGTTTATCATCAATGATTTGGTAACGGTATATGTTAATCCTATAGCTGACTTTACCATATATCCAGAGGTGATTATATCCAATAATCCAACGGCAAACTTCACCAATACAAGTACAGCCAATGCGATATTATGGAATTGGAACTTTGGAGATGGCACATTTGGCACCGATGAAAATCCGATACATTTATATGCAGATACCGGACAGTTTTGCATTACGCTGACGGTACAAACCGCACAGGGATGTCAGGACACCACTACACATTGCTTGTATATCTTCCCCGAGTATAAAATATACATACCTAACACATTTACACCCAATGATGATAAGATTAATGATTTCTTTACCGTTGGCGGTATGGGAATTGAGAGTATAGAAATGCAAATCTTTAATCGTTGGGGAGAGTCGGTTTATACCACGACCTCAATGTTGGGTTGGCCCGGAACGATTGGTAGCACAGAAGTTATAGCCAAGCAAGATGTATATGTGTACAAGATTTGGGTAATCACCTTTCAGGGCGAAGTGTTCGAATACTACGGACACGTAAATCTCCTGCGCTAATAGCGCCCGCTTTAAGTTAAAAGGGGATGTTGAAGGGCGTATTCAACAAGGTATTTATTACTATATTGTGAACTATTTCAACTTTTTTGAAAAAAAAAGCTCCACAGAAGTAAAGAGAGAACAAAAAATTCTCTTGAAGATAATAAAATCAAAATGATATCTCCATACTTCGACTATGCTCAACATGTATATTAAAGCGGGTTCGTTCAACACGGGTTTATCTTATCTCTATTTTATTTTCAAAGGTATTCAATGAATTTCATTGCTTGTGCGGCTAACATAACCTAATATTAGCTAGTGTGCGTAGTAGATTTCTATTTCACTATCAGTTTTCGTGTCATTATTCCGTTGAAACATTCAGTTTAGGAAAAAAATTCAATGAGTACAACTCCATTTGCTTGCAGATGAAAATCATATATTGAATCATTCAGTGAAATAGTGCTTGTATTAAAATGTTGTTTGGATAGAGATAGTTTACTGCATTAGTTCATGAATATCCGGCGTTTATTAATGAGTTGAATCAATAAATCACATTATTGTTGATTGAATCAATGATAGTTATTTGACCTGGATGAACAGTTGTAATTCCCGGAAATTTTAGCGATATATTTCTTCCGCTTTGAAAATAATTATCGAAGTTCGATACCAATACCTTATTGGTAATTCGTCGTTTATATGGGTACCATTTACAAATGTATTTTTTAATTTTTAGGAGCGCAGGATGGTTTTGCGCCAGGGATAGGAAGGGCGCTGCCCATAGGCAGCGGTGCGTAGCACCGTAGCGAAGCGTAGCCCTGCATAGCCCGACGACCTGCTGCTGCAAGTGCAGGGCGGGTGCCCATAATCATCAAAAAAATTGCGCTATAGGTTGAAGAAAAAAAAAGCCCCTTGAGAGGGGCTTACTGAAAAAAAATAATCATTATTTGCGAATCAATTCAAAGCTATCGAGGAAAGATTTGGTATCGGCATCGCTGGGATAATCACTGGCACGAAGAATACCTACCTGATACAGGCGATTGTTGACCATAAAGAGTTTGTAAACTGTGGCAAACTGTGGGCCTTTAGCTTTAAAAAACAAACCGGGGTGACCGTCAATCTCAATTTTCTTTTCGTCTTCAAGTTTGGCGCTAATGTTTGAGACAACCCCTTCTTTAGATCCTTGAAGCATTTCGCCTTTGTCGCCGGCATCTACCAATTCTTTAGGATAATCGGAAAACGCAACCATGTATGCCTCATCATATCCTTTTTCATACATATACATGTGCATATCAATGTCGCCCACTTCGGTTGGAACTTTTTCGTTGGAAATGGTGGGTTCTCCGGGAAAAGCAATTTTAAAATTACCCTCTTCGGTAGTAAATTTATTGACATTTTCGGAAGTTGTTGTTGAACTGTTGTCGGATGTTGTGTTATCTGATGCTTTCTTTCCGCAACCTGCAGCTAAAAGCAATGAACAAGACAATACAATCGCGAATACAAATTGTTTTTTCATGTGTTTTGATTTTTTAATGATGGGTAAAAATATACAATTATGATGTTAACTCAAAACTGGCAATAAAAGATTTCACATCTTTTTTAGCGGGTAATTCGTTTGCTTTAAGGATGGCCACTTGATAAAGGCGATTATTACGTAAAACCAACAAATAAGAAGTGCAGTATGCATTACCTCTGCCATCAAATGACAAAGCCGGGTAGTTTTGAATTTTGAATCGTTTCACATTTTCACCGGTTGCGCCAAAGTTGCCAAGAACGCCACCTTTAGAAGCTTCCATCAGTGCATAGGGGTCTTGGCCTTGCATACTGGATTCGGGATAATCGGAGTATGCTACCATGTATGCCTCTGAGGGGCTTTTTTCGTACATAAACATCACCATTTTAATATCGCCCAAATCAGTAGGTACATTATCTTCGCTACGTGTAGGTTCGGCTGGAAACATAATTTTAAATTTTCCATCAGCAGAGTGGTACTTTTGTTTTTTGCCGGCCAGCACCTTTCCAGCTTCTTGTGTGCATTGATGCGTAAGAGGCATGGCTTGTACTCCATATCCAAACACAACCAAGGCCATTAAAACCAATGATTTTTTCATAATTTTTTGTGAATTTTTTCGAGTACAAAGTAAGAATAAATCATGCCAAAAAATAGTAGTTTTATATCTTTAAATTTATCATTATTTCGCAAATGGCTGATAGGTAGATGTATAGCTTAATTGATTTGAATATAAAAATATTTGAAATAGGTCATTTGCCTGAGATATCAAACATGATATGGGTAGCCATACGAACACTTTGTCTGGGGCATTGTTATTCGATTCGATCGGATATAATTATGTAATTTTAGCCAATCATATTTTCTATTATACGTTATGAAATTACATTACAGGGTTTATGGGCAGGGGAAACCGCTATTTATTTTGCATGGGTTGTTTGGTTCGGCAGATAATTGGAATACTTTAGCGAAGATGTATGCAAAGGCGTTTGAGGTGTATGTTATTGACCAACGCAACCACGGATTATCGCCCCACAACGAGCAATGGAGCTATCAAGTGATGACAGAAGATTTGATGGAGATTGTAACAGAAAGGGGTCTTGAGCGGGTGTATATCATGGGTCATTCGATGGGTGGAAAAACAGCTATGTTTGCTGCCTGTATATATCCTAACGTGTTTGATAAACTTATCGTTGCTGATATATCTCCGAGGCATTATCCTGTACATCATGATGGCATATTAGAAGCATTATGTGAGCTGCCATTACAACAAATACAATCGCGTCAAGAAGCAGATGCTTGGCTATCTGGGAGGATTAAAGAATTCGGGGTGAGGCAATTTTTGCTAAAAAGTTTGCATCGCCTGCCGGATGGCGGATTTGGTTGGCGATTTAATTTACCTGTAATAAAAAAAAATATTGAATCGGTAGGAGTGGCATTGCCGAATACGTATCAGTACCCTCATCCTGCATTATTTGTCAAGGGCGAAAAGAGCACGTATATCACATTAGAAGATGAATGGCAGATAAAACAACAATTTCCGTTTAGTACAGTAAACATCATATCAGATGCCGGCCACTGGTTACATGCAGAGCAGCCCGATATATTTTTAGCTAAAACCCTCTCGTTTTTGATGAATGGCTAATACGTTGCGACATATAACCGAAGAAATCAGGAAACAAATACATCCGTTTCGCTTTCATCAAAAAGGGAAACAGGAAGTGATGAATCAACAAATAAGGCAAAAATTATCAGATTTATCAGCCGATGATGATGCTTGTGGGAAGTTACGCAATCAAATACAAGTGATAGCCAAGGAGGCAAATTTTGTGAATGCATTTACCGAATCAGGCATTTTTTCAGGGTCGGGTTTGCTTTCAGAAATACTCAGAAGAATTTCTTTGTCGCTTTTGCCTGAGGTGTATTCGCCCCATGATTTCAGGGGTTTTATTCAACGAGTATTTTTCAAAAACAATGATTTCAAGTGGCTTAATGCGCTGGATGAAGAAACGATACAAAGGTTGTGGACCATTTTGAATAAAGACCATTTTCTACGCAAGGCGCTCAGGCCTTCAATTGCCAACTCGTTGGTAGTATTGTCGCATAGAATTGCCGTACTGGGGTTAGAGAATGAGTTGGCTGACAAGATGCCAGAATTAGATAAGCTCGATTCTCCATTTATGGAACAAAGTGCATCCATAATACATTTGGTATCTATTATTGAAAAAGAACAAATTGTTGTTTCAACACACGACAGTTCATTAAATGAAGTATTATCGTTGTTGCAAAAATGTGAAGACATTATCCAAACGCTCAGAGAGAAAAGAAATGAATATGGTATTTCGTTTTCCTTATCACTGATTTTGGTAAGATTGAAACAAATGATAATCCGGATGCGCTTATTACTCGACATTGTAGTAGATGACGATGAGAAGAATCGTATGGCATTTTTTTGTTTGTTTAGTGAAATTGTAAAATCTGAAAATAACCGATACAGCATCCGCTATTATGTAGGAAAAAATTCCGATTTGATTGCATATCAGGTTACCGAGCATGCGAGTAAAAGCGGTTCTCATTATATCACATCCGACGTCAAGGGATATTGGCAACTTTTTCGAGATTCTATGCAAGGGGGTGTTTTTGTAGGTTTTATGGCATTATTCAAAATTCTGATTTATTATTTGCGCATATCGCCATTTGGTTATGCCTTTATGTATAGTTTGAATTATGCATCGGGTTTTGTAGGCATGCATCTTACACATTCGGCTTTAGCCACCAAACAACCGGCACTGACGGCACAGGCATTGGCTACATCTATTGACAAAGACAAATCCGGGAATCGTCAATTTGCCGAGATGACTGCAAAAATTTTCAGGAGTCAATTTGTTTCTTTTATGGGAAATCTTGTTGTCGTGTTTCCGTTAGGATTATGCATTGCGCTATTGTATAGTTGGCTGATGCCAGAACCATTAACACCCGATGAAAAAGCCATGCAGCTTCTCAACGAAATACATCCATTTCATAGTCGTTCGTTGATATATGCCGGTATTGCAGGATTTTATCTTTTCTTATCCGGCTTGCTTTCAGGATATATTGAGAATTTGGTAGTATATGCGGTATTGAAAGAAAGAATTGTGCAGCATCCTATTTTTTCGCGATGGATTAAGCATGGAAGCTTGTCTCGATTGGCTGGATTTGTAGATCGCAATGCAGGGGGCATTGTCGGCAATGCATTTTTCGGTCTTTGCATGGGTTCAACACCGATAATAGGTTCATTTTTTGGGCTTGATTTAGATGTAAGACATATCACTTTTGCGGCGGCAAATTCAGGTATAGCTTTGGGGCATTTTATGTTTGATGTTCCGTTGCTAACTATTATTATGGCTTTTGTGGGTGTTTCGATGATTGGCTTCACCAATTTTATGGTAAGCTTTCTGCTTTCGTTCATGCTGGCGGTTAAGGCGCGAAGCATTTCATTATCCGGCTATAAGTATTTGCTGATTGAAATTTGGCAACTGTTTAAGCGACGACCCCGAACATTTTTTTTCCCGCCACGCAGTTCAGTATAACAAAAAACTTGTTTTTACATGGCCCCGCCGCCACTGTTTTTAGGTTCTTTTTTGGTCAAACTTGCCACCAAAAATTCACGGTTCATGCGGGCAATGTTTTCGATGGAAATCCCTTTTGGACATTCCGCTTCGCAAGCGCCCGTATTACTACAATTTCCGAACCCTTCGGCATCCATCTGGCCAACCATATTCAGAACACGCTCTTTTCGTTCAGGTTTACCTTGAGGAAGCAAGGTCAATTGAGAAACTTTTGCAGAAACAAAAAGCATAGCCGATCCGTTGGCACAAGCAGCCACACAAGCGCCACAACCAATACATGCAGCTGCTTCAAAAGCTTCATCAGCATTTTGTTTGGGTATTGGAATGTTATTAGCATCCTTTGCACTACCTGTGTTGACGGAAATAAACCCGCCTTTAGCTATAATTCTGTCAAAAGCAGAACGGTCAACAACTAAATCCTTGACTACAGGGAATGCCTTGGCTCGCCACGGTTCGATAATAATAGTATCGCCATGATTGAATGATCGCATATGCAACTGACACGTCGTAATTCCATATTTTGGGCCATGTGGCCTGCCATTGATATACAAACTGCACATTCCGCAAATACCCTCTCGGCAATCGTGGTCAAAAGCAACAGGTTCTTCGCCTTTTTGAATGAGTTGCTCATTGAGCACGTCAATCATTTCTAAAAAAGACATATCGGGAGAAATATCTGCAACCTGGTATGTTATTAACTTGCCGGCAGTACTTGCGTTTTTTTGTCGCCAGATTTTTAATGTCAGATTCATATTTCCACTACTCATGACTAATGACTATTATCGGTTTGATATAAAAAATTATTTGTAAGATCGTTGAGCCACCTTAATGGCTTTAAATTCAAGATTTTCTTTATGCAATTCAAACTGACCGTTACCTTTGTTCTCCCAGGCAGCTACAAAAGAGAAGTGGGCATCATCGCGTTGAGCTTCACCTTCCTCTGTTTGATATTCTTCACGAAAATGGCCTCCGCAGGATTCGTTTCGTTGCAAAGCGTCCATACACATCAACTCACCTAGCTCAAGAAAATCGGCAACACGTCCGGCTTTCTCCAATTCGAGATTGAGTTCATTGGCCTCTCCTGTAACCCTAACCTCCTTCCAAAACTCATCACGAATGGCTTGAATTTCTTTGATAGCGACCTTTAGCCCTTCGGCATTTCGGGCCATTCCGCATTTATCCCACATCACCTTTCCCAATTTTTTATGGAAATAATCAACCGACTTGGTGCCCTTAATGGAAAGGAGTTTATGAATTTGGGCCTGCGTATTTTGCAATGCAGCATCAAAAGCTGGATGTTGGGTTTTAAGTTTATCAATAGAGTCGGATTTGCCTTTTTCGGCACTCATGCGACTCACTTCGGTGCTAAGGTATGCGCCAATGGTATAGGGAATAACAAAATATCCGTCGGCTAATCCTTGCATCAAAGCAGATGCTCCGAGACGGTTAGCTCCATGATCGCTGAAATTAGCTTCGCCTAATGCATACAGGCCTGGAATGGTTGTCATGAGGTTGTAATCAACCCAAAGGCCACCCATGGTATAGTGAACAGCGGGATAAATCTGCATGGGTTCTTCATAAGGATCTACACCGGTAATTTGTTTGTACATATCAAATAGGTTACCGTATTTTTCTTTCACCACATCTTTGCCCAATGCTTTAAGTTGAGCATCTGTAGGATTAGATATGCCTTTTTTTGTGGCTTCAGCTCGACCATATTTCTCTTTCATATTAAACTGAAAGTCGAGAAAAACGGCTTGCCCTGTAGCATTCACACCAAATCCGGCATCGCATCTTTCTTTAGCTGCTCTTGATGCCACATCGCGTGGCACTAGGTTCCCGAATGCAGGATAACGACGTTCTAAATAGTAATCTCTGTCGTCTTCAGCAATATCGCTTGGTTTTTTCTTGCCCGATCTAAGCTCTTCAGCATCCTCTTTCTTCTTGGGCACCCAAATTCTTCCATCATTTCGGAGTGATTCAGACATGAGTGTGAGCTTTGACTGATGATCGCCGGAAACAGGAATGCAAGTAGGGTGAATTTGTGTATAGCATGGATTAGCAAAGAATGCGCCTTTTTTGTTGGCTTTCCAGGCAGCTGTAACATTGCTTCCCATGGCATTTGTAGAAAGGAAAAATACATTACCGTATCCACCGGTACAAAGCAATACAGCGTGTCCAAAATGTTTTTCAAGTTCGCCGGTGATGAGGTTACGGGCTATGATACCACGTGCCACGCCATCAATGGTCACCAATTCGAGCATTTCATGACGTGCAAACATTTGTACATTGCCTAATCCGATTTGTCTTTGCAATGCACTATATGCACCAAGCAAAAGTTGCTGCCCTGTTTGGCCGGCTGCATAAAATGTTCGTTGCACCTGGGTTCCTCCAAACGAGCGATTACTAAGAAGACCGCCGTATTCGCGTGCCAAAGGCACGCCTTGAGCCACACACTGGTCAATAATATTTCCGCTAACTTCCGACAAGCGATGTACATTGGCTTCCCGTGCACGATAATCGCCCCCCTTGATGGTATCATAAAAAAGTCGGAATATACTATCTCCATCATTTTGATAATTTTTAGCAGCATTTACCCCCCCCTGAGCTGCAATGGAGTGCGCCCTCCGTGGCGAATCTTGAAAACAAAATACTTTTACCTTATATCCCATTTCTGCCAGTGTAGCAGCAGCCGAAGATCCGGCTAAACCTGATCCCACAACAACAATTTCAAGGTTGCGCTTGTTGGCTGGATTTACCAACGGAACAGTGGAACGATAGGTTGTCCACTTCTGATCTAATGGGCCTTCGGGAATTTTAGAATCAAGTACTGACATATCGGCTTTTTGTTTTTACAAGTAATTATTGAATAAATCCGAAATACATAGATATGGGCATCAGTGCAAAAAGCAAAGGGCAAAGAATGGCAAATAGCATCCCAACTGTCTTAATCATTGGATTGTATTTAGAATGGTTTAGCCCTAACGACTGAAATGCACTCTTGAAGCCATGCAATAAGTGAAATGCAAGCGCAATACAACCTCCAACATAAATTCCAACAACCCAAATATGAGAAAAAATGAATTTCATGCGCTCATATAAATCTATCTCGTGTCCTGTAGCAAATTGATTTGATCTGTTTGGAATCCAAAAATGTGCGGAGTGAATTATTAAAAACAACAACAGCAGCAAACCTAAAATCCCCATACTTCTTGAATACCATGTGCTATTGGCGGAAGCACCTTTACCGTGATAAGCAATAGGACGGGCCTTTCGGTTTTGCGCTGTTATCATAATGCCATCTATTATATGAATTAGCAAGCCCAATACAAGTACGATTTCCATTGCACGAATAAGGGGATTGGTTCCCATAAAGCTGGCTGCCTTCAAATAGGCCTGACCACCGTCATTCAAAAAAACCAATGCATTCACACCGGCATGCACAATCAGAAACGTAATCAGAAAAAGGCCTGTAAGACCCATCACAACTTTCTTAGCCACAGATGATTTAAGTAAACCTTTGTTGCCTGACATAATTCAATATTTTTGCAAATGTAACAATTCAAAGATTAAATGAAACACTAAATTATGATTTAGATTCATTCAAAAATTCAGTTGAAAATTAACTGATTTATCCTATTATGATGAATTTTATCCAATTTATACAGATAAAATGTTTGAATTTGAAGAAAGTTTTCTATATTAGTGCATGGAATCATCTAAAACAGAACCGCCCTCATCCAATAATCATTCAGGTGAAGCAAATCAGTTTCCCTTAAAATCGCGCTTACATCAAGCCATCCGTTTTCAGCATTTTCGCCGTCGCGAACGTATCAAACCGCGTGTGGGTCTCATGCTGTTTGTGTATGCATGTATGCTGATTATGCTTGGCTATTTACTAATAGAAATAATGAAGCTGGCGAAGGGTTAGTCCATAACCATTATTCAAACTCAAATTCATCAGATTGTAGCTCATTCTTCTTCTTTTCTTTTTTTTCTGTAGGAAATGGTGTGGACTTTTGTATCGTGCTGTCCTTCTTGAACCAACCAAACTCTTCGTGTAAGATCTGTTTCAAGTTTTGTTTTTCCTTTTTCATATCTTCTTTCATTTTTTCACGTACGCTTTTTCCATCATAACTCACTTTGGGGTCGTTGGCCGGCCCGGTCATTTTAAGATACAGGCGTGCGCCTGAATTTTCGTCTTCTATAATCTCCCCAAACTCTTCTTGATTGCGGTTTCGTTTAAATTTTTGCGCCAACAAATCCTTTAATAATACATTGAAACGGTAATCAATTATATTATCAAATGTATGTGTGCCTGATAAATTGATATTAATAGCCGATGACAGTATATTCATTTCTGGCATTCTTATCGTTTCGTTTTCGATAATAATTTGATTGGTAAGCGTGGCAAAACGGATGTGCTTTAACTCCTCAACACGAATAAATTTCGACAGCGACTCTAGTGAGGTAAGATTTTTTATCTCGCCTTCATGAATAGTTAAATCGGCTATTACCTGAAGTGTGGATAGCCGAGCAACAAGTTGCTGATTGAACTCAACCGACAATTTGATAGACGCATCTAATTTTCCGCCAATGTTTTCATCAATGATGGATTTTTGACCAAAATTATCACACTCATAAAACAATCGTTGAAGTTGAATTTTCGACAATACAGATTGGCAGGTTATCAGCATGGTCGAATCGGTGATCATTCTTGCCGTTCCTCTCAATGTAGTATTTCCGCCGAATGCCTGCATCTGAAGATTATCAACCGATAAATATTGGTTCTTGAAATTGGCAGCGCCTGATATTTGCTTGGCTTCAAATTTATTAAATGTAAGCCGGTTCATCGTGAGTATCAGCGACAAATCAACCCGATCTGGAAGTTCTGCTTTCCACTTAGATTGGCTTGACTTCTTATGATTATCATCAGTTAACAACTCATGTAATATAAAATGATTAGCATGCAGATTAGCTCTAATCTGTAAAGGTGCATCAGGTAAGAAAAGGTACGCCGGAAGATTTTCCAATGTGCCATTTAACGTAATGTCGGAAGAGCCAAGCATACCTGACACTTCAATAAGTTTTGCATTGCTGTTTGAAAACTCTAGTTTCCCGCTGATTTTCGTAAAAACATGTTTCTTTTCTTCGGGCACAATACTAACCCCTTTGAGAAAGGCATTACCTGAAAGTGAGCTTCGTTGATAATCATGAATAGTGAATGGGTGATTGTCCGTTGTTTCACCTGAAAAATTTGCATTAACCTCCATCAATCCATCCATGGAAGATATACCCGGGATCGGCAAAAAATTGTGTAGCTCTGACAGGTGTATGATGCTTTGTGTGGTAAATGCTAATGAATTATTTTTTGCCCAAGTATATGTTAGTGTTCCCTTGATGCTTGATTGCTTCAATTGTCCTTGAAATGATGATACAGAAAGCTGTCGATTTTTAGCATTTTGACTGCTTTGATACATGCCTGCAAGTTGAATGTTATTCATCTGATGCCCAGAAGGTTTATATGTCACTTGCCCATCTCTTATGCCAAAATTCATATTAATATCAGGCGTATATCCTTTCGACGTATTTCCTTTTACAGACATTTGCAAATAAAACTCCCCCTTGCTCTTATACTCGTCTTCAAATTTTTTCCACTCTCCAGGCAATAAAGAGATGAAAGATTGAATATTTATTTTTTTTCCACTAAGCTGAATATCTATAAAACCTGTGCTATCAGTTTTAACTATCCCTGAGCCATTAACCTGTAAATTCTCGATAGAGATTTCAGCGTTTTTAACAGATAGCAATTGTTCTTTTGAATTGTTTTCAAAACGGATATTAAGCTTTACGTTCGTATTCTGTAACAAGTCAATATCGCCCATTTTTAACTGTTCTATAAAAATGGAGCTGACAATGGCTGCTTTGTGCTTTTGCTCTGAAAGCTGTCCACTCATTTTTGATGAAACAATAAGCAATCTTATGGATTGGTCGCGCTGACGATTTTCAAAATCAAGATGAATATTTTTGAGGCCTATTCGATTAAAACGGAAACTTTCCGATGATGAAGATTTCATTTTTTCATTCTTCTTGAGAATGGAGAAATTGTTTTTACCGTTTTTATCAATTCGTAGGTACAGCGACGCATTTTCTATATCAATATGTTTAAAAGTATAATTGCCTGAAAAAATATCCCAAACATTAAAAGAAAGATAAATTGATTGGGCTTTAAGTAGTTTCGCTTTATCTTTTTGGTCTGAGATTTCATCACAACTTACTTGCTTAAACGCTAGTGATGCTTGAGGAAATTTTTTCCAAAGAGAGAGATGAATCTCTTGAACTTCAATTTTAGTATTGAGGTTATCGTTGATTTCAGCGATGGCATAACGAATTATTTTATCTTCAAAAAAATAAACAATCAACACACCGGCAATAAGAAGCAGAGCAATGACAGAAGTTGCAATAAGCAAAATCCGCTTGCAAGTTTTAATAATCCGATTTTGATTCATAATGGTTATGTTATACCATAACGGCACAGGCATAAAATTAATGTATGAAATGAAAAATAAACAAATTCAGCAAATGATATTTAAAATTAAATCAGACCTATTGTTGCCTTTACAATCAAAGCCACCCCAAATAGCATAAAAACAACACCAAGCACAAGCGAAGTATAAAGCATAAAGCGGGGTGTAATGAACCGTCGGAGCTTATGAGCAAAAAAAGCTTTTAGAATATCAAAAAAAAGCATGGTAGCAAGTATGGCTAAAAAATGTTGCATCATTCTGCTTTCGATGCCTTCGTAGTTGGCAGAAGCTAGCGTAACGGCTCCAATCCAAAAAAGCAAAACGGAAGGATTTAGTAAGTTATACAGAAATCCTTTTATAACCAGCCAAAAGGGATGTGATTTTGTGCCCTTAATATATTCACGTGCTGCTTTGATGCGTGCAGATTTTTTTTTAAAAGAGCGCAATCCGATTACTATCAGTAGCACTCCGCCTACCAACAGAATATATTGATTCCACAAAGGATTTCCAACCCATCTTCCCACACTATAATATGCGCCGGCAATACATACAATATCAGCAAGTATAATACCTATTTCCATCAGCATAGCACGATAAAATCCTTCTTTTAATGAAGTTTGAATTAGGACAAACATAACGGGGCCGGCGCTAACACTCAACACCAGCCCAACTAATATTCCTTGCCATAACGCTTCTGTCATACGCTGATTTTGAAAACAAAAGAACTGCTATTTTTGATGACGCTGCATAGGATTAGGCACCTTTTCATTTTCATCGTAATTTATTTTGGATTTAAATAAATCGAATCGAGATTTAACATCTAGCAGAGGCCAGTTGTTATTACGTTCATCAATGTCGGCTGTTTCTTTGAATGGGTCAATCTGAATAGAAAGCACTTTCTTTTCTTTAAGAAAAGTTTTGACAACTTTCTGCTCATTTTTTCGCCAGATGTATGCACTTATACGTGTTATTTCACTGCTACCATCTGCATAATTCCATTGAATAATAACCGGCATTACCAACCCACCTTTATTAGAAAGATGTAATTCATACAAATAATAATTTTCAAATTTCTTAAATTCATTATCTGTAAGGGTTTCCCAGTCATCGTAGTATTTCTCAACAAAACGAAAACTTGAGTCATTTTCGGGATTATAGTAGTAATAAAAATCACGAAGGGTTGTATCAGTATCCACCAAAAAAACCATCCCGCTTTCCTGGTTTCGTTGTTTGGTAATATGTTTGAACTTATCTCTGTATTGAGGGCGAATCAGTACTGTATCGGTACTATAAGGTACTTTTTGAGCATGATTTAGTTGAAAAGTACGCACACTATCCAAAGAAATATCGACGGGCTGAATATCAAAAAACCAACCTCGCCAAAACCAATCTAAATCCACTCCTGAAGCATCTTCCATAGTGCGAAAAAAATCAGCTGGCGTAGGGTGTTTGTATGCCCATCGACGACAATATTGAGAAAATGCAAAATCGAAAAGTTCGCGTCCCATGATTGTTTCACGAAGAATATTGAGCGCTGTAGCCGGTTTCCCGTAAGCATTATGCCCAAACTGAATGATGTTCTCACTATTGGTCATGATGGGTTCGAGCTGTTCTTTTGGCAATCGCATGTAATCCACGATCTTATGAGCTGGGCCTCTTGAAGAAGGATAGTTATTGTCAAACTCTTGTTCAGCTAAAAACTGCACAAAAGTATTCAGGCCTTCGTCCATCCAACTCCACTGACGTTCATCACTATTAATAATCATGGGAAAAAAGTTGTGCCCTACTTCGTGAATAATAACGCTAATCATTCCATATTTCATGCGTTCGCTGTATGAACCATCCGGCTCTGTGCGTCCATAATTAAATGCAATCATAGGATATTCCATACCATTGGAGGCCTCAACGCTAATGGCAACAGGATATTGGTAAGGTATAGTGTATTTGGAATAAACGCGAATTGTGTGAGCCACGACTTTGGTTGAATATTTTCTGTAGAGATGATAAGATTCTTTGGGATAAAAACTCATACACATTACTTTCTTCCCATGGTTGTCAATCGCCATGGCATCCCAAATGAATTTGCGTGAACTTCCCCAAGCAAAATCACGAACATTCTCAGCAGTAAATTCCCATGTTTTATACTGATTATGGACAGGATTTTGTTCTTTCTGTCGGGCCTCTTCCAACGTAACAATCTCAATAGGTTCATGCGTATTTTGTGCTTGTTGCCATCTGCTCCAAGCAGCTGATGGGAGTACTTTTTTTAGATTTACACAAGTGCCTGTAGATGCAACCACATGGTCGGCAGGGACCGTCATTCTAACCCTGTAATTACCGAATGGCAGTGCAAATTCTCCACGTCCAGTAAACTGCTTATTATTCCACCCTTGAAAATCACTGTACACAGCCATCCTGGGGAACCACTGTGTGATTGTAAAGAGTGCATTACCGTCAGGCATCATTTCATAACCGCCTCTTCCTCCAATACGCATTCTTTCCGGAATTTTGTATTTCCATTTGATGCGTATGGATATCTTTCCCCCTGCTTTAAGTGGTGTCGGCAAATCTATTCGCATCATGGTTTGATGAATGGTATAAGGCAATGGATTCCCTTTGGCATCAGCCACAAGTAAAATATTAACCCCATAACCTTCAAGCCATGTATCTGATTTAAACCTATCAAGCGTTTCAGTTAACACGGGTGTGCCTATTCTGCTTCCGTCAAAAAAATTGCTTTCTGCCGATGGGTGATGTTGGTTTTCATCAAGCTGTATCCATAAATAATGAAGCAGATCGGGTGAATAGTTATAATAGGTTATGATTTCATCGCCTTCCAATATTCGGTTGGGCTCATCCAATCGAGCACTAATATCATAATCGGCACGCTGCTGCCAATACTGATGTCCAGGCGCTCCCGAAGCTGTTCGATAGGTATTGGGATCAGAGAGCATTATGCCTAATTGCTCAAATTTATTCCCATGATTAGATTGGGGATTATGTTGCAAATTTTGTGTATAGATGTTATTTACCCAACACAAAAAACCAAACATGATGATATACTTGTATGCCATTTTCATGATAATAATTCTCCAAATCTTTCAAGAACAAGCATTAATGCAATGCCTGAAACAGCAGCAGAAACATATTGATTCCAACTCCGTTTGCTTATTCCAAAAATGATTGGTAAAAGTACAGAAATAAATAATACAGCTGCAAGAATAATCAACTGGCCGGCCTCAATACCCAAGTTGAATGCAAAAAGCGGAATGAGTAAGTCCTGCGTTTTGCCCAACATTGATTTTAAAAGAGTGGAAAACCCCATTCCATGAACCAGCCCAAACCCTATGGATGCAAGATAATGATACAGATTAGGAAATAATCTATTTTCATTTGCATATCGAAGATTATAAAGACAGGTTATAAAAATCGTTAAAGCAATCAGCCATTCTACTAAAACAGTAGGAAAAGAAAAAATGTCCCATACGCTCAATGCCAATGTAAGCGAATGGCCTACAGTAAACCCTGTAACAAGAACTAGTAAAACGCGCCATTGATGAAATCCATAACCGCCACACAAGGCAAGCAGAAATAAGATATGGTCATATCCCGAAAAATCAGCAATATGCTCCAATCCTGTACGAAAAAAAATGTAGAAATCTGTCAATATGTTTATTTTTGAAACGAATATGAGCAGCAAGTTTAATGTTTTTTTTGTATTAATTATTCTTGTATTGATTGGTAATTCCAATTCGATGCATGCTTTTCCGCATCCATTTTATGTTAGTATTACAGAAATCAGAGTGGAAACATATGCTAAATCCATAACTGTAAGTTGCCGCATGTTTATGGATGATTTGGAAGATGCCATAAGTAAGTTATACGAAGAAAAAACTGACCTGATAAAGAGCGTTGAAAAACAATCCCATGCAGAAATCTTGTCGCAATATATTCGACAACATTTACAAATTTTAAGTGGTGGGCAATTTTGTCTGTTGCAAATGGTGGGTTACGAAATAGAAGACGAAGCTGTTTGGTGTCATTTAACATCAGACAACATTTCATTTGATGGCGCAATTCATGTTACCAATCGCCTGCTTTATGATTTTATATCCGGTCAAGTTAATATTATACATGTATATATTAATAATCAACGCCAAACTTCTCGTCTGATATACCCCGATTCAAAGCATACATTTTCTATTACTAACTAAATGATTCAAATTTTTATAATGTTTAGAAAAATCCAACCACTATACTTCACACTTATATTGCTTTCGGGGTTCATGAGTTTGACCATTAAAGCACAACACGCCGTACGTGGCGAAGTGATTTTGCAAGACGGATCACCGGTTGAATTTGCCTCTATCGTATTGTACAATCTACAAGACACATCTCGATTTATTGGCACTGTTACGAGTGCAGATGGCAAATTTGAGTTCTTGTCTGTACCTTTCAAATCAGCATTCGTTCGTGTTTCCATGATAGGATATACAACTTCACAATCACCTAATTTCGTACTACCTCATTCCGAGATGGTGACAGTTATAATGCAACCCTCTATGCAAGATATCCAAGAATTCAGTATTGTAGATTTTAAGCCCAAACTCGAAATAGAGGCAGGAAAAACTACGCTAAATCTCGAAAACTCAACCATTGGTGCAGGAGTAAATGCCTTAGAATTAATTCGCCGTATTCCAGGTGTGTTTGTGGATAGCGAAGGGAACATATCAATAAAAGGGAAGAGTGGCGTTAATGTGTATATTGACGACAAACCCACATACATGAATGGTCGTGAGTTAAAGAATCTGCTTACCAGCATCAATGCTTCAAATATTGAAAAGATAGAAGTGCTTACTCAACCCGGTGTTGCATTTGACGCTGAAGGCAATGCCGGTATTCTGAATATACGACTTAAGAAAAAAATGAATCTAGGATTTAATGCAACGCTGGAAGGTCTTTTTGGGCAAGGATTTTATCCTAAGGCCGGCACAACATTTACTTTTAATTATGGCAAAGGGAAATGGCATTTATTTGGCACTTATGCATATAATTTCAACAAAGGCAGAATGGAAACCAGTATGGCCCGAACGATTGGAAATGCCGCTTATGAAAGGGTCTATATTGGGGTTTCCAGAGACCATTCGCATATGGCTAAATTGGGTTTTGATTATGACATAAATTCAAAAATTACTATCGGTGCATTTGTAAATGCAAATCTTACACATAACGATTGGAAAGGGGGAGGAACAGCTGTTTTCTCTAATCCCGTTGCGCAAATCACAGATTCTTTAAACACCACCAGTGATTATACACCTTGGCATTCATATAATTTTCAATTCAACCTGAATACACGTTGGAAAATTGATTCAGCCGGACAAAAATTAAGTGCACAAATTGATGGAGGCACATATTTGGAATATACTTATGGAAATGTTTGGTTTAATTACTTCAATACCTGGGGCGACACAATCCGACCATCACAACATAGATGGTTCTCACAAACCCCCGCCATATACCTGATTTCAGGAAAAGCCGATTATGTGCATCCTAAACTCTTGGGCTTTCATTTCGAAGCCGGTATCAAAACCAGTTTCGTTACTAACGATGCACCCGTAGAATACAGAACACGTGATTCGCTACTCAACGAAGTAATTATAGCAGGACAAACCAATCACTTTCTATATCAAGAAAATATCAATGCCATTTACTTTTCTTTCAAACGGAATTTCAAAAAATGGGGCTTTAATTTTGGGCTTAGAGGCGAGCACAGTAATATTACCGGCACTCAACTCCTCTCAGGACAAAAAAACAAACAACATTATTTCAATATTTTTCCAACTGCCGGCATCAATATTAATCCACATTCCAAGCACTCCATCTCTTTACTATACACTCGTCGAATTGACCGACCTTCATACGACGAGTTAAATCCATTTATTTATGTACTGGATAATTTCAGCACATATCAAGGCAACCCTAACCTTTTGCCTGCATTTTCTGATAACCTTGAATTCAATTATACCCTATTTGAGGCGCTTACACTTACCTCATCTTATAGTTATATCTCGAATTCTGCCTCCGAAGTTTTTATAGAAGACCCAAATCAACCAAACAAATTGATTTTTACTTCCGGCAACATTAAATCTGTTCAAAATTTTTCTTCCGGGTTAACCTTTGCCATGCCCGTTGGCAAATGGCTTTTTATGATGGTTGGCGGCATGGGTGTTTATAATTATTTCAATGATACCATTCTGAATATCTCTAGCAATGGTTGGTTTGGTATGTTTAACGGCTATTTTGAATTTTATCTTCCACTCAATTTTTCGATTGAGCTAAGCGGATATGCTTTAACAGGTATGCCAGCCGGACAACAAATGACTCGACCTATGGGAGAAGTGAATTTGGGCGCTTCAAAAACTTTTTTTAATGATCAATTAACACTTAAATGCAGCTTGAGTGATGTGTTTTTTACAACACCATTTCGTGCCGATGGAAACGCCCCTTCCGGCGAAACTTTTTACAGTACTTTCATGTGGGATAGCCGTGTTTTCAGATTTTCTCTAAGCTATAAGATTGGAAAAGGAAATAAGCAATATGAAAATAAAACTGACGCTATTTTTGAAAGAGTAGGAGGTGGCAGAAAATAAAAACTACTTCAACGTGGATTTGAATGATTGCATATACACTGGCCATTCAATGGTTTTGTATGAATCTGTGGCAAAATACATGAGAATGGGTTCAATCTCGGCAGGTTTCATAAAACCTGCAATGGGCTGTATCATACCCAAATTTTCATCCAGATATACGATAGTAGGATAGCTGAGTTTGCCTTGTAGCATTTCAGCGGCTAATTCATTATATCCATTTCTGCCACTAGCAACAAAATTATAGGTTTTACCATTAAATACAATCGGCGTTTTTTGCTCTGCATCTAACTTAACAGGATGAAAATATGTATTCAAAATTTCAGAAATGACAGGATGTTGAAAAGTTTGTTGATCCATCACTTTGCACCATCCACACCAATCGGTATATACATCTATAAAAAATTTTTTCTTGTTTTCTTTATTCGCTTTTTCTGCCTGCTCAAGTGTCTTCCATTTTACATCCGACTGTGCATGAAGTGCCAACTGTGTACCTCCTGTTAGTATGGCCAAAAAAAGTAAGATTTTTTTCATAAAACTTATCATAACTGCATCTAAGATAAGAAAATTTTGCAATAATGCTTTCTTCAAATTCATGTCATTGCCATTAATCATATCTTAATAATATCAATTTTCGGGCACGATAAGCTTAAATCCTATCCCATGTACCACCTGAATTTTAATACGCTCGTCAGCAGACAGATATTTACGAAGTTTGGAAATAAAAACATCCATACTTCGACCGGTAAAATAATCATCCTTGCCCCAAACAGATTTCAAAAGTATTTCACGGGTAATTACCTGATTTTTGTGCAAGCAGAGTATGCGTAGCAAATTGGCTTCCCGTTCAGTCAAATGACGAGAATCTTCTCCCTTTATCAGCACAAATTCGGGATAATTGAACACGTAAATCCCTAACTCAAAAATATCTTTATTTTCGGGCGACATGGAAACTCCCTGGCTTCTTTTAAGGATGTTGCTTACCCGCAATACCAATTCTTCCGTTGAAAACGGTTTGGTTATATAATCGTCTGCCCCAATTTTCAATCCCTTTATCCTATCCTCAGACAATGATTTAGCCGAAAGAAAAATGATAGGCACCGTAGTATTAATTTTTCGAATAAATTCAGCCACCTCATATCCGTCTTGATGAGGCAACATGATATCGAGGATACATAAATCAAATGATTGTGTGCCAAACTTCTGAATGGCAGATTGGCCATCTGTGCAAAGTGTAACTGTATAATTCTGCTCTTCAAGCAAATCTTTAACTACCATTCCCAAATTCTGGTCATCCTCAACATAAAGGATATGAACGAGTGAGATGTTGTTGTCTTCCATAAATGATCATTGATTATTTTGCAAAATTATTCTAAAAATCGTGCCAATTCCAGGCGTTGATGATAATTCTATCTTGCCTCCATGCAGTTTGACAATTTTTCTCACGTAGCTTAAGCCGAGCCCGAAACCCTTGACATTGTGAACATTACCAGTTGGAACGCGATAAAATTTCTCAAAAATCATTTTCTGATACTCTTTCGGAATGCCAATGCCGTTGTCTTGAATTTCAATTACTAAATGATGGTATTTGTTATAGGTTCGTATTTGAATTAAAGGGTCTTCTTTGCTGTATTTCAATGCATTATCAATTAAATTAAAAATAACATTAGTCAGATGATCGTTATCACCTAAGATATGGTCAGATTGGGCATCTAAAGCGAGTTTAAGTTCACAATTTTTTTCAATGGCACGAACGCGAATTTTCTCAACCACATTTTTTATCAAAGCATGGGCATTTATAAGATTCCTTTTCAATTTAGTACGTGTTGAGTCAAACATGGCAATATTTAATATTTGATCAACCTGTGACTTAAGCCGCATACCTTCATCTTTGATGATATGGGCATATCTCTTAACTTTCTCCGGATTCTGGTGGATGGATTCTTTTAACAACTGATCGCTTGATACTGTAATAGTAGCAATAGGGGTTTTAAACTCATGCGTCATATTATTAATAAAATCGGTTTTAATTTCAGATAATTTTTTTTGTTTGAAAATAGCCATAAGAAGATATACAAAAAATAAAACAATGATGAATACCCCGATTGAAGAGTATATCATAATGCCCATTTGCCTGGATATATACTTACCTTTGGAAGGAAAGAAAACACCAAAACGATGACTGTCTTTGTTTAAATTGAAAGAAGATATGGAAGGAGATATCGGTTTGCTCTTCTTAACTACAACTCCGTTTTTATCCATTTCAAGAGCATGGCTCCAAATTACAGAATCAAGAAAACAATCGTAAATAACATATTGAAAATCGAGATAAATACCATATCGGTTAAACTCTATCAGAAGCAGATTTTCTAAATGGTCAGGACTGGTAGTATTCGTAATATCAACAGTAAAATAATCGGATGAAAATTTAGATACAGGTTCTCGTACACTCAATGTGTCTTTATTATAACGATTAATCTGTCCGGCAACACTCATCAAAGCCAAGCTAACTCGATTGTCAAACTGCTCTTCCGTAAAATCTCTTGCTTTCTGCACCCAGTACACTTGTAGCCAAATCAAACCACCCAAAATAAAAGCTGAGAAGAAAATAATAAAACGGATCGTACGATTTGTCACAGTATTTTTTTTTCAAAGGTACAATTTTAGTTTTTTGAAAAACAGGCAACTGAGAATTTCTGCTCTATGAAACATAATAAATAATGGTAAAATTATTACATTTGTGTAATGAGAAAACGACAAGTAATAGCATTATTTCTGCTTTTGATTTTCGCTACAGGGATTCAAGGTTTTAGTATTACGCGTCATTATTGCACACATTCGGGCGAAGCATTTTATGGTTTAGGTTATGCTCCGAAGCATACCTGCTCGACAGATCTCGAATTAAATCAAGATGCCTGCTGTGCTAAAGAGCAAGAGAGCAAGCAGGAAAATCAAAATAAGTCATGCTGTGCCACAAATATTGAATCTTCATCACATAACCATACAGATTTCACAGAAGATTGTTGCAGTGATGAGCATGCATACTTTCAGGTCTTAACGCAATTTTTAAAAGATTCTGTCAACCTGAGTTTTTTATCATTTTATACACCCCCGACGGTTATCATTTATTATCAGTCGTATTCATTTTTCTTACTACAAAATGAAGCATTTTTTTGGAATGATCCCGAAGATATTTCAGTTCCCGACTTAGCTTATATTTCGGTATTTCGCATTTGATTTTTCAGCTTATTGACATATAGCATCATCAACGATGTCAATTTCAGTATGCATTAATTTTGAAAAATCAATTGATGAAATTAAAATGAAAAATATTTTTTTTATTATAATCATAAGCAGCATCTCGCTTATGACATTCTCGCAACATCCCGTAACGGGCATTGTGCAGGATGAAAATGGTACACCTTTAATGGGCGCAAATCTGTATTGGGCTCAATCACAAACTGGCACAATAACCGACACATCTGGATATTTCTCAATTGCGCCACCCGATTCAATGGTTAATCCATTGATTGTATCTTATATTGGATATCAAACCGACACATTTTTGGTATCACCTGGCGATCGTGTAAAAATTACACTAAATCCATATGCTCTATTAAACACAATTGTTATTGAAGCAACCACTCAGAGAAGCTTTTACTCTAGCCAGACAGCATCTCTTACAGAATATCTCACACAAAAAGAATTCAGAAAAGCCGCATGTTGCAACTTGTCAGAAAGTTTTGAAACCAATGCATCTGTTGATGTTAGTTTTACAGATGCATTAACGGGAGCCAAGCATATTCAAATGCTTGGATTAGATGGAAAATATGTGCAGCTTACCACCGAATTATTACCCTCAATTCGTGTTTTGGCTGCGCCATTTGGCCTAACATATATTGCAGGACCATGGCTTGAAAGCATCCAAATATCAAAAGGTGCAGGATCGGTTGTTAACGGATTTGAAGCCGTTACAGGTCAAATCAATATTGAATTACGCAAACCGGAAGATGATAAACGGCTTCACTTGAATGTTTATGCCAATCATATGGGAAGAGCTGATGCGAATGCCATCTTCTCTCACCGATTTCGAAATGGGAAATGGTCAACGTCATTCCTATGGCACGGAGATATCTTGGCCACAAAAATTGATCATAATAACGACAGTTTTTTGGATATGCCTTTAGTAAAACAAACAAGCTTTGTGCACAGATGGAAATACAATGGGGATAGAATTGAAACCATGTTCGGTATCAAAGGATTAATAGAAGATCGAGAAGGCGGCAATCTTCCGTATTTCAGAAACGATACGCTCTTCCCCATGTATGGATTTGGCATGCAAACATGGAGGGCTGAAGGTTTTTGGAAATTTGGCATCTTTTTTCCCGGACAGGAATGGAAAAGTATTGGAATTCAAACCACCGGAATTTATCATGATCAGCGCGGATTTTTTGGCAACAAAAAATACACAGGCACCCATAGCCATGCATATTTAAATATTATTTACCAGTCCATAATATCAAATACTAAGCACAAAATTAAAACAGGTGCCAGCTTTATGTTTGATCAAGTAGTCGAATCATTTGACTCTAGTTCTTTCAATCGTACAGAGTTTATTCCCGGAGCTTATGTTGAATACACCTTTGATAATCTTCGAAACCTCACGTTGGTTGCCGGAGGACGTGTTGATTATCACTCTATGTTTGGCTTCTTCCCTCTTCCACGTATCAATCTGCGATGGGAGATTACAAAGGGTTTGATTATGAGAATATCTGGTGGTCGAGGATGGCGTGTTCCTTCCTTATTTGCAGAAAACACCCCTTTACTCGTATCATCGAGAAACTTAGTTTTTAATGGATATGAAATCAAACCTGAAGTAGCTTGGAATTATGGAGCTAGCATGCAATATACTTTTCAGGTTCGAAAAAGAGACGCTGTACTGGTGTTAGATTTTTTCAGAACAGATTTTACCAATCAGCTATTGGCTGATCGTGAATCTCAATCAGAAATTAGATTTTACAATCTAGTAGGGGCTTCGTATTCCAATGTATTACAATTCTCATTCAGTATTGAGCCCATAAAAAAATTTGAGATTCGTGTTGCCTATAAATGGCAGGATGTACGCGCTACATTATCGGGTATATTGCAAGAAGTGCCGTTGGTTTCTACGCATAAAGCATTTGTAAACCTTAGTTATACTACACCTAAATGGGGATTTACTTTTGATGTTACAGCCAAAATCAATGGCCCTTCTCGATTACCTGACATCATAGATCCAAGTGGACATACTTGGGGAACATACACACCCTGGTATCCGGTTTTCAATGCTCAAATAACCAAAGATTTCAAAATACTATCATGGTATGTGGGTTGCGAAAACATAGGAGGATACACGCAACATAGCCCAATAATTGGAGCACAAAATCCATTTGGAAACGATTTTGATGCATCGCTGATATGGGCGCCTCTTTTTGGTCAGATGTTTTATACTGGATTGAGATTTGATTTGGAGTACAAGCAAAAAATAAAACAAAGTCAGTAATGCACGGCACATGCTATACTAACTGCACCAATCTTTTTAGCGCCTGCCTGTAACAAAGTGTGAGCACATGATTCGAGCGTAGAGCCGGTAGTTATAACATCATCTACTAATATCAAATTCTTTCCGACAATCCTTTCTGGATGAATGATAGTAAATTTATCTTTCACATTTTGCCAGCGGTCGAAGCGCGACTTTTTGGTTTGTGTTTCTGTATATACGGTACGTACAAGAATATCTGATAGTGTTTGAATACCTGAGGAATTCGTTAGGCCCAAAGAAAACTCTGCGCTTTGATTAAATCCTCGTTGTCTATGTTTAGTAGGATGGAGTGGTACGGGGATAAAACAAAAAGGATTCCATTGTTGAAGAATTTCTTTAAGCTGAAATCCGTAATATTCGCCTAAAAAACGTGCTAAATTTCGATTATTCTTATACTTAATTTCATGTAATAATCTTTGTACTTTTAAACCTTTTTCAAAAAAGAAAAGCGAAGTTGCAAAATTTATGGTTACACGCCCTCTAAAAATCTTTTCTACAGGATTGGCAGATACTAAGTGATATTGGGTTTGAGGGAGCTGCAACATGCAGGGTATGCATATCTCTTTTTCACCACGAACTAATTTTTGCCCGCAAGCTGCACAGGTTTCAGGATATATCAAGCCAATGATATCAGACAAAATTTGGATATTTTTCCAGAAAGGATTCATAAATTAGAAAAAAGCTCTGACCTGCATAGTGGCGATATGTACAAAAGGAGCGCCTTCAGATTTTCGACCATCGTATTGTAGTGTAATTTGCAAATAATTACCAATAGTGCGTTGAAAGGAAGCTCCCCAAGTAACATTAATCCCCGTTTTCAAACTCTCAAGCATCTCAAAAGAAAGTGCAGTATTAGGAATCCCGTTATAATCAATCCATATCAAATTTCCCCTCACCTGCAATTGTCCTTTGGCTATAAAATTTGTTTTTAAGTCAATTCCCCAATCATGGATACGCGCCAATTCGCCACCCTGAAGAAGAGTATCCCCAACCACTCCCCGATTTTCTTTATAAGACATCCGATATGTAGTACCAATGCGCCATTTGGTATTCGGCTGAAAAACAAATTCCGGTTTTACATCGGCATAAATAATTCTATAATTTCGATTACGCAACCATTCCGACTCATATGTTTTTTCGCCGGAAGACGTTTCCAAAAGTATCGTAAACATTCTTATAAATGCCCATCTAAATCGCATAGAACCATATTGATGATTGCGTGTATCCAAACCATTGCTCATCAACATTTTTTGCCTGTTGTCATGGTAATTCAACTCAATGCCCAGTTTAGAATGAAAGCGATTGACATAAAGGGTCTGTCTGAATAAATAGTTTAATGAAATTAAAGAAGTATCAGCAGTAGCAATTTGAAATGGATTAAAAGAGGATGCAAAATCATCCATTTGCGTTTTTCGTTCAGTTTGTAATATAGTTTGCGAACTGAAACGCGACAACACTTTTTTCCAACCCTTGGCTTTCTTCCATATAGCGGGAGATTGCAGATTGAGTGATGCGGTGAATTGATTATAATATGTTCGAATAAATTCAGCAGTTGGAACAAAAAACCTTATATAAGTTAAGCCGTCAGTGCCCACAATTGTACCTGTGCGGATTTCAAACTCATCGCGTTGTTTAATGCCATCACCATTATAATCAATCCATACATGAGAGCCCAGCGTATTTAGAGATTGAACATATTGAAAATCTCTCCTGTTTTCCATGCCCGAACCTGTTTCGTAAAAAAGATTTAATCTAACCGCTCCTTTTCCATAATTGCCATTATACTCTAAACGAGTCAGTAAAGTATTTTCATTATTTCTTTTAAGCAACATAGTATCTGTAATCTGCAAGTAACGATAAGTAACTGCCGACTTAAAAAAATGATTTTCGTGTGGCTTTAATTCAAATGATGCGCCTGCAAAATGAGCTATGGCCGCCATTTCAAGTATATTATTTGCCGACAAATAATCCAATCTGTTTTTATAAAACACCCGCCATCTGTTTTCGTTTGATTTACCTTGATGTAAAAAAAACTCCCACTCATTAAACATATAACTGTTTCCGGCCAGCGAATCTGTTTGTCCGTTATAAAAAACATTGTATTCTGTTTCTCCCTGAACACCAATGGATAAAGGTTTCCAGTGACGAGCAGCCAAAATCCTTTGCCTTAAAAAAAGTGTATTTTGTATTGTATCATTTGATGACATCTGACTCGCATCCCACTTCAACTCCCACCTTTTGTATTTAATATCCAATTGCAATTGATTGCGGTGAGCCAAATAATCTGTTCCTTTTATATACATTCCTGATGAGACAATAATCTTACCCCACGATGGTTGCATAATCTGTATAGAAAGCTGAGGAATATAATCGGTAGAGTTAAATTTTTTCTGAATCTGACTATTGGGATTGTTGCGATTAACAAAATTCCAATCACGTTCAAATTCAACCGATCGGAAACGAATGACAGGTACAAAATTTTCATTCACATGTTCATAAGTTGCTAGGGCAAGTAGTTGCAATGTGTCGTTTGATTTTTTCTTTAAATTCGCATTGTAGGAAGCTTTAATCCTAAATGCATACCCTAAGTCATCCTCGCCATTGAGTGATGAAAATGTGTTTTTATCAAACCTACTCAAAGCCCCTTCAGCATCAATCTCCCATTTTTTTCTCGCTTGATAATTTGCACCAAAAGTAAACATAAGATGACTCTTTGGAGCCACAAGCAATACAACGGGTTCATATCTGCCATTTTTACTCCCATCAATATTAGGTGCAATCCACTCAAAAATTTTTCCGTTAGCTGAAGAAGGTTTAAGAACATAGTTTCCATTTCCCTCTCCTACATCTGAAAAGCTTAAACGATAGTAAGCGCTATCAGGGTGTACAGAGTACACATATATAGAATAGTTTTGAGAAAAGACATTGGTATCAATCATTTTGTAGAGAATTTCGAAAGTATTAAATCCAACCGAATCGGCAGAAGGTGCAAAGGCCTGCTGAATTTGGTCGCCAACTTGGCTTAGGATAACTTTTTGCGTATCACTCAATGCTTGACCGAGTGGTGAGTTCTTATCATCGAATTCTGTAAAAAAATTTGCTCTATATGAAAAACCTTTATATTTCCATTCATTACCTGCTTGTACCATCCACCTTTGATAGTTTCTATCGGCATATTCAAATTCAATCACAATTCTAGAATCTTTTGTAATCAGTCGGTTAGAGGTAAATCTGATTTCGGCAGTATTATAATCAATGATATAATCATTTTCCTGGCCTCTCTCCATTTTTTTTCCATCTATAAAAACTACTTCGGTGCCAGAAAGAACAACAATAAAAAACTCACCTTCGTTGCCTGATAAGCGATATGGACCTTGATTACCTTCCATTCCCATCATTTCCTGTCGTCTAAATTTTCCTCGTGCCACAGCACCGGCAACCATACCATTAATGCTGCCTGTCTCTTCATTTTTAAATAGCTTATGGTTGGGAATAGCGGTTTTTATGCTTATGCCCTGTGCTCTTTTATTAATATTCAGAAAATATCCTGTAGGTTTTGTGATAAAAAAATCTCCTCCAATAACCTGTGTGCTGCCTTTTGAAAGCTGTATAAAAATTTTGTCAAAGTCCTGCAATTGCTGAGTATTCCCATCGGGCTGAACAGGTATATTTTCATCTGTAATTGCAGCAAGAATTTCGATATCATTATTCAGCTTTCCTGCTAATTGCAGATTAAACGATGATACCAATGAAGCATCCTGAGCATTGCCAAATGCAATGCCTCTGGTCAAGCTCCCAGATTTGGTAATTCCATCCATACTGAACAATTGACTACGATGCAAGTGTTGTTTAGAGTCATAAGCAGTAGATGTGGGTTGGTTTCCCGGCATTTTCCATTTAGTAATAATTTGTTGCTTGATAGGGTCTTTAGCGGTAGCTGAAAACAAAACTGAAAATGTTCGATAAGTTGCCGTAAGTAATTCTTCCGACATACCTGCGGCATACCATTTGTCAAGATACAAAGTAAGTCGGGCTGACTCAAAATCGAGTTTGTAAAATGATTCAGGCACTTTGACATTTCGTTGTTGCAGCGAAAAAGAGGATGGGATGATGCTGAGTGTATCGAGAGTAATGGTATCAGTAAGAGCAAATGTTTTAACTCTGCTATTCGACAGCGTTTGTGCCGTAGCCAATTGCTTGCCCCAACAACACATTAGCCAAACAGCAAAAATATATGGTATGCGTATAGTTGACAACTGATCAATTTTACATTAGCCGGAATACTCCGGGTTCATATATCCCCTCATGTATTTTCAAAGATACGCCAAAGGGCAATGTGATGTATAAATTGAGCAAAAAGTAGATTATAATTTTTAGAAGAAACAATCAGATGGTCGTCGTTTACGCTTTCCGAGATCAATACCAATGAGAATTTCGTGCGATCCATAATCATTGTAGCGCAAGTCATTGTATGGAAAATCAAAAGCATATACCACATGAACTTTTTCTAAAAAATAGTAGCCGATATTAAAGCCAAAAGATTCGTTAAACCTATACAACATTCCCATCCATACTTTTTTATTCCAAACAAAACTCGGATTAAGTGTAAAAGTGAAAGGTGCATTTTCGCTAATTTGCAAAATGGCTGATGGTTTAAATTCCCACACCCGTGCAAAAGATAAATTGTATCCGCCCATCAAAAAATAATGACGTGAAATAACCGGCTGTTGGCCAATAGCCATTGGTGCACCCATAGTAAATGGCAACAAACGTGGTATTGAAACACCAACAAAATGTCGTTTGCCATGATACATAAGTCCAAACCCAAAATTTGGCACAGCCGACAGTTGGCCGGAACCCAAATTGGGATCGCTTGGATCATCAACAATCAACCCATTAAAGTTAGCTTGATAAATATCCGCACCGGCACTGATGCCAAAACTCAAACGGTGGTTTTGACGGTTTAGCTTCAGGTTATATGCAAAATCGGCATAAATCGCTTGCTGTAAACGAACACCTATCATGTCATTCTGAAAATTAAGTCCAATGCCAAGTTTATCTTTAAGCAATGGCATAGAAAAGCTAAAGAATTGTGTATGCGGAGCTCCCTGAATACCCACCCACTGACTCCTATGATGCAAGACAAAATGTATAGTACCTCGACTACCTGCATAAGCTGGATTGTATGCCAGGGGATTGAACATGTATAGTGAACTTTGCGCATCCTGCTGCGCACTTACCCTAAACGAAAAACTGAGGAAAATAATTCCTAGCCAAAGGTTGATGATGATTGCACTACGCATAAGAATAATAACATCCGATTTTCAAATATACAAAAAATCAGCGAATTAACACGATAGGGCGAAAATCAATCAAATTTTGTTGTAAAAGAAATCATTAATGATGCCCGTGTTGTTCAGTAGCAGGTTGATTCGCATGATGGGCATCTGCATTTTTTGCAATTAGCCCCATGACAGGTATCAAAATTGCCATTGTGAGAACAAGAATAATCCAAATTGAAACATTTTCACTTTGTTGAGAGTTGCTATGTGTGCTCATAATTAAAATTTTAAGACCAAAATAAGCAATTATTCAAACAGAATGCAATATCCTTAAGACATTTGCATCAGTTATAAAATTTGGCAAAATAATTGTAAATTTGCCACCTATGAGAATCATAGGCATCATTGGGTTAATATTTGTATGGGGCTTGGGATTTGCACAAGCACAACAAGGCACCGTAGTTATACATTACGAGCGTGGGATTGAATCATCTATTCATGCATTTATTGCCTCTGCACAAGAAGAAAAAACGAAAGGATTCAGGGTGCAGCTTTGTTCTGAATCGGGTAATAATGCCAAGGGCATTGCCAATTCCGTCAAATCTCAGTTTTTGCAACGATATCGCAAGGTTCCGGCATATTTGATATGGGAATCTCCTAATTTTAAAGTGCGTGTTGGTGATTTTAAAAATCGCTTAGATGCTACTTTATTTTGGAAACAAATTCAGGACTATTTTCCTCAGTCCTACGTTGTTATGGATCAGATTAATTCCATTAAGATCGCTGAAAATTAATTTTATTTCAATTTCTTCATATCTATTTCAAGCAATGTGGGACAATGATCTGAATGATATGCTTCAGATAATATTTCAGCCCTATTCAATGCTCTAAGTAAGGAAGCTGTTACAAACTGATAATCTATACGCCATCCTTTATTTTGCTTTCGAGCATTGTGTCTGAAGCTCCACCAAGTATATTGATGAGGTTCGGGATGATAAACCCTGAATGTATCAATAAAACCCGAATCCAAAAAATTCGTTACCCATGCACGCTCAGCCGGTAAAAAACCGGTAGTGTTTTTATTGGAAATGGGATTATGTATATCAATTTCTTTGTGGCAAATATTCACATCACCGGTAATAATAAGCTGCGGATGAGATTGCCTAAGATTTTGAATGTAGTTGTAAAAATCATCTAAGAATTTATATTTGAAATCCTGTCTATAATCTCCTGATGTGCCTGAAGGGAAATAAGCCGAGATTACACTAAAACTACCAAAATCTGCTCTAATGACTCGCCCTTCATCGTCATAATCTTTCATACAACAGCCATATTCAACATGAAGGGGTTTTTGTTTGGAAAGAATTCCGACACCACTATATCCCTTTTTTTGGGCGGGAAACCAATATGCATGATATCCCAAATCATCAAACACACCGTTGGGTAATTGGTCGGGAGTAGCTTTTATTTCCTGAAAACAAAGAATATCGGGATTTGCTGATTGAATCCATGTTGCCAATCCTTTTGAGAGTGCAGCCCGAATTCCATTTACATTGTAACTAATAATTCTTGTCATATTTTACATACATTAAAACACATAGAAAATTAGAGCGATTGAAATCACTTTGAAAAAAATGTGCTGTTAATGATTGATTGAAATTCCTTATAAACAGATGGAGCTGCTGCTATTATTTCACTTCCAAACAGATAATCTTTATGACCAGAGAAATCGCTCAATACCCCTCCTGCTTCTTCCACAATTAACGCACCGGCTGCAACATCCCATGCATGTAGTCCAAATTCGTAATAGGCATCAAATCGTCCGCAGGCAACATAAGATAGGTCGAGAGCTGCAGTACCAATACGCCTGACTCCACGTGTTTGACGAATTATTTTTTCCAAAACAAGCAAAGTGGGCTGCATTTGAGCGAAGTTGTTCACTGAAAACCCCGTTGCTACAAGTGATTCTGTTAATGATTTTGCATGAGAAGTTTGAATCGGCTTATTATTCAAAAAACTTCCCTTGCCCCGAATTGCTGAAAAAAGCTCATTAGATCCAACATCATATACAACTCCCATCACCAAATAATCATTTTGCATCAAAGCAATGCTAATACAATAATGTGGAATACGATGTATAAAATTAGTAGTGCCATCAAGTGGATCAATAATCCAAGTAAACTCAGCTGATCGCTTTATTTGCCCACCTTCTTCATTGATATACGATGCTCCTTGCAATACTTTATCTAATGATTCAACAATGCGATTCTCAGCCGTTTTGTCAACGTAAGAAACCAAATCATGCAAACCTTTAGCTTGTATAGATGTAGGTTGAAATGTGGCAGCTTCTAATCGAATGTATTCGCCCACATTAATTGCAATTTGTTTAACCTGTTCTAATATTGAAGTCAGCAAAACTAAATCTTTAATAATTTGTGCTGAATTTTCCCTACTAATAACGCACCTGTGAGTCCAATTATAATGAGTGATGTAGCAATAATTTCAGCTTGGGTAATATGAAATCCAGCAATATTATATGTGCTATTTACACGAATTTGTTCTATAAAGAAACGCTCAACACCATTTAAAATTAAGTAAATGGAGAAAATCATTCCTGCAGATTGAACACGGCGACGTAATAACCAAAGTGAGAAAAAAATACAAAGTGCCATAAGTGTTTCGTAAAGGGGAGTGGGAAAGACCGGTAATGGCAAACGATTACAGTACTGACCCTGACATCCAGTGATAGGAATGCCTTCCTCATTCACGTTATGCGGAAAATCAAAAGCAAAAAAGGCATCTGGCAAAAATCCAAGAGCTGCGGGTTTTTTAAAATACGTATAATCCACTTCATCAACAGCATTGCCATAATAAAAAAATACCGGTTGGCCACTAGGCGTAAGTGCTTGCAAATCGGACAAAATGGAATCACGATGTGCAATCGTATAGGTTCGGTCTTCTTGAATACGATACGCGCTATTGATAACACCCCAGTCGCCATCACCTGCTAGCAAACATCCGATACGCCCTACTCCATATGCTAAAATTAAACCTGGCGCCACCGAATCGGCTACATGCACTAAAGCAATTTTATTTTTTCTAACATACCACCATACACCACAAAAACCCCCAATCAATCCTCCATAAAAAGTCAAGCCACTGGCAGAAATCAAGCTACCTATCGGATCGGCAATAAACTGATCCCAATATTCGAGATTATGAAAAATCTTAGCACCAATGATACCAAAAAGTGCAGCAATCATAGTAATGTTTCCGACCAATTGATAGGGACGAATAACAATTGTTTCTTCTTTAGGTGTAGGGAGTTTTGCTTTTTCTTTTTCTCGATACTTTAAATAAGCAAAAATTCCACCAACTATCAGCCCTCCGATCAGGTTCCCCTCTAGAGAAAGAAGGTAGGCCTGAGGGTTTTGCTTAAAAAGCACTGAGTCCATGATAGCCCCAAGAATTTTAAACCCTAACACAAATCCCAACAATCCATTTGAGATCAATTCCCATTGAGATGCCGGTTTACCTACCCATATTTTCTTGGGGATACCCCTTACCAAACCTTGTTTTTCTTTTCGCTTCAACTCTGAGGCAAGCACCCAAGCTGCAGATAGAAAAGCCAATGCCACCATAAATCCAAATGTGGGTGGAAAATTAAAACTGAACTCGGTACCAAAAAGATAATTAATCAGATAATTTAGCGTAGGGAACATAATATTGTTTTTAATAATCGAATTTAGTAGGGTAAAGGTATAAAGGTTTAGGGATTATTATTTACTAATGTAGTCGGTTTTTGGTCCAACGCTCAAAAAATTTGAGCTGACTAGGCATTAACTCATCATTTACATTAAGAGAATAATCGGGAAAATAATTTGCACTAGCAGGTGGCAAGTCGAAAACCCGAACTCGATTGTCAGCCGTTTTGGTTCGTAAATGAAGTGGATCTCCATTAAAATAATCAAACCATTGACGAATATTACTATTGATGCTCATCCCGTTAATTGTAGCAATGGTTTCGCCTGGTTGCATACCTGCAAAAAAAGCGGGCGATTCCGGAGCAATCATGGCAATTTTGCCACTGTCTTCACTCAATTTAATACCATAATTCCTTTCGTACAATTCCCGAGAAGGCGAAATATGCATCGACAAGCCGACATGTCGTAATGTTGAAGCTAATAAAGGTTCAAAATCATCAATGCCCCAAACATACTTCTCAAAAAAAGGTTTCATCGAACACCCGGCGAAATGCTCAACCGTATTTACATAATCCATCTCACTATATCCTATTCCTCTTTTAGCGAAATTAATATACAGCGACTTCATCACATCATCTAATCCATATTTCCCTTCACTAAGTTGAATGATAAGGATATCAAGCATCATAGCAAGCAATGCACCTTCGTTGTATATGGAAGTTTTTCGATGAGGCACTCCTGGGTCATATCCATCCACCCACATATCAAAAGACGCCTCGGAAACAGACATGTTGAATCTGGCATAATTATGAAAATGCTTGTTCAACCATTCATGAACACATTCAAAAAACTGAGTTTGAGAAAAAACATTTGCTCTAAACAACATGATATCTCCCATATAAGTCGTAACCCCCTCGGCCACATACCCTGTTCTAAAATAGTTTTCACGAGCAAAATCATAAGGTAACATTTCTACCGGCCTTATTTTCTTGATATTCCAGCTATGATAAAATTCGTGTGACGATAGACCGAGCAAATGATCATATCCTTCTTTAAACACATTGTATGATGGCCCAATCATACAAACTGTCGAATTTTCGTGCTCTACTCCATGATAAGATTTATGAGGTGTAATCTGAAAAAGGAAATGATATTCCTTTTCGGGGAATTCGCTGTAGGCCAATATTTGCTCATTCATAAAGCGTGTAAAATCATGTTCAATACGTTCGAAATCGGGCTTACATTCGCCTTGAAACCAAAAATACACATCAAGATTATGAATTTTGCAGGAGTGCATTTTGAGTGAAGGACTGGAAATAAAAGGGCTGTCAGCTAATCGATCAAAATGAGGTGCCGAAAGTATATTCCCGGCTTGATTCCCTCCTTCAAGCCCCGATGCAATTTTCCATCCTTCAGGTAGAATGAGTTGTATTTCGCATGGTTCTTGCTCTTTTCCTTTTGCAAAAAGAAAACAATTCACGGGATTTACATACAATTGATCATCGCTAAGGTATGTCGATCCTGCATTTAGAATTGCGGCATAATAATTATAGCGCAGCGTTAATGCTCCTCTAGCAGGTAATAAAATCTGCCATGTTTCGCGTGATGATTTTTCAATTGATAGTGGGTTTTGCTGAGCATCATATGCCTGAACTCGCAAAATATTGCGAGCAAAATTTCCTAATTCATAACGACCCGGACGCCATGCAGGCAACTGCATTGTGAGAACTCCGGCTTCTGCTTCCGGAATTTGTATTTCAATGTTGATGATTTGAGAAGATGCCTGATGCCATGATAGTATATAACGAATCATCTTTTTTTCTCAAATGTACATAAACATGATTGGGATACAAACAAAAAAGGAACAGCCGAATCGCTGTTCCTTTTCATAATTAAGATAGCTGCGTTTAATCAGCAATTATTTTTTGTGTTGATGCCACTCCATTAATTTGCAAGCGAACAAAATACACGCCTGAAGCACCAAGTTTTGATCTGTCTAACTCAAAAATCTGTTCGCCTTGTTTCAAATTCCCTGCATATAAATTAAATACTATCCTTCCGGTAATATCAAGTATATCTACTTTTACATCACCTGCAGTAAGAAGCTGAAAATATACTTGCGAAATTTGGGTAACCGGATTCGGGAATATACTGAAATCGGTTTGACCGGTTATATTCTCTTCCACGCCAATGGCCTGAGAATTTTCAATCAATACATCGTCAATATAGAAGTCGTTTCCATATTGGCCGCCACTTTTCCAAAGAAACATGAGTCGAACATTATCTTCATTCAGATAGGGGGTAATATTAACTGATGCTTCTTTCCATTGAGCTGCCGTTGTTGGAATAAAACCACCAGGGGCTAAGCCGGCAGTAATAAGACGCACTCCTTTAAGTGTTGCAGTAGCTGTCCCATCAACCGTAATCTGACGACGTGACCAATTAAGGCCACAATTGGTAGAAACGTACACGCTGAGTTCATCATTCTGCTCCACATAGGGATTGTCTGTCATTTTAGCATAAGCATATTTAAATGTAAGCTTATCATTTTCGATGGTTGTAAGATCAAACATTGGAGAGATTAACGCGTCTGTTTCGAAAGTAATATTATTATCATTCTTTAAACGCATAGATTTTGTGCTGAGATAGCCGGCTGTTTCAAACCACTCCCAACGGTTGTTTAGGTTCCCCTCATTAACTGCAAGCCATTTGCCTTGCTCATATAAACTGCCATATTCAAAGGGCTCGTAATAGATATGACTTGATACATCTGCTACATCATTATATACCCTAACATAATCCTGACGCTCTTTTGTATGAGAGCCCACAGCATTGGTTGCCGTAAGCGTTACATCATACACCCCAGCTGTATTATAAGTTACAACAGGAGCGGATGAAGTAGAAGTAGCAGGACTTCCACCTTCAAACATCCAATCAAGCGAACTGGGAGTAGCATTGTATGTGCCGTGAGCAAATGTAAGAGATTGGCCTGCACAGAGGAGCTTGGTAGTAAACACTTCGTTGGTGCCGGTACGACTCCAAAAATCAGCAATGGGTGCAGGGGAGCAAGGACTGGCATAGGCAGCATCATCCGTACCCGTTTGAATATTATTAGCACTGGTAATTAAGCTGCCACGGAATGAGATAGTATTCAATACAAATTCAATTTTACTCTTTTGACCTTTGCTGAACATCCACAAACACTGGTCGGCGGTATAGTCCATAAAGTTCATCCACATCTCCCCAATCGTATCTCGCATATATAAATCTACATCGTAGCAAGTAGCCGTTTTGGGAATGGGGAAACAGCTTCCACCACTAAAATTTGGTCCAAAATGAACAGGGGTATCGTCAATGCCGTCACTTCCACAATCTTCATCTCCCCAAATATGAAAAAGACCCAGCCAATGACCGGCTTCGTGAGTTAATGTAGCTCCTGTATTTCCAACGGCTGTGCCTGAAGTACCAAAGACGTTGTGCAAAACAGCCACACCATCTGTAGAGGTGAGCGGATATTGCGAGCCAAAGGCAAAAGGAAACTGGGCATACCCCAAAATGGTGCCCCATTGTGTATCGTTAAAGATAGATTTAACCACCCATACATTAAAATATTTTTCACGATCCCAGTAGCTGGTTTGCTTGAATTTGGTGAAATCTTTGGCCTGATTGGTTTTAGGGGTATAAACACGAACGATGCCGTCTGTACAATTGCCCTGAGGGTCGAGTGTGGCTAACCTAAATTCAATGTTGCAATTTGCAACCAACGTATCAAATGTGGGATGCGCCACAAAAGATGGAGTGGTAAGTGCCGAATTGTTTGCATTAAAGTCCTTGTTAAGTGCAACCATTTGACTCTGAATTTGCGACTTCGAAATGTTTTCGGTACCCCCTTCATGTAATACATGTACTACAACCGGAATAATACGAGCTCCAGACTCTGATAATTCAAACTGATGAATATCGGCCTGCTGCAACCATAGTTGAAATTCCTGCATAAAAGCTTCCTTCTGAAGCTGAAATCCCGGATATTCTTTTTCTATCATCTGGGTTTCGCTTCCGCATCCGTTCTGCTGTTGGGCAAGAGTAGCCAATGGTAAACTCAGCCATACAACTACAGCACACATGGCGGGCCGAAACAAACGGTTGTAAAATTCTCTTCTCATAACTTTAACTTTTGTTTGATACAAAATTGATTCAATATGCCTCACAAAAAAATAACATTTTTTAAAGGTTATCGTCCTGTTTTAACAAGTTTACAAAACTATATGAAATATGAAGAATAGCCAAACATCATGTTAATTTTTCCAACTTTCGTTATAACATTTTGCCAATATGCTGTTTATAAGCATTTTAACAATTTGGCTATTTATGATTGATCGGAATCATGGCCTGGTGTTTTGAAAACCGCTTAGCGTTCTTTTCCTTTGCTGTATGATTGAACATCAAATTGCTTTTGCAAAAGCCGGTATCGGAAGCCATCTGTTTCATGATTATCTGAATGGCCATGTCCCTGTCAGGTTGTTTTATCAATACGAACCCTCAATAAAAGGGATTGGAGAGGCCATAGAGCAGAGATTAGAGCATCCTGTAAACAGACAAGCATTGCATCATGTTTTGCAGAGACAATACGCTGGAATCAACACAGGCCCAGAGGTTTCATCCAATATTGACTTACTGTTACAACCCAACACCTTGACGATAACCACAGGGCATCAACTAACCCTCGTAGCATCGCCCCTATTCTACATTTATAAAATCGCCTCTGCAATTTCATTGTGTCGCCATCTTTCTGCCACCCATCCTACTCATCATTTCGTGCCTGTTTTATGGATGAATTCAGAAGATCACGATTTTGAGGAAATAAATCACTGCTGGATGGATGGACAAAAATTTGTTTGGAGCCCGCCTGACGGGCCTGCCATACCGGTTGGAAATCGCTCACTCGAAAATATAGACCACTTTTTCTCATCCATTTTGGGAAATTTTATCAAGAACGATACATTAACCAACGTTTTGAAGGAGTGGAAGGAGATTTACATGCAAAGCAAAAACCTTACTGAAGCTACACACAAACTGATTCATACATTATTTGGCAGATATGGTCTCGTTATCGTTGACCAACAGGATTTGGAATTAAAAAAAATAGCCCTGCCCGTTTTTAGAAATGAATTGAGCCGGCAACTCTCCTACCATCACGTAAGCCATAGTATGGATTTGCTGCATAATTTGGGATATGAAAGCCAAGCAAACCCACGTTACATCAATCTTTTTTATTCAGACAACCAATATGGCAGAAACAGAATAGAGGTTGATTCCCAAAATGGATTTACAGTATTAAACAGTCCTGTACGTTTTACTATAAACGACTTTGAGCACAATACAGAAACATTATTGCAGGCATTAAGTACCAATGTTATTACACGTCCGTTATACCAACAATCTATCTTGCCCGATATCGTCACAATTGGAGGCCCGGCAGAAGTGGCATATTGGCTGCAATACAAATCCATGTTCGACGCATCTGGAATATTTTATCCAGTTGTTCTGATGAGAGATTCATTTTTGTTTTTACCTGAAAAAAAATTACATAAACTTCATAAACTAGGGTTCAGCATTTCAGATATAACAGAAAATCCATCCGTTTTATTGAAACTTTATATACAACACAACGAAGAATCATTTGACCCACTGGGCATCTGTGACAAGCTTTCTGAGCTATTTCAGGAATTAGCTCAACACATGAGGAAAGCCGATTCTACACTGCAACCAGCAGCCGAAGCATCGTTGAAAAGAACTCTAAAAGAAATCAAAAAATTAGAAGAGAAATACTACAGGTCGTTGCGTAAGAAAAATCATCTTGCGGCAGAAAATTTCAGACAGCTTCATGAATGGTGTTATCCGAACGGTGTATTTCAGGAGCGCATTACCCACATGCTCGACCTAACAGCCACACCAGACACTTGGATCGAATCACTCCTACAAGATTGCAACCCACTGGATCATCACATAAAAATTATTTCCCATGAGTACTCAAATGGAAGAACCTGATAAAACAAGTCAGTCAAAGCAGCGTCAACGAATATCTATTACAACATTTGGGCTGGCTTGTCTTTGCTTCTTGCTTCCATTCTGTGTTCTTACCTGTGGCAATGATCGTATTGATGAAAAAACATATTCAGGGATTGACATGATGTTGTTACGATTTGGAAATGAAAACCCCGGATTTGGTGGTTATGCTGACATATTTACGATATTAGCCTTTGTAATGATTATTGGAGGTCTTATCCTCTCAATTTTCAAAGGCAATTACATATGGCGTTCCATTTCCGGCTCTGCTGCCGTTGTATGTCTGATGATATTATATGTATATGTTAGAGACCAAATCAAATACTCATCACACGAAATGGCAAATTTTATTGAAGTAAAATTTCGTATTGGATACTTTTTGGCTCTTTTTTTTGCTTTGGTCGGTGCTATTCTGAATTTTAGATATGACCGAGAGGAAAAGGCAGAAAAAAAGAAAGCCGGAACATAAGATCCGGCTTTTCTCAAAAATGATTTTATGTTTAAGCAGTAAAAATCTTTTCTTTAATCTTGGCAGCTTTACCTTTAGCTTCGCGAAGATAAAACAAACGAGCACGACGAACTTTACCACGTTTTAATACCTCAATGCTGTCAATAAATGGAGAGTTGAATGGAAATATACGTTCAACACCCACACCATTAGAAATTTTGCGAAGGGTAAATGTTGCTGTTTTCATTTGCAATACAACCCCTTGAAATTTCTGGATACGCTCTTTGTTTCCTTCTTTAATCTTATAGGAAAGTATAATAGTATCGCCAGGGCCAAATTCGGGTAAAGCGTTTGAAGTAACAAATTTTTCCTGCACTTGCTTGATGAGATTGTCCATTTTTTATCAAATTTTAGGGGTGCAATGATACAAATTATTTTGATGCCAAACAATCTTTGCTGTTTTTTTACAATATTTACGCCAACAACTTCATATCAATTTTACATCAAAACACCAAAAAATGGGAGATTATTTCGCTGATATTCACGTACATTCAACACTTAAATCATTTAATTCGGGCTATCCTTCACCTCGTCATACTATTTGGGATGATGTTACACACAACTTAGGAAAAACCGCTCCGGCGCGACTTATTTATAACAGCAGCCGTGAAGTAGCCAAATATAGTCAATCGAACTTTTATGAACTGGCCAAAGGACGCGTAAGGGTTGCTACTGTTTCTCTCTATCCGCTTGAAAAGGGATTCCTCGAAATGCGAAGTTTGTCAAAAGCAGTTACTCGTTTGCAGGCACGAAAAGAAATGGTTGAAGCCATTACCGGTTATGCCTACTCCTCAGTTGAACACATTTTGAAGCACAATGATTATTTTGAAGAACTGCAATCAGAATACAAATACATCCGCGACCACCAAGGCGACTCTCCAGATGGGAATTATGCCTATCGAATTGTAAACAACTTTGAAGAATTAACCCAGACCATTAAATCCGATAAACGAACCTTGGCCATTGTTCTTTCGATTGAAGGCGCTCATGTTTTTTACAATGAGAAGATGCTCTCCGGCAAACTCAGCCCTCAGGAAATGAAGAAAGAGTTGATGCAAAATATCATTGCGGTAAAAAACTGGGGCACCCCTCCTTTCACCATTAATCTCAGTCATCATTTTTATAATGGGCTTTGCGGACATGCCAAGAGTTTAGCCGGCATCATGGGTTCAGGCATTCTGAATCAAAACAAGGGGCTAGAATCAAACCTTACCGGATTAGGCATTAAATGTCTGAAAGAGCTTCTAAGCCCCAACAATGGCAAACGAATACTAGTGGACATCAAGCATATGAGCTTGTCGGGGCGCAAAGAATTATACAACTGGATTAGAAGCTATAATTACTTATCCAAAAATGATAAAATCCCCATTGTATGTAGTCATACAGGGATTAATGGATACAAAACCATGTCGAGTTCACTGCTTCGTCCAGACAATAATCAAAAAAACAACAGGATGTACTTCAACCGTTGGAGCATCAACCTATCGGATGAAGAAATACGCATTATTCACGAATCCGGCGGCATCATTGGTTTGATGCTCGACAAATACAAACTCGGCGGGGGTCTGTTTTTCAAATCCCTTAAGCTTCTTAAAGACGAACAACAGCTACGAGATGCATACTGCTCTATTTTTATGGACAATGCCTTGCAGATCGTTTCGGCAGTAGGCAACAAGTCAGGATGGGATTGTATTGCATTGGGCTCCGACTACGATGGAGCAATTTCGCATGTAGATTTTTATGACAAATGCTCTACCATGCCACAACTTTCAAATGATTTGATTTCGTTTCTCGAAAGAACACGCCATGGACGCTCTCTCTGGCATGGATACAAACCAAACGAGATCGTTGACAAAATACTTCGAAAAAACGTAATGGATTTTTACCAACAACATTTTATCTGATTAGTTGTTACCTGAAAACAGATTTTGCTATTTTTGCCATCACAGAATATTGAATTTGCTATTATGAAAAATAAACTGGTTTACTTAATTGGCATTATTGCCGCCGCAGGCCTGAGCCGACTTTTACCTCATCCATGGAATTTTTCTCCCCTGGTGGGCATTACATTAATGGGTGGCGCGCTGATTTCGAATCGAAAACTTAGCTTTCTACTTCCATTAGCCATCTGGCTTTTTACCGACTTGTTGGTAAATGCTTTTATATATGCTAAACCGTTAACCGACTTATCCTATTTTATTACCTCCGATGCATTGGGTGTCTATCTGAGCATGTTGATGATTTGGGGTATCGGTTTGCTGATGAGCAAACGTCTCCGTTTCTCAACTATTTTGGCCGGTACGATTGCCTCCTCTTTGTTATTTTACATTGTTACCAATACAGCCGTATTTTTAGGGTCTCCATATTACGAGCCCTCTTTAGCAGGATGGCTTCAGTGCATGTATATGGGTATTCCATTCTATCAATCACCTTACGGTACATTGTTTGGCAGTTTTTTCTTTAACGGTATCATGGGCGACTTGTTTTACTCAGGGATGCTATTCGGCTCTTGGTATTACATCAACCGCCGGGCTTTTGTTCCGGCCATTGCTTAATCCTTTTATTCACTCATCTCTGAGCAGTTAATTTATATTAACCTGCTGCGGCCTACTATATATTCCTTTAGATTTGCATAAAAATACACGTCATGTTTTTAATTATTTTTGGTTTATTACTTATCCCCTTTCACTTTGGTTTGTGGATTCTGTTTGAAAAAGCAGGCCGAAAAGGTTGGGAGTCCATCGTCCCCTTATACAACCTCTTTGTATGGACTCGCATCACAGGTAAACCTTGGTACTGGATTGTGTTATTCCTTTTTCCTGGAGTTAATCTAATGATTTTTGCTGTCATGCTTGTACAACTTGCCAAAGCTTTCGGGCGACATGGCTGGAGTGAGCACTTGCAATCCATCTTTCTTTTTCCTTATTATTTTATCAAACTGGGTAAAGACAAAAAAGCAGAATATGTTCCACCATCACAATGGCCTAAACCCAAAAAGAATTTCGTACGCGAATGGGCCGAAGCGCTTATTTTTGCTGTTATTGCTGCCACTTTTATCAAAGGTTATTTTGTAGAAGCATTCAAAATACCAACCTCTTCTATGGAAGAGGATTTGCTGATTGGCGACTTTATGTTTGTAAGTCGCCTTCATTACGGCCTACGTCTTCCCAATACACCACTCACATTCCCTTTTACTCATAATAACTTTAGTGATATCCCATTGGGCTTTATGCCTTTCAAAAAATCTTATCTTGACTGGTGGACAATTCCATATACCCGTTTGCCGCGTTTTCAGAAAATTAAACGGAATGATATTGTGGTTTTCAATTTTCCTGCAAATGATACGACAATTCAAACCCGTGAATTGGCAGCACATAACTATCACGAACAGGTAATAATGGCTGCATACCAATACCGACAAGCCGATAAACAAAACGCCGTGCCCGAACGAGAGTGGGAATATTATTTGGCAGAAGGACGGAAATATATTCATAACAAATTTCATGGAAATGTCGTTTATCACCCTGTTGACAAACGCTCTAATTATATCAAACGCTGCGTTGCCATTCCAGGCGATGAATTAGAAGTACGTAACGGTGTGCTTTATATAAACGGAGCAATAGCCGATAGACCTCACAAAATTCAATATTCATACGACATCAAACTTAAGTCAGAATTAAGTAGAAAATACTTGATGCAATTAGGTATTACTGCCGAAGATATGGGCATACGGCCCAATGGCCCTCGGTATCCCGAGAATCCAGATTTCGACGTAAATTGGGTTCTCTCTGATGAACAATTAGATGTGCTCAAAAACAATCCTTCTATTGATACAATTGCATTAGCCATAAAAAAAACAGACGAGTACAGCATTTCTGTATTCCCCAATCATCCCAATTTTCAATGGACCCGTGATGAATTTGGCCCGTTAAAAGTACCGGCAAAAGGCCAAACGGTTGAATTAACTGTTGAGAATCTGCCCCTATATGCAAGAATTATTACAGCTTATGAGGGAAATACACTCCGAGTAAAAGATGGAATTATTATCATTAACAACAAGGAAGTAAAAGAATATACGTTCAAAATGAATTATTATTTCATGATGGGCGACAACAGACACAATTCTGCCGATTCAAGGTTTTGGGGATTTGTTCCCGACGACCATATTGTAGGCAAAGCTCTTATTATCTGGCTTAGTACTGACGACAAAGGCGAGAAATCATTTCCAGCCAACATTCGATGGAATAGAATTATGCGATTAGTGCATTAATACATGAACGCTTCGGTTTTTCCGTTGGCATTTTTACCTACAATTGCTTATGGCTATCTTTGGCTGAATGAGCCCAACCCGGTGATTGACCTGGGAGAACATTATGTACGCCAAACTTGTCGAAATAGAACTTATATTCTTGGATCACAAGGCGTTAACATGTTTGTCATTCCGATTATTCAAGGGCATTCTACGCGCCTACCCATGTATGAAGTTAGGATTGAATATAAGCAACCCTGGCAACGAAAATATTGGCAAGCTATCATTTCTGGATACCAAAATGCCCCATATTTCGAACATTATGCACCCGAAATCAAAGAACTATGGTTTGAGCAACCTTCTCGATTGGCAGATTATACACTCCCCATCTTTCGTTGGCTGTTAAAACAAATTGAACCATCTCTTACCATCCATACCTCTGAGCAATATATCACTCAATCAAATAATGACTATAGACAAACTGATTTCTTAAACCCCTCTATTTACAAGTTCTTACCATATCATCAGGTGTTTTCTGACCGATATAATTTCTGCCCCAATCTCTCCCTTTTTGATTTGTTGTGCAACAAAGGGCCTGAAAGCTTTTATGTTATTCAACAAAAAAATTTCTTGGAATAACGAATAATTTAATACATTTGTAATTCAAACTTTAAATTGATTTAAAAATGAAAAGAATTTACTTAAGCGTTTTAGCCCTTAGTGCAGCATTGTCTGTGCAAGCGCAAAGCAAAGGTAACCCCAACCAAACTTTCAATACCGTTAATGCTGAAATTCAGCAAATGGGTATGGATAAAGCTAATGGCGATACTCTGTTTTGGTTGCCTTTGATGGGGTATTACATTAATCCGACCGACCAACCTTCTTTTACTATTGAAACGGAGGATGTTGACGGACTAACATTAGATGCTAATCTAACCGGTCTTTCAAATGATTTTGGTATTTTTTATTCAACAGACGCAGGAGATATTTTCCCCAATCAGGGTGATGTGGATTCCGCATTCTTTTGGTATGCCGCTTCTTGGTTTGCTCCTCCAGGCCAAGCATCCAACTGGTTAAAATTTGGCCCTATCACTATCCCTGCCGGTGGCGCTACCATGTCTTGGATGCATATGATGACTGATGGTCAGTACAGAGACGGATATCGTGTATTGGTTAATGAATTTGGTATTGATGATATTGACTTCACCAATCCTCCTATCTTTACTCGTACCGACAACCAATCAGGTATGCTTAGCGATACCAACTGGACAGATGTAGGTCCTGTTTCGCTTTCTGCTTACGCAGGCCAGTCGGTTTACATTGCATTCCACCACAATGCCAATGACATGTTCCTTCTTTTCTTAGATGATATTCGCGTACAAGAGGCCAGTGATGCTAGTGTAATTGAAAATGAAAATGTTACAATGTTATCTGTGTATCCTAATCCTTTCCGCGTAAATACTACTGTAGCTTTTGATTTGAAAGGCGCATCTGAAGTAGTTTTCCAAATGTACGACTTATCAGGAAAAATGGTAATGCAGAAAAATGCGGGCAATATGTCCGCTGGTATCAACCGCATTGAATTGGATGGTACCGGCTTGTCTGCCGGCGTTTATTACTACACACTTACTATCAATGGTCAGACATCTTCTGCTCAAAAGATTGTAAAGATGTAATACATCTCTTTAATGTTAAAATGGCCATCCCAAAAAGATGGCCATTTTTTTTTAATAATATTGACAGGATATTCCCAAGCATTCAACAGATTGGGAAATTTCTTGCAATCTCTCTGCCGAAATTTTTTGCAATCCCGACAAAGGAGTTTCTCGATCTAGCGAATAAATAACTACCGATTGCGGACGTATAATTTCTAAAGCATTAAGCCACGTTTCAACCTCTTTAGATGTGCTGTTGTCAATCTCTTCTCCATTCACATTCCCTTTTAAAAACATGGCCTGAATCACCAGTTTATTGCCAAATTCAGCCAACTGCTGTACGTAATTACTCAATGATTTAGTATGAAAAGGTTTATTTATCAACTTATAATAATGCTCATTTGCCGAATCAAGTTTGAGTGTTGGCCTATCAATACGCTGCAATGCCTGATGTATGGCAGGTCGCGATAATAATGTACCATTGCTTAGCACAACGGTTTTCACTTTTGGCCAATATTGGTCGCGATACCTATGCACCAAATCTACTATGTTGGCAAAATCGGGATGCATGGTAGGTTCGCCATTCCCAGCAAATGTAATATGATCAATAGCAACATTGGCATGATACAAAGCAGCAAAACGATCTTCAATGGCAGAACGAATGCTCGGGTAAGGAGTAAAGCTAATCTTCTGCTTTTTTAAATTTGTCCATCCGCATTCACAATAAATACAATCGTAATTGCAAATCTTGTTATCAAGAGGCAACAGATTGATACCAAGAGAATTTCCGTAACGGCGGCTCAGTATCGGACCAAAAACAATTTCATCAAATAATATAGCCATAATTAAAGACACAAAGGTATGGGAATATCAGAAAGCCGACTAAATAGAACCATCCATTTTACGAACCATGCGAACTCCTGCCTGGGCAGAAGGCATAATAACTGCTTCATGCAAACTAACATGAGAAGGTAGTTCAATACTATATATAATTACATCAGCCACATCATCAGCTTTTAAGGGCATAACTTGGCTATAGACAGCATCAGCACGCTGGCTATCGCCTTTGTAACGCACCAAAGAAAACTCCGTTTCTACCATCCCTGGATGAATGGATGTTACACGAATGTGATAGGGAAGTAATTCCATTCGTATAGATTGAGTAATGGCATCTAAGGCATGTTTGGTACCACAATACACATTCCCGCTGGGATATACCTCTTTGGAAGCAATCGAACTGACATTAATAATTTGGCCGCTCTGGCGCTCTATCATTCCCGGGGTAACAGCTCTCAGCACATGCAGCACTCCTTTGATGTTTGTATCAATCATTCGATCCCAGTCGTCGGGGATACCCTCGTGTACTGCTCCCAAACCAACAGCAAGTCCTGCATTGTTAATCAATACATCTATTTGCTGCCATAATTGAGGCAACTGATGAATTGACTGCATCACCTGCTCACGATTTCTAACATCTAATGATAGTGGAAAAACGTCAGTAAATGCTGACAGTTCGTTAGAAAGTGATTGTATGCGGTCGGTGCGGCGAGCGGCTAAGATAAGGCGATGACCTTTCTGTGCCAGCTTTCGTGCACAAGATTCGCCAATTCCTGAAGATGCACCGGTAATTAAAATGGTTTTTTTCATGTAAGTGCCCATTTGGTTTTTCGAGATTTTATACGTTTGGAAAAGCTAAGTATAGCAGCCCATAGAAAAGGGATAGCTGGCACTTTGTATCTAACCACACCTCCCAATACAGGCGTGCTGATACCTACAATCAAATAAAGTGCAAAAACAAATCCAATACAAAAAAGTGAAAACGAAAGGTTCGAAGATTTGCGACCATTCCATATAATCCATATCATACTAAGTAGAAAAAAAACATTTTCAAGCATTGGCAATAGAATAAAAGCATTGCCATGTACCTCCCACGGCAAAGGACGAAAAAAAGAAACAAACAATGCCCTCGGAGATTTTATGAGCATATCCCAAAAATCAGGGCTTAAATACTCTGTAGTAACAATAGATCCTGCCTGCTCGGCCACGGCTAGATTAACAAAGTTTTGCTGCTTGAATGCCAGCATATGCATAAAATTAAGCGAAGGGAATATATGGTGAATATGAGTAACGATCAGAATACATATTAAAAAGGTCGAAACATTAAGCATGAGAGAATATTTTTCGGGCATACGTCGGCTAATCAAATAAGCAATAGCCGGAGGAATAAGCGTGGCAAGTACATAAAATTTAGTGAGCAAAATAAGCCATGTACCTAACAATAACCCCATCCATCGCCAAAATAATGGCGACTTATGTAAGAAAAACAAGGCGTGAATAAAAACACCAACTGCTAAAAACAAAATCGGTTCTTTGAGACATCCGGAAGACCAAAACATTACCGATGGTATGAGTTGAACTCCCAAAAAAAGTTCATGTTTCCAGTCGCCAATAAATTGATAAAACACACGAGCCAAAAGAAACAAACCTGTAAAAGAAAAGAAGCTGAAAAAAACCGTATGTACATTGAAGCTACCAAAAGAAAACAAACGAATGATAGCATGAATGCGAATCACAATGCGATTATCGTTATACATTGGATTTTCATAGGGCAACATCCAGTTATTCATAAGATGAGCATATTTCCCTCCTGAATTAAAATCAGATGCAAATCCAAAAAAATTAGCAAAAAATCCTCGTGTGTCTGTAAAAATCAACTGATATAACGCTTCACTATCATCATAAAACCGATAGATATCTGCCTTTGCACGATCTGTATAGTAATAGGTATAAATAAAGTACAGAGCAACGCCGGCTAAAACTTTTAATCCGAATACAGAAACAAACCAATGCTGCTTAATCCCTTCTACTTTAAAAAATGGAATCTTAAAGATAATCCATCCTAACATGAATGCATAAAGCAGAGTAAGTACGGCATCCGCAATCATAAAGCAAAAAATAATTTTTCAACAAAGCCAACTTTACAAATGTACAAAAAATCAAGGAGGAGTATCTGGCTTCGTTATTCAACAAACAGAACCATTCCTTTGAGATATTCCGTTTCTGGATGAAAAATATTAACCGGATGATCGGCTGGTTGTGAAAGGGTATGTAATACACGAATATTTCGTCGCGATTCGAGAGCTGCAGCATATACCGTTTGCCTGAAAACATGTGAATCAATCACCTGTGAACATGAAAATGTAAACAATATTCCCCCCTCTCTGATGATTTTTAAAGCAGCAAGATTAATGCGCTTATATGCCTGAATAGCATTGTGACGAGCTTGCATGGATTTGGCAAAAGCAGGCGGATCTAATACTATTAAATCATAAGCGCCTGAATGCTTTTGTAAAAAAGGGATTGCATCATTACAAAGCAACCATTCGGATGGACATTCAAACCCGTTTTTTTGCATATTGATTTGAGTTTGTTCTATTGCCCATGCTGAAGAATCTAAGGAATGAACTTCCTGAGCTCCGCCTTTGGCAGCATAAACAGAAAACCCTCCTGTATAGCAAAAGGTGTTTAGCACAATCCTGTTTTTGGCATACTTCATCAAGCATTTTCTATTATCGCGCTGATCAATAAAAAATCCTGTCTTTTGACCCTTTTCCCAATCCACATGAAAATCCAAACCATTTTCGATAATCCAAGCTGAAGAAGTGTTTCCTTTTGCGTATCGCCAAGTTTTGGGCTGACGAATTGACTTGACTACAATGGTTTGAAGCTGCTGATTGAAAAGAAGATCTATCGAATTCACTATAGAATCCAAGTAGCACTCAATACCTGGATGATGAATTTGAATGACAGCATGCTGATTGTATATGTCAATTATCAACCCGGGCAAGCCATCTCCTTCACCATGCACCAATCTATATGCATTTGTATCATTTTGGCAAATAAATCCTGCATTTTGGCGCATCGAAAAAGCAGATTGTAATAACTTAATTATTTCTTCTTCAGGATGCTTCGTCTGTGAAAAACCAAGAATGCGCACCGCAATGGAACCTATGTTATAATAACCCCACGCAAGAAACTGATTATGATGAGAATAAATCTCAACTGGACAGCCATCCGATAGCGGTTCGTGCGGCATCAATGCCCCTGAAAATACCCACCTATGAAAACGCAACAACGACGCTTCTCTTCCCTTTCGTACAATTAGCTTTTCCATATTTACTACGAATTCGTTACAAAGAAAAGAAATAAACTACCCGATAAGTAAAAACTGATATTTTTCATTACGAACAAAATTGCATTATATAATTAAACTATTTTTATTCGTTAAGGTCAAACAACCGACACGCAATTCATGACAGAGAATCCCCATATTATTAAGTGGATACAATCACCTGAAACTTTCGAAAAAGGTTTTGCTATGCTCATTGACCAATACAAGCGTCCATTATACCAATCCATCAGGCGTATGGTTGTTTCTCACGATGATACAGATGAAATATTACAAATTACATTTATCAAAGCATGGAAAGGCCTTTCTAGGTTCAGGCAGGAGTCATCACTTTGGACTTGGCTTTATCGCATTGCCATTAATGTAACATTAGATTTCTTGGCTCAAAAGAAAAAAAGAAAATTTACACACCATCTGCCAGAACACATGACACAGGCGATGGATTCTGGATTCAGCGGAACAGAAATTCAGCGCAAGCTTATAGAAGCCATGCAACAATTGCCTGATAAGCAAAAAGCTGTTTTTAGTATGAAATATTTCGATAACATGACATATGAGGATATCTCAAAAATAACTAACACTTCAGTAGGGGCACTCAAAGCTTCGTATCATTTATCAGTAAAAAAAATAGAAGAATTTTTAAATCGTCTTTAAACCTTATTGAACTTCATTCGTCAATACATTAAGATTACTCAAATGAAAAAACATATACAAATACCAGAAAGGCCGAATGAATCAGAATTTACATTCAAGGAGCCGTTAGGATATTTCGATAATTTGCCTCAAAATATAAAGAATCGGATTCATGAAGATAACAATAAAAGCCGTCAGATACTTATATACAAATTCAGCACTATTACTTTGGCAGCATCTATCTTGTTGGCGGCTTGGCTGCTGATGCATCCAAAAAAGAAAGAAAACATGAACAACTTAGACGAGACCGAATGGTTGATTAGTATGTTGGAAACAGAAGGAATTTATGAATGGGGTGAAGATGAGTTTCTAGAATATGTGACAAACAATCTTGAAACACCTATGCGATATACCCATTATGATATTATGAATTGGATTAATGACGAAGAGTGGGAAGAAGAAGATATTTTATCATTTATTTAGTTTAACTTTTAATACATGTAATTATGAAAACAAAAGCAGGTTTATGGGTCATCGGACTATTGACCCTTTCTATCTCGGTTGCTGCACAAAAACATGAAGATCGAAAAGAGGAAATCAAAAAAGAAAAGCGAGAATTCATTAATCAACATTGTGGCTTTTCACAATCGGAAGCCGACAAATTTTGGAAACTGGATGATGAACTCCAATCCAGAATTGAAGATATCCGCAAAACATCACGCAAAGAACTTAAAGCAATCAAAGAAAAAGGGATTGATAATGTTAGTGATGTGGATTTAAAAAAGGCGATGGAAAGCCGTAAAAACACAGAACAAAAAATACTGGATCTTCGCTGGGAGTATAATAATAGATTTATTGATGCCGTTGGTGTTAAAAAAACAGCCAAGTTTTATGATGGAGAACATGAATTTAGAAAAAAACTAGTTGGTAAACTTAAAGGCAAGCATGAAGAGATAGATGAAGATTAAGTAGTAATAATTTTAAAAAAAGGGAGTGAAAAACACTCCCTTTTTTTAACTCAAAAAAAATAATAAATCTTTCTTCAAGTCAAGGATTAGCAATGCTGATAAACTAATTGCCAACAATTACTTTTTCAATCATTGAGAAATCAGGATAAGTCAGATAAATAAAATATGCCCCTTGTGATAAAAAAGAAACATCCATGAAGGTATTGGGCTGAGCATTCTCATACAATATTTTTCCGTCCAATGTGAAAAGCTTAATATGGTTGGGAACAACATTAAAAACAACAACACCATGCATCACGGGATTGGGATAAAAAGCATGAGCTTGACTTTCAGACATAGCAGGCAATGAAGCAAAGCCCATGCTAATCTTTGTCCAATACACATCCCATGATCCGGTATTAAGTAGTGTAGTATTGCCAAATTTCATATTAGATCCTTCGAAATATCCCGTCAAAAATACATGGCCAAGAGAATCAGCACAAATAGCGTTCCCATATCCCCCAGAAAATCCTGTACCACTAAAGCTATAGGCATGTTCGAGCTGACCATTTGTATTGTAATGGGCCAAAAAAATATTATCACCAAAAGCAGAGCTAGAAAGTGTGATGCTGCTAAAAGTTAGGGTTGGCGACGTGTACCATCCGGAAATATATGAATTGCCCATTTTATCGGCAGCAACGCAATATGCCTCGTTTCCTTCTGGGCCAGAAACCGGATTAGTAGCCCACTGAAAATTACCAAGTGCATCGTATTTGCATGTGAAAACATTATCATAACCGGTATGGCTATTAGTCAAAGTTGTTGATTCAAAATATCCGTACGTGCCATCAAAACAACCGGACACATAGCAATTACCAACAGCATCAATATCTATGGCATTCCCCCAAACATCATCATTGGCAGAGGCATTAGCATGCTTAGCCCACTGCATATTACCTGAAGTGTCAAGTTTTACGATAAATAAATTTTTGGAACCAGATTCAGCATTATTTAAAACATACAAGCCAAAACTAACTGTAGCACTTTCATACACGCCGGTAACGTAACAATTGCCTGCCATATCCGCTTTTATTGCCATACCCTGATCATCATCAGCGCCTCCAAATTTCTGCGACCATTCCGTAATACCTAATGAATTAATCTTAGCAAGAAAAATATCTTTACCTCCTGAATTACTGAGCGGTCCATCACCAAAATTAATAGAAGAGCTGTAGAAATATCCGGTAAAATAAATATTGCCATTATGGTCGCAACTAATTCCGGCACCTTGTTCATCACTGCTACCGCCATATCCTTTTATCCATTGTGGAGTTCCGGTGTTATTAATTTTCAAAACAAATATATCCGTGTTTCCGGCATTCACAATGGTTTGAGAAGCAAAGGTAATAGACGTGCTTTGAAAATATCCGGTAACATATACCTCTCCATTGTTATTCAATGTAATGGCAGCGCCATAATCATCCTCATCACCACCTACACTTACAGCCCATATGCATTGACCTGAGGGGCTAAACTTAGCAATAAATATATCTGTGTAGTCGTCCGATGTTGAATTATTAATGAGAATGCTATTGCCAAAATCCAAAGAGGCACTTTCAAACCGACCTGTAATATATGTATTACCTATATAATCGACCGCAATTCCATTTCCTTCATCCAACTGATTGCCTGAAGCTCTGTTTGCATAATGAATTACTTGACTCCAATACAATTGAGGCAAAAAGCAAAAAAATGTGATTAAAACATAAAAAGAAATCTTATTCATTGATAATGGATCTGCAGAAAAAAATTACAGTATTACTTAACAGCAATTTTACCGCGATTCACAACTCTATCGCCGTCTGTAATTTCATACACATACAAACCGGTTGGCAATAAAGGAAGCTGAATTTGTTGCATGGATTGCATTATCGTTGTAAAAACAATTCTGCCCTGCAAATCAGTTAAACGGAATGTATGATTTGCAAGATTAGTTTCTGACTGAATAGAAATCATGCCTTCTGTAGGATTAGGAAAAACCGAAACAGCTATCATACTCTCTTCAGCCATGCCTAAACCTATTTGTGATGCATCACTTTTAAAGCGTGCACTAATAGGTGCATTGCTATGATTTACATCAATGGCACAAAGACCAAATTTTTCGCCATTCGCATACCAAGTATATATACGGTTTGTATCCAGCATCACACCTGCCAAATTGGGATTAATAAGTTGAAGTAAAAAATCGGGAGCCAAACTCCAACCTGAAGGAATATTTAAAAAAGGAGGGCAATTGATAGGATTCGGTGCAAAAATAAATACAGAATCACGTGTTTGCTCTTCGCTGTATGCTCGTAATACACTTGAATAAGTTCCAGTAGGCAATTGCAATGAGCCAGAAGCATCAAATGTAACCAACATGTTAGTATGACGAACCAACATGGCAGAGTCAATCGTAATCTGACAAGTCAAGATATTAGTATCTACTCCCAAATAACTGGTTTCGGCAAATGAAGATTGTGTGCTAAAAGAAGTGCTGAGAGAAGCCGGAAATTCTAGATATTTGAATGGTGGATTGTATTGCACGTCAGAAGCAATCGGTCCAAAAGCAAAATAAAAACCTAAATTATACACAGCTGATGATGTTTTTTCAAAAAAGAAAACACCTTCGTTTGATGCAATGGCTAAGTTTGCCGTTGGATAATTCGAACTATTAGGCAAAGTAGTCGGATTCAGAAAAAAGAGCGTATCTAATGTTTCAGTATTTAAAGAAGAGAAATCCCATGTTTGCCCTGAACCTGAAGCTCCAACAGACACGCCTGGTGTTTGATCCATTCCCATATACACCTGATCGCCGACGTTGCCAAAATCAGATGATGTAATTGTTTGTGCAAACATAATGGATGCAGAAAGCAGGGATAATCCCATTGTGTAAAAGTACTTTTTCATATTATATCATAATTAATATAACCCAAATGTAAAGCTTTTTGTGCAGATCTTACATGATGATATTAAAAAACTTAGCTCACTTTAACTTTTTAGTAAGCAATACTATATTTTCAACATGATGAGAATGTGGGAACATATCAACCGGCTGAACGGCTTCAATGTGATAATATTGTGTCAAAAATGATAGATCGCGTGCCTGAGTTGCAGGGTTGCAGCTTACATAAACGATACGACTGGCTCCGGATTGATTCAAAATGTGTATAACACCAGCATGCATGCCAGCACGAGGTGGATCTGTGATGACAACATCGGGCTTGCCATGCTTTTCAAACAAAGTTGGTGTAAATACATCTTTCATATCTCCGGCATAAAACGAAATATTGGCAATACCATTGAGTTTGGCATTCTCACAAGCATCATCTATAGCATCTTGCACATACTCAACCCCAACAACATGCTTGGCACGACGAGCCACATAGCATGCAATTGTACCTGTTCCGGTATATAAATCATATACAGTTTCATCGTTACGGATATCAGCCAAATTGCTAACTGCTTGATATAGTAATTCGGCCTGTAATGTATTCGTTTGAAAAAACGATTTAGGACGAATCTGAAAAGTCAGATTATCTATCATTTCAGTAAGAAAAGGCATACCTTTATACAAATGCACCGGCAAGTCGTGTATTGAATCATTCTTTTTAGTATTCAAAACATAATGAAGCGAAACAATTTGGGGGAAGGCGTCGGCTAATGATTTCATCATATCAATAGCCATATCAGGAATATCAACACCAAGAATCAGCACAATCATCCACTCGCCACGACGGTTATTACGAAAAATAACATTTCGCAACAATCCCTCTTGTTGGCGTATATCATAAAAAGAAAGTTGATGAGTAATGGCATAGGTTCGGATAAAATTCCGCATTTGGTTAGAGAGTTCATCCTGCAAGTAACACGACTGTATATCAAGAATCTTATCAAATCTGCCTGGCACATGAAATCCTAATGCAGGTTGAGGTATAACACCTTGTAACATTTCTTCTTGTGTAAGCCATTTCTTATGGCTGAAGGAAAATTCCAATTTATTTCTGTAATGTGTGGTTTTAGCGGATGACATGATAGGGCGCGGAGTTAGAATGTCTAATTTTCCGACATGCACCAATTGTTCTGTAACCTGTTTTTGTTTAAAAAGAAGTTGTTCGTTATACAAAACATGTTGCCACTTACAACCGCCACATTGGCCAAAGTGAAGGCAAAATGGCTGAGTACGCTTAGCCGATGGATGAATTAATCTGACCAGCGATGCTTCAGCATAGTTTTTTTTTTCTCTGTAAACTTCTATATCAGCAACATCTCCAGGCACAACACTTTTAACAAAAATCACTTTCCCGTCATATCGGGCTACAGAAACCCCCTCTGCGGCAAAATCAGCAATGGAAATGCCTTCGATTAAGTAAGGTGTTCTTTTCTTCATCAGGGCTCAAACTTACCAAAGATTTTGATTGTAACCTGCAAAAAACAGCAAAAGGCATATTGTGATAATTATGTTGTAATTTTGTTTACCATTGCATTGAAAAAAGCAGCTTATGATAGAGATAGCCGAAAGAGTAAAATACATGTCAGAATCTGAAACATTAGCCATGGCTCGAATGAGTCGTGAGTTGAGAGCAAAGGGACATGATGTCATCAGCTTGAGTTTAGGAGAGCCCGATTTTGACACACCTGATTTTATAAAGCAAGCAGCTCACGAGGCCATTGATCAAAACTATTCGCATTATACACCTGTGGCCGGATACGACGAATTATTAGAAGCCATTTGCGAAAAGTTTACACGCGACAATGATCTTCACTATCAAAAAAATCAGGTTGTAGTATCAACCGGTGCTAAGCAGTGTATTGCCAATACCATGCTGGCGCTGGTGAATCCCGGTGATGAAGTATTGATGCCCGCCCCTTACTGGGTAAGTTATCGCGAAATAATTAGGTTAGCCGGTGGTATTCCAGTTGAAATATTTGCACCGATTGAAGCTGATTTCAAAATAACGCCCGAACAACTCCAAATGGCTATTACTCCTAAAGCAAAGGTTTTGATATTTAGCAGCCCTTCTAACCCTACCGGTTCGCTTTATACACGAAATGAGTTGATAGCACTTTCTGAAGTGATTAAAAATGCACCTTGGCTCACGGTTATTTCAGATGAAATTTATGAACTCATCAACTACGATGGCCAGCATACAAGTATTGGCAGCATACAAGGCATGCAAGATCAGGTTGTAACTATTAACGGATTAAGCAAAGGGTTTGCCATGACAGGGTGGCGCCTCGGATATATGGGTGCTCCTACTGCCATAGCACAGGCCTGCATTAAAATTCAGGGACAAGTTACTTCTGCCACTTGCTCTATTACACAAAGAGCTGCCATTGCCGCTTTAAAAGCAAATCCGCAACAAATGATGTATATGAAAGATGAGTTTGAAAGACGGCGTAATATCGCATACAAACTTCTTTCAGAAATGGATGGCCTGAAACTAAACAAGCCCTCCGGTGCTTACTATTTTTTTGTTGATATCAGCCATTATCTTGGCAAAAAAGTCGGCTCAACTGTTCTTCATTCTGCAGATGATTTTTGTCAGTACCTCCTGCATGATGCATACGTTGCTACTGTTCCCGGTTCGGCATTTGGTGCTTCCAATTATGTTCGCATTTCCTTTTCAACTACTGAATCACTAATTCGTGAAGCCATTGAAAGAATCAAAAAATCTCTTTCAAAAATCTCCTAACTTTGATTCATATAAATTGTATTTTATATAATCCTTTTGTAATAGTTTCTAATTAATAACAACTCTTAAATGCCCATAAATAAGGCATTAGCCCGAATAAAAGAAAATTTCAACCTGTTCATCTACCCCGGAAGAACAAAGGTGTTGAACGTATTGCGATTTTTACGACTCTTTGTTTCATCTTTCATGGTTGGCTCTTTGGTATATTATTATGGTTTCCCACAAGAAGAGGGAGCTATTGCCACACATATTATCCTTATTCGTTCCAGTTTTATTTTTTTTATTCTTAGTTATGTCATCCGACTTTTTTTCGAATTCGAAGTAATTAGATTTATTAAAGCAAATTGGTTTGAAGGGGGTTTCATGCTTTTCCTTTTTCTCGATTTAATTAGTTATTTCTTTGTGGGGCAATCCATTTTTAAACTTATTTTTGAAGGATTAGCTACTGAAAGTGCTATCAATATATTTGGTGTATTCACGCAAATTTGCTTATTACTGATTGTATTAATGGAATTTGGAAAAGCAAGCCAACGATTAACTTATCTAAAGATTAATCCATCAATACTTTTTATTGCCTCATTTCTAATACTCATTGTAGGTGGCGCATCATTACTTATGATGCCAGAGATGACAGCAGACGGACAAGGTATGCCATTTCTGAATGCCCTTTTTACTGCCACAAGTGCCTCCTGTGTAACAGGATTGATTGTTGTTGATACAGCTACTTACTTTTCATTTAAAGGAATAGTTCTTATTATTTTGCTGGTTCAATTAGGCGGATTAAATATTATTTCATTTGCCACATTCTTTGCTGCCTTTTCTAAAAAAGGGATTGGGCTACGTCATCATACCATCATCAAAGATTTTATGAGCTACGACTCACTATCAAGCACACATGGCCTTTTAAAGCGAGTTGTGATTATGACATTCGTGATTGAATTGTTCGGCTCAATACTAATTTTTTTAACTTGGGATTCCAGAATTCCATTCGAAAATACAGGACAAAAAATTTTTTACTCTGTATTTCATTCCATTTCTGCATTCAATAATGCCGGATTCTCTACCTTCTCCAATGGACTTTTTGAGCCCATTGTTCGCGAATCTTATTATTTACATGTAGTGGTTGCAGGCCTCATTTTTATGGGAGGTTTAGGCATTCCTGTTCTCAATGATATACTCGACCCCAATAACCTTCGCCAACGAATGCTATTCCCATGGAAACGATTACAGCTCTCAACCCGAATCGCATTATATACATCAATTATTTTGATTATTGTTGGGGCGCTAATTTTTTATTTTGCTGAAGTTCAGAACCCATACCAAAACTCCGAAGGAGGTATGGGCGAATTATCTTTTTTTGGACAATTAGTTACTTCCTTTTTTCAAAGTATTAGTACCCGAACGGCTGGATTTAACACTACCAATGTTGCATTACTTTCTACGCCGGTTTTATTGATTTTTTTATTGATGATGTTTATTGGAGCTTCTTCTGGTGGTACAGGAGGTGGTATCAAAACTTCAACATTTGCCGTTATTTTTTTATCGGCAATTGCTACTATTCGCGGCAAAAAATTTGTAGAAGTGTACAAACATACCATTTCATCCGAATTGCTATATAAGGCATTTTCTATCTTCCTTTTTTCACTTTCAGTAGTTTTTGTTGCTACGGTAATTCTTTCCATTACCGACCCAAATATTAGTTTAATCCAGTTGGTATTTGAGGAAGTTTCTGCTTTTGCTACAGTTGGCCTTTCAACAGGGATAACTGCTCAGTTATCCGACCCTGGGAAAGTGGTATTAATTGCCTCCATGTTTATTGGACGCGTGGGCGTTCTTACTCTTGCCTTTGCACTTAGTAAGAAAACCATCTCTACCAGCTACAAGTATCCCGACGGATATGTAATGATTGGTTAAATCCTGCTGATTATTGCTATCTTTGCGCCCATTAACTTAATTAAAAAGTGAACGTCACTCCGATAAAAGATTCAGACAAATCGAAGAAAGAACAAGTAGCTGATATGTTTGACAACATTTCTCAACGCTATGATTTCTTAAATCATTTTCTCTCTTTGGGCATAGACCGGCTATGGCGAAAACAACTGGTCAAAATGGTTCAAAATGATAAACCTCGTTCTATAATAGACGTAGCAACTGGAACCGGCGATTTGGCTATCGCTTTAGCTAAAACATATCCCGATGTTATTGAAGGTATTGATATTTCCGAAGGAATGCTCTCCGTTGGAAGAAAGAAAATTGAGAAACAAAATTTGGCTGTTCCCATTCATTTGCAATGGGGCGACTCTGAAAATATTCCATTTGATGATAATTCGTTTGATGTTGCCACCGCAGCATTTGGTGTTCGAAATTTTGAAAACCCGCTTAAAGGCCTCAAAGAAATGCACCGCGTTCTCAAACCTGGAGGGAAAATATATGTACTTGAATTCTCTCAACCAAGCTCATTCCCGTTTAAACAAATCTACACTTTTTATTTTCGACATATATTACCGCTGTGGGGCAGATTAGTTTCTAAACATGCATCGGCTTATTCATACTTGCCTGAAAGCGTTCAGGCCTTTCCGTATGGAAAGAACTTTACCGATTTACTGGCAATTGCCGGATTTAAACAAACGGGAATCAGGCAGTTAACCTTTGGCGTTGCCAGTATATACACCGGAATAAAATAAAATCGTTGTATCTTCGTTAACAAACCTGAGTTTGAAAGTGTTTCGAAAAATTAATCATACACGTATTTTTTTACTGAGTTGCCTACTTTTGATTTTAGTTGGCGAAGGCACCGCGCAGGTGCGTCAACGCAAACAAAAAAGAATTTCTGCCGAGAATATGCCTAAATATGATAGACGCATGTTTCACTTCGGTATCAACCTTGGCATGAATCTTAACTGGTTAGCTATTCGCCCCATCGCCGACTTGCGTTCGCTCAGCCCAGACACTATATATTCTGTAAACTATTTAATTCAGCCCGGCTTTACAATGGGAATCGAAACCAATCTGCGGCTCAGCAATCATTTCGACCTGCGATTCACACCTACTCTAACTTTGGGTTCAAAATCTATCGTTTACCAACGACCTAGAGGAGTCGTTAATCAACTTGATGTAGAATCTACACTACTAGAATTTCCTTTATATATCAAATTCAAATCCGTTCGCCTTACCAATTGGCGCGCCTATGTCATAGGTGGTGGCAAATACATTTACGATCTTTCTAACAAGATCAATGCAGATGATGCAAGTGAATATCCTGTAAAACTTCGCCCACATGATGTTACGGCTGAAGTAGGATTTGGTATGGATTTTTATCTTCCTTATTTTAAATTCTCAACTCAGGTTAAGGCCTCTTTTGGTTTTCTGGATTTAAAACATCCGGAAAACAATGTGTTTAACAATGCCATTGACCACATGAACTCACGTTCTGTGTTCATTCAGTTTCTATTTGAATAATGCAACAAGAAATTGAGATCTCACTTTGGCCTGAAGAGACCGGCAACGACTCCATTATTAAGCAAAAAATTCTGAGTATATTACAACTTCATGATTCCGAAACCATCCATTATACATTGCATAAATATTCCATTGATGCACGATCAAAACATGTAAAAATACGACAGCGATATCAGGTTTGGATAGGAGAAAATCCCCTCCCACAAGAACAAGTTGAGCCCATATTTCAAAATGTAAGTTGTGCCGAACCTGTGCACATCGTTGGGGCAGGGCCTGCCGGCCTTTTTGCCGCATTACAGTTAATCGAAAAAGGTAAAAAACCAATCATCATAGAACGCGGAAAAGATGTAAAAAGTCGTAGACGCGATATCGCTGACCTTACCAAAAACCATATCGTTCATCCCAACTCCAATTACTGCTTTGGCGAAGGAGGCGCAGGCGCCTATTCAGATGGAAAACTATACACCCGATCCGACAAACGTGGGGATGTAAAACAGGTGTTGCATTTATTACACTTCTTTGGTGCCGACAAGGATATACTTGTTAATGCAAAAGCACACATTGGCACTAACAAATTGCCAAAAGTGATCGAAAATATTCGCAATTTTATCTTATCTGCCGGTGGAGAGATTCACTTTTCTAGTCGGTTTGATAATTTTTTTATTCGAGATCAACAATTAATAGCCATATCCGTTAATCAACAACGCATAGAAACCAATCGCCTGATACTAGCAACAGGACACTCTGCTCGCGACGTGTACGATTTGTTGCACAACAATAAAATTTTAATGGAGGCAAAGCCCATTGCAATGGGCGTTAGAGTTGAACATCCTCAAATGCTGATAGATCAACTCCAATATCATACACCCAATCGCAATCCGCATCTACCACCTGCCTATTATAGCTTATCTGCTCAGATAGATGGACGAGGCGTATATTCATTTTGTATGTGTCCGGGTGGTATTGTGGCTCCATGCGCAACTGCCCCAGGCGAAATTGTAACCAATGGGTGGTCGCCATCAAAACGAAACAACCCGTTAGCAAATTCAGGCATTGTTGTTGAACTTACTCTTCAAGATATTTTCGAAATCACAAAACGAAACGACGCTATGGCAACGCTTAGTTTACAAACTCAAATTGAAAAAAATGCCTGCGTTGGAGGGCCAAATAGTCAAATCGCACCGGCTCAAAGAATGGACGATTTTGTACATAACCGAGTTTCTTCTAACCTGCCCGAGAGTTCCTACTTACCTGGGATATCATCCGCCTCATTATCAGATATTTTACCTGTGTCAATTACCCAAAAACTTCAAAAAGCATTTTTTGTTTTTGGACAAAAAATGAAAGGGTATTATACCCATGAAGCCCTCCTAATTGCCCCCGAAACCCGAACATCAAGCCCCGTTCGCATACCCCGAAATATTGACAATTTTCAACACATCTCATTATCAGGGCTTTACCCATGTGGAGAGGGAGCTGGATATGCTGGAGGTATTGTGTCAGCAGCTATCGACGGCATGAGATCTGCCTCATACTCAGCACTATAATTTTTCTCAACGGTGGTATTGTGAATAAAACGTATGTTAAAAAATTGGCGAAACTGCTTCTAAATACCTATCTTTCGTTAAACTTTAAATCCAGGCCTATGAACATAACTATGCTTGATTACGCAAAAACCATCCTGGAAAAAGTAAGCTTTGATGTCAAACTTTTTAAAAAAGAGTTTGATAAAGCTGTAAAAGTATTAATGCCGGAAGAAGTAAATGAATTGATTTGTTGGATTAAAAATCATTTTGAAGGACAACCGGTACTTAAAGTGTTGGAAGCGTACTAATTTTACGCCCATTTTGTTTTGTACCCTGATGAAGCCACTCATCAGGGTTTTTTATTCCCAACGCTGCATTGAGCTTAGTATCATTCATACACGCATTCCTCTTATCTGCATTTTAGGCAAAATGAACAATCAACAAAAAAAACATAAATACTGTATATCTTTATTGCCCAAACGCAATTTTCTGTTACTTTTTTGGGAACAGAAAACAATAAGTAAAACATGGAAGAAAAAAAACTCTTTTTATTAGATGGATACGCACTCATATACAGAGCATACTTTGCATTTATAAACAATCCCCGAGTAAATTCATCAGGACTCAACACATCTGCCATGTTTGGCTTTACCAATCTGCTGCTGGATGTCATTAAAAAGCATAAACCTACACATATAGCCGTTGTTTTTGACCCACAAGAAGAAGCATCATCCAGAAACGGATACTTTGAAGCATACAAAGCCAACCGGCAAGAAATGCCTGAAGACCTTCGTAAATCCATTCCTTACATCGCACGAATCATTGATGCATTTCGAATTCCTCTCATCGTGGTAGAAGGATATGAAGCAGATGATGTAATCGGCACTTTGGCTAAACAGGCAGAAAAAAAGGGCTTTACAACGTACATGATGACTTCCGATAAGGATTACGGGCAATTGGTAACCAACCATACATTTTGGTATAAGCCAGGACGAATGGGTAGCCCAGACGAAGTTTTAGGCGTAAAAGAAGTATGTAAAAAATTTGAAGTAACTGAACCCAAGCAGGTAATTGATTTACTTGGCCTCATGGGCGACTCCTCAGATAATATTCCGGGTATTCCGGGTATCGGACCTAAAACAGCTATCAAGCTTCTTGAAAAATTCAGTACTGTTGAAAATCTTATAGAAAATGCACATACCCTAGATGGCAAACTTGCTGAAAAAGTTAAAGCACATGCCGAATTAGCCATGATGTCGAAACAATTGGCAACCATTATTACCGATGTGCCGGTTCAGTTCAATGAGAAAGAGCTTGAACTCGAAGACCCAGAGATAGGCAAACTTTCTGAGCTGTTCGCCGAACTAGAATTCAAGTCCGTGATGAACCGAATCCCTACATTTAACAATATGCCTCCCAAACCAACCTCCTCTACAAACAATGCACAAATGGCCCTTTTTGATGAAGAAAATGAACCACAAAAAAATTCTTTTCACAATATACATACAACCATCCATCAGTATTTTATAGTTGAAGATGAAAACTGGAGAAAAGAACTTTGCGAAATGTTGCTTGCAGAAAAAGAAATCTGCATTGATACAGAAACCACATCACTTGATCCTATGAATGCCGAAATCGTAGGTATTTCTTTTTGCACTAAACCACATCAGGCATACTACATTCCACTGTCTAATCAATTCACAGATGCCATGAAAGTATTACAGGAATTTTCGCCTGTATTTAATCATCCACATATTACTAAAGTTGGTCAAAACCTTAAATACGACATGAGGGTATTGCTGCGTTATGGCATATCACTGCAAGGACCACTTTTCGACACTATGTTGGCCCACTATGTAATTCAACCCGAGATGCGACATCATTTAGACGCCCTGGCAGAAACCTTTTTACGCTATTCGCCCATTCCTATAGAATCACTCATCGGACCCAAAGGTAAAAATCAACTCACTTTACGAGATATCTCAGTTGAAAAAGTTGCTGAGTACTGTAATGAAGATACAGACATTACGCTCCAACTTAAAGCACAACTCCTGCCTTTGTTGAATGAAAGTAAAACACAAAACATCTTCGAACAAATTGAAATGCCTCTAATACCGGTTTTATGCCAAATGGAGCATGAAGGCGTTTGCATTGACACAACATTCTTGAATGACTACGGAAAAGAACTCGAACAAGAATCAAGCATACTGGAAAAACACATTCATGAGCTAGCCGGAGAAACATTTAACATCGCATCTCCTAAACAACTGGGAGAGATTCTTTTTGATAAACTTAAAATTGATCCGAAGGCAAAAAAAACCAAAACCGGACAATATGCAACAGGTGAAGAAGTATTGAACAAGTTTTCTCGTCACAAAATCGTAGAGAAAATTTTGGAATTCCGCGAAATTGCCAAACTGAAATCTACTTATGTAGATGCATTACCTTTACTCGTCAATCCCAATACAGGCAGAATTCATACTTCGTTTATGCAAGCTGTTACCGTAACCGGACGACTCAGTTCACAGAATCCAAACCTCCAAAATATACCTATTCGAACCGAAAGAGGAAAAAAAATCAGAAAAGCTTTCGTCCCGCGTTCTGCCAATCAGGTTTTACTCTCAGCCGATTATTCACAGATTGAATTGCGATTAGTGGCCGAAATGAGTGGTGATAAATTTATGATTGAAGCATTTCAACAAAACAAAGACATTCATACAGCAACAGCCGCTAGGGTATATAATATAAACGAAAGCGAGGTTTCGAAAGAAATGCGTAACAAGGCCAAAAGCGTGAATTTTGGTATCATATACGGACAAAGCGCATTTGGCTTGGCTGAAAGTTTGGGCATCTCTAGAACAGAAGCAAAAAACATTATTGACCAGTATTTTGAACAATTCCCAGGTGTGAAGGCATATATGGACAAACAAATTGAATTTGCACGTAAGCATGGATATGTTGAAACATTGTTGGGGAGAAAACGAAAACTTAAGGATATCCACTCTGCCAATTTCACAGTTAGAGGTTTTGCCGAAAGAAATGCGATTAATATGCCATTACAAGGCACGGCTGCCGACATGATAAAGATAGCAATGATTCGTATAGATCAGCGTCTTCGCCAACACAAATTAAAATCCGTTATGATACTTCAAGTTCATGATGAACTTATATTTGATGCACATACAAATGAGTTAGATGTTTTAAAAGATTTGGTAAAAAATTCAATGCAGGATGCATTGCCTATGAAGCATGTGCCAATATTAGCAGAAGTCGGATCAGGTCAAAACTGGCTTGAAGCGCATTAATATTTGTTGAACGAGTTAATTATTTTAACTTTATTCTATGAAAGAAGTTTTGATTGTCTTTGTAGGTAGTGGCTTAGGAGGTGTTACGCGTTTTGGCTGCCAAAAACTTACAGACCTGTTTTATCTATCTTCATTTCCTCTAGCCACACTACTAACAAATGTTATTGCAAGTTTTTTGGTTGGCGTATTAGTGGCAGTTAGCGGAGTAAATCCTTTTCTCAACAAGCAAATGCAAATGCTTCTTATTACCGGTTTTTGTGGAGGGATGAGTACATTCTCAGCATTCTCCGAGCAAACAATTCAATTCATTCAACAAGGTCAAATTGGACTTGCCATTATATACATTACTGCTAGCTTACTTTTATCCATATCAGCATGCCTACTAGGACATCAAATAATATCAACCTATGCATAAAATCTGGAAACGACGAACCAAACCTAATGCCACAAACATCTCTATACTGGGTGATTTTGGCAATAACCCCATTGTTGCATCACTCTTATCAAGTCGTAATATAAAAACACACGAAGAAGCAGAACATTTTTTTCATCCTTCTACCAACAATCTGCATGACCCTTTTTTAATGAAAGACATGCAAAAAGCTATTACCAGAATTGAAGAGGCAATGCGTCAAAATCAAAAAATATTGCTCTTTGGTGATTATGATGTTGATGGCACAACAGCCGTTTCGATGATGTGGCTTTTCTTTCAAAATCAACTTAAATACAAGCATGTGGGTTATTATATTCCCGATCGATATACAGAAGGATATGGTGTTTCGGAAAAAAGCATTGATTGGGCTCATGAAAATCAATATCAACTTATTATTTCTCTCGACTGCGGTATTAAATCTTCAGACAAAGTATCCAAAGCAACCGAAAAAGGCATTGATTTTATCATCTGCGACCACCATCTTCCAGACGCAAATATTCCTAAAGCCATTGCCATTCTTAACCCAAAACAATCCGACTGCCCTTATCCATTCAAAGAACTGTCTGGTTGTGGCGTTGCTTTCAAACTCATTCAGGCCATTTGCCAAAAACATAATCAGCCAGAAAATGCATTTACATATCTCGATTTAGTTGCTGTGAGTACTTGCTGTGACATAGTGCCCATCACACACGAAAACCGGATTTTGGTATATCATGGGCTGAAAAAATTAAATCAAAATCCATGTCCTGGAATTGCCTCCATTATCAACCAAGCACAATCCAATCATGACTTTTCGGTTGAGGATGTTGTATTCTTCATCGGGCCTAGAATCAATGCAGCCGGGCGCATTAAGCATGGCAATGGTGCAGTTGATCTGCTGATTGCAAGCGAACAAAACCAAACAACACAAGACCTTACCTCACAACTCAACACCCACAATACAACCAGAAAAGGGCTTGACAGGCAAATGACCGAACATGCGCTACAAATGATATCCGACAATGCATCTTGGTTCAACAACGCATCTTCTACTGTACTTTTTTGCCCTGAATGGCACAAAGGTGTTGTAGGTATTGTAGCTTCACGCATCATCGAATCACATTACAAACCAACAATTATACTTACCGAATCAAATGGAAAAGCAACCGGATCGGCGCGATCCGTTAGAGATTTTGATATCCATGCTGCTATCAGCCGTTGCGCCCATTTACTAGATAATTTTGGCGGACACATGCATGCTGCCGGCCTTACAATGCCTCTTGAAAACGTAGAAGAATTTAGACAGACATTTGACAAAATCGTAAACGAAACATGGCCTCCATTTCTCCGCAAACCAATTGTTTACATTGATGAGGAAATTGAATTACATCAAATCACATCCACTATGTTTGATGCCATTCAACTTTTTGCGCCATTTGGTCCAGGCAATATGGATCCTGTGTTTGTTACTCGAAACCTGAATGCATCAAAATGGACTAAAATTGTTGGCGACAACCACCTAAAACTCTATGTTAGTCCAGCCGGAAAATCAGCTCCTTCTTTTGCTGGTATTGCATTTAAACAAGGTCACCACATCAAATCTTTACTTCAGGGAGCATCTTTCCATCTGGCATACAACCTTCGTATTAACGAATGGAATGGTAAAAAAAACATCGAACTTGATGTAAAGGATATTCGATTTGACGATATTGGAAGCATTGAATAAAATACCTTTAATAGGCATATAAACCCCAGCTTCCTTCCACATGAAGCGGATTCCCAAGTTCATCTAAATATTTACACTTTGACATATCAACCAACCGAAAGTCAATATGCAATTCATGTTCGGATTGGCTTTTTACATTGAATGTATGATAACGGTAATCTAAAATATCATAGACGTTTTGTTGAAGTCCATCGTTAAGGGTAACATGATAAACCAAACAAAAAGTTTCGAACCAAGGCATAATAAAAAATGGCTCATGCACAATAGCGCGATAACCGGTTATAGCACTTCTTTTTGCCTCACATCCAAACCGATCGTTAGTTGCAGGCACTAAAAAAACAGCGTCAACAGGTGTATTTTCTCGTATCCATGAGTGCATATTATATAATGTATCTTTAGGGTAGTTTCCAACTTTATAACGAGCTGCATAATGATTTGGTAGCACAATATGCTGTGTTATTACAGCAATCCCAAAAACAAACACAATAATACTTGATAATGCAATAATTATTCTATTATTTCCAAATCGAATCCATCTTGTCAACACTTCAGCTTTAGCTATTGAGAACAATATTGCCGAAAACATACTTGCCCATATCGTAGTACCTTTGGGCCATTGTGTCTTACCGGCAAACATCCATCCTAACACCTCTAAACATAATGCATACACGGCAAACCCGAAAATCACCATAGCATAAAAATAAAACACGAATTTTTTATCTCTCACCGGCAAAAACAACAGCAATATAACGCCCGTAAAAGTTAGCCCAAAGAACTTAATGTAATGACTTGTTTTAAAAAGCGAAGGCATGAAATGATGATAATTTCTGAAAACAAACTGTATCTGATAATACAGGTCCTTATCATAAATATATGCTTCAGATGTTTGTCGTAATACTACGGGCAATAAAACTGAAACACTCACAACTAAATAAATACACAACAACAATATCCACTCATGCTTTGATCGATAAAAAAACAAATATCCTACAAATAGCAACAAGAAAAGATTAAATGAAAACATCACATGGAATAGTCCGGCAATACCTAGAATAAAAAAAGCAATACGAAACTTTTTCATTAAAAAAAGAGCTATAGATACTGCAGATAAAGCCAGCCCGAAGGAGCCGCTAACAAGCATATTTCCCTGAATAAGATCAGTGCCTAAACTGAAGTAATTATAAAACACGAACATGACCATCCAGGGTGCCAAATAACCGGCAATACAATTTCCTGACAGCATATAAGCAATAGCCCAAAAAGCCCAAGCACTCATCATCAGGCAAATTAGTGTAAGCAAAAAAACTGCAGCAGGCACGCCCATTAGTCGCGAAAAAAAAGTAACTACATGTACATACATATACCTAACAGTAAATGTTTGTTCGCTGGCCGTAACAAAATAGTCGTGAGTATAAAGAGAAGAGTCCATTGCCTTATATACCAAAGGGAGATGTTCTGCCTGATCGCCTGCATTAAAATCATAGCCTCTAACACATAAAAACATCACCGCTACCGCCATTGCATAAAGCAACACGGGCAAAGAAAAACAAAGAAACGGTTTGGCATTACTCATCAGCAGAAGATGCCTGAATTATATAATGAGGTCTATTTTTTGACTGCATAAACAGCTTGCCGAGGTACTCCCCAATTACACCTAAGAAGAGCAATTGAATACCACCCATAAATAAAACGCTGACTAAGACAGATGCCCATCCTGCCACTGCTTTTTCAGGAAAGAATAAGTATAAAATGATAGCATAAATAGCATAAAAAAAAGCAAGTGCTGATATAAGTAATCCCGCAAAGATTGAAAAACGAAGGGGCTTGATGCTAAAAGAAGTAATTCCGTTGAGGGCAAAACCCATCATTTTTCGGATGGAATATTTGGTCGTACCTGAATGCCTTAATGCGGCTTTATAGGTAATTTTGTATTGCTTAAAACCTATCCAGGATATAAAACCACGCATAAACAAATTTGATTCACTGGCATTGCGAATCACATCAACGGCCTTTTTGTCAACCAGTCGAAAATCCGCCGTGCCTTCTTCCAAATCCACATCAGAAAGCCGGTTCATCAAACGATAAAATATGCCTGAGGTAAACTTTTTGAAAAATGATAAATTATCTTCTTCAGTTCGCTGGGTAAAAACGATATCGTATCCTTCTTTCCATTTAGATACTAGTTCTGGAATAAGCTCAGGAGGATGTTGCAAATCTGCATCCATGCTAATAACACAATCTCCTGTTGCATATTCCATACCGCAACGTAGAGCTTGTTGATGACCAAAATTTCGAGAAAAAGAGTAATATCGGAAGCGTTTATCTTCTTGATGCAAATTAATTAGTTGCGACAATGTGCCATCACTACTTCCATCATCTACAAAAATCACTTCAAAATCGCCTAATGCAACGAGCACCTCTTTAAGGCGTTTGCCTAAAATAATGACATTATTTTCCTCATTATAAGATGGAACAACAATAGATATTTTCATATACAATGCTTATTGCAAAACATAATCCTCGTAGCATGTCAACGGATATGACTGAACTGCTTCAAAAGTAACAAGGTTTTTTCAAACCACCCAACCCAATATTTCCTTTATCTTTATGCCCTCAGATTGATTATTATGTATAAGCACATCCCCAATCTAATTACATTAACAAACCTGATGAGCGGATGTGTAGGTATTGCGCAGGCATCTGAGGGAAGATTTGTAAATGCTGCCTATTGCATTATTATTTCAGCTGTATTAGATTTCTTTGATGGTTTTGCTGCACGATGGCTTAAGGCATTCTCTCCAATTGGAAAAGACCTCGATTCATTGGCTGATGTTGTTTCGTTTGGTGTGTTACCTGCATTTATGCTTTTTCAATGGATGAATCTCCTAGCGCCTTTCCATTCTTCTGCCCTTTATAACATATATGCCTATATGATGTTTTTGCCTGCTGCCTCTTCTGCATTGAGATTGGCGCGATTTAATCATGATGAAACCCAAAAAAAATCATTTTTGGGATTGCCCACACCGGCTCACGCCCTATTTTGGGCTGCCATGTTTATAGCCCTAGCACAAACCCCCTGCCTTCGCGGTCCGGCACCTCATAATTCAATTAATTTTCCATATCTTTCTTTTGCCTACACCGATCCTCTTTGCCCATTATGGGTTGATCTTTTTTTGTCTCCCTATTTTATAGTATTGCTTGTCTTTCTCTTCACCTGGTTATTAAATGCCCCAATTCGACTAATGGCATTCAAATTTTCTTCTTTTCACATAAAAATCAACCTCTATGTTTACCTTTTTTTAGGCATCTCACTTGTATTGATTCTTTGGAAGGGTTTTGTAAGCGCGCCAATAATCTTATTTTTGTACCTGCTTTTTTCATTCATACATTTTCGAAAAACTTAACACATGATTTTTAAAGCGTCTATTGTTGTCATGCCTTTGGAAGCGCTGCTCGATCCACAAGGGAAAGCCGTAACCGGCTCCATGAAAAATATCGGCCTGCCCGAAATTCAAAATGTGCGTATCGGTCGTCATATTACACTTACTGTTGATGCCGAAAATGCAGAACAGGCAGATGCAAAAGTAAATGAGGCCTGTTCCAAACTATTAGCCAATCCTATTATGGAGTATTATCGCTTTACAATCGAGAAAGCATAAAAAAAGCCGACAAGAGCCGGCTTCAAACTTTTTCACAGAAATTTATCTGCGGGCAATGATTTTACCTTTTTGATCTATCCTTGTGGCTTCCTTTACAGAATTATCTCCAAACCGAATGTGAAAAACATTCTTTTCACTTTCATCATAAATCATCCATTTGCCCGACTTTTCACCATGCTTATATTTGGCTTTGGCTACCAACTGTCCTGATTCATTCCATGTTTTCCACGTACCATGTTTCTTTCCTTCCACATATGCACCGGTTGACATCTTCTTGCCATTGTCGTGAAACTTGACAAAATCAAAATTATCATAATCCATTCCCGTATAAACGGCAACTACATTACCCTCAGAGTTATACTGCTGTCTTTCAAAACCTTGGGCTCCCAAAATCAAGGGTGATACCAAAAACATAATTGCTAACCACTTTTTCATAATTCTCAATTTATATGGTTATGTAAACGAATTTATTAATACAAAGTTAATATTATTTTCACGCCAGCATAACATTTTCGTAACATTCATGCAAAATTTATTGGGCAAAATTTATATATGCCTAATTTCCAGATATTTAAATATTAAGATAATGTTAAGGATTGCAGAACGCATCTCCTTTTTCAACTTCTTCGCTTAGTAGATTTGGCACAGAAATGCGAAAAATTTCTTTATAAAGATAAATCAAAAGCAGCTTCATTTCTTTTGAATTAATCGTCTGATTGGGTGGCATTGCCACAACACTTCCCGAGTTACGTCCATTTCGAATCAGGCAAACCAAATCTTGTGGTGCTGTAATAGATGATTCCCGAATGGCAGGAAAAAGATTTTTCAGTCCATTGCCCTCTTTTCCATGGCAAGAGGCGCAATGTCTGTTATAAATTTTTTGTCCTTCCCATTTTTGCATGGATGAAAACCGAGGCAAAAAAATCAACATAATAAATATCAGTACGATAGGAATAATTATTTGAAGAAAAAATAAAGGGTGTTTATGGTTCATATAACAAGATTTTTATATCTGCTATCAAACGGTCAACCTCCTTTTCCTGGGTACCTATATAATAACCACGAATATGTTTCTGTTTGTCTATCAACACAAAAGCTCCACTATGGATAAAACCTCCAGGTGCGCTTTCATCGGTATTCGCAAATGCTAAATAATGTTCAGCTATATTAAATATTGAATCTCTAGATCCGGTCAAAAATTTCCAGCGGGAAGCCATTACGCCCAAATCGGAGGCATATCTGCTTAAAACATCAGGCGTATCATGATAGGGGTCAATCGTATGGCTCAATATCATCAAATCGGGCTCAGATATAAACGCCTCATATACTCTCAACATCTGCGACTTCATAACCGGACAAATTGTTGGGCAACTGGTAAAAAAGAAATCCGCCACGTATATTTTACCTTTCAGCGAATCCTGATTAATCAAATGATGCTGCTGATCCGTAAAAGAGAAAGGGGGAATAACCGGATAAAGTGTATCCAAATGACCAGATGGCGATGAACCCAACCGCGGTTCTCCTAAAAAGGGCAAAGAACGATTTGTATTGGATTGCTTGCATTGAAAGAAAAAAAACAAGACAATCAGAAAAAAACATTTATGGTTGGGTTTCATTCTCTAATCGTTGAATCAAAATCTGAGCAGAATCAATGGCTGCATACATTTGGCTACCTACAGCAGAAATATTTTCCAATTCCTGAACATAATAGCTGTTTCTTTGATTTTCAGGTATGCTAGAATTGGGCTCATTGAAAGTTCGCATCCACGACATCATGGCCTCGTCCGCGTCTTCCAGCATTTTCTTAATACGAAAAATGTCGAACCTCATTATGGTATCGGCATTCGATTCAAACAATGATAATTTCTTTCGAAGTTTGAATAAATCTCCAGTCAACGGCATAATCGAATCATGCACATGCATAACCCTATAATAGCCGGCATCTTTTGTTGGCTGTTGATCAGAAGTATGCTGTTTGCCTGAGCAAGACCATAGCCCTAAGAACAAAAACAAAAAATATAAATAGTGCATCTCATTGATTTACTGACAAAGATAACCGTTTTGAAAGAAAAATGTTTTAAGGAAAATGAACCTCATAAAAATACACGTGTATTCGGGAACTGTTAATCCATAAAAAAATAAAATATGAAACGCATTGTATTTCTCCTGTCATGCTTGCTAATGTTTGTAGCAAATCCTGCCAGTGCAAGATCAAACGGGATAAAAGAAAAGAAACACTTTCTGCAAATAACAGAGCATCCACGCATTCAGTTAGCCATACTGCTCGACACAAGTGGCAGTATGGAAGGACTAATTGAACAAACCAAGTCGCAATTGTGGAAGATTGTAAATGAATTGGCTACTGCCCGCTATAAAAGCATACAGCCCACACTCGAAATTGCTTTATATGAATATGGCAATGATGGCATACCGGCAAAAGATGAATATGTACGAATGATTTTGCCATTTACAACTGATCTCGATAAAGTATCAGAGGAGTTGTTTAAATTACAAACAAACGGAGGACAAGAGTATTGTGGCGCAGCGATACAAAAAGCAACTTCAGAGCTGGCATGGAGCAAAAACAACGATGATTTGAAAGTAATTTATATTGCAGGCAACGAGCCCTTCAATCAAGGAAAAATTTCTTATACCATTTCTTGCAAGAACGCTATCAGTCAAGGCATTGTAGTAAATACCATATTTTGCGGATATGCATCTGAAGGAATTAACAGCTTTTGGAAGCATGGTGCCGAATTAGCTGAAGGGTATTATATGAATATTGACCATAATCAATCAACCGTATTTATTGAAACGCCATTTGATGACGATTTGGTAAAGCTCAACCAGGAACTTAATGAAACATATCTAGCATATGGAAATGAAGGAAAAGCAAAGAAAGCCAACCAACAACGACAGGATAAAAATGCAGAAGCATACGGTTCAGGGAATATAGCTGAGCGAACCGTAAGCAAAAGTTCTGCCATATACAATAGCGCTTCATGGGATTTAGTTGATGCAGCAAAAGAAGAGTCGTTTAATGTAAACAGCATTAAAGATGAAGAACTGCCAGATATTTTAAAGGGTTTGAGCAAAGAGGAAAAAGAAAAAGTAATTGCCAACATGAAGAATAAACGAGAAGAGGTGCGAAAAAAAATTGCGGATATTGATAAAAAACGAAGCGAATATATTTCAGAGAAAAAAAAGGAGCTTGGCGGCTCTGGCACGTTAGATGCTGCATTAAGCACAAGCATCCGTTCAATTGCAACACGTAAGCAATTTACATTTGAAACCGCTCAACCATGAGAAAATTCATTAAAATTATCAGCATGAAAAAGGAAATATTAATAGCTGCTATCATATTGTTTACTATAAGCAATGCAGCACAGTCCGCCGGATTTATTTTAGTCAATCAGCCGGCAACGCCTTCTCACAAACCTGGCATACAAACATACGCCTTACAATGTAAGCAGCTGCTCGTTCAAGTGGATATTAATTGTATGATGGCGCATACAAAAATTGAACAAGTTTTTATTAATAATACAAACTCACGTCTTGAAGGATATTTTTATTTCCCGGTACCCAAAGGATCGGTTATCAGCAACTTTTCAATGGACGTGAACGGCGTGATGACACAAGCTGAACTATTAGATGCAGGAAAGGCGAGAGATATATATGAAGATATTGTGAGAAGCATGAAAGACCCTGCATTACTCGAATATGCCGGTCAAGATTTATTCAGAGTTCGTATTTTTCCAATCGAACCAAAAAGCACAAAAGAAATTCATATTTCCTATCGCGAAAATGTACAGTCAGATAATAAAACATACATGTACAGGTTTCCTATGAATACAAAAAAATATGCCTCTGCTCCTTTGAAAAAAGCTGAAATCAATATTGATGTGAAGTGTACAGAAGAATTAAAAAACGTGTTTTCTCCCACACATGATGTTGCTGTTACAAGAAACAAAAACAAAGAAGCAAAAATTCGATATACGGCTGATGACATCATGCCTGATACCGATTTCAAAGTATATTACCAGACCGGAGCATCCGTTTTGGGGGCATCCTGTCTTTCATATAAAAACCCACAGGATGAAGGATTTTTTTATTTAGACATTCATCCCGGTTTAATGAAAGATGAAAATGTGCTTCCCAAAGACATAACATTTGTATTGGATGTTTCAGGCAGTATGAATGGAGAAAAAATGACACAAGCAAAAAATGCACTTTCGTATTGTATAAAAAACCTCAATCCAGCTGATCGTTTTGAAATCATTCGATTTTCAACAGAGGCCAAGCCCTTATTTGGCAAACGTATGGCCGTAAATGAAGATAGCAAAACAACCGCACTGCAATTTATACAATCGCTTAAAGCAGTTGGTGGCACTAATATGGATGAAGCTTTAAACATGGCGCTCAAGGAAAAAACTGAATCGAACAGGCCATCCATGATTATGTTTATAACAGATGGGAAACCCACCATAGGCGAAACAGAAGAAAATGCATTATTAAAGAAGATATCTTATGCAAACAAAGGGAAACACCGAGTATTTACCTTAGGTATTGGCCATGATTTAAATGCACGATTATTAGATTTAATTACAGAAGATGGGAAAGGATATCGCGCTTATATTGGAGAAGGAGAGGATATTGAGTCGGAAGTTTCTTCCTTTTTTCAAAAAGTAAATTCTCCTGTTGCCTCAGACATAACCATCCGCTTCGAAAATAGCACACAGGTTTCGGGGGTGTTTCCCAAACAAATACCCGATTTGTTTAGGGGCGAATCTATTACATTATTTGGCAGATTCATGCAGCCGGGGAAAAACAATTTAATTATAGAAGGAACCGTTAATGGGTCAAAAAAATCATTTACGCTCCCTGTAGAATTGAAAGAAGGCCGAGAAAATGAATTCATTGCTCCGCTTTGGGCATCTAGACATGTAGGATATTTGTTGGAGCAAATTAGATTGCATGGAGAAACTAAAGAACTGAAAGACGAAGTTGTTTTACTGGCCAGAGAATATGGTATCATTACGCCCTATACAAGTTATTTGATTATAGAAGATGAAAGACAGCAAGTAGAACAACGCAACATGACACTTCCTATATTCTCATCGCGTGCTGATGTTGATGAACTGAGAGAAAAAACAAAAAAAGATTACACACAAATGAAAAACGGAGAAGGAGAAGGCGCCATTCAATCAAGTGTTCAAATTCAGGATTTGAATCGAGCAACAACCATTTCACAATCCAAAAAATCAAATAGCACCATGTCAATCACCGGAAAATCAGGCAATACAACCAATATAGCTGAAGAAACAAAGCAGATTGGAGGGCGAGCTTGGTATAATACAAATGGCACATGGGTTGATATCAAAACACAAAATCAAAAATATGCTAGCAAGATTCAGATTAAGTTTGGGAGCAAGGAATATTTTGAGTTCAGCCGTAAATATCCAGAAGCTAATGATTATCTAGCGCTGGGAACTAACATTAGATTTATACATCGCAATGTACTGGTAGAAATAAATGAATAGGAGCAAGCAATGAGAGATACAAAAAAGCCGGGCATTGTGCTCGGCTTTTTTGTATAAATTTATAATAGTATCTATATCAGACAATATTCAACTTTTATTAAAAGCATACTATTTAATAATGATTTTTTCGGTAGCTGTTTTTCCATCCATTGTGATACATGCATAATATACACCGGCTCTGATGCATCTTAAATCAACTTGTACTGTATTTATATGCAGATTATATGCAGCATATACGATTCTGCCCAAAGCATCAAATACAACAACAGAAGACAGCACCTCTTGTGCATCAATGGTAAACTGGCCAAAAGAAGGATTAGGAAAAATAGAATATGAAATTTCTGCCATAGGAAAATCTATCCCAGAAGTATTTACACTCACACAGGTGGAAGTAGTTGTACATCCATTTGCTGTTACTTCAACAGCATAATATCCATCTGTATTTACAACATAACTCTGTCCATTTTCTCCTACGATGGGCATATTCCCATTATTACAGTCAACCCATTGATAGGAAAGTCCACTTTCTAAAACAGAAAGTGTATTCCCCGACAAAGATACAGTAGCTGATGGAGAGGTGTTAATGGTAGCAATAACTGCTTCTCTATTTGACAAACAAGAACCTTCAGTAGCTTCTGCATAATAAGTAGTTGTGATACTAATTACTGGCGTAATAAAGGTATTGCCGGTGCCCAATACAGAACCACCTGTCGGCATGTCATACCAGCTAATGATGCCAGAGCTAGAAGTTGCGCCTAGGGTAACTGTACCGACATCACATCTACTACTCGGTGATGTTCCGGTAATATCAATAGATGAGTTTACGGAAGCTGTAATACCTGTTCTTGATGATGTGCAAACGCCATCATATACTTCCACATAATATGTAGTTGTGGAACTAATACTGGGTGTAACAAACGATGTGCCTGTGCCCAATGCGCTACCTCCTGTTGGCGTCGCATACCAGCTCAACGTACCTGCACTGCCTGTGGCGCCCAACGTAACGGTGCCTGTACCACAACGCGCCCCAGGTGTAGTACTAGTAATAGTAGGAATAATATTAATAGTGGCAGTA
>JACSSC010000032.1 GCA_014879445.1 Candidatus Competibacteraceae bacterium
GGGCTGGTACAGCACAGTAGGCGGTGGTCTTAATAACATGGCCAACAACAACAGCTTTGTAGGTGGAGGAGCATCAAACCGAGCTTCCGGATCGGCTTCAACCATTGGAGGCGGAACTGACAATACCGCTGTAGGTGCTGGTAGTGGGATATTAGGGGGATCTGGAAATACTGCAACCGGCATCAATAGTTGTGTGTTAGGTGGCAGTAGCAATACGGCAAATGCAAGTCATGTTATGGTTTTTGGTCAGGGAGTTACGCCTTCCCAGAGCACTTCTCATAGGGTATATTTGTTTAATGGAACCGCTCCCGGTCAATTGCTTTTAAATACACAAAGTAACCCATCATCACATGTGATTTATGCAGGTAATACAGCTCATCTGACCTTTGGAGGTACTTGGACAAATGCTTCTACCCGTATGGCCAAAGACAGATTTGTTCAACTCAATACCACAGATATTTTACAAAAAATTCAACAACTGCCTGTCGAGGGATGGTTTTATAAGAACACGGATGAATATCATATCGGACCTTATGCCGAAGATTTTCATCTAACATTTGGTACTGGTGTTCTTAATAGCCCTGATGCCGGTCGCACTTTAGCTGCTTCAGATGTGGCAGGTGTTGCATTGCTTGGTATTAAAGATATTGCTTCGCAGTTTGAGCAATTAAAAGATCAAATCAATATCCAAATTGGTAACGCACAGGAGCATCAACTCGACATGACACAAAAAATTTCACAACTGCAAGATGAAAATCAGGAACTACGAATGCGAATTGATTCATTGGAAAATATGTTGCAACAACTCTTGCAACACAATTCAAATATTTCACCAAATACGATTCCTGAAAAGTAATATTGAAAATCAAAAATGCCAAAGGCATTGTGTACTACATTTCATACCCTTTGCCTGAAGCGACTTGCAACTGTATCTTAGATTATGGTTAAAGATTAAGAAAGCGAACCATTGCATGGATAATTAATGGTATCGAGAGTCAGGGTTTCATCTCTTACTATTTGTTACAAATCTCCACTAAATTGGGGCTCCCCGATAAATTATTTAATGTCTGGATGAAATGATAATCGGTTTTACTACGAAATTTCCATTTGCAAAATCAATTCTTAACAGATAAGTTCCCGGTGTTAAATCAGCTGCAGAAAATGAGATATCTTTTTGGCCGGAAATCGAAATTCCTCGAACCATTTTTCCATGTGCATCCATTAGAATACCATATACCATCGCCTCATCAGAGTTGATATGGATATGTTCAGTAGATGGATTTGGATAAATACGAGCAGACGAATTTACGATCTGTAATATGTTAAAGAAGCCAGATATATCAACATCGAGTTCTAAACTATCTGCAGGATACACATCGGGTAATACGGATGCAGGCCAAACAATAATAACATTGCCACCAATGCGCATCTCCTGCGGTTGCACATCAAGCATAAGAGTGTCTTCGTAACCTGTATTCGAAGGAACCAGCACGCCGATGGTTGTGCTGTAAAACAATCGTGGCGGTTGAAAGGTGCTGATCATAGAGTCGGTCAGTACGTAAAAATCAATGACACCCTGCCAGTTTACACTATTGGTTTGAGCTGAGTCGAAGGCCAGTACTTTTACAGGAATTTCCATAATCCCATTCATTGGGGCCAATTGTATGGTATTGGTTGTGTCAAGTTTTAAATACGTTTGTCCTTGAATGTTAAGCCCCAACAACAAGAATATCAATAAGCCAAAATACTTTTTCATATCTGTTTTCTCTTGAATACCAAAGATACATGTTAATTCATTTAATAGTTATATGTAAATTGCAAACACATTACGTGAGTAAATCTAATAATTTGCAACATGAATATACTAAAAGAGCTTGTAAATCAATTAAATAAAGAAGAAATTAGGGTTTATAAATATTACGCTGAAAGAATGAGGTGGGATGTTTCTCGTAAAGATTTGGAATTGTTTGCTCATTATAAGAAATCAGGTCATGATGTTGATGATGCGGAGCTTTCAAAATTGATGTATGGCAAAGCAGGGATGAATGCTTTTTCACGTTTAAAAAATCGGCTTACTGAAGAAATTCACAAGTCGTTAGTGATTGATAATATTGAAAAAAACAAGTCGCTGCAAACGTATTTTCTTATGTGTGTATATCAGTATCATTTGTCGAAGCGAAACTATAAGTTGGCATTTAATTATTTAAAAAAAGCGCGGAAGGCAGCTAACGAAACAGAGCAGTATGATATACTGGATACGATTTATGGTGAAATGATAAAGATTTCAAGAGAGCTATTGGAGTTGAATCCGGCAGAATTAATCGAAGAGCGGGGAAAGAATTTGGAACGACTTAATAGTTTGCGTAAAGTGGATGAAATTTTGGCGTTATTGAGTTATCGCTTAAAGCGAACGCAGAATATTGGAGAGCAGGGCAACAATGCAGGATTGTTTGATGAGGCACTGCAGATTTTTACTGGGAATGCAGATTATTCTACTCCTCAGTTTAGATTGCGTATTCATAAAGCCATTAGTCAGTTGCTGATTCAATCAAAAGATTATCCTAATCTGGAACTATGGATTAAGAGAAACATAGCATTGTTTGAAGAGGAACAGGTGTTTTCACGGCATAATCCTGAGGCACATCCTGAAATGATGGTTTACCTGATTAATGCTCTAAACGCACAAAAAAAGTATGAGGAAGCGTTGACATACAGCCATACATTGTTTAGATTGATACAAGACGCGCCTGTCTCAATTCGCAGCAAATTTCTTTATTTTTATTATCAAGGATTGGTTGCTTCTTATCAGGTACTTAATCGCAAAAAAGCCATTGATACACTGCTCGAAATGCAACACTCACCGGTGCTAAATACCAATGATTTTTATGACATGTTTATTTATACCAATTTGGCCATATTATATTTTGATGAAGGAAAATATTCTTTGAGTTCAAAAAATTTAAATAAGGTTTATCGCAATTCATATTACGAACAGACCGATTCGGCACTTAAAACTGCACTGTATGCATTGGAATTGTTGATTCGATTTGAAATGGACGATTGGGATTTGCTTGAGTACCGATTAGGACAAATTAAAAAAGATATACGAAAATGGGGTAATCTAGATACACGTGAAGCCAAGACCATATCATTGTTGGATAAGATTATTAAATCGAAAGATCCTAAACAGGATAAAAAACTATATAAAGCAGTAACACAGTTTGTGAACGAAACGCCATATGATGCATCGGATATGGTGGACGTGAATCAATGGATGAAAAAAAAGATTGGTTTTAAATAATTTTTTTTACGAGTGAGTTGATGTTGTAAATCATTAGAAACTCCTATTGTGAGTAAAAAATATATTTTAATGCTAAGATTAAATTTTACAGATTTTATCAATGATAGCACTTGTGGAGTATCCATTAACAAATGGAATTGTTTGAACTTGCCCACCGTATGATTTTACAAAATCAGCGCCGACAATTTGATTGATTTGATAATCGCCACCTTTGGTAAGTATATCGGGCGTAATTTGATGTATGATATTTTCAGGGGTATCTTCATTAAAAAGTATGATTGCATCTGTGCAATGCAGTGCAGCTAATAATAATGCACGGTCGTAATGTGGCATAATGGGTCTTGACATCCCCTTGAGTCGCTTTACGGATTCGTCTGAATTAAGCCCAATAACAAGGCGTTCTCCAAGTGATGCAGCTTGTTCAAGATATGTGATATGACCTGCATGTAGGATATCAAAGCATCCATTGGTGAAAACAATCCGGTCGCTCTGGAATTTCCACATGGCGAGCTGTTTTCTTAGAGTATCAATACTCATAACTTTTTGGCTTGTACTGATCATGCTTATTAGGATTTGTTGTAAATGGGTAATGCGATAACTGAGAATATGCCCAACATGATAATTAATAGAGTTTGAGATGCCCAAATGATCCAACCTAGTGCAAGCCCAATTCCCGGATCAATTTTTCCAAATAATGGAATGTGCAATACGGCAGCTACAACAACTGGGAAAATACCGATTCCGCCGGGTACAATAATTGTAGCTATGGAGCCCCCAACCATAATGGTTAGTCCTGCCAAATAGGAAATGTTGGCTGTTTCAGGTAATGAAAGAAAACAAATATAAGTCATCATGAAATACATGAACCATATAAACAAGGTATGTATTATGAAAGTGATTTTATGTTTAACTCGGATAGCAGAACGAAGCCCTTCCCAAAATCCTTTGAGTAACTGAATAAATTTTGCATATATCTTACCGATAAAAGGATGCGATCTGAGCAGATAAAGTGTGGCAAATAGAATAAGCATACTACCGGCAATAATCCATTTAATGTTTTGTTGCCAAAATCCTGGAGGAGCATTGTCATCAATATGGTTTGATGTGGGTTGTAAGTTCTTAAAATTCTCAAGAATCGAATCAATATGTCCGCTCATCAAAAGATAAGTGATTCCCATAATAACAAGCAACATAATGATATCTATGGCTCTTTCAGCAACGACAGTTCCGAACGATTTTTCGAAAGGAATTTTTTCATATTTATGCAGGGTGGCGCAGCGTGTAACTTCCCCTAATCGGGGCACAGCCATATTGGCAAAATACATACTCATAACTGCAAAAAAGAGATTGGGCTTTCTAGGAGAATAGCCAAATGGCTCAATAATTTGCCCCCATCGTAGTGAACGGCTCAAATGACTGAGCCCGCCAAAAATGATAGAAACAACTAACCAAAAATAATTGGCCTTGTTGATACTGTCCCAAAATTGTTTTTTGTCTTCTTCCGAAAGATTATGCCAAAACCAAGCAATTACGGCAAAACCTAAACTGATAAACAGAAGAATTTTAAGCAGTGAAAGAATTTTTTTTTTCACGCAAATTACGTTAGTCGGTTTGTTGCAGTATCGGGAAATACAAGTGAGGGTGCATGAGTTTTTGCTTTCTCAAAATCCATCCAGCAATATGATACTATCAGAATAATATCACCAACCTGTACTCTTCGTGCCGCAGCGCCATTGAGGCAAATTACACCACTGTTTCTTGGCCCTTTTAATACATAGGTTTCAAATCTTTCTCCGTTGTTGTTGTTCAGGATGTGTACCTTTTCGTTCTCAATCAGGTTGGCTGCTTCCATGAGCGATTCGTCAATGGTTACACTCCCAATATAATTCAAATTGGCTTCTGTAACGGTTACACGGTGTAATTTCGATTTTAATACTTCAATCATCATATAAAGCAAAGGTAAATCATTCTTTATTAAAACAAAATTGTAAGAGATATTACCGGAATTGGCCTAAAAATCGAAGGTCGTTTTCATAAAAAAGGCGAATATCTTTAATCTTGTATCGCAGCATAGCTAAACGTTCAACGCCCACACCAAAAGCATAACCCGAATAGATATCAGCATCAATATTGCAATTTCGCAACACATTGGGGTCAACCATGCCACAACCTAAAATTTCCATCCATCTAAAAACACCATTTACTTCCCAACCTATATCCATTTCTGCGCTGGGCTCAGTAAATGGGAAGTAGGAGGGACGAAAGCGAATTTGTACTTCTTTTCCAAAAAAAGCATGAACAAAATAATAAAGCACATCTTTCAAATCAGCAAATGATACATTTTTTTCAATACACATACATTCGATTTGATGAAATACAGGTGAGTGTGTAGCATCACTATCGCAACGGTAAACACGACCGGGTGAGATAAATCGTAGTGGAGGTGTTTCGGTTTCGAGTGTGCGAACCTGAATGGATGATGTATGTGTGCGTAATACCATTTTGTCTTCGCGACTAATGAAAAAAGTATCTTGCATATCACGAGCAGGATGATCTTCAGGAAAATTCAATGCTGTGAAATTGTGCCAATCATCTTCCATCTCCGGGCCATCTTTTACAGAAAACCCAATACGTTCAAATAATCCAATTACTTCTTCCATCACTAATGAAATGGGATGATGTGATCCGACTTCAAATTGTCGGGATGGAAGCGTGAAATCAAATGCAACGGGCTTGGTTTGTTTGTTTAGATTTTCTTGTAATGCCTGAAGTTTTTGAAGTGCTGACTGTTTTAGCAAATTCAAGGGAGCACCAATGCTTTTGCGTGATTCAGGTGGCAATTCTCTGAATCGGTCAAAAAAGGATTGAATAACACCATTTTTTCCGGTAAATTCTCTTCTAAATTTCTCGATGTCTTGTTGACATGTAGCCGTGAATGTAGCTACCTGCTCATTTATTATTTCAATCTCTTTAAGCATCTGTTGCCTTAAAATTTGGGTGTAAAGGTAATCAACTGTCTGAAATGCCCTAAATCTGACATGGTTTTTCAATTAAATGAAAAAAAATTTGCATGCAAAAGAAAAACATTGTATTTTTAGCTTTTGTAAATCAATACAAAGTATGAGAAAGTTATTATTGTTTACACTACTTATTGGGAGCATTTTCTCCTTTTCATCTTGTTATCAAGATCCTGATTACGGAGTTGGAATTGTTACCGTATTAGATGCCAATGATTTTCGTGTTGCTTCAGCCGAGGTGGTATTGTCGCAACCCGGTCAAAACGGACAAGGAATTATACTTGTTCAAGGATATACTGACCCGAACGGAGAGTTTAAATACACACATGAACCGCCACAAACTGATTTGGCAACTGAAGTGATTTTGAATGTTTCTGTTCAAAAAGATAATGCCATTGGTGCCGGAATTATTCGCATAAAACCCAATGAGGTTGCAACGGTTACCGTTCGCATTTATTGATATTCTTCAAAGTAGCGAATGATGGCTTCCTGTATAAGACGGTTCTGCTGAGACGCTTGAATATTTGGCAGTTTATCTGTGGGTAAATAATGAGGCCATCCATCTTCATCCCTTTTCTCAAAAACATAATAGCCAAAGATGCTTAATAGCTTGCAAACAGCAATATGCAACACTTCTGTTTTTTGTTGCTTGTCTAATGATTCAGGTACGTATTTTAATTCCTGCAATCCAATTAAAAACAGGATTCCATTGGTGTCCAAATCTTCGCCAAATCGTTGATCCAAATTCGATTTCAAATTAGCCCATTTTTGCTGAAATGTGAAGTCGTCACTTAATATAGTTTGCATATGCTTATCTTCGTGTCGTGTCAAATGTAGATATTTTTTTTGCAGTATTTTTCATTATTGCAGCTATTCTTGGATACAAAGCAGGCATTGTTCGTATGCTTTTAGGATTGTTGGGAATACTGCTTGGCATGTTTTTGCTCTATTATTACAGGCAATCTTTTTTAATACATGCTCAAGAATTAGCCGAACAGTATCCATATCTGTCTTTATTCATACTATCATTTTATCTGATTGGTTGCTCAGTATTGTTTATTTATATCGCTATACTCATTGAAAAATTTTTGAAACTTGTTTTTTTGAATTGGGTTAACCGATTGGTGGGAGCATTGGCTGCTGTCCTGATTACAATTGCCATGATTTCTTCTGTATTGATTGTATTGGTGAGGTTCCCATCCCACAAGCCCATGGTTTCTAGAACTCAATTACAATCATCGGTGGTGGCAAAAATGGTTTTTTGGGCTGAAGCACGGTGGTTTTATTTCCCCAATTCTGAAGATTCATTACAATGATGAAACTTATATGAGATACCATAAACTAATATATCTGCTACATCTTTTTTGTATCGTTGTTTCTTTTCAGCTGCTGAATGCCCAGCATATTTCTTATCACGATTCCATTTTTTTTAAGCAAGGTATGCTACTCGATGAAACGTATGCAACTCAACGAATTCGATTGACGCCTGATACTATTTTCTTATTAGATAAACAGGGTAAAGTATGGGAAAAAATACCTTGCAATCAGTTACCTGTTGTGTTGCAACAGATTCGTTTGACAAGTGCTTCGTGGCCTCTCGATAATGTAGCCGACCTATATGAAAAACAATATCAAGAACATAAATCAGAAGTGTCCGGCATTTTTACAGGTGTTCGTATTGCTCTTGATCCGGGGCATTTTGCACATACAAGCCAAATGGCCCAGTGGGAAAAGAAATATGTTAGAGCTAAAGATAGTTTAGGTGTCGTGCAATTTATTTTTGAAGCAAATTATACCTGGAAAACAGCTAGAATTTTGCAGGATATGATTGAGCGTGAAGGCGGAAACGTCATGTTGACTAGGGGTTTCCAACTCTCTGCGTTGGGAATAACAGCGACGGAATGGTTAGATGGTGATTGGAGAAAATCAGTTGATGAGGCATTGCAAAAGAAATGGATTGATGCGGATATACATCAATCCATTTTAAAACTAAAAGATTCGAAGCAGATAATCCGAAATTTTTTCAGAGCCCACGAAATGCAGGTTCGTGCTGAACAAATCAATCAGTTTCAACCACATTTAACTTTGAGTATTCACTATAATGTAGAAGAAACCAATGTGCCTGATAAGAATGGACATCATTGGTTGCATAATAATAATTATTCTATGGTTTTTGTACCTGGCGCCTATGCAAAAGATGAGTTGGATAAACCGGCAGATCAACGCTCATTTGTGTATCAAAATTTCACCGGCCAGATTTCATTATCGCTGATAGCAGCCCGGATTTTTGAAAAAATGATTTCTGATAGTTTGCGGGTCGGTCCTGTATCTTTATCCGATGCAAGCCGGTTGAAATATTTATCGGATTATTCCATAGCAGACAGCACCGGAGTGTATCATCGTAATTTGGCCATATTGCGAATGGTACGCTATCCAATTATTTTGCTGGAGCCATTTTTGCAGGATCATGCCGAGGAATTTTATCGGTTGCAGCAATTGAATTGTCGGTATATTACCAAGCAAAACGATACTTTATGGCTTCCATGCCGGATATTGGAAACGGCTCAAACGTATTATCATGCCTTAGTTTTATGGCGTGAGACCATCCGCTGACCTAACTTTCGGCTATCCGTTTTGGGTTTTTAATCTGAATATTCTACTTTTGCCGTCCTTAATAACTGCTGATTTATTAATAATAAAGAAATTGTAAGCATGGAGAGTTTGTATTTAGTCCTTCCGCTATTTGGTGTATTGGCATTGATTTACACCTTTATTAAATTTGTTTGGGTAAGCAAACAAAACCCCGGTAATGAAAAAATGCAGGGGATTGCTAATGCCATTGCCGATGGTGCTATGGCATTTTTGAAAGCCGAATACAGAGTGCTTGCCATATTTGTGGTAATTGCAGGAATTTTATTGGGTTTAATCTCTACGGTTGAGGGCATTAAGGCCGAGCATTCGCATTGGTTTATTGTGGTAGCTTTTGTGGTTGGCGCTTTTTTTAGTGCTCTAGCAGGTTTTATTGGTATGCGTGTTGCAACCAAAGCCAATGTTCGTACGGCAGAGGCCGCTCGTACTTCACTCAGCAAAGCACTCCACGTTTCTTTTACTGGAGGCAGTGTGATGGGAATGGGCGTAGCCGGATTGGCTGTTTTGGGGTTGAGCATGCTTTTTGCCCTTTTATATAATTGGTTTATGGGTGGTGTTTGGACAGGTAATGACGGCATGACCAAAGTATTAGAAGCATTGGCCGGATTTTCGTTAGGCGCCGAATCCATTGCGTTATTTGCACGGGTGGGTGGCGGTATTTATACAAAAGCGGCTGACGTGGGAGCTGACTTAGTGGGAAAGGTAGAAGCTGGGATACCCGAAGATGATCCAAGGAATCCGGCAACTATTGCCGATAACGTGGGCGATAATGTGGGTGATGTGGCCGGTATGGGTGCCGACTTGTTTGGCTCTTATGTCGCAACAGTATTAGCATCTATGGTGCTGGGCAATTATTTGATTCGTGATAATGGCGGAACGATATCTGATTCATTTGGTGGTATTGGTCCTATCATTTTACCTATTTTGATTGCTGGATTAGGGATTGTTTTTTCTTTAGTCGGATTTTTCTTTATTCGTGTGAAGGATGCTCAGGGAGTGAATGAAAGTCATGTCCAATCTGCATTAAATAAAGGCAATTGGGGCGCTATTATTTTAGCATTGATTACTTCTTATTTTGTTATTGACTGGATGCTGCCCGATACAATGAAAATGACATTCTTTGGTATTGCCGAAAAAGTTGAAATATCCTCAATCCGTGTTTTTGGAGCTGTTGTGGTTGGAATGTTTGTGGGGGGGGCTATTTCTTTTATTACAGAATATTATACAGGTATGGGCAAAAAACCTGTGGATGGTGTCGTACAGAAATCAGGAACCGGTGCGGCAACAAATATCATTGCAGGGTTGTCGTTGGGTATGATGAGTACGGCTCTTCCAGTTATTTTATTTGCTGGCGCAATATGGGGGTCTTATGCATTGGCTGGATTCTACGGTGTTTCTATTGCGGCAGCAGCTATGATGGCAACAACTGCTATGCAATTGGCCATTGATGCATTTGGCCCGATTGCTGATAATGCAGGTGGTGTAGCCGAAATGAGTGAATTGCCTAAAGATGTTCGCGCTAAAACGGATATTCTCGATTCGGTTGGTAATACAACGGCTGCCATAGGCAAAGGATTTGCCATTGCGTCTGCTGCTCTTACGGCTTTGGCTCTCTTTGCCGCTTATGTTACTTTCACCGGTATTAATGGTATCAATATTTATAAGGCCGATGTGCTAGCTGCATTATTTATCGGAGGTATGATCCCGGTTGTGTTTTCTGCCCTTGCTATGAGTTCAGTGGGGAAAGCTGCTATGGAGATGGTTAATGAAGTTCGTCGCCAGTTTCGTGAAATTAAGGGAATTATGGAAGGAACGGGAAAACCCGATTATGGCAAATGTGTGGATATTTCAACACGTGCAGCAATCCGCGAAATGATGCTGCCCGGTGCTATTACTATTATTACACCCATTATTATTGGCTTTACGATGGGGCCTGAGCCACTTGGCGCATATATGGCCGGTGTTTGTGTTAGTGGTGTATTATGGGCATTGTTTCAAAATAATGCAGGTGGCGCATGGGATAACGCCAAAAAATCTTTTGAAAAGGGTGTTGTGATAAACGGAGAAACATATTATAAGGGTAGTGAACCTCACAAAGCTGCAGTAACTGGTGATACCGTTGGAGATCCATTTAAAGACACTTCCGGCCCGTCTATGAATATTCTGATAAAGCTTACATGTTTGGTTGGGCTGGTTATTGCGCCAATATTAAGCAATATGGCCGGTAAGCATAATGAAGAGCTACAGGCACATTTTGAAAACACAAAGGAAATTCTTTCTGAATCATCAGCTGATTTGAAAGCTATTTCAGGAAATTGGTTTATTGATACTAGCCATGCTTTTGTTGATTTTAGTGTACGTCATATGCTCAGTGATTCGAAAGGTTCGTTTAGCGAAATTTCGGGCTTCTTTGAATCTACAGGCGATATCAATACAGCAAAAATATATGTAAAAGTACCTGTTGCTACTATAAATACCGGAAACAAAAAACGTGATGCTCATTTGCAAGAAACGGATTTCTTTGATGTGGCCAATTTCCCTGTTATTGAGTATATGGCCGATAAAATTGAAAAATCAGATGCCGGATATGTGGCTAAAGGAAAGCTTACGATGAAAGGTGTTACCAAATCTTTGGATTTGCCATTTACTTATTATGGTAATACAACAACTCCTTGGGGTACTGAGCTGGCTGCTTTTGATGGAGAGATTTCTGTTAATCGTTTCGATTATGGTGTGTCGGGTGGGAAGGCATCAGTAGGTGATAAAGTAATGATTCGATTCTCTGTTGAATTAAATCGCTCTATTTCTGAGTAGTAATTTGATAAAATTGTTCGTTTTTTCTTAATGAGCAATTGTTTTTTGGAGTGATTTTTGATAGTAATGGGGATTTTTACACCCCCTGTAAATATGTATATTAACGGAATTGCACACTATTTGCCTTCCCGTGTTTTGGGTAATGAGCATTTTGCCAGAACATGTGGTATTACATCCGACTGGATTGAAGAGCGCACTGGCATCATTGAACGCCGGATGTGTAGCGAAAATGAAAACACCAATACAATGGCCGTTCAGGCCGTTCAAAGGTTAAACCAACAATTTGAAGAACTGCCTCCCTACGATTTAATTATTGGCGCAACCTATTCACCTTACGATACCGTTTTTACTTTAGCCCATGCCGTTCAGCATCATCTTCTGATACCTAATATTCCTACCTTGAGTTTGTCTACAGCATGTTCGTCATTACTCAATGCTTTTGAAGTGGCTGAGGGATATTTTGCAACAGGTAAAGCAAGTAGAGCATTGATTATAGGAAGCGAACACAATACAGCATACTTTGATGATACGGATAAGGTTTCTGGCCCTCTTTGGGGTGATGGAGCAGTGGCTTTTTCTGTTTCAAAAGATTCTATTTCTGATTGTGATTTGTCGGTCCGTTATTTGAAAACAGGAGGCGCCGCTACTCAGGGCAAAGCCAATAGTGCTGTATTCCTTCGCCCGTGGGAGGGCGGCATTGGTATGCCAAATGGTCGTGATGTCTTTATTAATGCTTGTAGTTTTATGCAGAACGAAAGTTTGGAACTTTTTAAAAAATTACATCTTTCTGTGCATGACATTGATTATTTTATTCCTCATCAGGCCAACCTGCGTATATCCAAGCATGTTGCTTCTGAGCTAGGACTTCCTGAGCATAAGTTAGTTTTGAATACACATAAATATGGAAATACCGGCTGTTGTGGATTTGGTATTGGATTTTCTGAAACGATGCCTGTGATTAGAAAGGGAAATCGAATGTTGGTAGTGGTTTTCGGCGGTGGTTATTCTTTTGGCGCGATGCTGGTACAGGCCTGATTTATTCAAACAATTTGCTTCCAATTCGTACCATCGTACTGCCTTGTTCAATGGCAATAGGGTAATCGTTGCTCATGCCCATCGAAAGAATACGCATTTCATGTGGTTGCAGTGAACGCAAAGCTAGCATGTCAAAAAGCTTTTTTGCTTGGGCAAACTCTTTACTTATTTGCTTGCTCTCTGCAGTTAATGTTCCCATAGCCATGATGCCACAAATCCTTATATATGGATATTTATGTAAAGTATCTGAAGTGTGTAATTGCTCAATTTCTATAGGTAAAAGTCCATGTTTGGTTTCTTCGCTGGCTACATATACTTGCCAAAGACAATCTATGATGCGGTTTTGCTTTTTTGCCTGCTGATTAACTTCTGATAAGAGTTTCTCGCTATCAATGGAGTGAATTAGTGTAATGAATGGTACGAGATACTTTACTTTATTGCTTTGCAAATGTCCTATTAAATGCCATCGAACATCTTTTGGCATTTGGTCTTTTTTTTTCATCAGCTCCTGTACTCTGTTTTCGCCAAAGTCGCGTTGTCCTGCTTGATAAAGAGACATCATTTCCTCAATGGTACGGGTTTTAGATACAGCAACTAATGTAACATCTGCAGGTAGCGTTTTTTTTACACAATCAAATGGATGCAATTCTTTCATGTTAGAGAGTAAATAAACAGTCCATTAAGGAGTTTAGGTTCAAAATAAGTGGTCTTGGGAGGCATAAACCACCCTTTGCTGGCAAATCGTTCTAATTCGCTAATTGAAATTTTGTTTACTATAAATACAGCTTTTACGTTTCCTTGTTTTACCATGTTTTCAAAAAGGATTGGTTCTGTTTTCCCCCCCTTAAATCCTATACGTTTGTCTTTGCGTAAATCATGAATATTAAAAACAGGACTTAGCAGATAATCGGAGAGGATGCTGGTAGGCAAAACCGAATCTTCACTGATTTGCTGATATATTTCAGGACGAAGTTGTAATGAATACCATCCAGATTCAATATACATGGCAAAACAGGCAGGGTGGGTTGATAAGCCGGGATATGATGTATGATGCTCTATGTAAAATGTATTTGATAGTTGCTCAATTAACTTTTCAATTTCGATTCCATTCACATCAAAAATCATCCTGTTGAACTCGTGTAATTGTATATGTTCGGATGGAAGTAAAATGCCCATAAAGTAATTATATGGCTCGTTACCCGTATAATTGGGATTTTCTTTTCTTTTTTCTTGGGCCAATAAAGCGGATGATCCGGTACGATGATGCCCATCGGCTATAAAGAGGTTTTTTGTTTCGGAAAAGCACGACTTCACAAAGTCAATTTCATTTTGTGTTGAAATTTTCCATACTTCATGCAGACCAAAATCTTCGTATTGAAAATGAAGAAATGCAGGTTCTAACATTCGCTCATTCAGAAATCTCTGTAATGTTAGATGTGGCGTATATGTGATGATAACCGGCTCGGCATTGATTTGTAATATTTCAAGATAGTGTTTTAATTTATTTTCTTTATGTTCAATCGTATGCTCATGCGGTTTAATAATCCCGTTCAGATAATCATCAACTGCGATGGCGGCTACAATGCCGGTATAAGTAAAGTTGTCGCGGGTTTGCCTATAGATATAATAACAGGGATTTTCGTCTTGTTCGAAAATTTGTTTTTGGCAGAATGTGTCAAACTGATTTTTCCCGGCATGCAGTTTTTCTTCATAAGTAAGCGTAGATGATTCATGTGATATTTGCGGCATAATAACATGCAGAAAACTTTCAGGAACTTGCTGAAGAATATTATCAATTTCACCTTTTGTGTATGATTCAAATGGACGTGATGCTATGGAATGGGCATATTTGGATCGGGGCATCCAACCTCTAAAGGGTATTACAGTAGCCATATATTTAATGGAAAAATCGTATAATTTTTTCAGCGATTTCTTTGCCTATTCGCTCTTGTGCTTCAATAGTTGAACCGCCGATGTGCGGAGTGATGGAAATGCGAGGATGATGTAATAATTCGACATGCGGAGTAGGCTCATCTAAGAAAACATCTAAGCCGGCTGCTCCCACATGATTAGCATTCAATGATGTAAGTAATGCGTGCTCGTCAATAATTCCCCCTCTAGCTGTATTAATCAACATAACACCTTTTTTCATTTTTTCCATTTCATTAGCACCAATTATCGGGCGTTTATCAGGTGGCATAGGCACATGTAATGTTATGATATCACTTTGTGCTATCACATCTTCCAGAGAAACCGTATCGAAACGAATGGAAAATGTGTCGCCGGTATGTAGAAAATCAATATCCAATTCCGTGGATTTAACAACGGGATCGTAAGGTAATACTTTCATGCCGAGCCCCAGGGCCATTCGGGCAACGGCTTGTCCAATGCGACCAAATCCGATAATGCCGATTGTTTTACCGGTAACTTCACACCCTTTAGCATATTTCTTTTTCAATTCATTAAATGCATCTTTCGCTTTTTCGGGCATTTCTCGATTTGATAAATGCAGATTCCGAGATAGAGAAAACAAGTGTGAAAAAACGAGTTCGGCAACAGATTGCGTGGATGCTTCAGGGGTGTTGATTACCTGTATGCCTTTATTAATGGCGTATTCCACATCAATGTTGTCTAATCCAACGCCTCCTCTTCCAATGAGCTTAAGTGACGTACATTCATCAATAAGTGTTTTGCGAACTTTTGTAGCGCTGCGAACAAGCAATACAGAAATCTGATGGGATTGAATAAATGTTGCCAAATCCTCTTGAGGTACATGTTGGGTTATTACATGAAATCCTTTGGATTGCAGTAGATCTATGCCTGAATTTTCGAGCCCATCATTGGCAAGAATTTGTATCATCGGTTTATGCAAATTTATTAGCGAATTCACGCATGACATTAGTTAATACTTTAATGCTTTCAAGTGGAAGCGCATTGTACATCGAACAACGATAACCACCAACCGAGCGGTGCCCTTTTAGTCCACTGATTCCGGCCTCTTTCAGCATACGTTCAAATTCTTGTTCAACAGCTGTGTTTTTTAATACAAATGTTCCATTCATATAGGATCTGAATGGCTTTTCAACAGTGCCTTCAAACATTGGGTTTGAGTCCACTTCGTTATAAAATGTTTTTGCCTTTATTTTGTTCAGTGCCTCAATCCATTCTATTCCGCCGTTATCTTTTATCCATTGCATGGTAAGCATCGAAGCATAGACAGCAAAAACAGGTGGCGTGTTAAACATGCTATCTTTTTTATATTGCAATTCGTAATCTAGCATTTTGGGCAGATTACGTCCTGTTTTTCCGAGAATATCTTTTTTGAAAACAACCAATGTTGTGCCAGCCGGCCCCATGTTTTTTTGAGCACCAGCATATATCAGAGAGAACTGATTGGCAGGAATTTTTCGACTAAAGATATCGCTACTCATATCACAAACCAATGGTATCTCAGCTTGTGGAAATTCTTTCCATTGTGTTCCGAAAATGGTGTTGTTGCTTGTGATATGCAGATAATCAGCATCTATTGGAATAGTATATTTAGTGGGAATATATGTGAATTTTCGATCTTCGCTTGAGGCAATCACATTTACTTCTCCCACTTTGCGTGCTTCAGCGATGGCTTCTGAAGCCCAGTTTCCGGTATTGATATATGCGGCTTTATTTTTTAATAAGTTAAGAGGGGCCATATGAAATTGTAAGCTGGCACCACCTTGCAGAAAAAGTGCTTCATAGTCGTCGCCGAGTTCGAGTAGCTCTTTTGCCAGAGATCTTGCCTGCTGCATAACCTGTTCAAAATCGGCTGAACGGTGAGAGATTTCTAATAATGACAAGCCGGAATTGTTAAAATCAATGACAGATTCGGCGGCTTTGCGAAGTACATCATGGGGGAGGATGCCTGGGCCGGCACTAAAGTTATGTATTTTCATCCTGCCAGTTTTTATTGTTTCAGGGCACAAAGTAAATAATAAAAATGCCAGTATGTAGCAGCAATTTGCATGAGAGAAGAATACTTTTCAACCAATATACTGAAACTATTTGGGCATCAACCGTACAACGGGTATGAGCATTTCTTCTAATGAAATACCACCATGTTGAAAAGTATTACGATAAAAGTTTACATAATAATTGTAATTGTTGGGGTAAGCAAAAAATTTATCTTCTTTGGCAAAGATATATCGAGTACTTACATTGATACGAGGCAGAAAAGCTTTTTGTGGATCAGTAACTTCAAATACATCTTTTGCCTCGTAGCGCAAATTACGACCTTGCTTATATCGCAGATTTGTTGTGGTGTCACGGTCGCCCACTACTTGAGTTGGTTCTTTAACTCGAATGGTGCCATGGTCGGTTGATATAACTACCGGTACTTTGTATGCTGCAACTTTTCGCAGGATGTCGAGTAGTGGGGAATGTTCAAACCAACTGGCTGTTATGGACCGATAGGCAGCTTCGTCATTTGCCAGCTCTCTGATAACTTCCATGTCGGTGCGTGCATGGCTGAGCATGTCCACAAAGTTGTAAACGATGATGTTTAATTTATTACTCAGTAAATTTTTAATGTTCTCATTAAGCTTTTTGCCGGCCATCAGATTGGTAATCTTATCATATGAGAATTTAATATTGAGCCCCATGCGTTTTAATTGCTCTTTAACCAATTCTTCTTCGTGCATATTCTTTCCGCCTTCATCATCTTCATTTAACCAAAGCTTAGGATGGAGTTTCTCGATTTCGGATGGCAAAAGTCCTGCAAATATTGCATTTCGGGCATAATGCGTAGCCGTTGGAAGAATACTGAAATACATTTCTTCTTCTTCAACTTTATATAGTTCGGTAAGAGTGGGCTGAATGATTTTCCACTGATCAAATCGCAGATTATCAATAACGATAAAAAATACAGAATCGTGTTGCGATAAAAGAGGAGCCACTTTTGATTTGAAAAGGGTATGCGACATCACAGGTTTATATTCTGTCTTGCCTGACAGCCAATCAAGATAATGTGATTTGATAAAATGAAAAAATTGCAGATTGGCTTCATTTTTTTGCATACGAAGGGTGTCTTCAAACTCGGTATTTCCAGACGACTGAAGCTCTATTTCCCAATAAACCAACTTGCGATAGATATCTTTCCACTCTTCAATATCAAGGTGGTCGGAAAGGGCCATGCCAATATTTCGAAATTCTTGTAAATAGCCAGAAGAGGTTTTTTCAGTAATAATCCTTTTGATGTCTAAATTCTTTTTGATGGAAGATAGAATTTGTGAAGAGTTAACCGGCTTAATCAGATAATCTGATATTTTTGAACCGATAGCTTCATCCATGATATGTTCTTCTTCACTTTTTGTAATCATGATAACAGGAATCTCTGCACGAATAGATTTTAACTCAGTTAGTACCTCTAATCCTGATTTGCCCGGCATATTTTCATCAAGTATAACCAACGAGTAATCATGTTCTCTGAACATGTCAATAGCATCATCACCGTTGTTGGCTGTTGCCACTTCATAGCCCTTATCGGTAAGAAAGAGAATTTGGGGTTTCAAGAGGTCAATCTCGTCGTCTGCCCACAGTATGCTGATTTTTTTCATAATCTGATGTATATTTGATGCCAGTTCAGAACACAAAGTTAAACTATTAGATTCCTTAAATATTGCCTTTTTCTAAAATTTTCAATGATCCGGTCTATGGTTTTATTACTGTTAACGACAGATTAATACAACAATTAATTGACCATCCTTACTTTCAGCGATTAGCTCGAATTTCCCAGTTGGGAATGTCGGGGATGGTTTATCCGGGCGCCAAGCATACACGTTTTCATCATGCATTAGGGGCCATGCACCTGATGAAGCAGACCATTGATACGCTTAGAGCCAAAGGCACGAATATTTCCGACCATGAATGCCGTTCGGCACTTATTGCTATCTTATTACATGATATAGGGCATGGACCTTTCTCACATACACTCGAACATTCTATTCTTGAAGGATATGATCATGAATCCCTTTCATTACAAATGATGGAAAAACTCAATGAGGAGTTTAATGGGGCATTACAAACAGCAATTGATATTTTTACCGGAAATTATTTCCGTAACTTTTTTCATCAGTTGGTTTCCGGCCAATTAGATGTGGATCGCCTTGATTATTTGATGCGTGATAGCTTTTATACCGGTGTGGCTGAAGGAGTTATTGGTAGCGAAAGGATAATTAAGATGATGTATGTTGTGGATGATGTTTTATGTATTGAAGAAAAAGGCATATATTCCATCGAAAAATTTTTGATTGCCCGTCGCCTTATGTATTGGCAAGTATATTTACACAAAACTGTGATTGCAGCCGAAATGCTTATGTTGCTCATTATGCAGCGCGCTCGACATTTGGCAGCTGGCGGTATTCAACTGTTTGCTACATCAGCATTTTCAAGATTTCTGTACCCCATGCCCCTCAATGATGCAGCATATCTTGAGGATTTTACTTTGATAGATGATATGGATGTGTTGGCATCTGTTAAGGAATGGTCGCGACACCCTGATCCTGTTCTTTCTTCTTTATGTCTTCGACTTATTAATCGACGCCTTTTCAAAGCCGTTTGGATGCATGAGGCGCCTCCTGATTCGCATTTGGATTATCTAACAAATCAGGTTGCTGCTCTGTACGGCCTGTCAATCAAAGAAGCCACCTATTTTGTAAAATGGGATAAGGTTATTCAATTACCTTACGATGCAACCAAAGGTGAAATTTGGATATTTACTAAAAATGGAGAAAGAAGAAATATATTTGAGGCCTCTGATAATTTAAGTAGAGACCATTTAAGTCACCCCGTTGAAAAGTTTATTTTATGTTACCCCAAAGAACTGAATATCAAAGATGAAAAATGAATTTTCTGCCCACGAAATTGCCACGATGCTAGGTGGCACAATTGAAGGGAACCCGGATACTATCGTTTCTGGTTTATCTAAAATAGAAGAAGGAGCTGTGGGCACCTTATCGTTTATGGCTCATCCCAAGTATGAACCATTTATCTACGAAACCAATGCAAGCATTGTGTTGGTTAACAGTAATTTTGTAGCAGCTAAACCGGTTTCTGCCACGCTGATTCGAGTAAACGACGCTCATCATGCTTTTGTACAACTCCTTCAAACATATAACAATAAACAAAATCATTCATCAGGTATTGAGCAGCCCTGCCACATAGCTACCGATGCTCAAATCGGTAAAGATGTATCAGTAGGTGCTTTCGCTTATATTGCTGATGGTGCAGTAATTGGCAATCATTGTAAGATCTTTCCGGGAGTTTATATAGGGCCTCACGTTAAAATTGGGGATGATTGTGTGATTTATCCCGGTGTGAAGATATATCAGCATTGTGTATTGGGTAATCGTGTCATTATTCATTCTAATACCGTAATTGGAGCAGATGGTTTTGGATTTACTCGTAATTCTGATAAGAGTTATAGCAAAATAGCACAAATAGGCAATGTAATTATTGAGGATGATGTAGAGATTGGCGCTTGTACAACGATTGATTCGGCAACATTGGGTTCAACAATAATTAGAAGAGGTGCTAAACTTGATAATTTAATTCAGATAGCACATAATGTGGAGATTGGAGAACATTCAGCACTCGCCTCACAGGTAGGTATCAGCGGATCAACCAAGGTGGGGGCTTATTGCGTGTTGGCTGGTCAGGCAGGTTTAGTGGGTCATATCAAAATTGCTGACGAGGTGATTATAGCAGCTCAATCGGGGGTTACTAAATCATTTTCTAAATCAGGCGCAACTATCTTAGGTTCACCGGCTTACGATGTTTCTGAGGCGAAGAAGTTATACATTGCTTATAGAAGATTGCCTGATTTAATCAAAAAAATCACTATTCTTGAAGCCGAATTGGAAGAGTTAAAAAAGCAAAAGAGAGATTCAGATACATAAGAATGGAGAAACAACAAACGATTAAGAACCCTGTTTCGCTTGCAGGTATAGGGTTGCATACTGGCACTAATGTTACGATGACTTTTCGAGGTGCAGAACCAGGTTTTGGCATTCAGTTCAAACGCATAGATATTGAGGGCCAACCTTTGATTCCGGCTGATATTGATTGGGTAGCCGATACTAACAGAGGAACTGCTTTGTGTAAAAATGGCGTGTATGTTCATACAATAGAACATGTGATGGCTGGGCTTGCCGGTTTACAAATTGATAATGTTTTGATTGAGCTTGATGGCCCCGAAACCCCTATTCTTGATGGTAGTTCAAAACCCATTGTGGATGCCATCCTCAAAGCTGAGATTCTGTCACAAGATGCCATTCGTGAATATTTTATCATTCCATCTGTCCTAACTTATGATGATGCAGAGCGGAAGTCAGAATTGATGGCTATACCTGATGAAAGATTTCGGCTTTCTGTATCCATTGATTTTGATTCAAAAACACTGGTTACGCAAAGTGCTCAAATGGATGATTACGCAGAGTTTGCCGATCAGATTTCTCCTGCCCGTACATTTGTGTTTCTGCATGAGATTGAGCATTTAATAGAACATAACCTCATCAAAGGAGGCGATTTATCGAATGCTGTGGTTTTTGTTGAGCAGAAGCCCAGTGATGAAAAGTTAGAATCTTTAGCCCGATTCTTTAACAAACCAGAGGTGAAAGTGAATGGCAGCCATACCCTCAACAATACGGAATTGCTTTTTGTAAATGAACCTGCCCGACATAAATTGCTTGATCTGCTTGGCGATTTAGCACTGATTGGGATGCCAATAAAAGCCAACTTCATAGCTAAGCGTCCCGGACATACATCCAATATTGCATTTGCCCGAAAAATCAAACAGCTGATTAAAGATGAAAAAGCCGGCAAAGCCATGCCCTATGTGGATTTGTCGAAAACCCTATTTGATATTCATCAAATCATGGATTTTTTGCCTCATCGCTATCCTTTTTTGTTGATAGACCGAATTGTAGAGATGAGTGATAATCAAGTTGTCGGTTTAAAAAATGTAACCATGAATGAGCCGTTTTTTACTGGCCATTTTCCCGACAATCCTGTCATGCCAGGCGTTATGCAGATTGAAGCTATGGCTCAGGTAGGCGGTATCTTGGCTATGAATTCAGTGGATGATTATCGCCTATATACACCATATTTCATTAAAATTGAATCGGTAAAATTTAAGCAAAAAGTATTACCGGGTGATACCATAGTTTTTATTCTAAAACTGCTTTCTCCTATTCGCAGAGGCGTATGTCATATGGCCGGAAAGGCATTTGTAGCAGGCAAAGTTGTAATGGAGGCGGAAATGATGGCTCAGCTCATTAAGAATGAAGGCGCATGATGCTTCGCATCGAAAATTGTGGAAAAAAATATGAAAAAAACTGGATATTTCGCGGTATATCCTCCACTTTTTCTTCTCCCGAACGCATTGCCATTCTTGGTCCAAACGGATCAGGAAAGTCAACTTTCGTAAAACTTTTATCCGGATATCTCAGCCCCGATGAGGGCACCATGCATTTTCCGGTTTCTTCCGAAAAGATGTACAACCAAATCAGTATGGCTGCTCCCTGGATTGATCTTGTGGAGGATTTGACACTTGCCGAACTTCTTAAATTCCATGCAGGATTCAGGCCTTTTGTTTTATCGCTATCGCAAAATGATGTTTTGGAAATCAGTGGATTAAAATATGCGTCATCCAAACAAGTTCGCCATTTTTCTAGTGGGATGAAACAACGATTAAAGCTTACTCTTGCGATACTTACACAGTCAGAAATGCTAATCCTCGATGAACCCTGTGCCAATTTAGACCGAAATTCTATCATCTGGTACCAAGAAACTTTGAACAAGTTTTTGCTCGATCGGCTACTGTTTGTTGCCTCAAATCATCAACAGGATGAAACATTTTTATGCACTCGAAAGATTGAAATCAAAAGAATTTGATTTATTTGTTGATATTTTTTTAAAACCTTAACAGTTATTTCCTCTAATAATCAATGATTGGAATATTCCTTTTTAATACATTTGTAGATTAACAAACAAGTAAATGTATTATTATGGCGGGAATCAACAAAGTAATTTTAGTTGGAAATTTGGGCAAAGACCCTGAAATTCGAACCCTTGAAAGCGGTGCCGTTGTAGCTAAATTTCCATTGGCTACCAGCGAAAGTTTTCGTAACAAAAACAATGAAAAAGTAGAACAGACCGAATGGCATAACATTGTTATGTGGAGAGGATTGGCCGAGATAGCAGAGAAGTATCTACGAAAAGGAAGCAAGGTATATATCGAAGGCAAAATTCGTACTCGTAGTTATGAGGATAAGGATAGAAACAAACGCTATGTTACAGAAATCGAAGCAGATAATTTACTTATGCTTGATGGGAAGGCCGAGCGTACCGAATTTACGCCTCCTGCCGAATCGTTTGCGCCTCAGCCAAATACTTCATCCAAACCCGACAGCTCAATAGATACGAGGGCACTATCTGATGATTTGCCTTTTTAATCTCCAATGAAATTGTAATTTGGACGACCCCCTCGGTTATACAAGTATTGCCGGCAGCATGGAGCCAATGATGCAATCCTCACATCTTTGGTACTGGATTACTATTGTTTTGCTATTGATCTGTTCAGGCCTTATTTCAGCATCTGAAGTAGCATTTTTTTCTCTTTCAGAAAAAGACATTGACGAAATCGAAAATGAATCTTTGCGTAAAAGAATTCGTAAGATAACCTCCTATCCCAAAAAACTGCTTGCGACTATCCTAATTCTTAATAACGCCGTCAATATTGCGATTATTATACTATCTTCTATTAGTACTCAGCTTCTATTTGCGCAGGCCAACATTCCCGATTGGGCAATTTTTCTTATTCAGATTGTGGCAGTAACCTTTATTATTTTACTTTTCGGGGAAGTATTGCCCAAGATTTATTCTACATATCATCCGCTAAAATTAGTGAAACTGATGCTTGCTCCTTTAGCATTCTTTAATGTAGCTCTAAGTTGGTTATCAGCACCACTTCTTTTATCAGGCCGATTCTTTGATAAAAGAATTAAGAAAAATCAGGAAACTATTTCTGCAATCGACCTGAACACGGTTATTGAAATGACCAATGATGTAACAGTTACTGAAGAAGAAAAGAAAATTTGGAAAGGGGTGGTTGAATTTGGAACTATTTCGGTTAAAGAAACCATGAAACCTCGTACTGATGTCATGGCATTAGAGTATCATACACCATTTTCTGAACTGCTACAATTTATACTTCAATTCGGATATTCCCGAATCCCTGTTTATAAAGAACATTTTGATCAAATAGAAGGTGTACTCTATATCAAAGATGTTATTCCTCATATACGCAAACCATCTGATTTTGCATGGCAAACATTGATTCGCCCAACTTTTTTTGTTCCTGAAAATAAAATGATAGATGACCTGCTTAAAGAATTCCAGGAAAAGAAGATGCATTTGGCCATTGTAGTGGATGAGTTTGGAGGTACGTCAGGAATTGTTACTCTTGAAGATATCATTGAAGAAATTGTAGGAGAAATCAATGATGAGTTTGATGATGAAGAAGTGGTTTATTCACGTATAGATGAAAATACATACCTTTTTGATGGCAAAACGACCCTCATTAATCTTTGTCGTATTTTACAGATTAATTACGAACAAATTGAACCATGGGTGGGAGATGCAGATACCATAGCAGGAATGATTTTACAGATCAATCAAAAACTGCCATTACGGGGACAAACAATAGAATCGGGAGGGCTTCGTTTTGTTGTTGAATCTGTGGATAAGCGGCGCATTAAATCAATACGTGTTATTAAAACCATGAATTCGGAATTGTTATGAGTAGGTATTTATTTATCTCTTTGTTTAGTTTAGCTCTGATGGCATGTGGAGGCAAACCGGTTCATACTCCAAAGCCAAGGGGATATTTTAAGCTATCCGTACCACAGGCCGATTACAAGAATTATGTAACCGATTGCCCATTTCATTTTCATTATTCTACTCATGCCGAAGTAAAACCTTATTCGCATGGCGGAGTACCCAATCCTTGTTGGTTTGATATTCAATATGCCGGACTTCACGCTACCTTACATTGTTCTTATGATAAAGTAAATAATAATTTAAAAAGTTTTATTGATGATTCACAAGCGCTGGTTTACAAACATGTTATTAAATCTTCTGGTATCGAAGAAAGATTAATCATTAATGAAGAGGCACGTGTGTATGGAACCTTGTATAATATTATGGGCGACCCGGCCACTCCATATCAGTTTTATTTGACCGACAGTATTCATCATTTTTTTCGTGGTGCTTTGTATTTCGATTACAAGCCCAATTACGACTCATTAAAACCAATTCTTGATTTTCTCAAACAAGATGTTGATTATATGATTCAAACTTTTGAATGGAAGTAATGAATCACCACCCATATAACCTATTCTTTATATCAATCATTTTTTTCTACCTTTGCTCATACCAATGAATAAAATTACATCAGCCGGATTAGTAGCGATGATAATGCTCTTATCATCTTGTAGCGTATTTAATCCAAGTGTTATGCTGCGAACACACAAAAATTTTCAGTATGACCAGTTTGTTTCAGCCGGTCCGGATAGTACTTATCTTATTGCGCCCAACGATATTCTCTTTGTGAGGGTACTTAGCAATAGCGGAGAAAATCTGATTAGCATGACGAGTAATTTGAATATGCAGGGAACAACACAGCAAAACCAAGTTCAGGACGGTATTTCGGTACAGGTTGAATATGATGGCACAGCCAAGTTTCCGCTCATTGGCCGCGTTGATATGAAAGGAAAAACACGAAGGCAAGCTGAGGATCATCTGGAAACATTATATGCCCATTATCGTCGCGACCCATTTGTTACAATTCGCATCACCAACCGCAAAGTAATTGTGTTTCCTGGCACCGGAAACAATGCCCAGATTATTGATTTTACTGGTGATAATATGAACCTGCTTGAAGCGTTGGCCCGTGTAGGAGGTATTGCCAATACCGGTCGAGCCAAAAGAGTAAAACTCATTCGGGGCGACCTGAAAAATCCCAAAGTATATCGCATTAATCTTGGTACGTTGGAAGGCATGAAAGAAGCAGATCTTGCCTTGCAGGCAGGAGATATTATTTATGTGGAACCGTGGGAAGACCCTGCGGTTATCTTTAACCGAAATGTAGCACCTTATCTAACCATATTTACAACCGTTGCATCCATCGTTACCAGTGTAGCCCTGGTTATTACTCTTGTAAAATGACACCAACCGAACAAAAAAAACCCATTCCTATGTTCAACCAGGACTTTGACCTGGGATTGTTTGTGTTTATCACAAGCAAGAATCTAAAATGGTGTTTGCTTATCTTCTTAGTTCTTTGTGTTAGTGCATTTCTTTATTTGAGATATACCATTCCGCAATATCGGTCTGCTTCTATCATTCAGCTTACGGATGATATTCAGCAAAGAAAATTTCTAGGTAAAGATGATATCTTTGATAACAATTTGGCACAAGAACTTGAATTATTAAGATCGCCAGTCTTTTTACAGCGTACACTCGATACGCTTATGTTGGATGTGACCTACTTTAACAAAGGTCGAATCATTGATTTTGACAATTACAAAAATGGACCATTTCGAGTAAAAGCTACAGTGCTGCATTCTGATATATATGATATCCCCATTCATGTTCATTTTAAATCTCTTACCAATTATACGATTCGCTATCGCTTGAAAGGAAAAGCATATGAATTTGAAGGAATCACGAATCAATTAGAAAAGACACCGCATTTTGAATATACGATTTCTGTTAGAATTGAAGACCAAGTGCTAAAACCAGAAGCTGAAACATATTTTGTTCTGAATGATTCCAAACATTTTGTAACCAGATTTGGTAAGGGAATTGATATTGCAATCCTTAATGATGCAGCACGAACCATTAAAATTACAACTACCGATGTAAACTATTCGCGTGCTGCTGATATTGCAAATGGTATTGCTAGTGAGTTTGAGCATTTTAATTTGGAAAAAAAGAAAGAAAGCGCAAATCGTATTATTGAATACATAGATCGAACACTAGGCCTTGTTAAAGACAAACTCGAAGAGGCCGACAGTAGTTTGGTGGCATACAAAAAAAGCAATCGTGTGATTGAAAATGACGATATCAATCCCCTTGCCAATAAAAATCTTGATATCATTAAAAATTTCGAAACACGCAAACTTGAAAACGAAGTTCAGTTAATGATATTAAATGATATCATCAAAAAGGTGGAAAGCTCCGATGTTAATGTTTATCAACTGATCACACTAATATCTCAAGCCAACATTCAGGGTAATGTTTCTAATATTGTGAATAATCTCAATAACCTATTCTTGCGTCGCGATCAGCTCAAACAAACGGTTACTGAAAACAGTCGAGAATGGCAGGAAATTAATTCACAAATCGAAACGCAAAAGAAACTACTCATTGAAAGTGTAACCTATATTAAACAAACCGTAAGCGAGCAAATATCTGACTTAAATAAGAGAATTAATTTACTCGAATCGGAACTCTTCGCCGGTTCGGGTTCTCAAAATATGGAAGCCGATTATTTGCAGTTGAAACGCATCTATGAAGTGAACCAAAAATATTATGATGAATTGATATCCAAACGCGCTGAATATATTTTGGCACGTGAAGGTTATACACCCGGGTACAGGGTATTGCAAATTGCATCTGTGAATCAAACCCCCGTTTCACCTAAGAGATATTTCATTATTGGAGTAACCCTCTTGATTGCTACTTTGCTTTCTCTTGCTGTAATAGTACTGAATTACATTACTCACGACCTGGTGCTTTCGGTAAACGATATTGTACGATACACAGAAACCCCCGTGTTGGGAGTTATTTCTAAGTACAAAGACAACGTACCGGTTTCGCAACTCGTAGTAGATAAGTATCCGAAGTCGCTAACTTCAGAAACTTTTAGAACCATCCGCTCCAATCTCGATTTTATATCAAATGAGCCAGGTCCAAAGTTGATATCTATTACTTCAACCATATCAGGTGAAGGTAAAACCTTTGTTGCCATAAATTTGGCAGGGATACTGGCTTATGCCGGAAAAAAAGTTCTAATCATGGATGCCGATATGCGTAAACCTAAAATCCATCTCGGTTTTAATATAACCAATGAGAAAGGCCTTAGTACCATTTTGATTGGCAAAGACAATGAAGCCGATAGCATTCGATCTAGTAGCATGAAGGGGCTGGATATTATTACAGCCGGACCCATACCTCCTAACCCTTCCGAGTTGTTGCTTAGTGATAAAATGCAAAATCTTATTCAATCCCTTATGTCGCAATATGAATATGTGTTGATTGACAATCCACCCGTTGGTATTGTTGCAGATGCTCACTCCAATCTCAAAATTGCCGATTATCCGATTTATGTTTTTAGGGCGAATTATTCTCGTAAGTTTTTTATTAATAATCTTGATAAAATCAGGAGCGAACACAAATTGGATAAATTGGCAGTAGTGCTTAATGGATTTGATTTAAGAAAAACAGGTAAGTATTCCGGCTATGGCTACGGCTATGGCTATAGTGGCTATGGCTATGGTATGGGCTATGGTTATTTAGATAAAGGATTTGGCTATTACGAAGAAGATATTGTTCAAAGCAAGCCCAATATATTCAGGCGGTTATTTGGCAAAAAATGAAGATAGATTTTACCGATATTAAAGGATTGGCTGTTATTACGCCACAGATATTTGCTGATGAAAGAGGATATTTTCTTGAAACATATCATCACGAAAAGTTGAGGCAATTGATTTATCCTCTCGAATTTGTTCAGGACAATGAGTCAAGTTCAACCATTCATACCCTTCGTGGATTGCATTTCCAAATTCCACCTTTTGCACAAGGCAAGTTGGTTCGCGTTATACGTGGTAAAGCGCTGGATGTGGCTGTTGATCTACGTAAATCATCGCCTACATATGGACAATATTTTTCGATTTGGCTTGATGATATTTCCAAACAACAATTATGGATTCCGCCCGGTTTTGCTCATGGCTTTTTAGCGGCTGATGAGGGAACATTGTTTGCTTATAAATGCACCGCATACTATCAGCGTGATGCCGAACGCTGTATTCGTTGGAATGATACTAATCTCTCGATTGACTGGGGGGTGGATAATCCCTTGGTTTCTATAAAAGATAATCAAGGCATGGATTTTAAGATGTTTGATTCTCCTTTTATTTAATACATCGCCTCTGCATGTCATTTTTACTTCAAATGCTTACATTTTTGTTCATGATTCCCGTTAGGTTATATCAATGGACAATTTCTCCATTGATTCCATCCTCCTGTCGTTACCAACCCACTTGCTCGCATTATATGATAGATGCGCTTAAAATGCATGGTCCCTTCAAAGGCCTTTGGATTGGGCTTAAGCGAATAGGAAGGTGTCATCCTTGGGGAGGATGGGGCTACGACCCTGTGCCAACGACCAAATCAAAAAAGAAGGAAGAAAATACATCACATGATACACATAAAAAAATGTAACTTTACGTTTTTCAAAATAATTGTATTTGTGTCGGCTCTATAAAATATTTGAAGTGCTTTCGGCATACGTCAATGTTATTTTTTGCGTTTAATTTATCATAATGGTGAAATAATATTTTGTGTTTGACATAGCGATATCATATCCTTCATGGTTTATTCTCCTTTGTATTGCTGGTGGTGCAACATACAGTATCGTATTGTATGTTAGAAACCGTAATCAAACTTCTATTTCATCACATTGGTTGTATGTTTTGGCTACGCTGCGTTTTGTTTTTACAACTTTGCTTTTCTTTTTTCTGCTATCGCCTTTTGTGAAAAAAAATTTCAGACAAGTATTAAAGCCACATGTTGTGATTATGGCCGATAATTCGGCTTCCATTCTTTTTAATCGCGATTCATTATTTTATAAGTCAGTATTCCCTGCTCAGGTTAAAGAATTTGCAGATAATTTACGGGCCGATTATGAAGTGTCGTTATATGGATTTGATGACGAACTTCATGAGCAGCATGACTGGAAGTATGACGGTACACAGACAGATATTGCTTTAGCGTTGGATGAACTCTCTGTTCGATATGCCAATCTTAATCTTGGTGCAGTTGTACTGATGAGCGACGGATTGTATAATCGAGGGTTGAATCCGATGTTTATGCTTGAAGGATCACCGGTGCCATACTATACCATTACATTAGGAGATACAGCGAGGCAGCGCGACCTCCTGATCCGCGATGTGATGTATAATAAAGTGGTGTTTTTGGGCAATCAGTTTCCACTTGAAATTACAGTTGATGCTAATAAATTAGCTGATAAGAATACGCGACTTTCCGTTTTGCATAATGGTCGCGAACTCTTTGCCAAAGATATTCGCATAACGAATGAGCGATTTTCAACTCAAATACTCGTTCCATCCATTAAAGCCGAGCAAACAGGCACCATGCGACTAACGATATCCCTTCAACCGCTGGAAGGAGAAATTACACTGCAAAACAATCAACGAGATGTTTTTATTGAAGTGATTGACAGCCGTCAGAAAATTCTTATTCTTGCCGAGTCGCCCCACCCTGATATTGGTGCGTTGAATCAACTTATTGCATCCAATCCGAATTATCAGGGAGAGGCATCTTTGATTCAGGATTTTCGCAAACCGATCAACGGATATTCATTGGTTATTTTTCATCAATTACCTACAGCTACAGCTCCGGCGTCTGCTCTTATCAATGATGCACGTAATGCCCGTGTGCCTCTCCTTTTTATTCTTGGTGCTAACACTCATATACCTGCATTTAACTCCTTGCAAACTGGTTTGACGATTCAAGGTAATCGTAACAATACTGACGAAGTACAACCTTCATTTAATCATTCTTTTACTTCTTTTTCTCTTTCAGACCCGCTTAAGCAGTTTATGCAACGAGTACCGCCTCTATACAGTCCATTCGGCAATCAATACCAAACATCATCGGCTTTCAATACGTTGTTTTATCGAAAAATAGGCAATACAACCACTGATTTTCCTTTGATTGGATTTATGCAATTGAATCAATCTAAAACCGGTATTATTGCCGGTGAAGGTATCTGGCGTTGGCGATTACATGATTATATGCAAAACGAAAATCATGAACGATTCCATGAGCTTTTTTCAAAAATTATTCAATTCCTTGCAATCAAAGAGGATAAAAGTTTATTCAGAATTTATACCCAAAATCAGTTTTGGGAGAATGAGCCCATTCGCATTGATGCCGAACTGTATAATGATAGCTATGAACTCATCAATGAACCTGATGTGAAACTGGATATTGTATCTGACGAAAAGAACACATATTTATTTACGTTTAATCGCTCAGGAAATGCATACCGATTGCAAGCAGGGCAATTACCTGTTGGAGAGTATGCATATACTGCCACTGTGGTGAGTGGAGGCAGAACACATCAAAAATCAGGACGTTTTTTGGTTAAGCCCATACAGATTGAATCTGTTCAAACCGTTGCCGATTTTGAATTGATGAAAGGGATTGCCGGAATTACAGGCGGACAGATTTTTGAAAAAAATCAACTATCCGCATTAGCCGATACCATCCGTCAGCGCCCGGATATCATCAGTAAATCTATCTCTCAAAAACAATTACGTGATTTGATATATTACAAATGGATTTTCTTTTTATTATTAGCGATTGTTTCTTTAGAGTGGATTATTAGAAAATGGTTAGGTACGTATTAGATATTAAACATTATTTATTATACTGGGGGTGGGCATCCATGCTCTGTATGTCATGGACATCCTGTAAACAAGAAATACCTAGCGAAGGAACGCCGGATTATACCGTTCAATATTTAGAGATAGATGGTGTAGATCCCACATTGTTGAGCTTGGATATTTATATACCCCAACAACCGGACGTTCTGCCTGCACCCGTTGTTGTTTGGATTCATGGGGGCGGTTGGCATACAGGCGATAAAGCCAATCGCATGGCTTATAAAGAAGCACTTTTTGATAGTTTGGGTTATGTATTGGTAAGCATTAATTATCGCTTGTCGCAGGAAGGCATGGATTACAATGATTCGCTGCATGTTCATTATCCAATACATAATCAGGATGTTGCGACAGCAGTTTCTTGGATATTTATACATATTGAAGAATATGGAGGCAATCCACAAAAAATTGTTTTGATGGGGCATTCGGCAGGTGCTCATTTAGTGGCGCTTACAGCAACCGACACATCGCTGCTTGGAACAACCGGCTATGCTCCATCGTGGTTACGCGGTGTTGCTTCTTTTGATACAGAAGGGTATGATGTGTATGCCACACAAACCTATTCGCCTAATGATATTTACAATGGTGCTTTCGGCAATAATCCAGATATATGGAAACAGGCATCGCCTATTTATCATACTTCGCATGGGCAGCCGATTCCTCCCTTTTTAATGTGTGAAAGGGGAAGTACATTAAGAAAAAATATATTACATCGGTTTGCCGATTCTTTGTTACTGAAAGGCACACCTGTTACTATTATAGATGCCAATGCATTAAGCCATGAAGAAGTAAATACATACATTGGTAAAACGGGTGATTCATTCATTACGCCAGGTTTAATTCAATTTTTGGCGAATTGTTTTGAGTGAGATATGATACGTTTAGCCGAATCATATTACCTCAATCAGGATGTAGTGGGATTGGCACGTGATATGCTGGGCAAAGTGCTGGTAACGCATATAGGTGGTATTGTAGCTGCCGGATTGATCGCAGAAACGGAGGCATATGCGGGTATCAATGATAGGGCATCACATGCCTTTGGTGAACGGCGAACAAATCGTAATGAAGTGATGTATCATCGAGGCGGAAAATCGTATGTGTATTTATGTTATGGGATACATCATTTGTTCAATATTGTTACTCATGATGAGGGCATTCCACATGCAATTTTGATTCGTTCAATTATACCTATTGAAGGAATAGAGGCGCAATTGAGAAGAAGAAGCCAAACCATTTGGAAGCCGTCCGTTACTCAGGGGCCCGGTAAAGTATCACAGGCAATGGGTATCACGGTGAAAGAAAATGGAGTATCTCTGTTAGGAAATAGAATATGGGTAGAGGATAGAGGCGTAGATATTCCCAAAGAGATTGTTAATATTAGTCCACGCATCGGAATAGATTATGCTGGAGAAGATGCGAGTTTGCCCTATCGGTTTTATATAACATACGAGGGCTTAAAAAATCATCATTTGATTTTTTAAGCCCTCGTAGGCGTTTTTCAGTAGAATGAAATGCAGAGAGTGTTTACTGTTTGATAATTTTGTTCAGCAGAATGAGTTCGTCATTTCCTACCACTCGAACTTTGATAGCATACACACCGGCAGCCCAGTTTGATCCGTCTAAAGAAACTAGCGTATTGCCTTCGAGCGAATAGCGGCGAAAAGATATAATGCGACCTATCATATCAATTATTTCTATATCAACAACGCAATCCTGAGAAGTAATAAAATCTAAGAAGAATTCATTGTGAGATGGATTGGGATAAATGCTATTGATGCTTACTAAGGCACTAGGTAGTTTGCCACCCGATGCAATGGTTACGATATTTGAATAAGAATAATCGCCGTTAAAGTCTGTTTGTTTGAGGCGATAGTAACTGATAGGGAAGTAAGGCGACTCATCATATGCATGGTAATTGATTATCATGTTGCTATTACCTGCGCCGTTTACTATAGCTATAGGCAAAAAGTTGACACCATCAGCTGAACGCTCTAGTGTAAAGTAGTCGTTATTTGTTTCGGAAGCTGTTATCCACTCAAGCCGATTTCTATCACCTTCTGCATAACCTGTAAAGCTGAGAAGCTCGATAGGAAGGGGTGTAGCAGATTGTGCAGCACCAAATTGTGAAAATCCATTCATGTTAGTACGTGTTACTACAGTGGGTGTAGATGCTGCACATATACCATTAAGTGTCCAAGTGCTTCCGTTGTCTGAAGATTTCATTACGGTCCATCCGGCTGCACTGATAATGTTTGTAGCGTTGGTAGGATACAAAGTACAAGTATAAGTCCCACTTGATGAGTTATCAGATGCATTGATCGTCCAATAGCCATTATCTTCTGCAGGAAGGTTGTAAGATGTAGAGCACTCAGATCCGCCCTGAGTAGGAGGGGCGCTTGGCCATCCATCAAAACGTGCTGCTAATCTGGGAATATTAGTAGGTGTAGTGAATGAGATGTTGGCACGTTGATATCCTTTCACTGTGTCGCCAACCGGCAGATCATAGCTGGCAGCTGCACCATTTAAACTACGCCATAGATTACCTGCTACAAAGCTACTTGTATTGCCAGATGAAACAGAGGAGGGTGTATTGTTTTCTATATCAACACGGAAAGCACCTGTAATGATAGTACCCAGCGTTAAAGTGAGTGTGCCTGTATTTGATTTGATGAACATATCGCTAAACAGCTTAACCGCATTATTAATACCACCTGCATTTTGAATGATTACATTATTTAGATCTAACTGAGAAGCTCCTTGATTATAGTTTTGCACCGCAGTACCAATAAAATGTAATGTGCCTGTCGTTCCAGTATTGCTGAATGTAGTATTCCCATCAAAATTGGACAGATTGCCACCAAGACGAATGTGTTTTCCATTTGTATTTAGGATACTAGAGGCATTAGTGGTTATAAGGTCTCCATTTACAGTAATATTGCTTTGTAATACTACTGAGCCACTTGTTTTGTCAATCACAAAGTGATGAAATGCATCTGTTCCGACAAAAGAACCTGTAATATTTTGCACACCGGATCCAACAAATTGTATGATAGACCCAGGTAGGCAAATCAGATTACCATTATTAGTTACATTACCGTAGATATTTAATGTTACATTGGGTTGAATAGTTAGCGATGCGCCGGGGGCAATGTAAATATCTTCAACATTATATGTTGTGGGATTTGTATTGGTTAGATTGGGTTGAAATGTTGATGAGCTTAGAATATAGGCATCTTTATTATAGTCAGGCATGCCGCAGCCGCCCCAGTTGATTATTTCATCCCAGTTAGAGCTATTATTTCCACCGGTCCAATAATATATATTTGATGAGTTGTATAAAATGGGTGTTGAATTAAATTGAATACTAAATCCAGAAGTAGAGTTTGAGTAATTTTGAATTACCAGTAAAAAGGTTTCGCCGGTCAATCCGAATGGTGATACTTCATAAGCAGCATTATATCCTGAACCATACGGTGAAGGGCCATTTCCGTCTAGAGAAGTGCCTGTTACGCCTAAATAACTGTAATTACAAGCCAGTTCGCCATCGCCACCTGATGAAGATATGTTAGTGCAGTTGGTAGAGCCGGCTCCACCAATTTTCCATAATACCCAGTCATAGTCGGTTTCATTGCCTGCGCTATTATATCCAGGGTTTGATTGACCTGTAATGGGATTGGGGTTTCCGTAGTCGTTAGGAACGATATTAAAGAGAATGTTGCCATCTGATGCCATAGTAAACTGATACCAAACAGAGTTGGCTTCACCATTGGTACAATTACCAGCACCTGAGAAATCGCAGGTTGCTCCAATGGCTTGGAATCCAGGATTCCCAGAGGTCATGGTAGCACCACATACTTGTAATGCAGAAGAACAATCCTGGCCTGGTAAACTATCGAAATGATTTGTACCGTCAATGGCAACAATTTCGAATGTGCCAATCGAATTGTTGTTCCCATCTACTACAATATAGTAAGTTTGTCCGGCTGTGAGGCCTGAGAGGTGTAAGTATGAGTAGTATTGAGTGTAACCACCACACGAAGGGGCATTGTCGTTGCATGCTACAAAAGTTAGTGATGTGCAGCTTCCCGAATAAACTGCAATCTGTGGATTTTGTAAAGGTGTACCACTATTGGTTGGGAGGGTTCTTATTTTTAGTTGACCTGATGCAGGAGCAACAACTGTGTACCAAATGGAATTTATGATGCCTGTTGACCAACAAGTTGGTTTGGCAGGTTCGTTGGCGGATCCGGCACATGCATTGTTGCCAGATGCTTGTATCCCTAAACTCAATGGCTCAGCATTGCAAGGCAAATCGTTGGCTGCTGCCCCACCTGTTCCTGATGGTGCTGTAATACTTATTGAATAGGGGTTGCAGTCAGGACTAGGCCATGAGTCAACAATAACATAATACGTAATCCCCGCTGTAACACAAACTGTCAATGATTTATTTCCGGTAGATGATTGTGCCGAACCAACACATATACCACCTAAGGTTGGGCAACCTTCGTGAACATTTAAGCTGGTATAGCTACCTGTTGAGGTAAGTGTAATATTAACATTGCCCGAAATGGTAGGTGTAAAGCTGTACGAAACGTCTTCGCCATTGTAGTATTGTGATGCCCCGCAAATACCTGTTACATTGGTACTCGAAATATCATTGACTTTTCCACAGGTTGTTTGTCCGTTATGAGAATAGGGTAAAGTGCTAATTGCTATGTCGCCCGTTCCTAAGTTACATGATACTACATCAGATGCGCAAATGGTAAATGTGTTAGTCCCCGATCCAATGCCTTGATGATATACTCGGATATAATAGGATTGCCCTGGTGTAAGCCCATTTAATAATACAGTTTCTGTTCCGCCATTTCCTGTTGCGTTTACGCATTGCAATGAACTAAGCGAGGCACAAGTACCTGAAAAAACCTGCACAACAGCGTCATAAGAAGCTGAAGAATTTACTGTAATTTGTGCAATGCCGGTATTAGTAGCTGTGATTTTATACCAAACATCATCGTCGGCAGTGCCTGTGCACCCCAATTGTGATTGTGATGCATTAGACGATGTACCTGATATGGGGCTACTACAGCCGGTGAGTGGTATGTTGATGGCTTCTAAACAATTGTCGTTGGCCGGAGGGGATGAAACACAAAGTTGTCCAAGCATACTGCTTCCTGATGCTGTAACTTGCACGTAATAGTAGTTTCCAACAACTGTTGTAAATGTAATGGTTTCGTCGGCACCATTTCCAGGGTTGTCAGCACAGGTTAGGTACGACATGCTGCCACAATCGTTGATGCTGTTTTGGTATATATATACCTTAGAATCTCTATTTGTGGTTTGATTATCAAAAGTAACAGTTGTAGTGCTTGTTGTGGCCTGAAACCAAACAAATTTATCGCGACTACCGGTGCCTCCACATTGTGTGCTAAGTGGTGTAACTGTGCTGTGATTCCAGTAAGCAACGACAGAACATTCATTAACTGCAACCTGAGCACTGCCGGCGATTGAACAATCATTGCTGGGAGTTTGGCTCCATATTGTTGTATAAAAGGTTAGGAATGTAGTGTAAAATAATATAATTTTTTTCATCATATTCATTTTAATGAGTTAGCATTTCTTTTTTAATTCGTTATGATTAGCGCCATGCTTGTAAAATACTTGCATGCCTGATAGCGTATGGTTAACAACTCGGAATGCAGCTTCGGAGGAGACGTACACAGAAACATCATAAGTGATGAGAAAAACTTCAGCGCCCTGACAATATTCAATGCTACGAATGCCAGGTATATGATTGAGTTTTTGCATGACCTCATCATAGCGTTTCTGATTAAAATTGGGAATGCCAATCACCAACTCTCCGGATTCGTTAGCCGAATTATAGCTGGCAAATGACGAGTTATCTATGCTTGTATGTGCGTTTACACTCCATGATAATGAACTATAAACAAGCATAATCAGCAATACAATTTATTTCATTTTACATGTTTTTGTTGTTATTGAATTGATTAAAAGTATGGCTTGATATAATAAATATGAAAATGGTTAACTAATACTTTTTGTAGGTAATTTCAAAAAGATAATGGAGGATATTACGTATGATGTTACGTAGTATTACTTGTTTTTAAGAATAAAAATCTAAAATTACGTAATGAAAAATGGTATGACGCTTTGCGAATTTTGAACTCAATAATCCGTCAAGTTGTAAAGTTGATAAGCTGATTGTTTCGTGAAATCGAAGCACAACTAGATAGGCACAAAATAATCGAAGCATTATTTAATTTGTATTTGATTAAGCTCCGTAGGAGCGGAATCAAAATAGCATTTTGGATATATGGTTGGGTTAGCTCCGTAGGAGCGATATAATTGATTATTTATAAACCCTATTGTATTAGGTTAGGAAATACAAAAAAATGTTGAAGAGGTGGAAGATGTCGGCTGTTTTGCGGCAGGGATAGAAAGGGCGCTGCCAAAAGGCAGCGGTGCGCAGCACCGGAGCGAAGCGAAGCCCTGCATAGCCCGGCGACCCGCAGCTGCAAGTGCGGGGCGGGCGCCCAAATAAAAAAAATTAGAGTTAATCAGGAGAGGTCCACACTTTGGTACCTTCGGTGCAGTTGGCGCAGATATCAATATTTTTACGTGAAAGCAAAAGACGAGATCGAAAATGACGATACAGTTTGCCAAACCAGATTTGATGCAAAGTATGTTGCTGCAAATTGCCCATGGCGTGGGTGGCATCTTTATCGAAACAGCAAGGCACAACAGTTCCATCCCAAGTAATGACACAGCTATGCCACATGCGCCAGCAATGATTGAGTTGTTGGTTTTTGATGACGTATTGTCCTTCTTTATTTTTTATATAGCGAGCATAGCGTGTATTTTCTGGCAACAGGCCTGACGCTTCTGGATTGCCATAAATTTGAGCCGTTTTGAATCGTATTTCATCAACCCCATATTCTTTTGCAAGCTTTCGTGCTTCGTCAACTTGATGTTCATTTGGTTTGACAACAAGGAATTGAAAAATGAGATAAGGTGTACGACTTTTTTTAATACGTTTGGCTTGAACCACATTTTTGGTCCCTTGCAGCACGCGGTGCAACGAACCGCCAATTCGATACTGTTCATACACATCTTGCGTAACACCATCGATAGAAATGATCATGCGATGCAAACCAGAGTTTACTATTTGTTCAGCCATTTCATTAGAGAGATAATGTGCATTAGTGCTAGTATTAACATAGAATCGCTTCTCTGTTGCGAATTTGACCATTCGAAGAAAATCGGGATTAAGAAAGGGTTCGCCCTGAAAGTAAAAATTAAGATAAAGGGCATGTGAGCTGATTTGAGAAATCCAAAGTTGCAAATGCTTGAGTTGGAGCATACCGGTAGGTCGAGAAAAAGATCGTAAACCACTAGGGCATTCGGGGCATCGCAGGTTACAAGATGTAGTGGGTTCAACAGAGATGCTGATAGGCATACCGGCCATAAAAGGTTTATTGAATAAACGACTTAGCCAATAGCTTGACCAAACAACAAAGATATTCAAGCAACGAGAAGGCGTAATTCTACGAAATAAAGTGAAGGTATCCCATATTTTGTCAGGAAGCATAATTATTCCTCTTCAGCATCGTTTTTACGATGAATTTGGTCAAAGATGCGATCCATTTTTTCGGCATAATCAGCAGAATCGTCGTGAAAGAAAGCGAGTTCGGGTATGATTCGTAATTGTTTTTTCACTTCGTTACCCAGCCAAAATCTGATGCGAGGTTTATGCTGGTTCAGGTTATTGATTACATCCTTCGGTGATGCGCCAAAAATACTAATGTAGATACGAGCTACGGATAAGTCGGGAGAGATTCGTACTGTAGTAACAGAGACCATACAATGGCCATAGATACTTACACCTTCTTTAATAAAAATCTGGCTGATGGCTTTTTGAACCAACCTAGCCACTTTAAGTTGACGAGTAGTTTCCATCAATTTTTTTTCAAATATAATGAATTTAAGATGAATTGAATTGATTTGAATAGCACCAAGGTTTGCAATGCACTGTATGAGTAATAAAAAGAGCGGTACAATCTAATTTATTTAAATACTTGTTTATCCTTTACGGGCTTGCTATATTTGCAAACTTACTATGCGTAAAAACATGCGATACAAATTAGGCATTGATATAGGCGGTACATTCACCGACTTAATACTAATTGCCGAATCCGGCGAAACCACCATACATAAAACATTATCAACACCCGAAGATCCATCGGTAGGATTTATTAATGGCATACGTGAGTTATCGGAGATGAATGACATGCCATTTGAGAAGTTGGTTCAAGCCATTGACACGATTGTACATGGCACAACCGTTGCCACCAATGCATTGTTAACACTCCGTGGTGCTACTACAGCGTTGGTTACGACCAAAGGATTTAGAGATGCGCTTGAGATGCGCAGAGGTATTCGAGAAGAGCAATACAACAACCATTATCGCAACGTGGAACCACTAGCCCCTCGTCATTTACGATACACCGTTAATGAGCGTATAGATGCAGAGGGAAAAATATTGCAGAAGTTAGATGAAAAAGAATTGCTATTGCTTGTTCGTAAGCTTAAAATGAGTAAGGTAGAGTCGGTAGCTATTTGTTTTATGAACTCATACAAAAATGCGATTCATGAAAAAAAGGCGTTGCAGTATTTAAGAAAAAATCTGCCCGGAATATTCATAACTGCATCATATGAAGTATTGCCATCGATACGATTTTATGAGCGCATCAGCACAACAACAGTGAGTGCGTATGTGGGGCCCATTGTAGCAAATTATTTTGAGAAGTTGCAACAGAAACTACGTGAAATAAAATTCACGGGAGTATTGTTGGTGATGCAATCCAACGGTGGTGTCGTATCGCCGGAGGCGGTATGTAAGAACCCTGCCGTTACAGTGTTATCGGGGCCTGCTGCTGCACCCACAGCCGGTGCATTTTATTCCAAGATGTTAAACTATAGAAACTGTATTACAGTAGATATGGGTGGCACCAGTTTTGATGCTGCGTTGGTAATAGACAATCAGTGCATAACCGGAACAGAAGGAAGCATTAATCGATATCGCATCGCATTGCCGTCGCTTGATATCATTACCATTGGCGCCGGTGGAGGCAGCATTGGATGGATTAATGAAGGCGGATTACTGCAAATGGGGCCTCAAAGTGCAGGCGCATTACCCGGTCCTGTTTGTTATAATCGTGGTGGCGAATTACCAACCTGCACCGACGCAGATTTACTACTTGGATACTTGAATCCTACATTTTTTGCTGGAGGGAAACTGAAGCTGGACAAGAAAAAAGCTGAAAAATCCATTCAAGAAAAACTAGCATCTCCATTAGGATTGTCATTATTGGAAGCTGCAGCCGGCATGTATCGTATCATTAATAGCAATATGGCGCAGGGCGTAAGACAAATTTCCATTGAGCGCGGCTATGACCCCCGAGAATTTTTATTTATAGTAGCCGGCGGAGCGGGATCAATACATGCTTCTGAAATATGCAAAGAGTTGGAAATACCCATGTTTTTAGTGCCAAATGTATCATCCATCTTTTGTGCAGCCGGCATGCTACTCGGCGATTTAAAACATGATTACATTCGCTCATATTACACCTCATTTCAAAGTATGGATAAAAAGAAATTCCTATCACTTTTTAAAGAAATGCAGGAAGAAGGATTAACGACATTGTCTGGAGAAGGGGTAAACAAAAACAAAGTAACTTATCAGCCGGTAATTGATATGCGCTATAACGGGCAATATCATGAAGTGCAATTATCGTGCAACTGGGATGATATTTTGAACTTGCGTTTTGATAATATCTTTGAGACCTTTCATCATGAGCATAATCGACAGTTTGGATACTCATTGAAAGAAGAAGGCACCGAAATGGAAATTATCAACCTTAGGTTACGAGTAACCGGTCATAACGAAAAACCTCAATTTCTTTCGAAAAACACTCGCCGAATCAGTGCATCCGATGCCATTAAAGAGCATCGAGACGTATATATACCTGAGCTAAACAAAATGAAAAAAGTACCTGTATATGATGGAGACCAACCCATTTGGGGCGAAACCATTCAAGGTCCTTGCGTCATAGAAAAAATCACAACTTGCATTTTTGTCAGCGAAGGATACACGTGTAAGGTTGACGATTGGGGTTCGTTTTTGGTACATGAAAAAACCCATTCGCCTGCAAGATTAAAACAAGCAAAACTTTCAGCGCATGCAAATTGATAAAATTTTGGTTTCGCTATTTCAGCGGGCATTCAAATCCATTACAGATGAGATGAGTATTTCGCTGACAAAGACCACGCGTTCGCCAATACTCTGTGAGGCAAAAGATTTTGTTACCGGACTATATGATGCAGAAGGTCGGATGCTTGAACAAACCGAGAATCTGCCCATCCTTTCATTTTCATTGGGGCCTGTTTGCAAAGTGATTTTAGAGCAATATGGGAGCAACATTCACGAAGGAGATGTGATTATCCACAACGATGTTTTTTCGATGGGCAATCAGAACAATGATGTGGCCATATTCAAGCCCATTTTTGCCAAGGGTAAATTAGTGGGATGGTCGGCAGCCAAAGGGCATCAGGCCGATATTGGCGGAGCCGTGCAGGGTGGCTATAACCCCAATGCAACTGAAGTATGGCAGGAGGCCATTCGCATTCCCGCCACCAAGCTATACGAAAAAGGCAAATTGCGTAAAGACGTTTGGAATCTGATTTTTGCAAACATTAGATTACAAATGGTACAGGAAGATATTAAAGCACAGATAGGCGCATGTACATTGGGTGAAAGACGACTTCAGGTGTTTGTAGAAAAATACGGATTAGAAGTATTTGAAGCACACAAGCAAGCACTCTTTGACAGTACCGAAAAGATGATGAGATCGGAAATTAGAAAAATTCCCAACGGAGTATACGAAGGCAAAAGCATGGTATATTATGATGGGAAGCATAAAGGCACACGTTTCCCCATCCATGCCAAAATCTCTGTAAAAAGCGATCAAATTGTTTTTGATTTTTCCAAATCATCGCCACAAACAAAAGGGTTTGTGAATGGCACATACACATCAACCTGTTCGGCCATCACGCTTACATTGCTACAAATGGTTAATCCACATATTCCGCATAATGAAGGAATGCTCAAGCCGTTGACATACATCGTACCCGAAGGCACTATTCTGAATGCCTCATGGCCGGCAGCCACTACGTTTGGCAATCATCTTTGTCCTCAAATAGCCGATTCTATTTTCAAGGCACTTGGTCCGGCAGTGCCTGATCGAATTACAGCAGGGTGGAATCACTTATTATGTTCTTTATTCACAGGCACGCATGTACGCACGGGAAGAAAATATGTTGATATTTGTTTTTTGGGAATGAAAGGAGGTGGCGGAGCGCTTAAAGGCAACGACGGATATGATCATATTGGTATGATTGATGCGTCGGGCGGAGTACTTGATCAGGATTATGAAATGTATGAGATACAAACACCACACCTCATACTTCAACATGAATATCTTTGTGATTCGGGAGGAGCTGGACAATGGAGAGGCGGTTTAGGAACTGAAACAAAAATATGGCTTCGAGGCAATGATACGACGATGGTAGTATTTGGAGATGGAGATATCGAGCCCAACTATGGCTTATTTGGTGGTAAAGGCAGTGTGCTGAATAAAATTGAATTACGTTATAAAAACGGAAAAAAAATTATTCCACTAAACAAAGATATCATATTGGGCATACCCGACAAAACACTCTATTATCAGATAGCCGGAGGCGGAGGTGGGTATGGGAATCCAAAAAAACGAGATAGAAACAGTGTGTTACGCGACTTAAAAAATGAAGTGATTTCAAAAAAAGCAGCTGAGAAAATTTATGGATTAAAAACAGCATCAAAAAGAAAAAAACCATGAGTGCACAAGCAGAAACAGGTTGCTGTCCCCGATTTGATGTTAGTAATTGGGATGAAAAAGAATGGATTTGGCAAGAGAGGCGTTTTATTAAAGACCGCGTTATAAGTTTTTTTCACATACCGCTCAACTTTTCGAAAGTAATCATCAGGAATATGCAGAAGATGGAGAAGGCCGGCGCTCAGAATCCTGATAATCTTATGCTATCGGATGAAAACTCATTATGGAGCTCGGACTTATATATTGCCACAGACAAAGAAGTGGCAGATGCCCATCATGCAACTTTAAATGGGACATTCCTTTCAAAGGTATTTGAAGGTCCTTATCGTGATGCACCAAAATGGGGAAAAAAATTCAGACAGATGTTGGAAAAAAAAGGAATTGCTTTCAATAAAATTTACTTTTGGTACACAACCTGCCCTCGATGTGCTAAGGTATATGGGAAAAACTATGTAGTACTATTTGCAAAAATGATTTAACTATGCGTCATGAAATTATTTTGCCAGATGGCTGGCCTGTACCCAAAGGATATTCAAACGGCATTCTTGCTGCAAATGGAAGGCCTCTATTTATGGCCGGACAAGTAGGATGGACAGCAGAAGAAAAGTTTAACAGCGAAGCGCTAGTACCTCAATTTGCTCAGGCACTAAAAAATATCAGAGCTATTGTGGAAAAAGCCGGTGGGCAAACAACAGACATATGTAAAATGACTTGCTTCTGTAAAGACCGAGAGCAATATATTGCTTCACGAAGAGAATTAGGCAAGGTATGGAAAGAAATTATGGGAAATCATTATCCATGCATGAGCATGATCTTTGTTGTAGATTTACTTGACCATCCTGCATTAATTGAGATTGAAGCCATGGCAGTGATACCCGAATCATGATAGCACTCACCGACATACAAAAAGAAGTACAGAAAACTTTTCAAGAGTTTACGGATAAACACGTGAAACCAGTTGCTTCGAAAATTGATGAAGAGAAACAATTTCCTCATACATTATTTAAACAGGTTGGCGACTTAGGATTTTTCGGAATGCGATATCCGCAAAGCGAAGGGGGTGAGGGGTTAGATGTAGTTTCATACATACTAGCGGTTATGGAATTATCTCGCGGATCCATGTCGCTGGCAGCTGCATGCACTATGCAATCCCTAATGGGAACTTACTTTTTGTACCGATTTGGTAATACAGAAATCAAAGAGCATTATTTCTTAGAAGCATTAAAGGGTAATAAGATTGGTGGCATATGCATGACAGAGCCCGATGCTGGCAGCGACCTGATGTCAATCAAAACAACAGCTACGGTAACGGCAGACGGATTTATACTCAATGGTCAAAAAACATGGATCACATCAGCGCCTGTAGCCAACTTCTTTACAGTGTTTGCCCGAACTAATAACCACGATCAACTATCTATTTTCTTTGTACCTGCAACAGCTCAGGGCGTGATGATTGGAAAGAATATTGAGAAGATGGGTGTTCGGGCTTCGCTAACCAGTGAAGTTGCATTTGACAATGTTCATCTTCCTCCACATTATTTATTAGGTGAAATAGGCAGTGGTACAAAATGTCTTCGTGAAATATTAGCAGAAATTCGTATCATGACAGGCGCATTGGCAATTGGTATAGCTACGGCAGCATATCAAGATGCCTTGGAATACGCTAATACCAGGATACAGTTTGGAAAGCCGGTTGGCAAGTTTCAGGCCATTCAACTCAAATTTGCCGATATGGCTGTGAAACTTGAAACAGCCAAGAGCTATGTGCTGTATGCTGCTTCTCTTAGTGATAGTAATCAGCCACGACAAAAAGAATCAATGATTGCCAAGCTTTATGCATCAGAATGTGCTGCTTCTATTTGTGACGAAGCCAGCAGGGTATTGGCATCGTATGGATATGCTACAGAATATAACATGGAGCGTTATTTACGAGATGTGCGGTTTACGCTAATTGGTGGAGGTACATCTGAAATCCTTAAAATTAATATTGCAAAAGAGATGGGATTATAATACAAATAACGATGGGAAAAATAAAAAAAGTAGTATTAGCGAAACCCGGCCTCGATGGCCACGATGTAGGTGTAAAAGTTATTGCACATGCCCTGATTGAAAATGGCTATGATGTCGTTTATACAGGTCTGCGCAAATCCATTGAATTTATTGTTGATAAAGCAGAGAAAGAAAATGCGGATGCAATTGGTTTGTCAATTCTTTCTGGAACACACAAACTCATTTGCCAACGCATGCACGAATTAATGAATGAAAGAAACCTGCATACGCCTTGGTTTGTGGGTGGCAACATTCCCCAGCAAGATGTAGCATATCTCGAGTCGCACGGTGCTCACAAAGCATTTCCAACAGGCACAACCATTGAAGAAGTGCTTCAATATTTGCATACCATTTCAAACGCATAAAAATATAGAACAAAAAAAGATGAAGAAAGTAAAATCAATGTTTCCGGAAGCCCGCATACCATATGGAACATGGGGCAGTAGTTATTTTCCTGCTTGGCAGTCATCGCCGTTAGCCGAGGTAAATATCGGACAATTTGCAGGCGAAGCCATGGCGCGTATCATGGGATTACGAAAAACACCTGTATCTCATCTCGATTATTTAGTGATCGGTTCAACCGTTCCTTGGCACTATAAATTTTGGAATGCTACCGTTGTAGCAAGCTGTATGGGAAAACGTGTGCCCGGCTTTCAAATGGAGCAGGCCTGCGCTACCGGCCTTCAGGCCATTATACTGGCCGGCGCACAAGTGCAAAGCGGTGCAAGCAAAGTTGCCGGCGTATTGACATTTGACCGTACAAGTGATTCTCCAGTTGGTGTATTTCCTGAGCGTCGTGCTTACAGGCGTACTGAAGTTATCAGTGATGTTTGGGATAACTTCGGATTTGATCCAGCAACAGGTGGTTCCATGCTGGCTTCTGCCGGTAATGTGGCTAGAAAACATAAAATCGAGAAGAAGGAAGTGGATGAACTCACAGCTTATCGCTATGAGCAATACTTTAAAGCAAAGGAATCTGGCTTTATCAAAAGATACGCTGTCCCTTTAGAAATTCTTAATATGCAGGGCAAATCTATGGGTATGATAGAAGAGGATATGGGTGTAAAAAAATTATCGTTGGACTCACTTCGTGCCATGCGTGAATTGGATAGTTGTGTTACAGGGGGAACACAAACTCATGCTGCCGATGGTATGGCAACATTGCTCGTTACATCAACTGATAAAGCTAAAGAGCTAAGCCGTAATCCGAAAGTAGATATTCAATTCATTGCTAAAGCTGAAGTACGAGTGGGGCCTGGCATGATGCCTGAAGCACCCGCCGTTGCTGTTCAAAAAATTCTGAAACAAACCGGATTAACAATGCAGGATATTGCAGTTGTGAAAGATCATAATCCTTTTGCTATCAACGATGCTGTATTTGCTAAAGTGATGAACTACGACTGGAGAAAAATGAACAATACAGGAAGTCCTTTGGTTTGGGGCCATCCGCAAGGACCAACGCTTACACGTGTAACCATTGAAGCGCTGGAAGAAGCGGTGGATCTCGGCGGGGGGTATGTACTTATCTTTGGATGTGCGGCCGGCGATGTGGGGATTGCATCTATATTTAAAGTGAATTAATAATATTGACAAAAAGACAAGAGATATGACTAATAAAATGCGTGCATCAACACTGGAATCTCTCAAGTTAGGTTCTGTGTTGGATATTTTTAAAAAGGGTACTTTACCTGTAACAACTGATGAATTAATTGACAAGGTTTTTGGGCCTAAAGGCAAACGCGGAGCCATGATTATTTCTGGAGCAAGTGGAATTGTTGGCGCTGGTAAAGTTATGCAGTTTGCTTCCCGTCTTAAACCTTATGGCATTCCCATTATTGCTCTTGACCTGCCAGGCGCCCCCGACGGAATTGGAAAACAGTACAAAGGATTAGTAAGGGCATTTGGTCGCGACGGCGCCAATGATATCATGAAGAATATCATTCAGCTGACTTATGATGGCAAATCATTGCCCGATACGCTGAAATCATACAATCCCAAATTTTTGCTCGAAGCCATTCCCGAAAACTTGGAACTTAAAAAAGCCCATTACAAACTCTTTAAAAAGGATTTTCCAGATATTCACATTTGGTCTGTTACGTCAGGATTCCCTTCCAAACAGCTTGGCGTTGGTATTGCACATCCCGCTTTTCCACACGAAATCAATAAGATTTTTGAGATTGTGGAGAAAACACCTTCTGCTCAAACGCAAATGCTTTGGGCTTTAGGTCTAATTCCTATGGAAGTAAGTGATGACTGGTCATTTGTTTTAGATGTATTTTTCTGCGGATTGATGTTAGCCAGCTTGCAATATCAAGAAAAAACAAATATGCCATTTTGGAAAGCAGATAAATATATTCGTCAAATCATTGGGCCCAATCCATTCAGAGCTCATGATGCGATAGGAGCTAAAGGGGCAAACTTCCTTACTTGGTCATGCCTTTATCATTTGAGCAAAGAATACGGACCACTTTTTGAACCCACACAATCACTTAATGAGCACAAAGACAGCGGTCAAAATTGGTATCCACCTGACCATTTCAGGCCGATGGTAAACTGGCAAATCAACGATAAAGAAAAGGAAGATTTGCGCAACATCATTTATGGATCTTTGTATCAAATGACATCCATCATGATTAAAGAAAAACGCTCAGATTTTGTTTCGATGAATGCTATTGGCGAGCTCTGCGCTCAGTTTACTCGTGGCATGCTGGCTATTATGCGAAATGAAGGAGCAACAAATATTATAAATACAGTAAAGGCCTATCACAAACTTCATCCTTTAGCAGCCAAAACCAAATGGTATCCTGAGGTTTTCAAAAAAATGGATTCTCCAGAATGGCAACAGCTTTATGTTAATGCAGAACATGACGGCAAAGCAGGTGTTATTACCATCAGTCGTGAAAGCTACAACAGTGACGTGGATGCCGAACTGAATCGTGCTATTGATTGGTTAAAGAAGAACAAAATCAAGCGTGTTATCGTAACAAGTGATTTTCATTTTTCAACACAAATGGTGGGAGCTGATACTACCGAGTTTTTCCCAGCGCTTACCGAAACAAAAGAAGGATTTCGTGTGGCACATACTTGGTCGAAAACTGCACGCAGGTTGTATAATGAATTCGAAATATCAATAGGATTTATCAATGGAAAAAGATGTATGGGTGGTATGCTTGAATTGATGATGCATTGTCATTATATGTTTGCTGATGCCGACACGACTTTAGCCATGCCTGAAGTAACACTTCCTGTGGTTCCTGGTATGGAAGGTTGTCATTGGGCCATTCGCAAAGCCAAACCAACCGACAGAAATAAACTTATTTCTATGCTGCTTGATGGCAAACAGGTTAAAGCTAAAGATACGGTTGGATGGTTTGTTGACTATGCAGGCACACTAGAATCAGGTATTAAAAAATCCTGGGAAATTGTGCAAAAAGGAAATGGCGTTTTACCACTCAGAAAAGTAGATCCCGGATCGCTGAATATTTCAGTAAAGAAGGCAAAAATTCCATCCTCAGGTAATCCTGATTTTGAAGAAGCCAAACAAGCTATATCAAATTGTATAGAGCAATCATGCAATACTACGTTGGCAAAAGCCATCGAAGTTCAGGCACGGCACTCAGCTGATTTTATGGTAACACGGCTTTGCAGAAAAGGCCGCGTTGGCAGCGAATACGATAAAATAATGCAATAAATTTCAGTTGCTCATTCTATCCGTATGAGTGGGCAACTGATTTAATCAACGAAGATGTCAGCAATGGAAACAGCAAAAAAAACTCAGCTAACCGATGAAACACAAAAAGTGTTTCTCGAATCGGGCATAGAAGTAGCGCCTCTTTATACCCGCGAAGATATGCTTGCAGGCAATCCGGATATAGATTTAGAACGCCCGGGCAAATATCCGTTTACTAGAGGCATACATCCTCTGATGTACCGTAAACGACCGTTTACCATCAGGCAATATGCCGGATTCGCATCGCCCGAAGAAACCAATGAGCGTTTTCAGTTTTTGATTAAGAACGGACAAAATGGTTTGAATGTAGCATTTGATTTACCGACCCAGTGCGGACTTGACTCGGACGATCCACGGTCACTTGGCGAAGTGGGGCGCGTTGGTATGTCTATCGATACACTCGAAGATTTTGAAATTGCATTTCGTGGTATTGATTTGGAAAAAATCACGGTTTCAATGACCATCAACGGGTCGGCATTGGTTATGATGGCGATGTATTTTGCCCTCGCCGAAAAAAGAGGATATGACTTAAAGAATCTTCGTGGTACTGCACAAAATGATATTCTCAAAGAATTTATTGGAAGGGGTACATGGATTTTCCCAGTAGATAAATCTGTAAAAATTGTGGTTGATACGATAGAATATTGTGCCAAACATGTTCCTAAATACAGCCCTGTTAGCATCTGCGGGTATCATATTCGTGAAAGCGGAGCCAATCCTATACAAGAAATGGCATATGCATTTTGTATTGCAAAAGCATATTCGGATGAAACATTAAAGCGAGGTATTGATATTGACGAATTCGCCTCACGACTTTCATACAATTTTGATATTTACGGCAACTTCTTTGAACAAATTGCAAAATTTAGAGGAGGTCGTCGTTTATGGGCTAAAATCATGAAAGAAGAATATAAGGCCACGAAAGAAGAATCATGCTGGATGCGCATGATTGCAGGCGGTGGTGGTGCCGGTCTAACGAAAGAACAGCCCGAAAATAATATTGTACGTACTGCATACTATGCATTAATTTCAGCATTATCAGGCACGCAAACGATGGCCCTTTGCACTTATGATGAGGCATACACCATACCTACTGAAAAAGCTGCAGAAATTGCCCTGCGAACTATGCAAATCATGATTCACGAAATGGGTATCTGCGATACTGTGGACCCGCTAGGAGGTTCGTATTATGTGGAGTCGCTCACCAATCGCTTTGAAGAAGAAATAAAAAATGAAATGAAAAAGGTGGATGCCTGGGGTGGTATCATTCAAGCTGTTGCTAATGGTAAGATTCAGGAAGCTGTTTCAAAACAGGCCTATCAAAGAGAAAAAGCCGTGCAAGATGGTGACACATTAAAAGTAGGCGTTAATTGCTTTAAGAGTGAAGAAGGCGACAGGCCAGTTGAGTTTCATCCATACAATGAAGATGCAGCACAAAAACAAATTTCTAAACTCAAAAAAATTAAATCCGAACGAGATGAGTCGGCTGTTAAATCAGCTCTTGAACAACTGCGTAACGATGCATCCCAAAACAACAACCTCATGCCTGCTACCATTGAAGCAGTTAAGGCATACGCTACTGTTGGAGAAATTATTCAGGTGATAAAAGATATTTATGGCGAATACAACGAACCTATTTTCTTTTAAACTGCTGCTGTTCCCGATTTGGATTTTTTCAATTACGGTTTCGGCTCAAACTACTGTAGGCAATATTCAGCATACATCAGGTCTCAGGTCCTATCGAATCCATCTCCCGTCAGGATACCAATCCACTCAAACTTATCCTCTTGTTTTTAATTTTCATGGATATACGTCCAATGCATGGCAGCAGGAATTTTATTCTGGCATGAGTCAAATAGCCGATGATGAACAATTTATTGTGGTCTATCCAGAAGGTATTGGCAATTCATGGAATGTTGGATTTAGCTTTCAATCCTACACATCGGGTGTTGATGATGTAGGATTCACTAATGCTTTAATCGATACTCTAATCATGTTATATTCTATTGATACAACCAGAATTTATTCATGTGGGATGAGCAATGGCGGATATTTAAGCTATCGTCTTGCCTGTGAGCTAAGCCATCGCATAACAGCAATTGCATCAGTAACTGGATTAATGACAGACAGTATGGCTTATTTCTGTTCTCCGATGCGTGATGTGCCTATTATGCAGGTTCACGGAACTGCCGATCCGGTTGTGAACTATAATGGCATCCCATCATCGCTGAGTGTTGAAGAAACACTCTTATTTTGGGTAAATAATAATGATTGTCAGAGTAGTTACTCACTAAATCCTGTTCCCGACAACAACGTACTTGATTTATGCACTGCCGACTTCATTACTTATCATGGATGCAACGATTGTGCCCCGTTAATTTTTTATAGAATCAATGGCGGAGGCCATACCTGGCCGGGAGCTACTATTGATAATCCTACGGTAGGACTTACAAATAGAGATTTTAATGCATCTGCCGAAATTTGGAATTTCTTCATACAACATCAAATGGGTTGTTATGTTTCAATAGAGCAAAACCAACTTCCTGTTGTGCAGATTTATCCTAATCCTACAACTTCGTTCTTGCAAATTCACAACTTACCCAACGATGTTCAATATATTTCAATATTTGACATTCATGGCCATATGATTACGGCTCTACTAAATAATGAGATACTTGATGTATCAATGCTACATAATGGCATATACCTACTAAGCATTCATCATGCAAAAGGAATAGAATACACTAGATTTATTAAAATCTCAGATTAACTGGGTAATTTTTTCTCTGAATCAGGAGTAAAAAAATAAAGAATCTTCACTTTCCCATAGCCAAATAGTTCGCTTTCGTCGGTTAGCTCAATAGAAATTCCATTTTTGTCCCAACGAAGGGTTCCTTTTTCTTCTCCTTTAAATTCAAATTTGGTATTAAGTTTATCTTTCATCCATTGTGTAAAAAAGACGCCATCACTCACCTCTGGCAAAAAAACATCAGCAAAAATATCATTGAGTTTTTCATCAGAAAAAAGATAAGAAAAAGCATACATCTCACTTTCGGAAATAGAATAGTTAGATCGTATCATAATTTCGTCCTGAAATGAAATATGAGCATCTTCATCTTTCAGTACTTTGAAATATGAATCACCAAGATTGGTGTTGCGTAACAAAGCTTTGTCATCGTTAAATACAACAGCAAAGTTCTCTGCCATTTTTTTATGCGCTTTGTTAGTACACGAAACAAGCGATAATACAATAATAATCAATGAGAAAAGCTTTTTCATTTGTATGAATTTACAACAAATGTACAAACAATGTAAGTGAAGCTAACACAAGATACCTCTTTTTATAAACAAGCATTAGCAAATATCTGGCTCACCTGCTAATTTCAAATACACACGACACAATGTAAGCACATCTTTTTCACAATATTGTTGAATGCGACCTATGTCCTGATCCTGATAATATACCTTTCCAACCATGCTTCCGTCAATATCATCTTTGGGTGAAGGAATATTAAAAACAGAGGCCAGCAGGTTCAACGAAACAAATTGTTTCATATCACCGAATTTCCACAATTCCATCGTATCAATATTCGAAATTTCCCATGGTTTTTTTCCACGAGCATCAAGCATTGAAGGCAGACGGACACCTTGAATCATCATCCTGCGGGCAATATATGGAAAATCAAACTCCTTACCATTATGTGCACATAATGCCCATTTGGTACCTGATGATTCGATACGACTGAGTGCTTCCGAAAATTCAAGCAACAATTCTCTTTCATCTTGATGAACAAATGAGCGCATATTGAGTTTGCCTGCCCTGATATATCCAGAAGAAATACATATAATCTTACCAAACTCAGCATAGATAGCTGCTCTTTCATATGTTTTTTCGGGTATGGCCTCCGAATCATTTCTAAATAATGATGCAGATTTATAATCCCAAAATTTTTTCTGCTCTTCAGGCAACAAATGATAATCAGCATACTGAGAAACCGTCTCAATATCTATAAATAAAATATGATCCTTACTAATATCAGTAAACATGGGTTGTGTTTTAAGTTGTTGATATGGCCACAATGTGGCGGGGCTTTAGTTTCGTGTGAAATTATAATCCCAGCTAGGAGTATCAAGAGTCATAGCATCATTGCCACAAGTTAAAGTACCGGCAATACCTGTAATTACGTCGTTGCCAGTAAAGGTATGGGCTACTCCACATTTTTGCCCTTGCGTACTGAATGCAAAAGCAAACACATTGTCAATGTATGTCCAACTAAAATTATACACACGCGTTTGGTTGCCTGATGAAGGACAAGACGGGTCAACAACTATCATTGTTCCTGTGTTGTCATTGTTAACAGTAACAGTAGTTGAAAGTATCCACATTGGATTGGTCATGGTCCAATCGCCAACATAACAAGGATCTTCTGAACATGAAGAGAAGAACAAAGTAAAAACAAACAATAGTGGAAAAAAAATTTTTTTCATAATAATTGATTTATACATTTATTTAAGAATCAAATGTAAGAAAAAAACAAAATGCAATAGCGTTGAAAATTTATTATTTCAGACCGTTTTTCTTAGACATCAGGGTTGTTGCCAATACTGTAAAGCCAATTACACTTACAGAGCTTACGGGCATGAGAATTGCAGCCACAACGGGTTCAAGTTCGCCTCTTATGGCAAATGATAGACCGATAATGTTATAAAAAAAGGAAATCATAAAAGACAAACGAACAACTTTCATGCTGTCTTTAGCTTGTTGAAGGATTGTGGGAAGAAGGTGAAAGGAATGACCTCGCAACATCCCGTCGCATGCAGGAAAAAAAGTAGCATTTTTGTTGGTAACAGCAACACCCACATCTGCCTTCTTTAAAGCACCTGCATCATTGAGCCCGTCTCCCAGCATCATCACATGATGATTTTTTTCTTGCAATGAGCTGATATAGGTCATCTTCATCTCTGGTTGCTGCCTGAAATGCAAAGATGTATCCTTGCCTAAGATAGAAAGCAGATTGTTCCTTTCTCGATCATTATCGCCTGATAGCACATGTAAAGAATAGGTTGCTCCTAGTTTTTTTGCTATATCAGATAAGCCAACTCTATACTGATTTGTAAAAATAAATTTTCCAAGTATCATTTCCCCATCAGCCACAAAAACTTCGGTTGTTGCAAAATCATTATCAAAATGTTGCTTAGTTCCTATTACAAAACTACGTGAGCCAATTCGCATACTACCTGATGACAAACCCTTTCCTGGAATTTCTTCAACATGTAATCCGGGTATCAAATGTATATTATCTCTTTGTAGATAATGATGAATGCGTATGCTTAAAGGATGAGTTGATGTAGCAGTAATGGAATAGATTTGTTGCCTGTAATCATCATTAAGCGTAATCCCTTCATAAACAATATTGGCTGCATCGGGCATTGTTATAGTACCTGTTTTATCAAATACAAGTGTATTTACTTTTGCCATTTCTTCGATTAAATCTGCATTTTTCATATAGAAATCATTTCTTCCAAAAATCCTAATTGTATTTCCGAAAGAAAAAGGAATGGTGAGAGCAAGCGCACATGGGCAAGTGATGATAAGAACAGAAGTAAAAGCATTTAGTGCCAGAGAAGTATCAGCCCATAACCAAAATAATGCAGAGCCGGATGCAATAAGGAGAACAGCCAATGTAAAATATTTGCTAACTGATAGCGTGCGCTTAGAGAGATATGGCTGTTGCTTTTTTTCGAAAACATCATGATTCCAAAGTGATGTGAGATAGCTTTGCGAAACAGTACGGGTTAATGTTACGGTAATCATCCCTGAAGTTTGTCGCCCTCCTGCATATACTTTTTCGCCCGGATTAAGCACAACAGGTTCTGATTCACCGGTTACAAAGCTATAATCAATGCTGGCCGGACCTTGTGTCAGCAGCCCGTCGGCAGGTATAAGCTCATGATTTCGAATACGGATGGTATCTCCGGCTCGTAATTGATCTATGGTACATGTTGATTCTTTACCATCTGCTATACGTGTAATAGATAAAGGAAAATATGATTTATAATCGCGTTCAAAAGAAAGTGCCTTATATGATTTATGTTGAAACCATTTGCCGATGAGCAGAAAAAAAACCAATCCGGCTAAGGCGTCCATAAATCCAGCACCTGTTCCACTTATAATTTCATAACTGCTACGCAGAAACATTGCTAGAATACCAAGCGAAAGTGGAACATCTATGTTGATTAGTTTCTGTTTCAATCCTATGATAGCAGAAGAAAAATACCCAGAAGCACTATAAAAAAAAACAGGTAATGAAAGAAGCAGATTGAGATATGCAAAAAAAGGTTTGAAGCCGGGATCAATAATTTCGTCTAAATGAAAATATTCAGGAAAACTAAACAACATGATATTGCCAAAACAAAATCCGGCTACACCGAGTTTATAAACAAAAGTACGACGGGTTTGATGAATCGGTTCAGCTCCTGATAATCTAATTTCCGGTTCGTAACCTAATGTAGCAAGCAATTCAACTAAACCTCGAAGTGAAATCATATCGGGCTGAAAAGTAAAAGACGCTGATTTTTTAAGAAAAGCTACTTCGCTGCGCTCCACGCCCGGCGCAAGCCGATACAAATTTTCAAGAAGCCAGATACATGATGTGCAATGAATGGCTGGAATATAAAAACTAACCCGTATCTTTTTGCTATCGGCATAATCAACCAATCGCTCAATCACTTTTTCATCATCCAAAAAGGCAAATCTCTCTCCAAATGATTTTGTAGCCAATGTAATACCCGGATGCGCTTCAAAATCATAATATGTGCACATATCATTTTCTGCCAACAACTCATAGACGGTCTTACACCCCTCGCAGCAAAATACTTTATTGTCTGAAGAATGGATAGAATCTGTACAGGAATCACCACAATGATAACATATAATATGAGGTTGCGATGCCATATTTTGCGTATGCGTGTTTTGTATTAAGTTTGAAATACAGATAGATAACCCTATTTTTAATGAAATGTTCGGCGGATAAAATATTTTTCCAAAAATCATACTTTTATGTGATTTTAGGAAAAATATATTTACATTTACAAAGATTTTTACCCTATAGTATATGAAGAGATACCCTGAGAAGTACTCATGTTCCGATTGTTCTGCACGTCAGTTGTCAATATTTCATAATTTTCCTGCTAATCATCTTCACGATGTGGATGTTGATAAAAGTTGTTTTGTGATGAAACGTGGAGAAATAATTTTTAATGAAGGTAACTTGCCACACGGCATATATTGCATAAGGAAGGGGAAAATTAAGATATTTAAAACCGGAAATGAAGGGCGTGACCAGATTGTAAAATTTGCCAAAACAGGTGATGTAATTGGGTATAGAGCATTGCTAAGTGGCGAAAAATATTCATCCTCCGCCGCCTGTCTTGAAGAAACGCAACTCTGTTTTATTCCTAAAAATTCGCTTTTATCCTTGGTCGCAGGTCATTCATGTGTGGCAATGAATTTAATGCGATTTGCTTGTCATGAGCTCGGTACATCATCACGACTTATTACTAACATGGCCCAAAAATCAACCCGCGAACGCTTGGCTGAAATGCTATTAGTGCTGAAACAAAATTTTGGGATCGACAATGATGGTGCGCTGGATGTTAAACTTACTCGTGAAGAGTTAGGTAGTTTGGTTGGAACGGCTACCGAATCCGTTATCCGTTTGCTTAGCGATTTCAAAGAAGAAGGATTAGTTGAACTTAATGGTAAAAAAATTATACCCAAAAATATTTCATCTCTTATCAAAGTAGGGAAAGTTATTGATATATGATTTATACCAAATATCAGGTTTTTACATGACAAACATCATTGTTTACAATATTGAGTAGCCCTAAATTTGTTCTGTTATTTTTATGTGTTGATTGTTTATGATTACTAGAGAGGAGAAAAATTTGAATGGGTTGTGCGAAGCGATGAAGGATGTTCTCAACTATTCCCCATCAGATTTGAAGGACTATTTCCACAAATCTGTAGAATTACGGCATTATGGCCCTAATGATTTGTTGTTTGATCAAGGAGATGATCCTTGTGGCATTTTTTCAATTTATCAAGGCAGCGTTAAATTGTCAAGATACAGCGGAAAAAAAAATAAGCAAATCGTATTACTTGCCTCCAAAAATGAGATGATGGGTATATCTGCTATTTTCAACAAACATCCGCTACTATATACAGCGCATGCGATGGAACCTACTCAGGTTTGTTATTTGCCTATTGACCAAGCAAATCACTTAGCACAAACCAATCCATTAGTGTTGGTTCCATTGATGAACAAAGTGAATGAGGCCATTGAAGAGTTAGAACGTCATACTGCATTGGTTATGTCGTGTGATGCCAATACCGTTGTAATAAAAACATTGCAAAATCTTCAGCAAAAATTTGGTTCAGATAGTCATGGATTTATTAATATTAATTTACCTGCTAGAGATTTGGCCAATTATGTTTGCATGAGCAAAACCAATCTTTACAGGGCTTTGAATTATCTCAAAGAAAAAATGATTATCACATACGAAACCAATCGTTACAAGATTTTTCATTTTGAATAATCCTCAATCGGTTACCCTTTTACCCTTTTTTTGTAGGTTTGCTGCCCTGAAAACAATTTCTGTTAGTTAGAGTAGATATATGTTGGCTGCATGGGAAAGAACAAACATCTGAGATTTGCCGAAAACCGCACATTTGCCCATGTGTTTCAACCCGCTTATCATCAACTAATTAACGAGGGGTTCCCTCTAAAAGGAGCATGGCATACTTTTTTTGATAACAAGCAACCCGTTACCCTCGAACTAGGATGCGGAAAAGCCGAATATACAATTGGGTTAGCACTTATGTATCCGCAACGCAATTTTATTGGTATGGATGTGAAAGGTGCACGTTTTTGGAAAGGGGCCCGCTATGCACAAGATCATCAAATGCAAAATGTGGCTTTTATCCGCTCCCGAATAGATCAGATTAATCATTTCTTCTGTACCGAAGATACTATTAATGAAATTTGGATTACTTTTCCTGATCCACAGCCACGTGAGAGCAAAGAAAAAAAACGACTGACATCTCCCGAATTTCTTCACCGCTATCGACAATTTGCTATGCCCAACACCACAATTCATTTGAAAACCGACAGCATTTCATTATATAATTATACTCTTGAAGTAATAAAAGATCATCATTTGCATATCATTACAGCTTCACAAAACATCGATTTGGACTTCCCTCATCATCCCGAACTAAGTATTCAAACATTCTATGAATCCATTTGGCGCAAACAAGGTAAGCCCATTCATTACATTTCATTCAAACTATGAGTCATTCAGGATTTTTTGATATGGTATATCAGGTAGTGAAGATGATCCCCCCGGGTCGTGTAACAAGTTATGGCGCCATTGCTCGTTATCTTGGCGATGCCAAATCGGCTCGTATGGTTGGATGGGCTATGAACGCTTCTCATAATACAGATTCTAATATTCCGGCTCACCGCGTTGTGAATCGCAACGGACTTTTAACCGGCTTGGCACATTTTCCTGATCCAGCTTATATGCAAAGAGCTCTGGAACAAGAAGGCATACGTATTCAAGAAAACAGAGTAATAAATTTGGATGAACATTTTTGGGACCCAATGGTTGAATTAAGTTTATGAATTAATTAGTGAAATTTATGATAACTAAAGATCAAATTATAGAAACGCTTCGTCGTGTTGAAGACCCGCAACAGAAAAAAGACCTGGTTTCATTGAACAGGGTTCTACGTGTTGATGTACTGGGTAATAAAATTATTTTGGACATAGAAACTTCGAGTCCGGCCATGCATGTTAAGAAGAAAATTGAACAGCGCATCACAGCCATATTGCATGAATCATTTGGAAATGAAATTCAAATTGCCCTTAATTTAGTTGTTCAGGCGGCATCAACACGAACCGATAGCCATTCCATTCTTCCAGGTGTGAAAAATATTATTGCTGTAGGTTCTGGAAAGGGTGGCGTGGGCAAATCAACAGTAGCTTCAAATTTGGCCATTGCACTCATGAAAACAGGCGCAAAAGTGGGCTTGATTGATGCTGATATATACGGCCCTTCAGTACCGGTTATGTTTGACACACAATACGTACGACCCAACGTAGTACAAAAAGAAGACGGCAAAACCTATATTGAACCAGTAGATAACTATGGCATTAAACTACTTTCTATCGGTTTTTTCTCCGATCTCAATCAGGCCGTTGTTTGGCGTGGACCTATGGCAGCAAAAGCACTATCACAAATGTTTTCGGATGCCGAATGGGGCGAACTTGATTATTTACTGATTGACTTACCTCCTGGAACCGGCGATATCCCGCTTACTTTAGTTCAAACCGTGCCTGTTTCAGGCGCCATTATTGTAAGCACACCACAAGAGGTGGCTTTGGCCGATGTTAGAAAAGCACTTTCTATGTTTAATCACCCTAATATTCATGTGCCTATATTAGGTTTGGTAGAAAATATGGCATGGTTCACGCCTGCTGAATTGCCCGAAAACAAATACTATATATTTGGTAAAAATGGCGTAAAGAAACTTGCTGAAGAATTTCATGTGCCATTGCTAGCTCAGATTCCCCTTGTTCAGAGTATTTGTGAATCGGGAGATAAAGGCACGCCTGCTGTACTTCAAGAAACCAATCCAATTACACCTGTTTTTATAGAATTGGCCGAAAAAGTGATTGAACAACTTGATTTGATTTCAATTAAAAATACTGAAATTAGCGAAACCAATTAGATGACATCAAAACCTAAACACATCATCTTTGATTTGGGTGGTGTTATTTTAGATATAGATTATAATCGCCCAGTTGAAGCCCTGAAAAAAAAAGGCATTCATATAGGTTCGCAAATATTTTCTATCCAAAACCCTGATCCCGTATATGCACTATACGAAACAGGCCAACTTAATACCGACGAGTTTTTATCATATCTCGCCGCTCAATCTCCACAACCCGTTACACACGACGAACTTATAGTTGCATGGAATTCAATTTTGGTAAACCTGCCTCTGCATCGAATTCTTATGCTACGAAACATCAAAAATGAATATGATACATTCTTACTAAGCAACATTAATGAAATGCATATTGAAGCTTTTGATAAAATGTATGCAACACACTTCCCAAAATCAACATTTTCAAATGAATTGGACAAAATATATTATTCATGTCGAATAGGATTTCGGAAACCAGAGCCACAGGCCTTCAAATATATATTGCAAGACCAGGGTATTAATCCTGAAGATACTTTGTTTGCCGATGATTCTCTTACGCATATTCAACAAGCACGGCTACTTGGCTTGCAAACTTATCATATCAGTCCTTCTACAGGGCAAAGCTTTGAGGCCCTGTGTGAATTTCTAGTTAGATAAGTTAATTACATTACCATAATATAACTTGAATTTTTCTTATCACAATTATTTCAGTTGCTAAAAGGTGAATTGCGATTATGAATACGAATTGCACGTAAAGATAAATATATGCCAACCACCAAAGAAACGATTGCCCCAAGCCAAATGAAAGGCACATCTTCTATCATCAGGAAAAAATCATAAGCGCCATGAAACAGAACGGATGAAAAGAATGCCATTCCTATAAATGCAAAACGATTTGATTTGGAAAATTTTGATAAACCCAAATAATACCCCATGATAATGCCAAAAGTAGCATGAGCCGGAACTGCTGTAAACATACGCATAATGGCAACTGTCCAACCACCCTGCCAAACATACAAAACATTTTCAAGCGTGGCAAAGCCCATTGATACCATCACTGAATAGGTAATCCCGTCATAGGGTTCATTAAATGCATTTTTACGATAAGCAAATACAAGAATAAACAACAATTTACTTAACTCTTCGGGCAATGCAATGCCAATAAATGCCTGGACAAACACATAATTTTTAATAATAGGCAAAGTATCTAATGCAAACTCAGCAATAACAGCCGGAACAACACTAATCATGCCCAGTATGAAAGAAAGAATCAAAATAGATAAAGGTTCTTTTTCGAATTTGTCGCGATAATAAACATATACAGCCAGCGCTAAGCCCGGAGCAATAGCGAGCCCCATAATAATAATGAGTTCTACCATGTTGGGTAATAATTTATAAAGAGCTAACGAACTATTAATGTTTCTGAATGGATACGTGCTTGTTCTTCACCATGTAATTCACGAATCAACGCCTCTACTTCATCATGGGTAAAATTACAGAACCATCTGTCTGCGCGTTCTTGAATGCTTGGCAAGCCCTTCCCTCTTAGCGTGTCGGCAATGATAACTGTCGGCTTTCCAACTGATAATGGCAACGAAGAAAATGCATCCGCCATTTCGTCAAACTGATGTCCATTGATGCGCTTAACAGCACAACCAAATGATTCAAATTTTTGCTGCAGCGGCTCAAGAGGCAAAAGGTCTTCAGTACGAATATTGGCCTGAAAATGATTTCTGTCAACCAAAAAAATTAGGTTATCTAATTTATATGCTTGTGCTACCAACACGGCTTCCCATACAGTTCCTTCATTGAGTTCGCCATCGCCCGTTATCACTACAACACGGTTTGCATCGCCACGCATTTTTATATCAAGAGCAATGCCAACAGCCACTGAGGGTAAATGACCCAAAGAACCTGAATAATATTCAATACCTGGAATCTGACGATTTGGATGCCAATATATAGTGTCATTTGATTTAAGGTGGTTTGCCAAACGGCTTTTATCCAGCCAACCCAACTCAACAAACAATCCATACAACGCCGGCACATCATGTCCTTTAGAGAGCAACAAATAATCGCGCTTAGGATTATCAAACATAGATGGTCCAATTTGCAAAAATTCATTATACAAATACACTACCAAATCAGTACATGACAATGATGCACCCGTAAAACAACCACCATCAGTGCTCATACGGATAATATGTTCACGAACCTTTAAGGCCTGAGATTCGAGTTCTTTTTTTCTTTCTGCTTTCATGCTCCGGTTTGTTTAGTTTGAGTTGCGTCAATAGTTTTTAATTCATGAAGATGATTTCTGTACCAATTCACCCCTGCAAATTTGCTATTAATTTCATAAATCTCCGGTTTTTGGTTAAGCAAATTGAGAATATCATTCAGCCCAAAACCCGGATTGTTTTTATACAACTCTTCATATACTCTTGCGATGAAATGATAATCGGCCTCGTAATCAATCGTCCAACGATGACTCATCGAATAATCCAAACCGCTATTCCACTTTACATTGTGGATACGAAATTCATCTGGTCTTTCCCAAATATACGGTGTAGTATGCTCTCTCTCCATTGGCATTTTTGCCTTTTCCCAAGCACTCTGTAAACATGACATGGACATTACCTCCACATCGTTACCATCAGGATACGATGGTGGATGAAGATTACTAACATAGTCAATATCAGGAAACATATCCAAGAATTGTTGTAATACATAATCAATAACCTGCGAATCAATCAAGGGGCAATCAGACGGTATTTTGGCCACTGCATCTGCATTGAAATAAAGAGCTGCTTGATAATGCCTGTCGAGAAGGTCTGTTGGATGACCTCTAAACAAGTTCCATGCATGCTGTTTGGATAATTCTTCAATGATATCATCTTCGGGTAATGTAGTTGTGGCTACCACAACCGTGCCTGAGTTCTGAGCATTTAATACTCGATGCACCATACGCACCAACAATGGCTCACCCGCTAATGGCATCATCACTTTGCCCGGTAAACGAGAAGAACCGCTACGTGCCTGAATGACAGTAACCAGATGAGGCGTCATGGGACGTGCGCTATTTCGTTTATCATTTCCTGAAGTAATCCGGCGTGTTTAGATAAAAACTCTTTGCCCGATCCGGGATAATAAATATATCGTCGTGCAATTTCGGCAATATAATGAGCCGATTTACCCTGATTCTGCATGGGCATCATTTTCTCCAAAAATTCTTTATCAAAATAAGAATGAACAGGTTTCCCCAATGCCATGCCTATATACACAACGGTTGAATATTGAGTGATTAATTCCTGGCAGTTGGCTATCATCTGATTGGTATTGCCCTCCTGAAAAATCAGTGTGCCTTCAGGTGTATTTTCAGAAATTTCACGCTGAGCTCTTTCATATAGCTCGTTTGGGTGCAGTTTGAAAAGCAATGTCCTTCCATCCGCTATTTTTACACAATGTTGGATGAATGAAACCCTGTCTTCATCTCTGAATGTTTCTCGTATATCGGATGTGCAAACAAGTACATAATCCTTATGAGGAAAATCGTTGCTTAGATACTGGGTGGCATTATCAAAATTAATCATACCTGTAACCACGATTTTATCGCGCTCTGTACCCATATTGGCAAAATATTCTTTGTAACCTTCACTGGCTGCACAATAAATATCGGCCCTATTCATGCTGCCATTAAGAGATGTACGTACGGCAAAATAAGCGGGCAATCGAAGACGCTTTACCCACTTCGACCAATTGGTTATCGGATCAATCATTCCTTCCTGTATCCAAATTGATTTTGTACGACGAGCAACAGGCGGATAAGAAACATCTACACACATAAAAACCAAATCGTATGCATGTCCACGTTGCATGCCTTTATAATCGTATTGCAGACCATGGTCTTTAACAAATTGCTCACCTTTCTGCCTGAAATGGCCAGAAAGAATGGTTGTTTCCATGGTTTTAAGAGCAACAGCAACTTCCATCATCCAATCACCAGGAAAAAATTGAGTGAAATAGCAATCAAATTCATCTTTCAGATGAAGATAAATCTGATACATCTGTGTAGTTTGATTGGGCGAGCCAATAATGAAGAGTACTTTTTTCTTCATAGATGGGAGTATGACTTAACCGTTTACACGGGTAAATCTAACGCTTTTTCCAATAAAAGCAAAACCTATATAACCCCTAACAATAGCTTCTTCTTCACTATCAAGCGTAATTTTACAGCCAAAGGTCTTTCCATGCTCAGGATCGTATAATGTACCCCCACCCCACGTTCCGTTACCTTTATATTCAAGGTCTTTTACAATGCGCAATCCTACAAAAGGCACATCACGCAACTCTGGATCGGGATTAAACTTATCAGTTTTTAACGTGCCATCTGGAAAGTTGGGTTTTTCAATCCAAACCATCTTTCCATAATACTTACGGCCAATTTTTTCCATTTGTATTTTCACAACATTATCTTCATGTAACCAGTATCCCAAGATAGCATCTGCAGTAAAACGGTCTTCAAATGATGAAACGATTTTAGAAGATACAGAATAAGCTGCGTTGGTTAGGTTGGTGCTTGCATTCGCTGATAAAAAAACACCTATTGATAATAATGTAATAAGCGTACGGGTTTTATTCATAACCGATAATTTGGGCGCAAAGTTAGGAAAATAAACCTTCAAACCTAACTATTATCTGAATATCTATGTTTTTTTGGTAAATCTTTGCATTTTATTAGCCGAATGATAGAGAATGTGGTATTATTTAATAAAAAGTGCCTTTAACTCAGTAGCGTCGTCGGCTTTCATTTTCCCGGCCAAAATCAAACTCAGTTGTCTGCGACGCAGAGCTCCATCGTATCGCTGACGCTCTTCTTCTGTTTCAGGCATAATCAATGGAACCTGGATGGGATTGCCTCGTTGGTCAACAGCAACAAAAGTAAAAATAGCTTCATTGCATTTCGTTCGGGTACCTGCATGGTAATCTTCAACAAACACATCAATATATACCTCCATTGAAGAAGAAAAAGATCGGGTTACTTTGGCCTCAAGTGTAACAATTTCAGCCATACGAATGGGGTTTTTAAAGGCAACATGGTTGATAGATGCCGTTACGCAAATACGCTGCGAATGCCGGTGTGCCGAAACGCTGGCAATTTCATCCATCCATGCCAACAATTGACCACCAAACAAATTTCCCAATGTATTGGTATCGTTGGGTAATACTACCTTTGTCGTAACAGCTATGGTTTCTTGTGGCGTTTTTGTTGGCAACATCTTCTACTTTTTTTCGGATTGAAGTGCCGACAAATTATTTTGAGGCAATACAAAGTCGGGATATATTTGTAATGATTGTTCAAAATTTCGGATGGCTTGCTCTTTTTGATTTAAATCAAGCGACACCATGCCTAAAACATTATATGTGGCTGCTGATATAGGCACATTCTGATATTGTTGCTCATTTAGATTTATGCGAACCGTCTCCTTAGAAACATCAGAATGTGCTAAAATTTTCTCGGCAGTTATCAAACATTCGCCCAACCGTTTCAAACGATATTCTATTTGCATAATCTGATAAAGCCGAAAAAGTGTTGACTGTTGTTGAACTAACAACTGATATTTTTCGAGCGATTCTTTTAATGCACCAATGCGGTCGTATGACATAGCAGCTATTTCTAATATTTCCACATGTTGAGGTTTGCTTTTCAACAGCTCTTCAGCAATAATAAGCGACTGTATGTAATACCCTCTCGAAAAATACAACATGCATAATGTATCTTTCCAAGCCGCTTCATCGGGCTTTAGCGAAATGATTTGGTAAACGGCCTGCGTTGCCACCTCCCAATCATTCCATGCCATTGCATTCAAATAAACCGATTGCTGCCGATTGTATTCTACATCTGACGATTTAACTTTTTGAGCATCCACAGTTTGAATTGTAAAAATCATGAGTGGAAATAAATACAGAATGTGTTTCATTGTTATCATTATTAGGAATTCATTCGAAGCATATTTCTAGCTGTTTCAAGGTCATCAGGCGTATCAATCGAAAGTGTATCAAATTGGGTTATAGCAACTCGAATTGACAAACCCGATTCTATCCAACGAAGCTGTTCTAAACTTTCAGCTTTCTCCAAAGGTGTAGGATGCAACTGTTTGATTGCAGGTATAATGCTTGATTGAAAAGCATAAATTCCAATATGCTTGTAATAAGCATGCCGTACAAGCCAATCCTGAGGAGGAACCTGTTGCATATATGGTATAGGTTGACGACTAAAATACAACGCAGTATCATGAATAGAACAAGCCACTTTTACTACATGATGATTGCTCAGGTCGTGGACATCGGTAATTTTTTTTATCAATGTTGCAATGGGCTGTTCGGATTCGGCCAATACACTAACAAGCAAATCTATCTGACGAGGATTAATAAACGGCTCATCGCCCTGTATGTTAACCAACATATCGTATGTTTCGCCTTGCTCAGTAAGAAGACGGTATGCATCAAAACATCTGTCGGTGCCTGATAATAAGTTACTTTGTGTTAGAAGAGCTTTGCCTCCCTGCCTGGAAACCTCATCGTATATGCGCTGATCATCGGTTGCCACCCAAACGTCTGTCAGCCGATTTGATTTCAGGCACTGGTCATACACCCTTACTATCATACTTTTTCCGCCAATATCAATCAGCGGCTTGCCGGGAAGGCGTGAAGACAAGTAACGGGCAGGTATTATCCCAAGCACTCTGTGCATACTTATTAACTATATTTTAGATATGGAATTATGTGTAAAAGTAGTAAAATACTTAGTTTTGGCGTCAAAGTATTTAAAAACCCCGCAAATATGAAACACTTTTTTTCCCTTTTTGCTATACTGGCTTTAGCCGGAATGTCTTTTGCTCAACTCAATCGTACCATACCTGATGAATCGTTACTTGCTATGGAGAAAATCCAAACGCTGAAATATAGGTTGGTAAAAAAAGAGCGCATCAAAGGCGAAATGAAAAAAGGGGAGATACAAGTAAAATATCATAAGAAACCTTTTAAGGTGTATATTTATGTGTATGACCCCAAGCCAGGAGTTGAAATACTATACGTTCAAGGAGAAAATAATAATAAAGCACATGTGAACCCTAACAATTTCTTAAGCGTTTTAGACCCTAATCTCGACCCCATGGGAAAAATGCTCAGAAAAGACGAACACCATACGATTCTCGAAACCGGTTTTGAATTTTCACGTAGCTTGCTTACCAACTTGAGAAAACGTGCCAATGATGAAGATCGTTATGATGAATACTGCGAATACAAAGGCGAAGTAACTTGGGCAAACAGGTCTTGTCATAAATTATTACTTACTTATCCCGACTTTAAATGGGAAACTTATACAGTAAAAAAAGGAGAAAGTGTGATAGATATTGCAAAAGATCGCAATTTGAATGAGTATATGATATTGGAAAAGAACAAATTGAGCTGGTATGATAAAGTTAGTGAAGGACAAAAAATCCAAATTCCTAATATTTACGCCCCCAAAGTGATTATTTACATAGACAAGATTCTAAAATTACCTATTTATCAAGAAGTACATGACGAGCAAGGACTATTTGAAATATACGAATACCACGGATTAATCGTAAACCCCAATATCCCATCAGAAGAATTTACCAAAAAATATAAGGATTATCATTTCTAACTCCTCATCTGTTATTACGAATGATTATCTTTGAATCATAAATAATTAATCTATAACAAATGAATAGAAAAATATTTGGGGTATTGCTAGTTGCTCTTCCCCTATTTATGAGCTCATGTGGTTATAACAGTTTAGTACACAAAGATGAGGCATGTGTGGCACAATGGGCACAAGTAGAAAATGTATATCAGCGAAGATCAGACCTGATACCCAATATCGTGGCGACCGTGAAAGGAGAAGCCAATTTCGAGCAGGAAACATTGACAAAAGTCATTGAGGCCCGAGCATCAGCCACCCAAGTTAAAATTGACCCATCGAATATGACAGAAGCCGATTTGAAACGCTTTGATGAAGCCCAAAACACACTTGGAGGTACACTCAGCCGTTTACTGATGGTTACAGAGAACTACCCTACACTTCAAGCCAATCAGGCATTTCGAGATTTACGTGTAGAGTTGGAAGGAAGTGAAAATCGCATTTCGGTTGAGCGAAAGAAATTTATTGAATCCGTTCAGGATTACAATACTTTTAGGCGCAAGTTCCCATATAATATAACAGCCGGTATCTTTGGATTTGACAAAAGACCCACATTTGAGGCCAGGGAAGGAAGCGACCAAGTGCCGGTCGTTGACTTTGAAAGCGACAAATAATCAAAAAAATAGACCTATCATGTAAGTTCTTAACAGAAATTTGTTGACAGGTTTGTTGCTTTTAAAAAATGTTTATATCTTCGCAGCCCGTTTTTAGGGAATTTATTACTTAAAAAATTCAGATTGTGGATCATTTGAGTTACAGTACAATTTTTGCAAACAGCCGCACCGCCAATAAGAAATGGGTGGTAGTAGATGCTGAAAATCAACCATTAGGCCGTTTGGCATCACGCGTTGCTATGGTTCTCAGAGGCAAGCACAAGGCCTCATACACGCCCCACTCAGATAGTGGTGATAATGTGATTGTGATCAATGCCGACAAAGTGCGCCTATCAGGTAATAAGATGGAAACCAAAACCTATCGAGTGCATTCAGGATATCCTGGTGGCCAGAAGGAATTGAAAGTGAAACAAATGCTTCACAAAAAGCCCTATTATTTGGTAGAAGAAGCCGTTCGAGGAATGTTGCCCAAAAATCGACTTGGTCGTCATGTGTTTGGCAACTTGAAGGTATATAGCGGGAATGAGCATCCTCATACTGCCCAAAACCCTACAGTATTAAATCTTAACGATATTAAATAGCAAACATGGAAGTGATAAATACCTCCGGAAGAAGAAAAACCTCTATAGCCAGAGTTTATCTAAAAAAAGGCAACGGCAACATAACCGTTAATGACCGCGATTATAAAAACTATTTTCCCAGCGGGCTACTTCAATTTAAAATTACTCAGCCATTTCAGGTTACCAACAACAACCACGCTGAATACGACATCAAGGTAAATGTTGATGGAGGCGGATACAACGGACAAGCAGAAGCTATCCGTTTGGCCATTGCCAAAGCATTGGTTGAAATAAATGGAGAATCTAAATCGGCTTTGCGTGCACACGGATTGATTACCCGCGACCCACGTATGGTGGAGCGTAAGAAATTCGGGCAAAAGAAAGCCCGCAAACGCTTCCAATTCAGCAAACGTTAATCATTAATTAAAACAGACCGGATATTTTTATGCCTAGAACAAATGTTGATGCACTGTTAAAAGCCGGAGTTCATTTCGGCCACTTGAAGAGAAAATGGGATCCGCAAATGGCTCCATATATTTTCATGGAGAAAAATGGTATTCACCTCATTGATTTGAATAAAACCCTCGTTCAGCTCGAAGAGGCGGCTTCCATGATGAAACAAATGGCTAAATCAGGAAAGAAAATCCTGTTTGTAGGCACCAAAAAACAGGCCAAAGACATTATTGCCGATAAAGCACAGCGTGTTTCTATGCCCTTTGTTACCGAACGTTGGCCCGGTGGTATGCTTACCAATTTCGTTACAATCCGAAAGTCCATTAAAAAGATGAGCACCATGGACTCTCTTCTGAAAGATACGGGTACTGGCAGCACCTTGAACAAAAAAGAACGTCTGTTTATTAGTCGTCAACGTGCTAAACTTGAAAAAGATTTCGGCAGTATTGCCGACTTGGTTCGTTTGCCATCTGCGCTCTTTATTGTGGATATTAAGCGCGAACACATCGCCGTTGCTGAAGCCAAAAGATTAAATATTCCTACATTCGGTATTGTTGATACAAACTCTAATCCTAATGAAGTTGACTTTGCTATTCCTGCCAACGACGACGCAGCTGAAGCCGTAGCGTTGATAATGGATGTAGTATGTGGTGCCATTGCCGAAGGCCTGAAAGAACGCAAAGACGAAAAAATTTCTGAAAAAACCGAAACAACACAGGAACAAGTAGCCGAAGAAAAAGCTGCTGAAGAGTAATTTTCACTTCGTGTTATCGAAACACGAATGTTTAATACAAATAATAAACTGATACAATCGTGGAAAACGCAACAACAATTACAGCTGCTGACGTTAATAAGCTGCGCCAAATTACCGGAGCAGGGATGATGGACTGCAAAAAAGCATTAACCGAAGCCAACGGCGATTTTGAACAAGCCATTGAAATTCTTCGAAAAAAAGGTCAAAAAGTTGCTGCCAATCGTAGCGACCGCAATGCCAATGAAGGATACGTTTTGGGGCTCACATCTGCCGATAAGAAAAGTGCCATACTTGTTGCATTAAATTGTGAAACAGATTTTGTTGCTAAAAATCAGGAATTTATTGATTTTGCAACTCAGGTAGCTCAAATAGCAATAGACAAATTACCTACAGATTTGAATGATTTATATGCTCAAACCATTCAAAATCGCACTATTCAAGATTTAATCACTGATATGGTTGGTAAAATCGGTGAGAAAATTGAATTAGGTAGCTATGCTCGTATTCAAGGAGAATATGCTGTTGCATACAATCATCCGGGTAATCGTGTTGTAACAATCATTGCCTTAAATAAGATCGTTGCTGATGCCGAAAATATAGGCAAAGATGTAGCCATGCAGGCCGCTGCTATGGCTCCTGTTGCTATTGACCGTAACGATGTGCCTCAGCAAGTCATCGAAAAAGAAATAGAAATTGCTAAAGATATCCTTCGTCAGGAAGGTAAGCCCGAAGATAAAATCGAAATGATTGCAAAAGGCAAACTCGAGAAATTCTTCAAAGAAAGTACCTTGTTGAACCAAGAGTTTATCAAAGATAATAAGCTCACTGTAGCTCAGTATTTGCAAAAAGCAGATAAGGAGCTTACTGTTTCGGCTTTCAGCCGATATGCATTAGGGCAATAATTTTTCTCTCTTCAAAAACGCATAAAGAGTTCCGGATTTACAGGAATACCTTTGTGCCATAATTCAAAATGCAAATGTGGCCCTGTAGTATGTTGCCCCGAATTACCAACTATGGCCACGGGTTCCCCTGATTTAACAAATGCACCGGTCTTTTTCAGCAAAACAGCATTGTGCATATACACTGAAACCAAATGCTCAGAATGCTGAATAATCAACACATAACCCGCATCTGATGTCCAGGCCGAGAAAATGACTGTTCCATTCAGTACTGCCTTAACCGCTTCATTCTTCTTTGATGCAATATCTACCCCAAAATGTTGTAAAGATTTATCAAACTTTTGAGTTAGTGCTCCACGTAATGGTGTAAAGAAAAGAATACCCGATAACGGATTATTTTCATCCTGGATAACAGGTGACAAATTATAACGGTCGGCCTCTAAAACTTCCTGGCGTAAAATGGAATCTTCTTTTGAATGCAAATATTCAACAGCATCAAAATTGCGCGTCGTATCTACTCTATACATCATTGAATCGGCAAATTCTTTGCCTTGGATAAAAAGCTTCAGATTGTCAAGAAAAAGGTCAGTTGCTGCAGATTGTTTTTCAAGAGAATCGGTAATAATGGCAAGCTCTATTAATTTTCTCTTTGAATCTGAATCAGCATACCCGGGTATATATTCACGCAAATTGGTAAAAGCAACTAAATAAATCGTAAGAGATACCATGAGAATAACAATCATAGAAAAAACAATCACAATATTGAAAGCCGATAACCGCCAAGATGCCTTTTCTTCAAAATGATCTTCACTGATAACCTGTACCCTGTACTTCGTTCGAAGTCGCCTCCACCAATTTGCTAATCTCTTTTTCTTCTTTGCCATGCATTATTTGTTAGTCAAACGATTGAGAAGGATGTTGGCTGGCTTTAAGGATTTGTTCATATTCAGCCGCATTCAGGTCATTGAAATAAAAATTTACCGGATTTACTGGATTACCATTCTTATGCACTTCATAATGTAGATGTGGGCCAACCGACTTACCTGTACTGCCAACATATCCAATCAAATCACCCCTTTTCACTTTCTGACCCTGCGAACAACTAATTTTTGAGAAGTGGGCATAGAGCGTCTGATAGCCAAATCCATGATTGATAATGACGTGATTCCCATAACCCGAATTATCAGCACCGGCAAATATTATTTTTCCATTCCCCGTTGCAAATACAGGTCGCCCTACATCAGCTACAAAATCCATTCCTGCATGAAACTTAACGGTTTTATAAATCGGATCAATGCGATAGCCGAAACCAGAAGTATTGATTTGCAATTTGAGGTCTGACTTTTGAATAGGAAGTATGGCCGGAATAGAAGCCAACATATCTTGTTTGTTTTTGGCAAGCTGCCAAATCTCATCCAGTGATTGGCTTTGAATAACTGTTTGTTTTGAGAGCTTATCAATACGTTTGGTGATTTGTTTGATCATATCGCTATAGGCAAATCCATCTAATTTCTGATAGCGATTCACACCACCATACCCGGCACTTCGTATTTCATCAGGTATTGGCTCTGCTTCAAATATAACCCTGTAAATATTATCATCACGCTCCTGCAAATCTTGAAGTACCGATTCAAGACGGGCTGATTTTTCATTCAAAATAGAATAATTCAATTCAAGATTCGAAATCTCACGTCTCAGCTGCTTTTCTTTGGGTGAATCCAAATATTGATATGCAAATACAATGACTACAGTGGCAAATACAACGCCAGTTGCCAACACATACAATACCCGAAGCACTTTCTTTTTCCAGCCCTCAACATAACGCTCATAGCGTAATGTTTTGGTATTGTAATAGTATTTAATCTTCGACATATAATGAAAAACGATAGCTAAATTAAAAGAAATAGGATTAGCAAGTAATTAATAAATGTAAAAGCAGAATGCTACGCTTGAAAATATAGGGAAACACAAGTAAATATTATTCATTATCAGTGCGTTGCTCATAATATGTTTTAATGATGTTTGCCTTTGATTTGCCTATCAACATCGCCAACTCCTCTTGGCTTGCTTCTTTGATATTCTGAACCGAACGAAAATACTTAAGTAGTATCACCGCACTTGTTTCACCAATACCCTTGATTTGTTCGAGTTCCGTTTTAATCAGATCCTTTTCATGACGCCTACGATAATGTGTTATGCCAAAACGATGTGCTTCGTTACGCAGCTGTTGTAACAATCGAAGTGTTTCCGATTTTTTATCCAAATAAAGAGGGAGGGTATCGCCAGGATAATAAATTTCCTCCAGTCGTTTGGCAATGCCAATCACAGGAATTTTGCCATACAATCCAAGCAAATTAAGCGCTTCGACAGCGGCTGATAGCTGTCCCTTGCCGCCATCAATAACCAAAAGCTGAGGAAAAGGAAGTTTTTCATCCATTAATCTTTTATAACGTCGGAATACTGCTTCTTTCATCGTCTCAAAATCATTAGCCCCCGAAACTGTTTTTACATTAAAATGCCTATAATCTTTTTTGCACGGACGTGCATTTTTAAAACAAACCATTGCCGAAACAGGATAATCGCCCTGAAAGTTTGAGTTATCAAAACATTCAATATGAACCGGCAATTCTTGTAATCTTAAATCCTGTTTTAATTTTTCGAGAATACGTTTGGAATTTGCTTCGGGATCTTTAATTTCAGTTTGTCGTGTTTTATCTCGTATGTAATAACTCAAATTTCGGGCTGATAGTTCAATCAGTTTTTTCTTGTCTCCTCGATGCGGAATAGTAAAATGCAACCCTTCGGGCTGTACATCAGGCATTAAAGGCACAATAATTTCTTTAGCATGACTATCAAACAACTGACGAATTTCAAAAATAGCCATTCCAAGCAGTTGGTCAGGTGGTTCATCCAGTTTTACTTTCAATTCCATTGTATAACTGTTTACCAAAAATCCATTAATAACTCTCAGATAATGCACATAAAAAAAACCTAACTCTGAAAAATAACTGAACACATCAACATCGTTTATGTCGGGATGAGCAACAATACTTTTTGATTTATATCTTTCGAGTATTGCCAACTTTTCCTTTGTTTGTTGTGCTTCTTCATATGCATATGATTCAGATTGGCGAATCATTTGAATTTTGAGATTTTGCATCAATCCTTGAATATTGCCTTTAAGTATATCCTTAATCTGCTCTATCATTTCATTATATTCAATTTCGCTTTGCAAACCGGCGCAAGGCGCTTTGCAATTTCCAAGTTGATATTCCAGACAGGGCTTGTATTTGCCAGATTGAATATTTACTTGACTAAGCGATAGAGAGCAAGTTCGAATTGGGAACAACTGATGGCAAAGGTCTAGTATTGTATGCATCATTCTTCCTGAAGGATACGGCCCTACATATAATGACTTATCTGCGATACGGTAACGAGTAACAACCACTCTGGGGAATGGCTCATTTTTGATACAAATCCATGGATAGGTCTTGCTATCCTTCAGCATTATATTGTATCGCGGTTGGTATTTTTTTATAAGTGTATTTTCAAGCAACAGAGCATCCCATTCAGAAGTTACAACAACGACCTTAATTTCACTTACCTGTGCAGCCATACGTTTTATTTTGGCAGTATGATTTGCGCTTCGCATAAAATAACTACTTACACGCTTTTTTAGTGATTTGGCCTTGCCTACATACAAAATAGAGCCATCAGAATCAAAAAATTGATATACCCCAGGATCATGAGGCATAAGAGAAATCTGCTCCTTGATGTTTGAACCAATATCCATATCTGCAAAGGTAGTAATCCACGTTGTAGTGTGGAAAACCGATTAAATAAAACCGCATTTCAAGCAAATGAATAATGTACATTTCGTTTCGATTGATAAAGATTTTTGTATCATGAGACAATATTTCACAATAATGATATGCCTGCTAGGTCTTGTCACCATTACATTCTCATGCAAAACAAAACAATTGACCCATCTACCTCATACATCCACAACTGAAAAATCTGAACAAAAATTTATTGAACAATATAGTGCCCGCTTAGGAATTCCACTCGAAAAAGGTTGTAATCAAGCACTTATCAGGTCAATTGACAGATGGTTGGGCACTCCTTATGCCTATGGGGGCAATAACACAAATGGAACAGACTGTTCCGGTTTGGTACAAAACATCTATAAAGAAGTGTATGGATTTCAAGTTGAACGCTCTTCAGTAGGAATATGGAAACAGTCGCAAGTTATTAATAAAGAAGACCTAACAGAAGGTGATTTGGTATTTTTTAAAATCAATACACCCAAGGTTGGGCACGTAGGTTTGTATATTGGGCATGGATATTTTGTACATGCTTCTACCAAAAAAGGTGTAATTATCAGCCACTTGGACGAAAAGTATTATCATCAGTATTATTTTTCTGCAGGTAGAATATCCAGATAAATGCGCTACAAGTCCTATATTTACTGCAAAAACAACAAATAATAAACAACTCTTCGTTAATATTTGATGTGATAGAATTCATTAAAAGCATTGTAAACCTGATAATTTTTATACTTTTGCTACATTGATAAATGAGCATTATAGTAAATAAACCAAGTAATTAATTAAGATTATCATGAAAATCTTAAGCACCATTGCCCTGATTACCCTTTCTATGATTTGCTTTTCGCAAAATGTAGAATTCACGAAAACAAATTTCCCTGAGCAAAAAAAAGCATTTCGATTTGCTAAAAAATGCATCAAGAAAGGAGACGCCTATTTTTATGGAGCCGAACGAGGATATAATGAAGCATTGCTTTTTTATCTTGATGCTAATGAGGTAAATCCCAATAATGCACTTCTTAATTACAAAATAGCTGTATGCTATTTAAACACCCTTGAAAAATACAAAGCGTATCCATATGCACGCAAGGCAGGCGACCTGAATGCCTCAATAGCAAGGGATTACTATTATGTACTTGGAATGGCTGCTCAACAAAAACTTAAATTTGATGAAGCTATATTAGCTTATGACCAGTTTGAAGCTATCATTTCTCATCCTGACACTTTAAAAATGGTTGCCAAACGTATTGAAGAATGTAATAATGGCAAACAATTCGTTTTGAAAGTAGAGTATGAAGTGGAAAATGTGGGTGATGTAATCAACACAACATATGCCGAATATGTACCACTTATTCGAGCTGACGAAACGATTTTAATTTACACATCTCGCCGACCTGCAGATGAAACAAAAAAGCGCACTAAACGCCAAATATCCAATTTCGATTATGATTATTACGAGAATATTTACAAATCAAATCGTATCGAAACGAACAAATGGGGCACTCCATCACGGATACCTGCTCCTATCAATAAGCCAAAAAAACATAGCGCATCCGTAAGCTTATCTCTTGATGGCAGTATCCTTTATTTATATCATTCTATTAATAAAGGGGATATTTATTTTTCCAAAAAAGAAGGAGAATCTTGGTCAGAACCCAAAGAATTACCCGGCAAAGTAAACACAAAAAAATATACAGAATCGCATATTACGGTTTCATTTGATGGGAAAACAGCATATTTGGTTTCCGATCGCCCGGGAGGTTTGGGTGGCAAAGATATCTGGCGTAGCGAATTGCAATCCGACCAAACATGGAGTGAGCCGGTAAATTTAGGCCCAACTATTAATACGCCTTATGATGAAGATGGCCCATTTCTACATCCTGATGGAAAAACATTATACTTTAGCTCTAAAGGTCATAATACAATGGGCGGATATGATATTTTTGAAACTGAATTCAAAGATGGTCAATGGACAACTCCTATCAACATGGGATACCCAATTAACAGCCCGGATGATGATGTATATTTTGTACTAACCGCCGATGGCAAAAATGCCTATCTCTCTTCTGTAAAAGAGAATGGGTATGGGCGTCAGGATATCTATTGTATTCGGCCATTTGAGAAAAAAGTATTTAAGGACTTCCAGATGGTACTGTTTAAAGGCATATTGAAAGATAAAGAAACAGATGCCCTTGTAAAAGGTATTGTGAACATTACCGACAATAGTTCGGGCCAGGAAATGTTTGAATCGGAAGTACAGCCAACTGAAGAAGGATTTCTTGTTTCCCTTCCTTCAGGAAAAAATTATGGGATTGCTGTTGAATCAGAAGGGTATTTATTTTATTCCGAAAATTTCGACTTAAAACTACCTGAAGGATTTAAATTGGTCGAAAAAGTAATCTATCTGGAAAAAGTTAAAGCGGGTGTTAAACTTACACTCAACAATGTATTCTTTGATTTTGACAAGCACCATTTAAAATCTGAATCTGAATCTGAGTTGAACAGAGCTATCGAATTACTGAATAAATATCCGGGCATAAAAATTGAAATTGCCGGACATACCGACAATATAGGTGAAGATGCATACAATCAAAAGCTATCTGAACGTAGAGCCAACTCTGTAAAGGAATATCTAATAAAAGCTGGATTCCCTGAATCGCGTATCATAAGAGTAGTTGGTTATGGCGAAAGCAAACCCATTGACCCTTCTGATAGCAAAGAGGCACGTGCTAAAAATCGTCGCGTAGAATTTATTCTAGCCGAATAGGCATTTATCGAGTAAGTTCTCCACGCAACGATTGTTGCAACAATTCTTTAATACGTGATGTTTGGCCATGATAGCGTCCACCCAAATGCATTAGTTTAGTAATGGCCGCTTCAAGTGTCATATCTGCTCCACTTATTACACCAACCTTTTGTAACTCAACACTGGTAATGTATTTGCCCATTTGCACCGATCCTTGTTGGCACTGTGTAATGTTTAGAATAATAACATCACGGGAGTTGGCTTCTGACAATATATCAAAAAACCAAGGTAGAATAGGCGCATTGCCAAATCCATAGGTATGTAAAACAATAGCAAACAAAGGCATACTAAAAATATGTTGCGCTAATTTTTTTGAAAAACCTGGAAACATTGGGAATACCGCAATATCGTTTTGAAGCTCATAAAAAAATGTTGTATCCTTTCTATCGGCAGAATGAATGGCAGAAAAATTGTAATCAATTGTTACGCCCGCCTGAGCTAAAGCCGGGTAATTCGGCGATTGATAAGCATTGAAATGTTCAGCACTGAACTTATTTGTTCGGTTACCACGATAAAGTGTATGCTCAAAATAAATTGCAACCTCCGGCACAATGGGCTTGTTATCCCATCTAGCTGCTGCAATCTCGATAGCTGTAATTAGGTTTTCCTTTCCGTCAGTTCGGATTTTGCCTATAGGCAATTGCGAACCGGTAAACACAATAGGTTTTTGATTGTGCTCTATCATAAAGCTTACAGCAGATGCGGTGTAAGTCATTGTGTCGGTTCCATGAAGCACAACAAATCCATCCACTTTTTTATAATATTTCTCAATCTGATTAACAATCCAACGCCAGTCATCAAGTTGCATATCAGACGAATCTTTAGGTTGAGCCATAGCAACAACCTCAATTGTAGCATCAATAAGTTGAAGTTCAGGAATAAATTTGTGAAGCTGAGAAAACTCAACAGGCATTAAACTCCTTGATTCGGGATCTTCAAAACTACCAATTGTTCCGCCTGTGTATAAAATCAAAATATGTGGTTTATCTTGTAACATGAGCAGATGTTGTCAGGTTAAACAATTTTCGTGCATTGCTAGAAGTTATTTCAGCTACATCTTCAATTTGTAACTGACATAATTCAGAAAGAAATTGGGCAATCAGTGGGATATAAGAAGGTTCATTTCGTGTCCCTCTATAAGGTGCCGGAGCCAAATAAGGGGCGTCGGTTTCAAGCACGACATGTTGTAAACCAATCGATTTAATCACGTTGGCAATAGATGCATTTTTAAAAGTAGAAACACCACCGATGCCTAGATAGAAACCTAAATCAAGAATGCGGTGTGCCTGTTGAATACTGCCTGTAAAACAATGAAAAACGCCGCTATAATCAACACGTGCTGATGTTTTTAAAAGTTGAATTAATTCATCTATTGAATCGCGTGAATGAATAACAAGTGGTAGTTGAAGGCGATTAGCCCATTGTGCCTGTATCGTAAATGTTTCCTTTTGCTGAAGAATGAATGTTTTATCCCAATAATAATCTAACCCAACTTCGCCAATAGCTACATAAGATTGAGGCGAACTAAAGAGTATCTTTTCAATTTCAGAGAGAGCCGTTCCTGGTTCATCATTAACAGAACATGGATGCAAACCCATCATAGGCTTGAGATGTGTAGGAAATTGAGAAACAATTTGATGCAAAGCCATTACAGTTGAAACATCAACATTAGGTAACAACATTGTATGCACCCCCATATTCACAGCTTGCTTGATAATTTGTACCCTGTCGGCATCAAAAGCCGAATCGTACAAATGTGCATGTGTGTCTATCCATCCACAATGATTCATACTACAAACCTACAAAATGTATATGATTAACCTTCTTTATTCAAGAAAACAAATACAACAGCAAGAATCAGGAATACAAACGCAACCAAATAATTCCACTTGATGGTTTCATGTTTAAAAAGCAACAACGTAAAAATGATAAAAACCAATAATGTAATTACTTCTTGCAGTACTTTAAGCTGAAATAATGAAAATGGGCCACCGTTACCTTGGTAACCAATTTTGTTGGCCGGCACTTGAAAGATGTATTCAAAAAAAGCCAATCCCCAACTGATTAGGATAATAGCAAAAATTCCTAGTTTGGCTAGACGTGGATATTGCTTAAAAGTGAGATGCCCGTACCATGCAAATGTCATAAAAACATTAGAAACAAAAAGTAGCAGAATTGCAATAGCACCTTTCACGATTAAAAAGAATCAAGAATTAGGTCTTACCCATTTAATGCTTCTGCACCAGCCACAATTTCAAGAATCTCATTGGTAATGGCTGCCTGTCGCGCTTTATTATAACTTAATTTTAAGTTTTTAAGCAACTCAGAAGCATTGTCAGTGGCCTTGTGCATTGCAGTCATACGAGCCCCGTGCTCAGATGCATGAGAATCGAGCAAAACTTTAAAGAATTGCGTTTTGAGAGAAAGAGGAATCATGTTTTCAATGATTTCGGCTTTCGAAGGTTCGAAGATATATTCAGAAGAAACGGATTGATTGTCTTGTTCTGATTTTTCAGGAGGTAAAACCGGAAGGAATGGTTCAAGTGTGATAATTTGCGACCCGGCAGATTTAAATTGATTATAGACAAAATCCACTTTATCTACATCGCCTTTTACAAACAACTGCATAACCTTCTCAGCCACTGGAATGATTGACTCAAACGTGAGATTAGAGAAAAGCTCATCGTGAGAAGCAATATGCTGAATACCTGATTTTTTGGAAAAGAAAGAACTGGCCTTTTTCCCGATAGTAAGCACGTAAAGATGGCCTGTGGCAGAGGCGTTGGCATAAGTAGTTTCAATGGCAAGATTAGCCCTTTTAATTACATTGGCATTAAAAGCACCACAAAGACCACGATTAGAAGTTACCACAACAAGTAATACCTTGTTTGGATCACGTTGCCTGGAATAAATACCTTCAGAAGAATCGATGCTTTGGCTTAGGTTTTCGAGTATATCGCGGAGTTTGCCTGCATAAGGGCGCATACGAGTGATAGCATCCTGCGCTTTTTTCAATTTCGCAGCACTCACCAATTTCATGGCGCTTGTAATTTGTTGGGTTGAATTAACCGAGGTAATCCTATTTCGTACTTCCTTAAGATTTGGCATGATTCAAAATACTAGTTATGCTTGATATTTACTTGCAACATCTTTAGCCGTAGCTTCCAGAATAGAGGTAATTTCATCATTAAATTCACCTTTCTTCAATCTGTTCAAAACCTCTTTATGCGTGGCTTCCAAAACAGTAAGATAATCGTTTTCGAATTCTTTCACTTTATTAACCGGAACAGAACGAAGCAAATTCTTTGTACCAGCATAAATAATGGCAATCTGTTTTTCAACGGTAATAGGTGAGTATTGACCTTGTTTTAGAATTTCTACGTTACGGGCGCCTTTATCAAGAATGGATTTGGTAGCAGCATCAAGGTCGGAACCAAACTTGGCGAAAGCTTCCAATTCGCGGTATTGCGCTTGGTCAAGCTTTAAAGTACCTGCTACCTTTTTCATAGATTTAATCTGAGCATTACCACCCACACGTGATACAGAAATACCAACATTAATGGCAGGACGAACACCAGCATTAAACAGGTTTGATTCAAGGAAAATCTGTCCATCGGTAATAGAAATTACATTCGTAGGGATGTATGCAGATACGTCACCCGCCTGTGTTTCGATGATAGGTAAAGCTGTTAAAGAGCCGCCTCCTTTTACTTTGCCTTTCAAAGATTCTGGTAGGTCGTTCATTTGAGAAGCGATATCGTTATTGGCAATCACTTTGGCTGCACGTTCTAGCAAACGGCTATGCAAATAAAACACATCACCGGGGTATGCTTCCCGACCGGGTGGGCGACGAAGAAGGAGTGAAACCTCGCGATATGCTACTGCTTGTTTGGATAAGTCATCATAAACAATCAAAGCTGGGCGACCTGTATCACGGAAGTATTCGCCAATAGCAGCACCGGCAAAAGGTGCATAAAATTGCATAGGTGCGGGATCAGAAGCAGAAGACGATACAATAGTCGTATAAGGCATAGCGCCTGCTTTCTCCAAGGTATTAGCAATAGCAGCAACGGTAGAACTCTTTTGACCTATGGCAACATAGATGCAATACACAGGTTCGCCACGATCATAAAATTCTTTTTGATTGATAATGGTATCAATTGCAACTGCCGTTTTGCCTGTTTGGCGGTCGCCGATGATCAATTCACGCTGACCACGTCCGATAGGAATCATGGCATCAATAGCTTTAATACCCGTTTGAAGTGGCTCATTAACCGGCTGACGGAAAATAACACCCGGCGCTTTGCGCTCAAATGGCATTTCCAGTGTCTCACCTTTAATGGGGCCTTTGCCATCAATGGTTTCGCCCAAAGTGTTGATAACACGACCAACCACTCCTTCACCAACATGAATAGAAGCAATGCGACGAGTACGCTTTACGGTATCCCCTTCTTTAATACCTTTTGCCTCACCGAGCAATACAACACCCACGTTGTCTTCTTCAAGATTAAGTACAATGCCTTTCAATCCATTGTGAAATTCAACCAATTCACCTGATTCAACATTGTTTAATCCGTAGATTCGGGCAACACCATCACCGATTTGTAGAACGGAGCCCACTTCTTCCAGTTCGGTTGTATTTTTCAGACCCGACAATTGTTCGCGTAAAATTGCCGTTACTTCTGCTGCTTTAATTTCTGCCATATATCTGCTATTATTGCGTTATTAATATTCTATAATGTAAGGATTATCTTCAAATGCTCTTCTGAATTGATGGATCTGAGAAGAAAAGCTAGTATCTAATTGTTTGTCATCAACGCGGATAATTAACCCACCAATGATAGAAGCATCTATCTTTTCAATCAGTTCTATTTCACTGGCATGAGCATATTGCGGTGTCTGTTTCACTCTATCCATAATCGCTTGACGAGTATTGTTCCCGAGCGCAATAGCTGAAGTAACATGAACACTTAATACTCCCTTAAGCTTTTTGTAATGAGCAATAAAAGCTTTGGCTATTTCGCCCAAATACAGTTCACGACGAGAATCAGCCAACTTTTTCAAAAATGCAGTAGTCAATTCATTAGCATTGCCAGCAAAAATTTTGATTAATACCGTTTGCTTAGTTAGTGCATTAATAACTGGGCTACGCAAAAATGCTCTGAATTCAGCATCTGAACTGTAAATATTATTAATTTGCTGCATGTCGTTATACAAAGTATCCAGCACACCTCTTTCTTTAGCAAGTGATGCAAGCGACTGTGCATAACGTAATGCCAATACTGAATATCCCTGCATACGATTAATTAAGAGTTACTTCTTTTAATATGGTGTCCATCACTTCCTGCTGCTTTTTGTCATCCGACAATTTTTCTTTCAAAATTTTCTCAGCAATCTCAATGGAAAGAACAGCTACTTGATTGCGGAGCTCAGTAATGGCCTTCATCTTTTCATTCTGAATGTTATCGCGTGCAGAAGCCAACAGCAGCCCTGCTTCTTGCTGAGCTTTATCTTTCGCCTCTGTAATCATTCTTTCACGAGCTTCGCGTGCCTCTTTCAAAATTTCTTCCCGTTCCTTTTTAGCTTGAGCTAGCAGTGCCTCATTTTCTGACTTAAGGGTACCTAATTTTTTTTCAGCTTCAATAGCAGCATTCAGTGCTTTATGAATAGACTCTTCCCTGTTTTTAATAGTAGAGATGATGGGCTTCCAAGCGAACTTACGTAGTAAGACAAGTAGAAGCAGAAAAGAAATCATCATCCAAAAAACCAGGCCCACATTTGGATTTAGCAATTCCATATTCGATATTTTATTTTACAACAATTAATAATTAAAAATCAAAAAAAGACGGCCCGGGCCAACCGCACGGGCTGCCTTTAATGAAGTTTTAGGCATTCATTGCCAAGAAGCAAATTACAGCACCAAACAAAGCTACACCTTCGATGAAGGCGGCAAGGATGATAGCTGTTCCACGGATATCATTAACTGATTCCGGTTGACGCGCAATTGCTTCAGCAGCACGACCTCCAATCTGTCCGATACCCAAACCTGCTCCAATAGCAACAAGCCCGGCTCCAATACCTGCGCCCAATGGGCCCCAAGATTCGAGCAAAATGTTTAGCAAATTAGCCATAACGTGTGTTTATATGTGATTAATAATTCCATTAATGATGCGATGTTTCGTGTTCGACATGATGACCATCATCTACTGCCTGACCTATCATCTGTGCGGTTAATAATGAGAAAATATAGGCCTGAATAAAGGCAACTAACAACTCCAACATAAACATAGCTACTGAGAAAACAGAAGTAACTACGCCTACAACATAACTTTGTATGATAAAGGTAATACCTATGATGCTCATGATAATAATGTGTCCTGCTGTAATATTCGCAAATAGACGAATCATCAGTGAGAAAGGTTTTGTAATAATACCAATTAACTCAATAGGTACTAAGAGAATCTTTACAGGAAGGGGAACGCCCGGCGGATTTAGTATATGACCCCAAAAATGTTTGCTGCCATTGGCAACAACCAAAATGAGCGACAACAAAGCCAGTGTCATCGTAATAGCAATATTGCCTGTTACATTAGCACTACCAGGGAAAATTGGGATCAATCCCAACAAGTTGTTAATGAGAATAAAGAAAAACAATGTAAGTATATATGGAACGAAACGTTGATAATGTTTGTCTCCAATAAATTGCCTTACGATATCGTTCTGCACAAAAAGAATCAATATTTCCAATAATCCCTGCAATCCGCTTGGGGCTTTATCTGGATTTGATTTGTACTTGCCTGCAACTGTTGAAAAAATAATAAGCAAGAGAGAAACGCCCAATAACAAACCAAACACATTCTTGGTAATGGAAAAATTATAAAAAACATGTTTGTTGCCTGATATCAAATCTCCTAATGTGGCTTCATGCTTGCCTATGGGATGCCCGTGCTCATCTGTTTGTAACGAACCATCTGTATTCAAATCAGGAATAACTAGCTTGCCATGATGATAATAATACTTGCCACGCGACAAATGATTTTCATCAGCATGATGAAATGCAGTAGAAAGAAAAATATCTAATCCTTTTCCGGGTTCATATATGATTACCGGCAAAGGTACTGATACATCGCCTGCTATATGAAATGAGTAGTCATCAGATATATGATGCTTTATAAAAGCACTGAAATCCAGTTCTTCTGCTTCGTGATGGTCGGAATGTGATTCGGCATGCGTTTCGTTTTGAGATGCCTGATGGTGATTATCTTCATGGTGCTGCGACCAGCTTAAAACGGGCAAACTAATCCAAAGTAATACTGCCCAAATTGTTATTATAATTGATGTTTGAACCCTTGCCATACAGAATTTATAGATAACCAACACTAATTTTCAGACCGCAAAAGTAAGAAATTAGGGTTCAAATAAAAATTTATTCATTGATTTTTCTTTTCTGATGTAATAATGTGCTATATTTCTGACAATCAAATCAGTAAATCAATGCCAATGCTTCATTATTCTCAAAACATCTGATAATGACAGGGTAGTGATTAAACAAAAACACTTTTGTTGATGAAGAATTAATGATTTTTCTTCATCAACGGCCTTAGCATTAAAATTTCGAATGTAGTATAAAGCACATAACAAAAGAAAAATACGATGACAAAAAGTGTGGAAGTTTCTTTCATTCCAATCATCATCACTGCCAAAAAAATAAGATATGCCATCATCTTAACTGTCATGCCTAATAAAAACAATTGCAGAAATCCTTTGCCATTGCCTGAGAGTGATTTTTTTAAAAATATGTGTGAAATGGAAGTGATAACATAGAAAACAGGAACAATAAACATGGCGCTAAGTGGCAAACTCTTTTGAAAAAAAAAGAATAGAAAAAGTAATACCAATGTAAAAATACTGAGATAGAGAAAATAGAATCGAAGCAGAGGCGTTTGTGGCGATGGAGTATTTGACATTGCAGTATTATTTTTTTCGAATCAAATCTTTTAGAATAAGGCCTAGCGACAAAAGTATGGATAAAATGGCACAAACGACGGTAAAGAGAGATTTTGAGTTTTGGAAATAACGATCAAGTCGCGTTCCCACTAATATACCTAATGCAATGATAGCAAGCATTTGAAATGCCAACCCTGAATATTTCAGATAATCGTTACTTGTTGGTTTTTTGCTATTAGGCAAAGGCGGGTTCTTTTTTGTTTTCGAGCATAGATTGTAAATCGAGATTTGCTGCCATAGTACATTTACCATTAAACTCTGAACCGGGTTCAATAGATAATGTTCCTGTTTGAATATCCCCTTTCAGTCGGGCAGTAGCTTTAAGAGATGTTTTTTCGGCAACAAAAAGATTACCTGTTACTTGTCCAATTATATCCAAATTGGCGCATACCACATCTCCTTCTATTACAGCCGTGTTTCCAATTACGACTTTGCCCGAACATTCGATTTTCCCTCTCATGTTGCCATCAATTCGGATATTGCCATTACAGGTTATATTACCATGAATAACCGTACCTGTATTGATTTGGTTGGGAGAAGCGGGTTCTTGTTGAATTTGATTTTTTGCCATTTGCACACCCTTTACATTTTGTAATCTCTTGTTATTTAGAATGGCTAAGTTACGATTTTTGTTTACACCATTAAATAATTTCAAACGAATCGCGGTCGTTAAAAAATGGAAATGACTGCCTAAATTCTTTTAAATGAGATAGATCGAGTGTAGCATACAATACAGATGTTGAAAATGGAGGTGCCGATTTCAATATTTTGCCCGTTGGTAAAAGTATAGTAGAGTCGCCACTATGGAGCACTCCATTTCCATCATGGCCGATACGATTAGCGGCAGCTATAAATGATTGGTTTTCGATGGCACGTGCTGTCAAAAGCGAGCGCCAAGCAAAGCTTCTGCGTTCGGGCCAGTTGGCTGTATAAAGTGCTAAATCATAATCATAATCGGGGGTGCGACAATTCCATACCGGAAAACGCAAATCATAACAAACAAAGAGTGCAATTTTCCAGCCATGAAGTTCAGCCATTATTCTTTGATTGCCAGGCGAAAAATATTGATTTTCATTTGCTAAACTAAAAAGATGTTTCTTATTGTAAGCCCATGATTTACCATTAGAATCGACAAATAAAAATTGGTTAAAAAACTGATTATGCTCATGTATCATATAGCTGCCGGCTATCGAAAATTTACGTTTCTTTGCTTGATGACGCATCCATGCCTGCGGGTTATACTTTTCTGTATGGCATAACGCTGTATTCATGGTAAAACCGGTGGTAAACATTTCAGGTAGAAGCACCAAATCCACTTCGTCAATTTCATCTAATTTTGATTCAATATAAGACAGATTCTCATCAACAGATTCCCATTTTAGAGAAACTTGCAAAACGGCAATATGTAACTGCTGTGAAGCGCTCATAGTTTCATTAGTTTTTCAGCCGCCTTCTCAAGTGTATCATTTTCTTTAGCAAAACAGAAGCGGAGTGCTTTGGGGTCGTATGAGTTATTGTAAAAAACCGATAGCGGAATAGGGGCTACGCCGGCTTCAATCGTCATGCGTTTGGCATAATCCAAATCTTTTTCATCCGTAATTTTATCGTATCCCAAAACCTGAAAATAACTTCCGAGCGATGGATAAATTTCAAAACGAGAACCGGCAAGTAGTTTCTGAAAAAAATCTCTTTTCTCTTGATAGAATCTGCCCAACTCTATGTACAGGTCCTTTCTTTTTAGCCATTCGGCATAAGCAAATTGAACAGGAGTATTAACAGAAAAAACATTATACTGATGAACCTTTCTAAACTCGGCCATTAAATTGGAGGGGGCTAGCACATAACCAATTTTCCATCCTGTAGTATGGTATGTTTTTCCGAAAGATGAAACAATAATACTACGCGCTGCTATTTCTGGATATCGGGCTACACTTTGATGTTCATATCCATCGAAGACGATATGTTCATATACTTCGTCACTTATAACAATGATATCTCTTCCTTTTAGTAATTTTTCAAGTTTCTGCATATCGGCAGCTGAGAGAATAGAAGCAGTAGGATTGTGAGGTGTGTTGATGATTATAGCCCTCGTATGTTGAGATATGAGTTTATTCACATCTTCCCATTTAATCTGAAAGGTTTTGTCTTCAAGTTTTACAAATTTTGGGATTCCTCCATTCAACTCAATGGCGGGCACATAGCAGTCGTAAGCAGGTTCAATCACTATTACCTCATCGCCTTCTCTAACAAAAGCAGAGATGGCGGTAAACAAGGCCTGAGTTGCTCCGGCTGTAACCGTAATTTCTGAGTCAGGATCGTATGTTGCACTGTAAATTTCTTCTGTTTTTAAAGCAATGGCTTCGCGTAATTCATACACGCCTTGCATCGGCGCATATTGATTTTTCCCAAAAAGCATTTGTTGAGTTACCAATTCAACTAATCGTTTGTCAACCTGAAAATCAGGAAAACCCTGTGATAAATTGATGGCCTGATGCTGTTTGGCTAATGCACTCATGACCGTGAATATGGTGGTTTTAACACGTGGCAGTTTGGATTCAATATTTCCGCTGTAAATCATAATAATTGGATAGTGTTAATGAAAAAGTTGATGATAGAGTTCGTCTATTCTTCCGGTTCCTACAACTTGTATTTTGTATTTGTCGTGTTGAAGACCTTTGAGGTTAAATTTAGATATATATATTCGCTTAAATCCAAGTTTTTGCGCCTCAGCAATGCGTTGTTCGATACGGGTAACGGGTCGCAACTCGCCTGTTAGTCCAACTTCTGCAGCATAACAAATCCAGGGAGGTAGTTCAGTATTTTCGTTCGACGACAAGATAGCGCATACGACAGCCAAATCCATTGCAGGATCTTCTACTTTAATACCGCCAGTCAAATTGAGAAATACGTCTTTTATTCCTAACTGAAAGCCACATCTTTTTTCGAGAACGGCAAGCAGCATGTTGAGACGTCGGGTTTCAAATCCTGTGGCAGATCGCTGTGGCGTTCCATATGCCGCTGTACTCACTAGTGCCTGTATTTCGAGCATGATTGGGCGAATGCCTTCCATGGTAACGCATACCGCCGTTCCGCTCAATCCTTCCTCCTTGTTTGACAACAGAGCGCCGGAAGGGTTTTCAACTTCACGTAATCCCTCATTAATCATTTCGTAAATTCCAATTTCGGAAGTGGACCCAAAGCGATTTTTGGAACTACGTAGAATTCGAAACAGGTGATTGCGGTCTCCTTCAAATTGCAAAACAACATCTACCATATGCTCCAACATCTTTGGACCTGCCAAATTGCCATCTTTCGTGATATGGCCCACTAACCAAACCGGAATACCTGTTGTTTTGGCTAACTTCAATAGTTGACCTGCACACTCCCTGATTTGTGAAATACTGCCTGCTGATGATTCTATCAGTTGTGTATAAAGCGTTTGAATGGAATCAACTATGAGAATATCGGGCTTATCGTGAGACACAACCTGTAGTATGTTCTCAAGCAGTATTTCGGTTACAACAAAGCAAGATTCATTAAGAATGCCAAGTCGCTGTGCTCTAAGAGATATTTGCTGGTCACTTTCTTCGCCACTAATGTAATACACATTTTTGCCTCTCATTCGCAAAGCCATTTGAAGCAACAATGTGCTTTTCCCAATCCCCGGTTCTCCGCCAAGTAAAATAAGCGATCCAGGCATGATGCCACCTCCCAAAACACGGTTTAATTCATTATCAAGTGTATCAATTCGTTCTTCTTCTGAAAAATTAATATCTGAAATTTTCCGGGCTATTGGTTTTCGCGCTTTGTCAGATAGAAATGCAGTTGAAACAGAAGATGGCTTAGCTATAATTTCCTCCACATATGAATTCCATGCACCACATGAAGCACATTTGCCAACCCACTTAGCCGATTGGGCGCCGCACGACTGACAAAAAAAAGTAGTTTTTAGCTTAGAGGAAGCCAATAATAAGGCAGAAATTAGATATTGATAAACTCATGATACAGTACGCCATATCCTTCTTTGTGAATAGAAATAGCAAACGCACTTTCGCTCATTCTAATAATAGTCCATTTCCCATCATATGAATTAGGTATTTGCCCTGTAACTGAAGGCATACCAAGCAATTCTAGAAAGTTATGCTCGCCTCCTGCAATGGCCTGATATGTTCCGGTATCTACAACTGATGCAGTAATGTTTTTGAAAATAACTGTACCGTTAGCATTGAAGTTGAATTCTATATCATGCATGTAGGTACTCATATTATATCGTTTCCAAGTGCCGGTTTGAAGATAATCTTCAGTTGAACCCAAACAGCCGGTGCCAAATAGAATAACGCCTGATAATAAAAAACCAAATATGTACTTTTTCATAATTCTAATGGATCAGTTTTATTTTTCAAAAGTAATAAAATCTTTTTTTCTTAGGATATTAAATTTCTGATCAGAATTCAAAATTTTGATAATCAATTATTTGAATTTGTTTGAGATGAATAAACAGAGTGAATAATCTGACAAATCTCTAATACAGTTTCATGATTGGGGATGGTTATCCGCAAGCTATTTTTCTGACCAAAGATCAGCATATTGGCTACCAAAATTCCTTGATTTTGCAATGACAGATGTAATGCATTCTTCTTGTCCTCATCTTCAAAAGGAATATAGATGAAATTAGTTTGCGAGGGCACAGGGTTTAATCCTATTTGTTGAAGTGTATGATGTAAAAAAATTCTTTCTTCTTGATTGAGGCGAATGCTGTTTTGTATAAACGATTGATCCTGAAGCGCTGCAAGTGCAGCTGTTTCTGCATACGTATTTAAGAAAAATGGGATGCGAAATTTTTTTAATTGTTTAGCAACCGTCAAGTCGGCTATGGCATATCCAATGCGCAATCCGGCTAGTCCATATACTTTAGAGAAGGTTCTTAACACAATCAGATTGGGATACGATTTCATTAATGACAATGAGCGGGGAAAATGATCATCAGTTACATATTCCACATAGGCCTCATCTGCCACAACCAATAGGTGTGACGGAATATTTTTAAGTAAGTTTTCCAGTTGTTCATGAGAAATAATTGTACCGGTCGGATTGTTTGGATTAGAAATGAATACAACTTTTGTTTTATTATTCAGTAAAGGAAAAATTGCATCAGGATGGCAAACAAAATTACGTTGAGTTGCCTTATGATAACTACGGCGATGCGCTTCACATATTTGCTCATAGGCAATAAAACTATTTTCAAAAATAACGACCTCCTCCTGTGGCTCTACACATGATTGTATGATGGCATCAATTAATCGAACAGACCCTGAGCCGATAATAATTTGTTCGGGCAACACATTATGTATTGTTGCAAGCGCATTTTCCAGTTGTTGCGGATGTGTGGGATACTGCCACAAGGTTTGATTGCAATGCTGGATTGCGTCAAGTACTTTGGGCGAGCATCCATAAAAATTTTCGTTGGCATTGAGTTTTTTCATATCTATACCAATACACTTTTACTTATGTTGTACAATACTTCCTTTCTATACCAAGAGGTAGCCCTCACATCACTGATGGGTGATGCATAAGTGAGCACTTTTTTTGCAAATTCATTTCGATTTTCATCTGTAAAATTTTGCATGTTCTTTCCTATGAGATTAAGAGCTGCTTTTTCGGCAAAACGAATCGTTGGTGCTGAAGCTCCAATACCAATTCCTGCATCAATTACATATCCACTTTCTTCAACTTGTATATGATATGCCAACGAAACGACCGAACATTCCATAGCATTTCTTGTACCTACTTTTATAAATCCTGAATGGATATGTTGTGTCTGTTTGTGATTTCGTGGCAAAATAATCTTATAAAGAAATTCATTTTTCTTAAGACAAGTTGTTCTTGGTCCGGTAAAAAAATCTACAACCGGCACAACTCTTTTTTTACCATCAACATTCATTAATACACAATGAGCTTTCAATGCAACAATGGCGCAAGCCATATCACCCGATGGCGATGCTGTACAAAGATTGCCGCCAATAGTAGCTACGTTTCGTATTTGCGTGGATGCCAAGTTGGCTGCAGCTTGTTGTAGAGTCGGAAATCTCCGAGCTATATCATCATTCATACAAATGCTTGTGGCTGTAACCATTGCGCCAATATGTACATGGTTAACAAGTGATTTAATATGTGAAAGTCCATTATCATTTATCTGAGCCAAATTTATTACTGTCAGATCTGATGTGTCGGACTTTCTTAGCTCCATGAGTAAATCGGTATAGCCAGCACCTATCCGATATGGTTTGCGTTGCAATGTTCTTATCGCATTCCGCAATTGAGAAAGATTTTGAGGAGAAACAACTGAAAAGTCCATATCGAGAATTTATTTATTGTTCTTATTTTTTAAAGCTACCAGTACACGCTCAGGCGTTATGGGCAATTCGAGCATTTCGATCTGTAGTGCATCACAAACCGCATTCGCAATTGCTGCAGCTGTAGGAATAAGTGGAGCTTCACCTACGCCCTTCGCGCCATAAGGTCCTTGTTTGTCGTGTGTCTCAACAGGATAAAAATGGATGTCGGGGGTATCGGCAGCCGTGAGTAATTTATAGTTATGAAAATTGGGATTCAGTAAATATCCTTCCTTAAAAATCAATTCTTCGGTAAGTGCATAACCCACGCCTTGCAAAACCCCTCCGTGAATTTGCCCATCAAGTAAAAGCGGATTCAAAACTTTGCCTACGTCCTGTGCAACATGAACCGTGAGTACTCTTACATTGCCGGTGTAAGTATCTACTTCCACCTCTATAGCTTGAGATGCGAATGCATAAGTGCCTGACACATTACCCTTGAACCCTTTGTCCTGAAACTGGCTAGAGGGTTCGTAAAAATATGATGCAATAGCAAGTTCGTTTGGCAAAGTGAAATGCATTTCGCGTACTACTTTATCAAGTGCAATTTGTTTCGATTTTGTCTTTATGAATCCATCTTCATAATTAAATGAAGTGCTTTTCTCTTGTAACAGCTCTCCTGCTTTTAGATTAAGTTTTTCTTTTAGAATTCGGATAGCACCCAAGAGGGAATTTCCTGCCACGAAACTTGTTCGTGACGCGTGTACACCTACATCCCATGGCTTGATATCTGTATCCGTATTAATTACCTTAATTTTATCAAGCGAAATCCCCAATTCTTCAGCAGCTATCATAGCAAGTACGGTTTCAGATCCCTGTCCGATTTCATTGGAACCGCTTATTATCGTACAATATCCATAAGGATCAATTTTTATAGTAGTTCCACAACCGTCTGAACGATAAATTTTAGCGCCACCTCCAACATGAATCATTGAAGCATAACCCATTCCTCGACGGTATCGGTTGTTCTCTGATTTACGCTTTTTTCCTGCCTTTTTTATGACAGTTTGCAAGCAATCTTGGTGTCCGCATGTTTCAAAAAACAAACCCTGACCTGTTGTTTCGCCTGGTCTATTGGCATTTTTTATTCTAATCTGGGCCTTATCCATTCCCAGCTTATCGGCTAGTAAGTCAATGACTCTTTCAAGAGCAAATGTGGCTTGTGGATTCCCGTATCCTCTGAATGATCCGGCAAATACGTTGTTGGTATAAATAGCTGTTGCAGAAAAACGACAGGCAGGAAGTGTGTACAATGATGAAAAGGCCTGCATGATAACAAATGGGGTAGTTGCGCCCCACGATGTATATGCTCCGTTATCTTTAATAACATTCACATCTCTAAATGTAAAATTCCCATCTTTATCAGCACCGGCTTCAATTTCAATTGTCATTGGCTGACGGGTTGGAGAGGCAAGAAATTCTTCGTGTCGGGAATACAGAATTTGAACCGGTCTTCCTGTTTTAATGGACAAAAGTGCGCAGATTGGTTCGAATGGATACATGTCCAACTTACTGCCAAACCCACCACCTATAACGGGCTGTATGATACGTATATCAGATGGATTCATTTTCAGGGCATGAGCCATATCGCGTTGATATAGAAATGGCACCTGTGTAGAACTGTATAAGAGCAACTTCCCTGTTGTTTTATTGTAATGAGCTGTAATGTTGCTTGTGCCCAAACAGGCGTGGGTCATACGGGGCAAAGTAAAAGTTCGCTTAACTACTACCATACTCTTTTTTCTTTGCTCTTCAATATTACCGTGTTCGTAATAAAATTTTTCTGCAATATTTTTATGCTCAAACTTGCCGCTACTAAACTTGTTGATGAGTGGCGCACCTGACTTCAATGCATCAAGTGGTTCATAAATTCCTTTCTTGATTTTGTATTTAACCTTGATAAGCTTTAATGCCTTTTCTGCTATCTCTTTTGTTTCGGCAGCCACAGCAGCTATTTCATCACGAATACAATTTACTTCTTCTTTCTTTAAAATCGGATGGTCGCGTTTATAACTAATGTTGTTTGTATCAACATCATCTGCCGTTATAACACAAATTACACCAGGTAATTTTTTTGCAGCAGAAACATCAATCGTAAATGTGGCATGCGGATGTTCGGTACGCAAAATGGCACCGTATAACATCCCCGGAAGTTTAATATCGTGTCCATACACGGCCTCACCGGTAACACGAATTTTTGCATCATGTTTGGGTACTGGTGTGCCAATAATTTTTAAATTCTTCTTTGCCATTCTTAAATTATTACAGCTTAATTAGATTTTATTTTTGTTTAATACTTCCTCTGCGGCATCTATGATTTTTACATATCCGGTACATCGGCACAAATTACCTTCTAACCATTTCATAATATTTTTCCTGTCGGGCTGCACCCGTATATTTTCGCCGGGTACATGATGCGCATGCTCTAAATTCCGTTGCATAGCTTTGATGTTCATCACCATACCAGAAGTGCAAAAACCACATTGCACAGCACCATGTTTAACCATAGCTTGTTGTACTTCATCCAATTTCCCTTCAGCGGTTACTAGACCTTCGATTGTAACCAACTCCTTACCATGAATATTAATGGCCGGATACAAACATGCATTCACAGAAATACCATCGATTAAAACAGTACAAGCACCACACTCGCCTTCGTTGCAGCCCGGCTTTGTACCAGTAAGCCCCATCTCTTCTCGAAGCAACTCCAACAAACTAATTGTAGGATTTATCTTACATTTTACTTTTTCACCATTTAGGTTAAATGATACTTCCATATTCAGACAACATTATGTGTAACAAATTTTTTTCCTTTCTCGTAAGCCAACAGTGTCTCTTCAAGATTTCGTGCCGACACATTTTGTTTCATGGCAGAAATAATTTCATTGTTTTTTAGTGGAAAAGAAGGCAGAGATGACACCAGTCCTAATAAAAAAACATTACGTAAAATGTCTTTAATCCCGTCTGTTGAATCAACAAAAATAACTTGTTGAATATTTTGCTGCAACCACTTAAAATACTTTCTATGGTCAGGATATTTTTTTTCTCCTGCATTCACGCTATAGGGTGTGATTTTGAAATCATCAATAACAGCAATTGATTTGTTGTGTAAATAATCGGTGCATCGTTGGGCTTCAAGAATCTCTAGCCCAATTAAAAAATCGGCACCTCCTTTTTCAATAAATCCATTTGATTTTTCACCAATTGTGATGCCCGCAGTAACCGAACCGCCACGCTGTGATAATCCATGAATTTCGCTTGTGTAAACATGCATATCGGATAATAATGCCGCTTCAACAATAAGGTTCGTGAGAAAAACAACACCTTGTCCACCAACACCGGCAATTTGTATTTTGGTTACATTATCCATGTTGTGTAGTAATTTCTTCCACATAGCTGATGGCATTATTCGGGCAAACATCTATACAAAGCCCACAATGTGTGCATTTCTGATAGTCAATTTCAATTTTCCCATTTACTTTAATCATAGCAGGGCATCCGAAATTATCTATGCAATGATTACATTTGGCACAATGCTGAAACAAGTCAATGGATTGAATCCATTCCAGCAATTGGCTGTCAGACACATCTAAGTTTTTAGGGCGCGAAAATTGCTCGATGTCTTGATTGAGATTATCTAATCCTCTTTGGCCTTCATATTCGTATTGATATCCTTCCAGCATGCGTCGAACTCCGTTGGCGGCTCGCTTCCCCGAAGATATTGCTCCAATTACACTTTGGTGATTTCCTTTACAGATATCCCCTGCTGCAAAAATTCGGTCGAATCCTGTATATCCATCTACTGGATTAACATCTAACAATTCATCATGTTCATCACTATATGAAGACATGAATGACTTCATGTGTGATGTTTGGCCAATTGCTGTTATGATATGTTGAACAATAATGAATATATTTTTCTTTCCATCAACGGATTGAATGCTGCATTGTATATCACCATTTTGTGATTGACACTGTTGCAATATGCATCCATTATATATTTCAATACCTTCATGCAAGGCGTGTTCAACTTCCTCCTCAAATGCCGGCATTTTTTCTCTTTCTTCAATACAAACCATCAGTACACGATTTGTTGTATTTAGTTTCTTTGCGGCACGAGCTGCATCAACCGCGCTATTTCCACCGCCAATAACAAGAAACGAATCAGAGGCATCAAATAAAACTTCTCCGAGATTCACTTTTTTCAGAAAATCAATGGCAGAATGTTTTTGGTGATTGGGCACATGATTTTCTACTATGTCTAATGTTCTTGGCGTCCATAATCCGGTAGATAAGATGACCGCATGATAAGTATCAGATAGCTGCTTTAAATGAATATCTTTCCCTAAGATAGAATTTCCAAAGAATCCGGCCCCCAATTGTTGTGGAATGCTTGCTTCAAAATCAAGGCCTGACTTATCCATTCTAAAATATGGAATAATATATTTCAACATGCCGCCTGGTGCTGATTCCTTATCATACAAATCCACCTCATAGCCCACCTTCAGCAAGTCGTATGCTGCACTCAGACCGGCAGGCCCTGCGCCAATCACAGCTACTTTTTTATTAGGTTTTTTCGAATTTTCTCGTTGAGAAATGGATTCACTAATGTCTGTAAAATTATCGTCGAATGAAGAAACAAAATGTTTCATTTTTTTTATGGGAGCCACGATAGGTTGTTGCGACAAAACTTCACATGGACGATGACAAATGTTGCCACAAGTGCGTGAAAACAACATTTTATCCCTAACCATTTTCACGGCATCCTTATAGTTGCCCTCAGCAACCGATTGAAAGAATCCATGATTGCATATATTGGCGGGGCATCGTTGTTCTAATGCCGGTATATGATAATCGGATGATAGTTTTCTTTTGGCTCTCGACAAGTTAGATTGCGCCGAATGACATCGAGAACAAGGCAACAACATATCATCATGATTGCCACAAGTATTGCACTTTGTATGATCTACAACAACTTTTCTTCTAATTATTGAACCCTCTTTAAATTCAGGAAGAAAAATGCAAGGTGCTTTTGAAATAAGCACTGATATACCATCTGCCTGCATGGCATTTAGTATTTTTTTGTGTGTATCTTTCAGATCAAATGGATACATGGTTTCGGCATACGCCACGCCCATTCCTTGCACTAAAGACAAGATATCAATCTGTTTATATCTCGACAAATGCGTAGCTCCCGGATGGTCTTGATGACCGGTCATGCCAATGGTTCGATTATCAAAGATGATAACAAGGGCTTGTGCCTTGGTGTATATTGCATTGAGTAGCGCTGTAACGCCTGAATGAAAAAATGTGCCATCACCAAGCATGGCAATCGTTTTCCCTTTTGTTTGCTGTAATTTCAACGCTTCTGATAAGCCCTGTGCCATAGATATGCTCATTCCCATATGATTGATGGTGTCAACCATTTTAAGCGGAGGCAAAGCCCCAAGCCCATTGCACCCAATATCTCCACAAAGTATCACTTCTTGCAAATCTTTCGGAACAGCTAATTTAAGGGCATAATACGTGGCTCTATGCGGACATCCGGCACAAAGTGCAGGTGGGCGGGGAGGTAATTCCGACATCACGACACGGCTGTTAAGCAACCTCTTTTTGCTCTTCAATGAACGGTCCTTTGAAAATTCATATAAAGCTGTTGTGAGCAAATCAAGAGAATATTCTCCGGTTGAACTTAGCGTTGAAAATCCTTTGCCAAAAATCTGCGACTTAATTTTATTTTTCTGAACCAATATTCTTACAGCATTTTCAATGATAGGATCAAGCTCTTCCAAAACAATAATCTTGCGAAATGAATGTTGAAAAAAATCTAATATCGCTTTCTCATTGATTGGGTGACTCATGCCTAAATCAAGAACACCATATTGTTCGCGAATCACTGAACGATGTAAAATTTCATCCACATACACCGTAGAAACTCCACTTGTAATAATACCCCAATTGGCTTCTTTAGGGGTCAAAGAACGTGTATATTTCTGGTTGAAAGCAAACACTTCATCTGAATGAAGTTTGCCGATTAATTTTCCATGAGCAACAGCCGTACGTGCTGGAATGTTAATATGCTCAGGCATCCGTCGAAAAAGCGCCTTCCTGTGCTCCTCATCAATAGCACCATATTGCAACATGCCTCTTGTATGCGAAACACGGGTAGTGAGCCGAACAATTACAGGCAGTTTTATTTGTTTTGAAAGTTCAAAAGCAGCTTTAGTTTGCGCCAAAGCCTGTGCTGGTGTTGATGGATTAAATACCGGCACGCTGGCCATCATTCCCCAGTATCTTGAATCTTGTTCATTGGAACTGGAGTGGCAGCCCGGATCATCACAAATAATAATAACCAAAGCGCCTAATATGGTTTGATATGTAATACTCATCAGCGCATCGCTGGCTACATTCATTCCAACATTCTTCATCACACAAAGTGCGTTTTGGTTGCCAATGGCATACGCAATGGCTTTTTCTAATGCAATTTTTTCATTGATGCTGTATTCGAAGTAAACACGATGAGCTGTTTGTTGTGGATATTGGGATAAATTGGCATCATTTGATTGAAACTCGCTGACATAATTAAACACCTCGGAAATTTCAGTGGATGGGGTGCCTGGATAAGAGAATACCCCCGAGACGCCGGCTTCAATAGCACCACGGGCGACTGCTACATTGCCCATTACACTTCGCTTTTGTGGCTTGTCGTAATGTGATAATATATCAATGGTTTGCTTAAGCACGTTTAAATAATCTTATTATCTGTCAGTTCTTTTATCTCATGTTTATCTATTCCGCACGCTGTATATATTTCTTGATTGTGCTCTCCCAAGCGTGGCGAACAGGATAACATATACTGATGCTGCTCTAAAAATGAAGTATCATAAGAAGGAGGCGAAAGTACAGCAACTGTGCCATTGGGAAGTTGTGTTTTCATTGCATGGTTTTTCACAAAATCCAATCCGGCCACCTCTCTGATCGAATGAACAGGTGCTACGGATAAATTCATAGAAAGGCACAATTCAACAAAATCTACAGTTGAATATTGTTTTGTAATATGTCCAATTTCTTGATAAATCGTATCCTTTTCTTTCATTCTTCCGGCATTGGTTTTTCTGTTTTCAGAATATAATGATTCAAAACCAGGTCTTGAGACAAACTTTGACCATTGAATATCATTACCAATTGCTAAGTACACATAGCCGTCCATTGTTGGATATGCATTACAGGGAATAAAACTCCTATGTTCGTTACCGCTGCGAGTAAAAAGTTCATCTTCGCTTTCAACAAAGTTCAATTGGGGCAAAGCCGTCATCAACCAGCTGGCAGCACATTGCGCCATCGAAATATGAATTTCTTTTTTCTCTCCAATTAGCATAGCAAGAAGTACTTGCGTAAATGCTTCATCTCCTGCTTTAAGGTCAATGATGGGAATACCGCATGGAACGGGCTTGCCTTCCGCTTCGCCTGTAAGATAAGTAAATCCGGTTAAGGCCTGTAGCGCGGGATCGTATCCTGCTCTGTCTGGATGGGTCGGCCCCATTGCAGAAATGCTGCACCAAATCAATTGAGGATTGGCCTGCTTTAGGGTTGCATAATCAATACCAAGCTGGGCATGTCTTTTAGGAAGCGTATTGCACATAAATACATCAACGCCCAACTCTTTGATGATGCGAAGCAGTAATTGTCTTCCTTCTGAGGTCTTAAGATTTAATGTGATGGCCTCTTTGCCTACATTGGGTGCAATATAATATGAATGCAAATCAGGATATCCCAAATCTGCTCCAATATAACGATTGGGATCGCCTGCATTTTCTCCTTCTTCGGCAGGCGATTCTATGCGTATAACCCGCCATCCTAATTGCACAAAACGTTGGGTGGCATACGGCAATGCTAATGCTTGTTCAAGCGTAAGTATGGTTTTTCTCTTATCCATTCTTGTTAGCATTTTTAAAATCTGATATTCCTAAACGAATGTTTTGTTCTATAAAAGATCTTTTATACTCAAAAACATCTAACAGATATTCCTTTGGACTCATAGTAGCATTACAACTGGTTGTGAAAAACTCAATGAGAACAAATATAAAAACAAATTTGAATTACCAAAGATGATACGCATAACACAATGCATCATTATGAAATTTAGCATATTGCATATTTCGCATACTAAGAGAATGCCCCCATTATTAGTGGCAAAATACCAATTTATTATCTTCATTATTTCTAATGAATAATCGTTTTAAATAATAAATTTATAATTTTGGTAGCAAACAAAAATCCTATGAATTCAATTTCCCGTTCATTAGCTTCTTTATTATTTGTTTGTGTTTGTTTGCAAAATGCATCTGCGCAAATTTTCACAAACTCTTCTCTCAATAATTTTACAAATACTACTGCATATTCAACTAATTTTACGGTTTCCGGCCTAGCACCCGGAAAAATCTTAAGACAAGTTACTTTAAGGTTTGGAGACGGAGCTATGTATTCAGGCGAATTAGCTAACGCCACTATTACCTTAAGAGACCCTGCAGGCAATACTCGTACACTGATTAATCCTTCAAATTTTACCACAACAACAGATGCAGAACGCAGATATGTGAACATCACATTACGCGAACATTCAAGTTTATACACACCTGCTGCATATGTTACTGCTTCTGGCAATACAATATCCAATTCATATCCGATGAATTATGGATACTGGAGGTCAGTAGATCCGTTTACTTTCTCCGGTAGTTTTAATGGCACCTGGACATTGACCATTCAATATAGTTCTTTGTCCACAACATATCCAAGAAAATATATAAGCTCTTCGATTGAGTTTGGTGACAGTTTTGTATTCGAAGATATTCGTGTAACCAAACCCAATCAATCATGTGCCACACGAAAATGTATCGAAACAGGCACTGTGTATTTGGGCACGAATACGGGTTATCCCAATGGGCAGTTATTCCCATTGAATATTGGTGGTTGTACATGGAATAGCGATAATAATAACGCTGCTTGGTTCTCATTCATTGCTTCGAGTTCAACGGTTGAGTTATCAATATCCGGTCTCAGCAGAAGATTGCAATCGGTTGTTGCCACTTCATCCAACTGCTCTACTTTTAGTTTGGCTACAGGAGGGTGTCCAAGTACTATGTTTAGTGGTACACCAAATTTTACTCGCTATTATAGATTTTCATATACAGCTGGCAATGGATTCTCCATGAATCATGCATATACTCTCACCGGATTAACAATTGGCCAAGAATATATTCTCATCTTGGATGGAGAAGCAGCAGTTGCATCCGACTTCTATATTGAAATTATAAGTGGTGCTGATGGGGGTTGCACGCCGCCCTTACCTATAGTACTTCATAATTTTGTTGCCAACTGCCAAAACAACAGAGTTGATATTCATTGGACTACTGCATCAGAAATTAACACAAAACAATATGTGCTGAAACGCTCTTCGGATGGATTGTTGTGGGAAGAAGTAAATACTATTAATGCAAACGGCAACTCTTCAGTATTACGACAATACAACACCAGCGATATCGTGAAAGAGGATCTCATTTATTATAAGTTGATTTCTGAAGATTATGATGGGCATTTAGAAGAATATGGGCCCATTTCAGTAACATGCAAAGCATCGGATTATCAGTGGAATATTTGGCCTGTACCCGTTACTGATTATGCCCAAATTAATATTTTCGCCAAACAAAATCAAAAGGAATTTTTAATCGTATCAGACATACATGGCAAGATTATGCTGGAATATTCAGTTGAATTATTTGAAGGTTCTAATTTGTTTATGTTGGATTTTTCTAAACTATCGCCTGGAATTTATCATATAAAAACAAAACTTTCAGACACTTATCTCCCTTTGAAATTTAGTAAATTATAAGGGCTTATATAATAACATTGGACATATAAAAGGATTTTGTACTTTTATATCATCAAATGAATTGATTATGAGTGACGAAATGCAAACATACCTTATTGAAGATGATAAACCCACAAAAGCACCTACATTTATCAGGGTATTGTTGGTCATTACCTTTATTGTTTTCGGGTTTCAATTTTTGTCATTAGGGGGTTCATGGCTTGCAAAAGAGAAACTGTATAATTTAGAAGATCAAGGTGCAGACATGACCACGCTTCTTAACATGGTTGAGAATACATCTTTCATGGTAATACATTTATTATCCATATTACTTGTAATAACCGGCGCCATATTACTATGGAAAATGAAAAAGACAGGATTTTTCGTATATATGACAGGAAAACTTATTATTCTAATTGATGTATATCTCATGGGTGTAAGTGAATTTGCAGTTACTTCTTTCCTAATAGGTTTTGTGTTTTGGGCTATTTGGCCGGTAGTGTTTGCTATTCATTTTAAGAAGTTTCATTAATATGCATCAATCACGTCCTGTTTCGCTCACTATTCTTCTAGTTTTTGTGTGGATTAGCAAGTTGCTATTTATCGGTGGTGTTCTGTATTTTATGCATTACATATCCGGGCGAAAAGATTTTTATCTCGGTATTGGTATGCGTGACACTACATGGCAATTTTATTTGTTGCTGTCAGGCAGTTCAATTGTTTTACTTTCCACTTTTGGTATTTTTCTTTTAGGTAAAAAGGCATTTACATTTTATATGGTAGGTAAAATTATTGAACTCTTCTCCTTCATTATAATTATTCCTGTTTTTGTATCAGGTATTGGTACGGCGCTCCGTGGCATAGACGAATCATTGTTTTTGATTTTTTCAATGATTGCGCTAATTAGTTTATGGTTGATTTTCCCAATCCTATTCTATTCTTACAAGAAACGATTTTCTTAGCTTTATTAATCACTAAGTTTTTTTTTCGAGAGGGGATATACATTAAATGTTCCAATTGCTTTTGCTACTAACTCTCCCGATTCTCTTTCTCTGATTTCACCACTTGAAATAATTAAACTTTTTCCCTTGTAATCAACATGCCCATCTCCTGAAAGAACAGTGCCAAGGCATACAGGTTTAAAATAATTAATTTTAAATTCAACGGTTGATACTAGATTGTTCTCAGTAAATGCAACAGTAAGGGCTGCCGCTCCGATTAATGAATCCATCATGCCGGCAATAATACCGCCATGACAAGTGTCGGGAGAGCTTAAATGCTTTTCCAACACTTTCATTTCATAAGATACTTTGCCGGGTTCGTGAACTGTAAGAACAAGTCCATTGTCTTGTGCATACCGATTAATCTGGTTATACACATCTACCATATTCATCATGTCAAATAATATTATGATTCTGCCATTTTCTTTAATCCTTCAACCAACATATCCAATTCATATCTTGTAGTATATACGTTGGGTGTAATACGAATCCCATTCAGCTTTTCGTGCTTAATGGTAGTAGAATGAATGCGATAGTGCTTAAAAAGATATTGTTCTATTTCCTGCCCTTCTTTTCCTTGTATAGATAGAAATCCAATTGCACCAGACAGTTTCTCATTTTCTGGTGTTAGGATAGAGATAGTCGGAAAACCTTTCACCTGATTGGTCCAGTATTGTTTCAATTCATATAATTGTCGCTGCTTTCTTCTAATACCAATGATATTATGAAAATCAATGGCATTTCCGATAGCCAACTCAGAAGTTGATGCACGTGTGCCAAGTTCTTCAAATTTCCGAATGTTTTCGTTCTTCATGGTGGGGTCTTCAGTAAAAAAAGCCGGAACATTTTGAATTTCCGACTTACGAATATACAGCAACCCTGTGCCAAAAGGCGCACAAAGCCACTTGTGCAAGCTGGCTCCCATATAATCAATATATCCATCAGCTAAGGAAAAATCAATATGTGCAAAGGTGTGAGCAGCATCCAGAATAGTTTTTATTCCAGCTTTTTTCGCTTCAATGGCAATCTCTTTAATCGGCAGCATCTGTCCTACCCAGTTAATCATATGTGTAAGCTGCACGACTTTGGTTTTGGGCGTAAACAGCGAAGTGTATTTTGTTGCTATGGAAGCAGGATCGTTTTCGGGAAAGTCAAAATCAACCCATTTTAATACAATGCCATCTCTTTTTTCTCTGGCTTTCCACGCATTCATCATACGGGGATAATCATATTTTGACAAAACCACTTCGTCGCCCTTTCTAAGAGGAATACCATGTATCACAGTCATTAAAGATTCTGTTGTATTTCTATTGATCGCCACTTCATCAGGCGAAACACGTAGCAAATCTGCAAGTTTTTTTCGAACATGTTCTTTCCCTTCATCCAAAATCCTCCACAAATAATAACTGGGCGCTTCGTTAGCCATTTCGGTATATCTGAATAATGCATCCTGCACACTTTTGGGTTGTGGGCTAACACCACCATTGTTCAAGTTAATCATATTTGATGATATCGTGTATTGAGAACGCACCCATCCCCAAAAATCATCCTCATTGGCCTGTAGTGGAAGAATCATTTTTTCCACATCTGCCCATGATGTAACATGCGTCCACACTCCTGCAGTTGTTGTCATGGCTAATTGTTTTATAAATGTTCTTCTTGGATTCATTTAATACAATTTAGGTAAAGTTACTATTTTATTACTCCCATCTCACAATGTATTGGAAAATGATCAGTGAAATTTTGCTTAGCTACTTTAAAATTCGTTGATTTTAACGAAGGACTATGGAATATATAATCTATACGCAAAAATGGGAACCGCCCGTTATAAGTTGCGCCTATCCAGCTACCCGATTCTAAAAAAGCATCTATTAATCCAGCAGAAAGAATACGATATGTGTATGAAACAGGCACATCATTTACATCACCGCAAACAATAACAGGATGCGGACTTTTATCAATTTCGTTTCGCAAAATTTTTACTTGCACTTCTCGATTGCGATAACCATTTCTCAGTTTTCTCAACCATTTACGTGTAATCATCCACGATTCGTTTCCTGCTTCAATAATCTGATCCATCTCGTCCGTTTTTAAATGATTAGAAGCAAGGTGTACATTAAATACCCTTATTGTATCACCTTCCCAAAGCAAATCAGTATATTGTGCAAGATTGGTTTTAGTGAGTTGATGTTCAAAATGCAAAGAACCTTTTCCAACAATGGGCAAAGTAGTATATGTAGATATGCCAAATTCATGTCCTTTATGATTGGTTACACCCTTTGCAAAATGAATATCCCCTCCGGATAATCGCATACGCAATGGCTCTGTGGTCTCAAAGTAATCGCCATCAGCTTCAAAATACTCTTGCATACATAATATATCAGGTTTTTCTTGGCCTATATAGTCCATTATCTCATCACGTAACTCTTTGTTGTGAGTCCAATTGTATAGCTTAAATAACTGCACATTGTAGCTCATAATCTTAATACTGTTGTTGATCTGGGGGCTCGAAGAGAATCGTATGGAAATTACTTTGCGATGAAATGGCGTCAATAATCCAATCAAACAAAGAAATAGCAAACTCATGGCCGGTTTAAAAAAAAGCCAACCAGCTGTTAATACCAGATTAACAGCCAAAATCAAAACGTGCCCAACTCCCAGTAAAGCAACAAACCAATATGAACCGGGTGAGATATAAGAAGAAAAAGAGGATAGCACCAATAAAATCAGGCCAATGACATGAAGAATAAAATATATCCATCCACTTACTCCAAGACGTTTAAACATGTTTCAAAGAGAATATAAAATGACTATTCAAAATGATGGAGGCAGCACTTCCACAGATTTTATTACATCCTTTGACAAAAAGTTTATGAAATAAGATCAAATAGTTATTCATATACCATCATCTTCATACAAAATACAGAACCTCCCGACCGCATAAATTCAGAAGTATCGGTTTGAATTACATCAATATTTAAATCTTTCATTGCAGATATGGTTTGATCATTTCCTTTTTGAATTACTGCCACATTACGATTTTCCCCAACAACTAAGTGAGCATTTAGCGCAAATCCATCGCGGGCTTCCTCTATTGGAATAGCCACAAGGTGTTCAAAAATTTGTGATATTCTATTTATCCCACTAATATCAAATGCTTCTCTACAATATAGCAAAGTATGCTTGTTTACAGGTATCATACAGGTATCTAAATGATAAAAATATGGATTGTTCAACGCTATGGGTATCATTTCTCCGGGTAAAATGTCTTTAAGCCATTCAAGGGCTTCGTACTGGGTACGTTGTCCATAGCCGGCAAGCCATATATCTGCACCAGGTACTGAGAGCAAGTCGCCCATTCCTTCAACTACTATGCCTTGCGGCGGATAAATCAACTCGTATCCACATGATGAATAATATGCTTCAAATGCAGGGATTTCTCGTTGCCGAGATGAATGTTTCATCCTGCTAATTATCACTTTTCGATTGCCTGATGAATCAATAAATGGGATACTCTGATTGGCCGCAAAAACCATATCCTCACAACCTGGTATCCCTTCTATAACATTTACTCTATTTAATACTTTCTCAATAGTAAGTTGCAAATATATGTCGTGCAAATCATGCCATTGTTTTTTGGCAATTTCAAGATTCACCTTGTCTGACTGACCGCTCATGTGAATGTTTTTTTCATCCACGATATCATAATAATCAGGCGATACCATTAAAATACTATGAGGCGCTTTCATGCAAAGATTCAATTGTTGTAATTCACTCGAATTCGTTTAATTTCGGAAAAATATTCCTTTCCGTCAATCACCACACCAAACCATATTTCTGTTTCATACACATGGTTTCCGTCTGCCAGATATAGAGGCGAAACGGCTTCTTTCTTTTTATTCCATTCCCAATACCAAAGCTGATCAGAAGTTGCTTCTTTAAAAAATAGTTTTGACAAATCATCTGCAAAAACTGTCTTTTCTTCTCCAGGGGCAATCACTACTTTGCGTGATTGAACAAAATAGCTATCCTTAAAACGAAGTACCAAATTAGAGGTGCGGTTCTTTCCATATCCATAAAGATTAAATCTAACACTTCCTGCGTGCTCAAAAAAAACCATGTCGTATCTTGTTTTGTTTTTCACCTTACAAGTGATAGGTATGGGAACATTTGGACTTTTCTTTTTCCACTCATCAGCATCTACCATTAAAACCAGGTCTGCCTTTTTATATTGCTTAGTTGGATATACAGCTTCGCCTACAGGCAATTGATGAGGTTTGGAGGAAATGATTTTTCCCTTGTAGATAATTTCAGCTCCAATAGTAATATACGGATGTTGTGTACGACCAGCATAAGGAATAGCTTTACGCAATGCAATATTTTTTTTATTTTTCCAGCCATCGGAAGCAAACAAACGATGGATGGGAATCGAGCATATAATTATACTATCGCCAGGAGCCAAAGATGATTTTATCAATTCGTTGAATACGGGAAATAAAAATGCTTTTTTGGCCCGATAAAAACGAGGATAAGCGACAAAACGCACAAATCCGTCTTGACCAAAAGGTTCAGCTTGCAAAGCATTTGTACCATTGTTGTGAAGCACAACATGTAAACTGTCAGTTCGCTTAATTGAAATCGGACCTTTGGCAAAACGCACATGAAGCCCAACATTCCATGGATTGCGATATGAAAAATATGTATTTCGTTTAGCTGTACAGCTTGAAAAAAGAATAATAATCAGGCCGCATAAAACAACCAATTTGGATAGACCTCGAAATAAATGTTGTAACAAGCAATCGCAATTCATTCAACAAATATAAATATTATGGTAGCAGGCGTATAGAATCTATACAAATTATTATGGTTGAGTTGATTTAAGGTCGTCTAAATAAATAGTGGTTTCCTGTAATACAAAATCCTGAATATCTCTTAATTCAACTTTGATAGATACGGGTTCATTCCATTGTATGGTAATAAGTCCATAGTTTCTTGTACACGAAGGATTTCTGATTTTGTATGTATTTGATCTAATGCCTGGCGCCCAATGCGCATGAGTTAATCCACTTGATGTAAACTCATATAGTGTATATGGAATGTCGGTTGACGAATACATCATCATTTCGCCACAATGAATATCGCCACTTAAAACAAATAAACCCGGTACAGGATTGTTTTTGATTAATGTGAAAAATCTTTTGACGGCAGCAGGATAAGCCATCCAGCGTTCTGTCATTTTCTTATCAGATAGCATCTGTGTGCCGGTTGCTACTATGTGAATTTGTGCATCAGAATGTTTTAACTCATTTTCAAGCCATGCCCATTGTTCTTGACCGAGCATGTCGGCATTAACTCCTGGTTTATCTCGATGGTAACGAATATCAAGTAAAAGAAATTTTACTTTTTTTCCGGGCTCGCCAAATGTGTGTGAAGTATAAATCCCTTTTCTTGTTCTTCTCTCCGAATTAAGGGGTTCGCCAATAAAATCCAAAAAAAGTTGTTGTGTCTGTTCTTTCATCGGATAGTTTTTGTCGGTATTATTTTCTCCATAATCATGGTCGTCCCAAATACCGATAACTGGCACCTTTTTTAAAAAATGAACGTAGGAGGGTTTACTTAATTGCCGATTATATTTGCGTATCATTTTTTCCATCGTACGTGTATCACCGTATATATTGTCGCCAAGCCAAACCCATACATCAGGTTTATGCTGCATGACATTGTACCACATCTCTTGAGGAAGACCCGGCAAATTACAGGAACCAAATGCAATACGACTGACCTGAGTTATTGAATCCAGAGGTACTCGCTCTACTTCTCGCAACTTTCCTTGAGCCGATACTTCAATAACCCCGAACAAAAAAAGGAAAAAATGTGTTATTTGTATAAACCATTTCATAAAAATTCTCTCTTGCTTTATAAGCCCGAATGTAAGAAATATTCTATATTTTCGTAAAAATTTGAAAATCATAATTAAAAATGCGAATTATTTATTTTCTTCTATTAGTTATCGTCCTGCATTTGCCACTAACTTCTCAATATCTTATCGGATATACTTCTACTACATTTAACGATCCAGCTCGAAGCAATCGTGCCGTAGATGCCAAAATTTTTTACCCATCTCTCAATGCCGGAGCAAATGTGCCATCAGCTCCAGGCCAATATCCTTTAGTAATTGTAGGACATGGATTTGCAATGGGTATTGATGCATACGAGCACATGGCCGAACGGCTTGTACCTCTCGGGTACATCGTTGTATTATGCAATACAGAAACATCCTTTAGCCCCAATCATCAGGAATTTGGTCGCGATTTACTCTTTCTATCAAACGAGATCAAACAATTATCTATTCTAGACCAGCTTTTCCCATTGTATGGTAACCTAAATCTCAAGTCGGCTATCATGGGGCATTCAATGGGTGGTGGCGCTACAATCTTAGCTGCATCATATGCAAACCTAAGTGAAGTGGATTGCATTGCAGCTTTTGCACCAGCCGAAACAACGCCTTCTGCCATTACTGCTGCTGCTTCTGTTCAAGTCCCTACTCTTATTTTTGCCGGACAAGGCGATATGGTAACACCACCGGCCAATCATCAAACGCCTATTTACAACGCCATTTCATCACCTTGTGCCACATATATTCAAATTAACGGAGGCGGGCACTGCTTGTTTGCCAAATCAAATGTGGCCTGCGATTTTGGCGAAACCATGTCGGGAAGCTCAATCAGCATTTCACGAGAATCCCAGCAAGATATTATGTTCAATCTTCTCATCCCATACCTTAATTATTTTTTGAAGGATCAATCGGCATCACTTCATACGTTTCGCGACACCCTCACCATATCATCACGCTTTACTTACCAAACTAAAAATTGCGAAACTCTTTCTTTGCACCAATCGGGAAACTCATCCTTTTCAATTAATTGGTTTAATATTTCTGCATCTCACATACTTCAGTTTAGCGGAAATTTCACTACCAATGAACAACTTGGGGTTGATATTATTGACATGAATGGGCGACAATTATATCAAAAATCATTTGAAATACTTTCCGGGCATCATTCAATTTCTATTCAATTGCCTGCACTCAGTAGCGGATATTATCTAGCTAGATTTAGCACTTCGAGTTTTCATCATACTCGCAAATTTATCATCACTAAGCCCTGAAATAGAAAACAAGGATTACCTTTGCTGCTTTTATGATTAGTATCTCAAATCTTTCTGTGGTATTTGGCGGTGAGCCACTCTTTGAAAATATTTCATTTTTGATTAATCGCACCGATCGCATAGGTTTAACGGGAAGAAACGGCGCGGGTAAATCTACGCTTCTCAAAATTATCAAAGGGCTACAAAAACCTACATCAGGAGAAGTTGCATTACCTAAAGGCGCCACCATCGGATATCTTCCACAGGAATTTTCTACCCTATCATCGTTATCAGTAAAAGAAGAAACTCGTACCTGTTTTGAAGAAGCCATTTCACTCGAAAAAAAAATTAATCAACTCAACGAAACGCTTTCCATTAGAACCGACTACGAAAGTCAGGAATATCTAAAAATTATTGAATCCCTGAATGAAGCACAACACCGATTTCAGGTTTTGGGCGGCTATGAAATGGATGAAAAAATGGAAAGAGTACTCAGAGGTCTTGGTTTTGAACAAGATGACATGTTTCGTCAGGTATCAGAATTTAGCGGAGGTTGGATTATGCGTATAGAACTTGCCAAAATTCTATTACAACAGCCCGATTTGATAATGCTCGACGAACCTACTAATCATCTTGATATTGAAGCTATCATATGGCTCGAATCTTTTTTGATTAATTATCCTGGTGCTATTCTCATGATTTCTCACGACCGCACTTTCTTAGATAAAATTACCAACCGAACCATCGAAATTACGAATGGTAGAATTGAAGATTATAAGGCGTCATACTCATTCTATTTAGTGTTACGCAAAGAGCGTCGAGACCAACTGGAAGCCACTGCCAGAAATCAAGAAAAAGAAATTGCTCGGATTGAAAGAAATATTGACAGATTTAGAGCCAAGGCATCTAAAGCAAGTTTTGCCCAATCATTAATTAAAAAGCTCGACCGCATCGAACGAATTGAAATTGATCTGGAAGACGTTTCGTCTATGCATATTCGATTTTCAGAACCCCCTCGTGCCGGAAAAGTTGTGCTAACAGCTGACAATCTCAGCAAAAAATTTAATCAACGTGAAGTTATTCATCCCATGTCATTCTCTATTGATCGCGGTGACCGCATCGCTTTTGTCGGGAAAAATGGAATGGGAAAAACCACTCTAAGTCGCATTTTAGCCAACGACCTAGATTTTGACGGAGAGCTTATCAAAGGACACAATGTTCATTTGGGATATTTTGCTCAACATCAAGCTAACAAACTAAATGGCGAAAACACCATTCTCAAAGAAATGGAAGAATCAGCTTTTAGTACCGATAAATTTACACAAGTGCGTTCTATTCTTGGCGCATTTCTTTTTAGTGGGCCCGATGTAGAAAAAAAAATTAAAGTATTGTCAGGTGGCGAAAAAGCTCGCCTGTCGCTGGCTAAACTTCTTCTTCAGCCGCTTAATCTTCTCATACTTGATGAACCTACCAATCATTTGGATATCGTATCGAAGGAAGTACTTAAAAACGCTTTACTCAAATTTACTGGCACCCTCATTATCGTATCTCACGATCGTGACTTTCTAAAAGGACTAACCGATAAAGTTTTTGAATTTACACCGGCAGGCATAAAACAACATCTCGGAGACATCTCAGAATTTTTGGCTAAAAGAAATACAACTACATTTCGCGATATTGAAATGGGAAAAAGTAATGCTAAACCGTTGGAAAAAAATAGCATTCCAAAAGTTGCTTCTCCAAAAAACAAAAGTCGAGAAAAAGACATAAAGAAAATACAAAACAGCATCTCAAATGCCGAGAAAAAAATTACTGCCATTGAAACCCAACTCGCAGATATGGATGCTACACTTCAAGATTCGGAAAAATATAAAGAGTTGATAAATGATAGCAAATTCTTTGCCCAATATCAGGAATCACAACAGAAACTGAATGAAGAAATGCTGGAATGGGAAAAACTTTGCGATTTGTTGAAACAAATCCAAAATAAAGAAGAGGAATAGTTGTTCAAAACAATCGTCCTTAATCGCGACTGCCTAGATATTGAAGAATATAATATAACAATACAGTGAGCGAAGAAAGTGCTGCAACCACATATGTTGTAGCGGCTAATGATAATGCTTTGCTTGCTTTGGTATGTTCTTCTCCGTGAGTAAGGCCGGTTTGATTCAGCCAGGCCAAACCACGGCCGGTTGCATCAAACTCAACAGGTAACGTAACCAAAGAAAATAGAGTAATAGCTCCCTGGCAAGCAATGATAATCAGCAATGCCCAATCAAAACTAAACCAATGGAATGCAAAAGCACCCATCAATGATGCGATAAAGATGAAATTGATGATGCGTGAACTGAAATTAACTACAGGCACCATCGCCGAACGAAATTGCAAAAACGGATATGATGTAGCATGTTGAACCGCATGACCACATTCATGAGCAGCAACAGCAGCTGCTGCCACATGACGCCCATTATAAACATCCGGGCTTAGATTAATTGTGCGATCGGCAGGATTATAGTGGTCGCTGAGATGACCCGGCACACATGTTACCTGCACATCATGCAATCCATTTTCTCTTAGCATTCGTTCGGCAACTTCTTTTCCGGATAATCCACTGCGAAGCGGAATCTTAGAATATGCCGCAAAACGATTCTTTAATGCAAAACCAACCAACATGCTGATAAGCATAAATCCGATAATGATAACAAAAAGCATAAAACCTTTATTTTAATTTTACGATCATTCGCATGGCAAATTACAATCCATTTTTCATATATAACAACAACAATCCATTAAAAAATGTTGTGAATGAACAAATCGCACTCAAATTGCGCACTTTATTGATTTATTATCGTGGCTTGATGCGAAATTTACCAATGCCAATATGGCAGAACACTGACAGTTTCGAATCATCTTGAATTTTATTAGGTTTGTGCATGAAAAATTAATAACTACGATGACACAGCGGCCTTTGATTTTAGTTTGTAACGATGATGGGATTTTTGCTCCCGGAATTGCTGCCCTTACTTCTGTTATGCAGGATTTAGGCGATGTGTTAGTTGTGGCGCCCGATAGCCCGCAGTCAGGAATGGGGCATGCCATTACCATCAATTCTACACTACGTGTTCACCGTATTGAACAAACCGATCGTTTGACACGATATAGTTGCAGTGGTACTCCAGTTGATTGTATAAAAATGGCGGTGAGCAAACTGGCTGACCGACCTATTTCTCTTATCGTTTCTGGAATCAATCATGGCTCCAACTCCTCTATCAATGTCATTTATTCAGGCACTATGTCGGCAGCTGTAGAGGGTTGTATTGAGGGCATACCCAGTATCGGCTTTTCCCTTTGTAACTATTCCTATGAAGCCGACTTCTCGGCCTCTTTACCTTATGTAAAAAAAATAGCAGCCCTTGTTTTGCAAAAAGGACTGCCTGAAGGTGTATGCCTGAATGTCAATATCCCTTCCATACATAAATCAAAAATGCAGGGCGTTCGAGTATGCCGTCAGGCCAAAGCATTTTGGGATGAAGAAATGGACGAACGAACCGACCCTCGAGGCGGAAAATATTATTGGCTTACTGGTATTTTTAAGAATATGGATGAAGGAATTGATACCGATGAATGGGCGTTGGCTAATAATTTTGTTTCTGTCGTGCCTGTACAAATTGACATTACAGCATATCAAGCTATGGAAGAATTAAAAATGTGGGACTTCTCAACTCATGATACACTATGAAAAATTTTTGGTATCGCGACCACTTCGGCATGGGAGCGCTTGTTGGCGCTATAGTACCCATTGTAACCTATCTTATCCTCGAAAGCATTGATCGTACGGTCATGCAAATATGGAATCTGCTTTTCTTTCTGCCAGACGACACTCAATTTGCACTCGCCGTAGCCGGCAACCTGTTTTTCTTTCGTCAATTTATGGTAAAAAAAGGAAAGGATCGCACTGGAAAAGGAATCTTAATGAGTACGTTTATTTATGCATTTCTATATATCCTCCTCTTCTTTATCCTTGAAATTAAATTTATCTTCCCGCTATGAAATTGTATGTCATTGCCGGCGAATCTTCAGGCGATATGCATACTGCCAACCTCTTAGCTGAACTTAATCTACTCAATCCAATAATCGAAACGAGAGGCATGGGAGGAAATCTCATGCAAAAACAAGGTGTTCATCTTATACAACATTACAACGGACTAAACGTGGTGGGACTAGCTGAGGTCATCAAAAAATTACCCACATTGCTCAAAGTCATCCGTAAAATTAAACAAGATATAATTGCATGGAAACCTGATGCCATACTGCTAACTGATTATCCGGCCTTTAATTTGCGAATAGCAAAGTTCTGTAAAAAAATTAATCTCCCCGTCTATTATTACATCTCTCCTCAAATTTGGGCATGGAAAGAGAATCGAATTTGCGATATCCGAAAATATGTGAATCATATGGCGGTCATTCTACCATTCGAACCTGCCTTTTATAAGAAACATGGCATTGAAGTTACATTCGTTGGTCATCCATTGATTGATATCGTCAATCGTTTCAGAAATCAGGAGAATACTAAACTTACTTTCTCTAAACCTATTCTAGCTATATTGCCCGGTAGTCGTCGGCATGAAGTTAAAGCTATGCTCCCGACTATGCTGCAAGCTGCGAATCATTTTAAAGATGAATTTGATATTGTAATAGGCGGCGCACCTTCTCTGCCAACTTCATTTTACACCCCATTTCTCATAAATCACCCCCACGTACATTGGGTGCAAAACCAAACATACGCATTACTCAACTCTGCATATGCAGCTATTGTAACATCAGGCACCGCCACCCTCGAAACAGCGCTATTTAATGTACCTCAATTGGTATGTTATAAAGGAAATCGCCTATCTTATGAGGTGGCACGACGATTAATAAAAATCAAATATATTTCTCTGGTCAATCTAATTTTGGACAAGCCCTGCGTTGATGAACTAATACAAAATCAAATGAACGAACAACAAATTCAACAATCATTGCAAGGCATACTTAATCAACGCCGTGAGGAAATGCTGAACGACTATAAACACCTTAAGCATATTTTAGGAATTTCGGGGGCATCCATGCGTGCAGCATCCTCGTTGCACGATTGGATGAATCTTTTATAGTATGTTCCTCGTAAATTTGCTTTAGGAATTTTGATTTTTTTTTTACTTTTATCAACCGTAATTTTATGCTGACGATTGCTCATCTATGTTAAAACAGTCACTACAACAAAAGCTGCTTCAGAAACTGTCGCCACAACAAATTCAACTGATGAAATTGTTGCAGGTGCCTACTGCAGCTCTCGAACAAAGAATTAAGGAAGAGTTGGAGGCCAATCCCGCATTGGAAGAAGGAGAAGATCAACCCGAGGAACAAGACGAAGAACAACAAGGATTTGAAGATGATTATGAAGAAATCAGCAGCGAAGCCCTAGAAAGAGAAAAAAAATCAGAAGATATTGATATCAACGAATATCTTAACGATGATGATTATCCCTACTATAAAACGCAAGTTAACAATATGGCTTCTGACGATGATAGCAAAGAGATTCCTTTCTCTGCCGGCATCAGTTTTCAGGAACATTTAATCAGCCAAATCGGATTACGCAACCTATCAGACCACCAACAAGCATTAGCAAGGCATATCATTGGCAATATTGATGATGATGGATATCTGATGCGTGACCTGACTAGCATGGTTGACGACTTGGCATTTTCAATGAATATTGAAACTACTGTTGAAGAGTTAGAGAAAATACTTACCGTAATCCAAGATTTCGACCCACCTGGCATAGGTGCTAGAAATTTACAAGAATGCCTCATTATACAATTGCGAAAAAAAGAAAATCCCAGCTCATACACCCAATTGGCTATTCAGGTTTTAAGTCGCTTCTTTGATGAATTTACTAAAAAACACTATGATAAAATTCAGCGTCGCTTATCTATGGATGATGCTGAAATGAAAAAAACCATTCAGGAAATTTTACATCTCAATCCTAAGCCCGGTAATTCTATGGCCCAAACATCACGTAGTGCTCAAGCCATTCTTCCTGATTTTATTCTGCATAACAACGACGGCAAACTCGAACTTTTTTTGAATGCAAAAAATGCACCCGAACTCAAAGTAAGTCGTACATATGCTGAAATGCTTGAGGGATTCTCAAAAAATAAAAAAAATGCCGATAGAAGTCAAAAAGATGCCATCCTTTTTGTAAAACAAAAATTAGATGCCGCTCGATGGTTCATTGATGCCATCAAGCAACGACAGGAAACCCTCATGGCAGTCATGGGCTCTATCCTCAGTTTTCAGTATGATTACTTTTCTACCGGTGATGAAGTACGTCTCAAACCTATGATCTTAAAAGATATTGCCGATGCTGTCGGCCTAGATATCTCAACCGTATCAAGAGTTGCCAATAGCAAATATATTGAAACAGCTTTCGGTACATTCTTGTTGAAATCCTTCTTCTCTGAATCGCTTTCTACTGATAGTGGAGAAGAGGTATCAACACGTGAAGTAAAAAAAATTCTGCAAGATTGTATAGGAAACGAAAACAAAAGAAGACCACTGACGGATGAAAAACTCGCTGATATTTTAAAGGAGAAAGGATACAACATCGCTCGTCGAACCGTTGCCAAATACCGCGAACAACTTGACATTCCCGTTGCCCGTCTTCGTAAAGAATTGAAATGACAAAAATATTTTTTGGGCTAATTTCCTATCTCTTTCACCCCCTTCTCATGCCGCTGGTAGGCGTTATGATTGTGCTTACCCAAAATGACATGTATCGCTTGCTTGTTCCTCCTCCATTGAGGTTTTTTATTGCATTGGTGCTTCTCGTTTTTACTATTCTTTTTCCTGTTTTTACCTTGTTGGGCATGCGAATGGCTCGACTTATCAGTAGCTTGCATCTGCCTCTAAGAAATGAACGAAGATATCCTCTCTTAATGGGCGTAGTATTTTACACTGTGGCTTGGTGGCTAATCAAATCTGTTAATGAAATTCAATCTATCAATTATCTTTTTATTGCCGGACTTTTCACACTTGCAATCCTACTTGTTCTAAATCATTTTATTAAGCTAAGTATTCATATGGCTGCCATAGGTGGACTAACGGGAATGTTTACTGTCTTTTCTCTTTTGCCCGGCTTTGATTCCTGGTATTTTTTATTGGGAGCCGTAATGGCTTCAGGGCTCGTCGCTTCATCACGACTATACCTGAAAGCTCATACCGTAAAAGAAGTAATATGGGGCTACACAATTGGGTTTCTATCACAATACATACTTCTGTTGATTTTATTGTATCGACTGATTTCTATGCCATCTCACTAACAAATGCTTCCCATTCGGCAAATGCTTCTCTCTGCAATACGCGTGGAAATTTATGCTGTGCGCCCATTTTTCCTTTCTTTGCCATCCATTCGTAAAACTTAGCTGTAGGTATTAATTCAACTTGTACTTCACGCAGTGCATATTTACGTTCCACTGCATAATCATCATTTAATTCTTTTAGCGCTTCATCCAGCTTCCTTTGCAATGCATCTTTATCTATTCCGGGTACATCAACCCCAATATACCATTTATGCCCAAACAAAGATCCAACACCAATGCCTGAAACTGTATATTCACTGATTGGAATATTGAATGTATTACTCACCACTTCAATAGCATGATTCATGTTCTCTGTTGAAACATGCTCACCACACAAACTGAGAAAATGTTTGGTTCGCCCAGTGATGACTATCTCTAAATTTTCAAGTGATGAAAACTTAATAGTATCACCTATCAGATATCGCCAGATACCGGCATTAGTCGAAAGCAGTATGGCATAATCAACACCCTTTTCTACTTCATGTATAAGCAATGTTTCGGGATGCGATTTTAATGTACCGTCAGAATTGAAATTATTTTCATTAAATGGTATAAATTCCATGAAAATACCATTGTCAAGAACCAATTCCATTCCCTTAACATCTTTACGACTTTGATAGGCAATGAATCCCTCTGATGCCAAATATGTTTCTAAATAATGAATCGGTTTCCCTAATAACTTCTCAAACCTTTTTCTATAGGGCTCAAACGCCACCCCTCCATAAATAAAAACCTGAAGATTGGGCCAAATTTCATGAATGTCGTTTAAGCCGTGCATTTCAATGATGCGCTCAAGTACTAATTGATTCCATGCCGGAATTCCGGTAAGCATCCCTATATCCCATTTGGGTGCATTACGTGCTATTTCATCAATCTTAATATTCCAATCCGTATGCCGGGCAATTTCTTTACCGGGCTTATAAAAGGGTTGTGTCCAAAATGGCATCTTGGACTGATTGATACCACTTAAATCTCCCTGATAGTAATTGCCCATATTTTGCAGCGCTGTAGATCCTCCCAATACCAATACTCCTTTGGTGAAAAAATCTTCATTCAAACCATAATTAACAAGCGAAACCAATTGACGCAAACTGGTCTTCTTCATTGACCGCATGGTAGAACTGGTAATGGGAATGTATTTACTCGCCGAACCGGATGTGCCCGAACTCAATGCAAAATATCTTATTTTGCCAGGCCAACATACATCATCTTCTCCGGCCAATGTCTTATGCCACCACTCATCAAATATTCTGTTGTAATCATAAATTGGCACTACTCGTTGAAAAAGCTTTTCCGGATTATTCGCCATCAACATGGACTCAAATTCAAAATTTTGACCAAACTGAGTATAACGCGCCTTGCTCAATAGCTTCAATAGAGTTTTTCTCTGGACTCGCTCCGGAGCCGATTTTCGCCTCACTTTATTCACGGTGGTGCGAATAGCCATTGCTCGTTTGATAATAGTACCTACTATCTCCATATGCTTGATTCCATTTTCAAGTGATTGTAGTTATTGCTCAAAAGACCGAGTAAAATTAAACAAAATCAGGAGATTATAATTTATTCAACATGCCAATTTCTCTTAATTCTAAATATCTCCAGTGACCACGCGTTAATCCTTTCTTTGTCAATCCACCATAAAAAACCCTGTCTAATTTCACCACCCTGTAACCAAAATGTTCAAATAACCTACGTACAATTCGATACTTGCCTGAATGTATTTCGATACCAATGTGTTTTTTATCCATACCTTCTACAGGCGATACTACATCAGGAGCAAAAAAACCATCCTCCAATTCAACTCCTTGCATAAGCTGGTCTAAATGCTCTTTCGAAACTTTTCTATCCAACTCAACATGATAAATCTTCACAACCTTGCGGCGCGGATGCATAAGTTTATCGGCCAATATTCCATCATTGGTCAGCAACAATAAACCCGTTGTATTTCTATCAAGTCGGCCCACCGAAAATACGCGTTCTTTTACACCTGTCAAAAGATCAAAAATGGTTTTACGGTTTTGCGGATCTTTTGAAGTGGTAATGTAATCTTTAGGTTTATTTAGCAGAATATATACGGGCTTCTCTCCAATTACCGGTCGTCCACCAAATAATACCTTGTCTCCAGGTTTAATCTTATATCCCAACTCTGTTATCACTTCTCCATTTACGGTTACTACGCCACTGGCAATATATGTGTCGGCTTCACGTCGCGAACAAAATCCTGCGTTGGCAATGTATTTATTCAGACGAATGCTATCTGCTTCTTTTGCAGCACTGCTCTTCTTTACTTTAAATTTACCGGCTGATGGAGAACTCTTTTCCCATCTTGCATCTTTCTTTCCCTTAACATTCCTTTCGAAATTATCTTTTTCAACTCGTCGACTATTTCTTGATGACTCGCCTTCTGTTTTTCGACGTGTTGATTTCCATTCTCCTTTTTCGGACTTTTCTTTTGTCGTTTTTTTATACGTCAGCGCAGATGATTGTTGTTCTGATTTTTCGCTTCTTCCGGCAACACTTCGCCTGTCGTCAAACTTTCTTGTTTTTTTATCAATTGACTTTGCGGTTTCCGATTTACGACGGCCTGCCTGACGTTCTGTTCGGCCTTCACTTGCACGAGCTCTTTCTGTATGTACCTTTTCTGTTCGTGGTTTGTCAGTACGCTTTTTTTCATAACGGCCTCCCTGACCGGATTTGGAATTTCGCTGATTTCGCATCATGTATGATTTTAATTTGCTCAAAGGTACGTGCAAATTCCTTAAAAAGCACCGGGTATATGCGCTATTTCATATTGCCCCAATGCAAAAAAAATTGTAATGATGTCAAACCGAACTTCTTGATTGAGGTCAAATTGTTCTACATATCGCTCGGCGGCTTCTTGCATATGTTTTTGTTTGCGCTCATCAATGGCCTCATCTCCTGAACCAAATGCCAACGAACGCCTCGACTTCACTTCTACAAATACCAGTTCATTACCTATCTGTGCTATGATGTCAATCTCTTTATGTCCAATTCGCCAATTGGTGTGCAAGATATCATATCCCTTGTTGCGCAAATACTGTACAGCCAATTCTTCTCCTTTCTTTCCGGTATCATGGTGTTTTGCCATGCTGTTAAAGATGTTTAATGAACCAACCCAAGCCTGAACTTATTTGTTAACCTTTTGAACTTGATACCAATATAGGGGTAAAATAAAAAATGCAACAATCTATCAAAAATGTTAGAATTAAAATATCTGAAAATGAGCTATTTATATTTTAATGGGGTAATATTCTCGCTTGTATTGCAACGCACAAGCATTAAAAATGGTCTTTTTAATTAACTGTGCAAACATATAATTTTGAATCATGAACGATCAACAACATATAACAAGGCAAACTGACAAGCACAGCGTTCAGGAAATGCAATCAGTAATTACATACGTGGGGTATGTAAATGGAAAACTAACACGATTCTTCCTGAAAATGTTGCCTGGTAATCGGTTCGTAAAAGTTGAAGCTACCTGGTAAGTATGCGAGTTACGCTCCTACTTATCTAACATCAAACAGGTATCTTTTATCCTGAATTTTATAGCTTGATTTTACTGCATCCATAGCATCTGTTGATGCTCTGGAACTAATCTGAGATAAAAGTTGGATTTTGTTAAAACTGTAATCGCCTGTTCCTTGAGCGGGATTCAGTAAGTCGGTAACAAATACAAAAACTCCGTTATTGCCTTCAAGTGGTTTTGATAGCTGGCCTTGCTTAAGGCCAAAAACAGCACCTACTAATTCAGTTTCAACACCGGCTCCGGGGATAAAGAATGATTGAAAGGTAACATCGGTTGCAGGATTCACATTCAGCTGCATGGCAGAAGCTACTTCATCCAAATTATTTTTACCGCTCATAGCTTGAGAAAATTCTTGAATATACTGAAGCGCCTTCTTATGCCGCTTTGCTCCAACCTCCACATCTTTCCTAACATCTTCTAATTTGGGAATACCATCGCTGCGAACAGTTGTAAGTAATGCGACAACATAATTGTTTCCACTTTGAAAAACTTCAGAGATTTCACCTCTTTTCGACATCAAAGCCCATTTGATAATATCACGAGAATCGTCAAGACCCATAATTCCACGGCTCGACTCGGTAATAAAGCTTTCATCTCTAGGAACTAACTTCTTATCGCGACAGTATTTTTCAAAATACATATCAGGGTCAAATGATTTTTGGGTTTTATCGGTAAAAGCCATGTCTGATGCTTGGTTATACGCCTCTTGCATGGTTTCGTTGCTGGGAACTATTTGCTTATAAACCATAGCAACCAATGCTTTTTTGTTGGGCTTGGTCATCGCCTGAATATACACGATATGAAATCCAAATTCAGTATCAACCTTTTTGAAAGTACCGGCTTTTGACGAAAATACAGTATCGTTAAAAGAACGCACCATCATGCCTTCTGTAAACCATCCTAAATTTCCAGTATCTTTCTTATTGCTTTCATCAGCCGAATATTGAGCCGCAATACTTGCAAAATCACCCCCGTTCTGCAAAACAGTAAATAAGCTGTCACGAAGCGATCTGAACAGTTCCACCTCTTCCTGTTTGGTGGGCTGCAATAAAATGTGTCGCGCCTTGGCCGAGTCAGAAGATTCTTTTTCTCCTATTTTACGAGCAATCACAAACGAACCATTGTCAATATACGGACCGGCAACTGTACCAATTGGTGTTTGAAAAAGTAATGAATCATAGTAAGGACTCAATGCGCCCTTTTTGAAATATGCAGGATCCTGATTTTGATCAGAATTCTGGCGAACAAACAATGTGTCATCGTCTGTTTCTTTAAATTCAGCCAATAGCTTTTTCATCTCAGCTTCTAAGGCCAATGTGTCTTTAGTTGTAGGAATACCGGCAAAAACAACATACTTGATTGCTCTTGATTTTTTTTGCCTGTATCGGTATTTAAATTCATTGAAGTAACTTCTAAGCTCATCGTCGCTCAATGTAATGGTTGAGTCAGGTATCAATGAATACGGCTTCATAATAAAACGAATATTGGCTCTGTCGCCTGCTGCATTAAAATTCGATTCAGCTTCCTTGCTGGTAACATACATACTTTTAGATATCAAAGAAGAGTATTTGCCCTGAAGCCGATCTAATCGAACACTTTGTTGCAAATATGCCCAATACATACGCGCCGAACGCCATTGCTCTAAATTTTCATCAGGTATTGCGCTTTCATCTTCAAACTGGGCAGCATAATTGGCTACATCCTGCGCATTAAAAACGCCGGTTTGCTGATTAGTAAACTGGCTTATAATCAATGGATGCAGTGTGCGACCTACTAACATATCATTCATCTCAGCAGCAGAAATAGCTATACCCAATTTTTCAAACTCCTTATAAAACACACGTTCATTCAAAATGTCATTCCAAACCTCATCAGCTATTTGTTGTCTCTGCATTTCATTAATTTCTGCCTGCGGATTTAGCGTTTGTACTAATGTTTCCTTATCAGCCACTCTATACTGATATTCGGCAATATTTACATTCTTACCGCCAATTACCGCTACTACATTATCAGGCCCTTCGTTAAAGAGATTCGTGAAAATATTCGAACCTAAAATAAATGCCAGCATGGATACTCCGATTACTATCAGCAACAAAGTACCACGTTTGCGAATACTGCCAATTACTGCCATTCTGTTATGATTTTACTTTTTTTAATAAGGGCACGAATATACAATAATTTTCTTTTCCTAAACGATTATCGCACCTTATCTTACGATTTTATGGGCTTTACAACCACTTCTTCTATTTTGGTTTCGCTAACTCGCTGAATTGTAAATCTAAAACCCTCAGTTTCAATGGTTTTCCCCACCTCTGGTATGCTCTTTTCTATGTCGAGTATCAAACCCGCTAACGTATTATATTCTTCTTTCTCTGGCAAATTCATACGATATACCTCGTTGATATAATCAATCTCCAAACGTCCCGAAAACAAATAGGTGCCATCACTATTAATCTGTTGTATAAGATTAGGGCCATCATGCTCATCTTCAATTTCTCCAAAAATTTCTTCTATGATGTCTTCGGTGGTAAGCAATCCTGAAGTCCCTCCATACTCATCCACAACTACTGCTACACTTTTATGTTGCTGGGCAAACATCGCTAATATATCTTTCACCAACATGGTTTCGGGCACTATAGTCACCGGAAGCATCACTTGCTTAATGCTTTCGGGCTGTTTAAACATCTCGAATGAATGTACAAATCCGGTAATCTCATCCATGCTGTTACGATACACCATAATTTTTGAATGACCAGTTTCTATGAACAATTTCTCCAACTCTTCAACCGGTGCTTCGATATCTATGGCTACAATTTCTGTACGCGGTATCATACATTCACGGGCTCGCGTTAATGGAAATTCAAGCACATTCTGAAGAATTTTGACTTCATTATCCAGCCGTTCTTTTTCCTTCGACTCATCAAAACTCACTTGGCTGAGGTAGTAGTTCAAATCGGTGCGTTCAAATAATATTTCTTCTTCCTGCATAGGCACTCTAAAAACATATTTCAGCAATCGTTTAGATATAAAAACCGTAAAACTCACAGGCACGTGCAATACATAATAAAATACTGTAGCCGGAATTAAAAATAGACGCAACGACTGGTTGGGATTTATTGCAAAAAATGCCTTAGGCAGAAACTCTCCTGTTACCAATATCACCATAGTCGAAATAATGGTTTGCATCACAATCATCCACAAGCCATTCACCTTTCCCCACATATGCATCATCCATCCGCTCAACCACGGCTCCAGCACAACCGCCGTCATCATTCCATATACTACCAACGTAATGTTATTACCTATCAGCATAGTGCCAATATATCGCGATGGTTCACGTGTCAGCAAACCCAGTAATCGCGACTGCAATCCAACTTTACTCTTTTCAATTTCTAATTTATATTTATTTGCCGAAACAAATGCCATCTCCATCCCCGAAAAAAAACCGGAAAAAATAATTGCCCCTGCAATAATAATCCATTGCGCTGCCATGCGTTAAAAAAATGTTGGCATAAATGTAATAAATATCCAAAATATTAGGGCAACCCTCGGCGCTCTTTCACTCTTGCCATCGCACGCCGAGGCCGGGCTGTCCGCTATAGTTGCGCCCATACGCTCATGCAGCTCCAGCGCAAGCTGCCGCTTCCATCCCTGTTGCAAAAAAGAATTCTTATCTGATTAAGTTCACATGACCATAAAAGTCGTGTATCTCATTAAATACATCCACAATGCGTATCTTATACACATACACGTCTTGCTTGGCCATTGTCTCTGTGCTGCCAATCATTCCAGGCCATCCCAACAAAGATGTTGTGGTATATATACATTCGCCCCATCGGTTGAAAATATCCATCGTGATTTCCTGAATACCTTGTCCGTGCACTTGAAAAAAGTCATTTGATTTATCATCGTTAGGTGTAAATGTATTGGGGATAAAAATAAATACTTCAGGGAATACATATAAGCAATGCTGAACAGACGACTGACAATTATTGACCGTAGCTACTGTAAGCGTTACACAATAGGTTCCGGTATCAGCATAGGTAAATGATGGATTCTGCATGGCAGAAGTGCTCCCATTGGCAAAATCCCAGTACCACGATACAGGAGCACCCAAACTGGCATCCGTGAATTGCACAAAAGGATTGCTTTGTGGCACGGTGGACGGCGTGATAAAGAAATCAGCTATCGGATTCATAAATACCTGTATCATGTCATTTATACCCTGCGTTGCCACACACCCATCTGCCGATGTAGCTTGCAACGAAATGTCATACATGCCTGGATTAAGAAAACAATATGTAGGATTCTGCAACGCACTTATCGCATTGCCATCCACCATCCAGGTCCATGCTACAATATTCGACCCTTGTACTTGCGTCATATCTGTAAAGTTTACACATAATGGCGCACACCCCATCACAGTGTTGGCACTGAAACCCACATCAGGAACAGAAGCAGCCACAACCGTTACGCTGGCAGATGAAACACATCCATTGGCATCCGTAACTGTAACTGTATAAGTAGTATTCACAGCAGGACTAACATCAATAACTGCCAATAATTCACCTGTATTCCATACATAATCATTTCCGCCTTGCGCCGTCAGGGTTGTAGATTCGCCCGGACATATTACCAAATCGCCGGTAATGTTGGGATTAGGTAATGGGTTCACAGTAATGGTTTGACTTCCTGATCCGCCACAAGCGCCTGCTACTGTATAAGTAATGGTATGCATACCTGCGCCAGCAGTTGCAGGTGTAAATTCACCACTTGCTGCATCAATACAACCACCGCAAGTAGCACTCCACGACCCACCTGTGGATGTGGTTGTAAACTGAATAGCAGGTGCATCTGCACATACATCAGGTTGCGGATCTACATTTACGGTGATAGCACCTGTAAAGGGGCCTCCGTTTATTTGCACTGGACACCCATTGGCGTCTGTTATGGTCAAACTATACACATCACCATCTTGCAGGTTGTTCACCACAATGGTACCGTTATTGCCGGTTGTTGTATTCGCAAATCCAGCTGTCGCCGGACTCAGATTTGAGGCAGTAAATACCCCACCCACCACCTGAGCATATCCTCCCGAAACCTGAACAGTTACGGTTCCAGCTACACAATCTTCAGTTACATTGGTGATAATATCAGGCAGATATGTAACCGTAATGGGCGCACCCAGATCATAACAATCTACATTATACACCAAGTTGGGGAAATTGTACATGGTCATAGGAACATAATATACAGTGCTGTTAGTAAATGTACCCACAGGGAATGCATTAATGACTGCCAAATCATTCAAGTCGGATAAATTACCATTGCCGGTAGTATTATACACCCCCACAAAACATGGGTCAACAATGGGCTCCGTATTAGGAGTAGGCGGACAGGAATAAATCAGCCAAGCAATACCTGGGTCATAAGTCCAACCACCAATTGTTCCTTCATTGGCCGGGTGTACATAATCGTTATTGCTGGTAATATCTAGCTGGTCGCCATAACAAAGCACATAATTGTTTTGTCCATTGCCTATAATACTGGTATTATACGTGCCAATGTATGCCGGACAACTGCAATCTTGATTATTAAAGTTGATAGAATTCGTACAGGCAGGGTCTGCCGTAAAATAAGCATTGACACTACATGGCGCCCCGTCGGCCGGAGTGCCCGGGAATGAGAAGTTGACTGGACTCACAAAAGGGGCATTAAACACCACCTGATTATTGTAACAATCCTCAATAATAAGCTGTCCGCTTGAGGGCGGGAATGTAAACACAAGTGTTCCTGTTATATCATAAGTTGATGTGGCATAATCACAAGCATTCAATGTAACACCAAGCGAATCCATATTACACAAACAAATAGGCGCTGTATAAGCTAAGTTCTGAGTGCAGCCGGGGGCTGCAGAAAAAGTAGCCGTAATTGAGCAAGCTGCTCCGTTGGGATTCTGACCACTAAGTGTATAGTTAACACTAGCACCAAACGGCGCATTAAAGGTTTGTTGCACACCATTACAGTCCTGTACAACCAATTGCCCCGAAGCCGGTGGATTAATAAAATCTACCACGCCTGTGGTGCTGTATGTACCTGTTGCTATGTCGCAAGCGCCTATATTGGCTGTAAAATTTGTTATCAAACAGTTACAATCATTAACTGTTATGACTTCTGTATCTGAGCCACCGCAAGGTGCTGTAATGTTATAAGTAATCGTATGGTTACCGGGACCTGCAAGCGAAGGATTGAACTGACCTGTAGCCGCATCTATACATGCGCCACAAGTGGCGCTCCAAGTACCTCCGGGCGAAATTGCACTCAAATTTACCGGTGGATCCGTATTACAAAATGGCCCAGCAGGCGTGATTGTAGGATCTAAATTCGGATTTACAACTACAGATATCGTTGAAGAACAAGAACCCGTTCCATCATTTACTGTTACAGTATAAACGCCTGCATTGGCAGCTGTGGCATTAGGAATACTTGGATTTTGCTGATTCGATGTGAATGCGTTTGGCCCCGACCACTGGTAGGATACATATCCACCTTGTGATTGAAGTTGTAATGTCTGCCCTTCACATATCGGACTATTGCTATTGGCACCTGTCGGTATGCCGGTTACGTTTACCCATACATCATCAGTTACAGTTACTACACTTGCCACATTACAGGTATTGTATGTAACCTTTGCCGTGTACATAGTACTGGTGGATGGGCACACATTTATGGTTGGCGTATTAGTGGCTAATAAAGTTGGCCCCTGATACCATTCAAGGGTATAAGCCGGCGCGCCATTCGGCGTAAATCGAAATCCCATGTTTGATACTGTCCAACCGCCTGTATTATACCCATTAGGTGTGTAACCCTGAGTACCAGTAGAATTCTGTATCCCAACAATGGCATTACCACTGTTCCATAAACCACAAGTAGGTTTGTTTTGAATATACACCTCTATCACATTGGTGGTTTCATATAACACAATCTGTTGGGTTGTTTTTAAGCTATTACATTCGTAATGACATACCTGGTCATAATTTACCACAAAAGTTCGACAAGGCGCAGTTCCCAGTATGGCATAATAAATGCTTCCACAGACGGAAGGATCAATATCATGATAAGCCCCAAAAATTGAATTTAATGGCAAATTAGCACTGGGGACTGAATCAGAATAACTCCAAGGGCAAAACTGATTTGCATAAGCCGTATTGAAAGAAATCAACCCATTAGCCCCTACTACAATCTGCGTATATTCATTACCAAAGAAACAAAAACTGAAAGGCAGCCAAATAACACCGCTCCAAATATCATCCTGCCCCACAAAAATTTGATTGCCGGCATTATATGGATAAGGAGGGGCATACGGCACCGATGTGGCATTGTATGAAGTAGTGGCGCCTACATCAAATGGCACAGCTGTTAAATTCGTGCATCCGCCACATGCCAAGTTTATGTCAGTTCCTGCACTCACATTCGGGCATCCGGGAGCTTGCGAAAATAAGGTTTGGCTGAATAGGATAAGTGAGGTAATTACGACATTACGTATCAATACATTCATAGGTACAAAACATGAGGTTCATTGCAAAGATATAATTATTTAACAAATCGTTGCATGATATATAAAAAAAACCGCCAGCCCTTCAATATTTAGCTCATCACGATCTCGTCAGGGCGCAACATCTTCTCTGCGTCCTCACCTGTTAGCGATAATTCATCAATAATTTTTTCGGCTGAAGGCAACCGGCCCAACAGGAAAAATGCCGATAAGAATGCAGGTATTAGCGTTATCCAGTCGGTGGTAATATAAAAAAACACCACAGCCATTAGGCCCGGCGCTTCAATTAATGCCAAACGCATAATATATGCTGTCCGATACATTTTAAGTTTTTGAGCCAACGTGCCACCCTTTGATTTGCCTATCGTTTGTCTGAAAATAAAAACAGACATTGGTATAGAAATAAATGATACAAAATAGGGAATATACCTCAGCATCCACAATTCTGAAGATTCGGGTGGGCGCATGACTACTAATACTGAAAAAACAAAAGCTAAAGTCAATAATGAAGCCGCCATAAAAATAGACAACAAACGCAACAAGCGTATAAACTGATCAGATGTTATTTGTTTCATATATCAAATTATATTTAGGCAACCGATTGTGAATAATCTGAACCTTCTGTCATCACTAAATTTGAGGAACCTTTAGCCAATAATGTTTTGTCAGGTCCGTATAGGTTACATGCAACCAACATGATGCGGCTACCCTTTTTTATAATTTCACTGGTTGCAATTACTGATGTGCCACAACGCACGTTTGATACAAAATCAACATGCAGGTTGATGCTAGCATAAAATGATTTTACACCCGTAACAAACAATGTCATGCCTACCATATCGTCAATGATGGCAGCCATCATACCGCCATGGAGCAGATTCACGGGATTGGTCATTTCTTTACGAACTTCAAATTCGAGGGTAATACCTTTTTCTGAAATGTCAAGGATTTTTCCGTGCAGCCAGTTGGATAATGGCGAGGGGGCCTGATCTACATATTGTCCGATAAACTGTTTGTAATGCGCAATCATGAATATACATTGTAATGATTCATTGCCAAAAGTGAATATAATTCCTGACTTTTCCTACCAAAAAAATGTGTAGGTTTGGCGCAAAATATTAGACACATGAGTTTATTGGTTGTTGGTACAGTTGCCTTAGATAGCATCGAAACGCCTTTTGGCAAAGCAGAACGTATCATTGGTGGCTCAGCCACGCATTTTGCATTAGCTGCTTCTTTTTTTTGTCCTGATATTCGTTTGGTTTCGGTTGTAGGCGAAGATTTTCCTCAAAACGGACTTCAGCAGTTTGCTCGTAGAAATATCAATACAGAAGGTCTCCAAATCAAGAAAGGCGAAAATTCATTTTTTTGGGCAGGTCGCTATCATATTGACATGAACAGCCGCGACACATTAGACACCCAACTTAATGTACTTGCAGGATTTGATCCTATTGTACCCGAAGCATCACGCAATGCCGATTTTCTGATGCTTGGCAATCTCATGCCTTCGTTGCAACGCAAAGTTTTGCAACAAATGAATCAACGCCCTAAATTAGTCATGATGGATACCATGAATTTTTGGATGGATACCGCTTGGGATGATTTAATGGATATGATAAGCCGTGTGGATGTACTTACTATTAATGACGAAGAAGCACGACAGCTTACCAAAGAATATTCACTCATCAAAGCAGCGCGTAAAATCATGCAAATGGGGCCTCGCTTTCTTGTTATTAAGAAAGGAGAAAATGGCGCACTTCTCTTTCACGAAAACAAATTATTTTTTGCACCAGCACTACCGCTTGAAGAAGTATTTGACCCAACCGGCGCAGGCGATAGTTTTGCCGGTGGATTTATCGGATATCTCTCAGGCACCAACGACTTATCTTTTGATAATATGAAACGTGCTGTTATCTATGGTTCGGCAGTTGCCTCTTTCTGTGTTGAAAAGTTTGGTATAGACCGCGTAGCAGATCTACATCAAAATGAATTAGACGAACGTGTACAGGAATTTATTGATTTGGTGCAATTCGATATTGATTTGGTATAAATATTCTGTATGCAATCTTTGCATTACATTAAGACGATCAAAGGCAAAAACAATTATCCAATATCTGTGTCCTCTGTATTATTTTCTTAAATCCTTCTCATACATATTAATCCAATCTTTTACACTCATTTTTTTCATTAATTCGCCAATGAGTTTATAAGGGATTTCTTCAAATTTTTTAAATCGGACACAACTTTTTCCAATATCTAATTTTTGATTGCAATATTTGGGATATTCAGACACAAACCAATCAAAAAGTTTCGGATCGGCATACATTCCCATATGGTAAAAGTTTATGGAATTTTTTTGTGATGCAATACCTGCGAATGGCAAGGGCTCAGATGGTTTGCAATGATACCCTGCCGGATAAATTGAATGCGGAACCACATACCCCAAACCGCCATAACTAATGGCCGCTTCAAATCCTTTAGGCAGATTTCTCATAATAACGTCATGAAGTTTGTTAAACGGCTCTGCCCTATCTTCGGGTATATTCATCAGAATTTCTTCAACAGTTTTTCCTTCAGCTTTCATTTAACTTACGATTTAACGATGTTGATCCAGTAAAATCATATTACCATCAGGGTCTGTCAACATAATACTTGCAGCCCCACTTGTATTATCTTCAACTTCACTAGTAAGTGAAAGTCCACTGATTTTTAATTGCTTTTGAATCTCTCTAATATCATCAAAGTTTTCAATATTATTGGCATTTTCATCCCAACCGGGGTTAAAAGTTAAAATATTGCCTTCAAACATTCCTTGAAAAAGCCCAATGAGCGCATTTTCGTTTTTCATTATGATATAATTCTGTTCTATACTTCCAGCAAAAGCACTAAATCCTAATTTCTCGTAAAACTCTTTTGACTTGACCAAATCTTTCACACTAATACTAATTGAGAATGCACCTAATTTCATAATTCTGATTTATTTTTTTGGGTGTAAAAACTAAGTTGTAATCATCATCATTAGCTTCAAATGTATCAAAATCCATCATACCATTCAACTAATAACTTAAATACTTAATAAGAATGATGAAAAATGCACTTACTGATGAGTATTTCTCTCTTTTTAAATATTTCAAAATTCAAACATATTGCTATATTTTATTTATGATAAATTTTCAATTATTCTGTTTTGATTATCTTCGTTTCATATAATGTGATTATGAGAAATTATTTAGTTGTTGTTGTTGTTATATTATTATCTATATCCAACGGATTTGCTCAAAAGAAAATGTCGCTGGAGGATGCAGTTACAGGACAGTGGGGTAAGTTTAGGCCCAAATCGCTTTTTGTGTCGGGCTTTAAAGGAAACACCGATACCCTTGTCTTCTTACACAATTTTTCGGCCATGCAGGCCATCACACCCTATCATTCAACCCCTATTACACTACTTGATATAAGCGATCTCGACATGATGATGATGGCCGAGAAAAAAGAAAAGCTTGGATCATTCCCTTATCAATATGAATGGGCCGATGCGCAACATATTTATTTCGATCATGATGGGTATGTGTACTTTGTACACGTAGGGGGAAAAAAAATTTCATACAAGATACGTTTAGACCCTTCAGCTGAACATATTGATATTCATCCTTCAAGCAAACATGTTGCATTTACTTTAGGCAATAACCTCTATTATTCAAAAGATGATCAGCCACCAGTTGCAATTACCAATGATACCAATCCGGGTATTATTCATGGTAGCGATTATGTACACCGCCAAGAATTTGGCATACATAAAGGCATATTTTGGTCGCCCAAAGGCAATTATATTGCTTGGTATCGAAAAGACGAAAGCATGGTAACAGAATATCCACTAGTACAAACGCAACCACGTATAGCCGAGCACAGCCCAATTCGATATCCCATGGCTGGCATGACCAGCGAAGAAGTTACTTTGGGCGTGTATAACCTAGCCACAGGCAAAACAGTTTACATAAATACCGGATCACCAACCGACCAATACTTAACTGCCATCAGCTGGGATCCTTCAGAAAAATTTGTATATATAGGGTTACTGAATCGTGGCCAAAATCATTTGCAGCTAAATTGCTATGATGTAGGTTCGGGTGAAAAAACACATACGCTGTTTGAAGAAAAAAATGATCGCTATGTGGAGCCTGAAAACCCCATGTATTTTCTTACAAAAACCCCCAATCAGTTTGTTTGGCAAAGCGAACGCGATGGCTTTAACCATCTGTATCTATACCAAACCGATGGGAAACTCATACGTCAATTAACAAAAGGCGCATGGGAAGTTACAGAAATTAAAGGCGTGGATGAAAAAGAAGAGCATTTGTTTTTTATCCGTACCGATAATCAGGGCTTAGACCGACAGCTATGTCGTGTATCATTATCAAACGGAAAGATTACAACCATCACTACTGAGCCGGGTACACACGATTGCCGTATTAATAGCAGCGGTCGGTTTGTTTTTGACCAGTATTCGTCTGCTAATTTGCCGTCGGCCTATACGTTTCATGACCGCGACAAGAAAATCTCCTACAGCCCGGTAATTTCTACTAATCCTTTAACAGATTATCAGCTGCCCAAAGCCGAACTACTGACACTAACAGCTGCCGATGGCAAAACACCGCTCAATGCACGAATCATTAAGCCCGCTTCATTTAATCCCATGCAAACATATCCGGTAATTGTGTACGTGTATGGAGGCCCGCATGCACAATTGATTACTAATAGCTGGCTCACAGGTGCAAGATTGTGGGAGTTTTATATGGCACAACAGGGTTATATTGTATTTACGGTTGACAATCGTGGTTCTGCTCACAGAGGGTTTGAATTTGAAAGTGTCATCCACCGCCAATTGGGTAAACATGAAATGGAGGATCAGATGCAAGGCATCAATTATCTTCGTTCTTTGAGTTACGTTGACACCACACGAATTGGATTACATGGGTGGAGTTTTGGAGGATTTATGACATTGTCATTAGTACTTCATCATCCGGGCATATTTAAAGCTGCAGTAGCCGGTGGGCCTGTTACTGACTGGAAATATTACGAAGTAATGTATGGCGAGCGTTATATGGATACACCCAACGAAAATCCGGACGGATACAAGCAAACCAGCGTTGTGGAAAAAGCCGGAGAATTAGCAGACCACGTATTGGTGATACATGGCGCACAGGATGATGTGGTTGTGATGCAACATAGCTTGGAATTTATCAATGCTTGTATTAAGAAACGTCGTCAAGTTGACTTCTTTGTTTATCCAGACCATAAGCATAACGTAACAGGAAAAGACCGCATTCATTTGATGCAGAAAATAACAGATTATCTGCGTTTGTATTTGGAAAAATAATATCCAAACCTTGATGAGATGGCCATTGTGGCAAGGAAAGATAAAACGATTGTGTATTTAACAAATCATATGCTCTAATGTTTGGTTTAAATGGAATGTGATTGTCAAACACTACATAATATTAATAATCATTCCAACAGAATAGAAATGAGTGTTTTCTGTTACTTCAATTTTATGATTTTTTGAATTTTTCTTGCACAGAAAGGAGAAAAGTGATAAATTTGTGAGTTGATTAATTATCATGCACCCAAATTTATGAAAAATCTTATACTATCCTTTTTTGTTGTTTTGGCTCTTTCCATTATAGATTTGTGGGCGCAACCTATTGATGCAGGGCCAAATCTGAGTGTTTGTCCAGGCACATCGGTAACACTAGATGCAGTTATAAATCCAGGCATGCCTGCTGCAGGACCCGAAACGCAAATCCCCAATATCATGTCGTGCGATGATTGCAGTTCTCCGGTCATCAATATTGGTTTTACATTTACATTTTATGGGATTAATTACACTCAATGCGTAGTAACTTCAAATGGTTATATTACTTTCAATTTAGCTAATGCTAATGGATATTCGCCCTGGTCAATTTCAAGTGGGATTCCTAATCCTTCACTTCCCATAAACGCCATTATGGCACCTTGGCAAGATATTAATCCAAATCTAACCCCTGCTAACGATATCATTCGTTATCAAACATTTGGAACGGCGCCCAATCGTGTGTTTATTGTTGAATATCTTGATGTGGGTATGTTTAGCTGCGGAACAAGTTTTTGCTATGGCTCTCAAATAAAGCTCTACGAAAGCACTAATGTAATCGAAACCCATATTGCCAATAAACCTCTTTGTGCCAGTTGGAATAGCGGATATGCCATCCATGGGCTGCATAACTCAACAGGGACTTTGGCTGCCGTTGTACCAGGTCGCAATTTCCCGAATCAATGGGTGGCTACTAATGATGGCAAGCGATTCACACCCAATGGTGCTAATTATACCATCTCCAATATACCTTTCAACCCAACCATTTTAGGCACAATTCCTCCGGCTTCATCATTTCAATGGTTTGTTGCAGGTAATCCTACTGTGATAGGCACAGGGACATCACTTACCACAACACCTACTACCACAACAAACTATGTAATTAAATATACATATTCTTCATGCGGTGGTTTTTCATTTACCGACACAGTAAAAGTTACCATGTCAAACCTAACTCCTACCGTCACAGGCAATAACCAATATTGCGCTGGCAATAATACTACGCTAAGCACTACCAACGCTTACGCATCGTACCAGTGGTCGAATGGCGCCACAACTTCAAGTATAGATGTTACTGCCGGCTCATATACCGTGCAAGTAACTGATGCCAATGGTTGTACTGGGAATTCGCCAGCATTCACAGTTACTGAAAATCCGCTTCCACAACCCATTATTTCAGGGCTTACTGAATATTGTATAGGTGATAGTGTGCAGTTGCAAACAACAACTCCTTATTCGGCGTATGAATGGAGTTCAGGAGCTATTACCGCTAATACCTACGTGCAAGCAGGTTCATACACAGTAACAGTTACGGATGCCAATGGATGTATTAATTCATCACAGGCATTTGATGTGGTTGAAAACTCATTACCTGTTCCAATAATTCAGGGACTGTCAATTTATTGCGAAGGTGGTCCTAATACTTTAAATACAAGTGTTCCATACGCCCAATATGCATGGTCGAATGCCTCTACAAACGCTGATATCACACTTTACGGAGGTAGTGGCACCTATACTGTAACGGTTACAGATGCCAATGGATGCACAGGCACATCTGCCCCATTTCAAACTACAGAGGTGATTCTTTATCCGGCTATTAATGGTATTCAGCCATTTTGTGAAGGAACATCCATTCCTGTTGGCGTTGATAATGGGCCGTATGCACAGTATACCTGGAGCAATGGTGATCAATCTGAATTTACTTTGGCCACCGGAGGCAATTATCAAGTTATAGTAACCGATATAAATGGCTGTACAAAATCCGCCTCAGCTTTTATTCCCGCTACACCTAGCCCCATTGCCTCTTTCTACGCAACGCCCCAACCGGCATTGATTTCCGAACCTATGGTCAATTTTATTAATACATCCTCTGCTGATGCTGTCAATTATCAATGGAACTTTGCCAGTTTTGGTACATCAACCGAAGAAAACCCCTACTTTGAATTTGAAGAATCTGGTTTTTTTGATGTTACGCTACAGGTTTGGAATTATTTAGGTTGTACTGCTACAGTTACCGAAACCATTGAAATTAAACCACAAAGTTTGATATTTATCCCCAATGCCTTTACGCCTAACGGTGATGAGTTAAACCCAACATTTTTCCCATCAGGCAACAACCTAGTTGGGAAGCATATTGAAGTGCATGTGTACAATCGATGGGGTCAACGAATGTATTATGGTACATCGCCTGATAAACCTTGGGATGGTACTTATGAAGGCGAACCCTGTCCGCCTGGAATATATATATATCGTATCTTCTATAAAGACGATGAAGCAAAGATATATCGTTTCATGGGGCATGTGAACCTGATTCGCTAAAGCAATTTTCTATTTTAGGTGTTACTAATGTTACTTTGCAAAACGGCAAATATTAAGATATTTGCACAAAAAAATTCATGAGCATGGAAAAACAATCTCCGATTCAATGTTTGATATTGGGCTCCGGACCTGCAGGTTACACAGCCGCCATTTATGCAGCACGCGCCGGTTTAAGACCTGTACTTTATACCGGCTCACAACCCGGAGGACAACTTACGATTACGACCGAAGTGGAAAATTTTCCTGGATACCCAGAAGGGATAATGGGACCCGAAATGATGGAAAATTTCAGAAAACAAGCAGAGCGGTTTCAAACTGATATACGTTATGGACTGGCAACGGGAGTAGATTTTTCGAAACGTCCTTTTAAAATTACCATTGATGAAAGTGAGGAAATATTTGCTGAAACGGTAATTATAAGTACAGGAGCGTCGGCCAAGTGGTTGGGCTTAGAATCAGAGCAACGTCTGAACGGGCATGGAGTATCGGCTTGTGCCGTTTGCGATGGATTTTTCTTCAAAGGCCAAGATGTTGCCATCGTAGGGGGTGGCGATACTGCTTGTGAAGAAGCTGCATATTTGTCAAAAATCTGTAATAAGGTGTATATGTTGGTTCGTCGTGATGAACTTCGTGCTTCACGTATTATGCAAAAACGAGTGCTCAATGCTCCTAATATTGAAGTATTGTTCAATCACTCGACGGTTGAGATTCTTGGAGAAGATTCTGTATCCGGCATATTGGTGAAAGACCACTTATCAGGCGAAGAGAAAACATTGAACGTAACCGGATTTTTTGTAGCTATTGGTCATAAGCCGAATACTGATATTTTTAAGAATTGGCTTGATATGGACGAAAGCGGATATTTAATTACTACACCTGGAACCACACAAACCAAAATTCCGGGTGTTTTCGCTGCCGGAGATGCTCAGGATAAAGTTTACAGACAAGCTGTAACCGCAGCCGGTACGGGTTGTATGGCAGCCCTTGAAGCTGAAAGATTTTTGGCTGCAGAAGAAGCCGGTGCTGAATAATTAAATAGCTAATTTCATTCCATCATATGCAAGTCGAATATGGGATGGAAGTTCCGCCTCCACTTCATTATGCAATCCCATCAAATGGCTTATATGTGTAAAATATCCATATTCGGGTTTGATATATTCCATAATGCTAAGCGCCTGTTCAAGGTTAAAGTGTGAGATATGGCTTTGTTTCCGTAAAGCATTTAATACCACAATACGAGCTCCTTTTAATTTCTCTAATTCATCATCAGGAATACTGTTTGCGTCTGTAATATAAACAAAGTCATAGATACGAAATCCTAAAACGGGAAGGCGATGATGAAAAACACGAATGGGGACGAAGGGAATATCGCCAATTTGAAATGAATTCTTTTCGTCAATAGGTATGATATCCATTTCTGGCACACCCGGATATTTAGATTCAGAAAATGCATAAAAGAAATCGCGTCGGATAGCTGTTTCTACCAACCGTGTGCAATAAACAGGCATATTCTTTTGTTGTACATAATTATATGCCCTGATGTCATCTAACCCAGCAATGTGGTCTTTGTGTTCGTGCGTAAAAACAACGGCATCAAGTTTTGTAATGTTATGTATGAGCATTTGCTGCCGAAAGTCGGGGCCGGTATCAATCACTACTGAGGTATTCTCTGAACGTACCAGAATAGAGCTTCTCAATCTTATATCATGTACATGTTTTGATTTGCAAACTAAACAAGGGCAAGCAATTACAGGTACCCCTTGAGATGTTCCCGTTCCTAAAAAAAGTATTTCCAAGCCACGACTCATGATGTCGCAATGTTTGTCTTAAGTTCAATAATTTGCGTTATGATTTCTTCAGCTAACTGATTGGCTTGTTTCTCATTTTTGGATTCTGCATAAATGCGAATAATGGGTTCAGTGTTAGATCTGCGCAAATGAACCCATCCTGATTCAAATTCAATACGTAATCCATCCTCTGTATTGATTGGATGATGAGCATAATGTAAGGCCAGTTTATCAAGGAGCGAATCTAATGGAATATCTGCTGTTAATTCGATTTTATTTTTTGAAATTACATAGGCCGGAAAGCTATCACGAAGAGATGAAGCAGTTGATTTTTTATGAGCAAGATGACTTAAAAACAATGCGATGCCAACAAGAGCATCACGCCCATAATGCAAAGCGGGATAGATAACACCGCCATTTCCTTCGCCACCAATAACAGCATGAATCTCTTTCATTCTTTTTACTACGTTTACTTCTCCAACAGCAGCCGACTCGTATCTATGTCCTTTTTGCTCGGTAATATCTTTAAGCGCACGTGTTGACGATAAATTAGAAACAGTATTGCCAGGAGTATGCTCAAGAATATAGTCGGCCACAGCTACGAGTGTATATTCTTCGCCAAACATACTGCCATCTTCACAAACCATGGCTAATCGGTCCACATCAGGATCTACTGTTATACCAAGGTCACATTTTTCTTGAACAACCCAATAAGATAAATCGGCGAGATGTGCAGGCAAGGGCTCTGGATTGTGTGGGAAATGCCCGTTGGGTTCGCAGTAAAGTTCATAAATGTAATCTACGCCGAGTTTTTTTAGAAGACGAGGAATGGCAATTCCTCCTGTTGAATTGACCGCATCAACAGCAATGCGGAATCTGGATTTTTTGATAAGTGGAATGTTGACAAGCGGTAATGCCAAAATTTTTTCAATATGCTCATCAATATACCCATTCTCAATATATTGTATCTGCCCCAGATGATCAACATGTTCATATAGTATATTCCCTCGATCGGCAATTTGAATGAGCTTATTTCCTTCTTCGAATGAAATAAATTCTCCTTTCTGATTAAGCAATTTCAATGCATTCCATTCTTTGGGATTATGGCTGGCTGTAATAATAATTCCGCCCTGTGCATGAAAATCCGGAACAGCCACTTCTACAGTAGGGGTAGTACTTAGGCCAAGATCAATTACATCAATACCACATGCAACCAGCGTTTGAGTTACAAGTTGACTAATCATAGGACCTGAAATGCGGGCATCTCGCCCAATCACTACTCTAATATTATCAATATCATGATTTGATTTTAGCCACATTGCATATGCTGCTGCAAAAAGAACTGCGTCTTCAGGCGTCAGATTATCTCCTGCCCTTCCTCCAATTGTTCCTCTAATGCCTGAAATAGATTTTATTAATGCCATAATTCAAACTTATGCTACGAAATTAATGAATTGTATAAAAGCGTTAGGTGATATTGGGATTAAATTTATTAACCCATATACACAAAATGGCAAATTGCATCAACGACAATATGCTTTTTGTATTTTAATAGCAGATTTTCGCTTCAACATTTCATCTAATGCTGAAATCCGTCCGGGCCTTAAATATTCACAACTTAATCCGCTTTCCAAAGCTTTTTGTAAATGCTGACAAAAACTTTGCTCATCTTTTTGTGTGGCATCAATCACCGAGCGGTAGAATAAATGAAGATATAAGTTGTTGGGGTAGCGCCATGAAAGTTCGTTGGCTGATTCTATTGCCCCTTGATAGTCATGCATGGCCAACTTTGAATAGATTATATATGGGATACATTCATACGCATCCACGCCTTGATCTAGTGCAATTTTCATAACATGAGAAGCTTCTTCAAAGTTCTTAAGAAGGTAATAATTGATATTCCATAATCCCTTGTATCCGTCAATCATCTGCGGATATAGTCGCTGCAGATATTGATATAAGGTAGCAGATGAATCAATAATACCTAATTCATAATAGCATAGTGCAGAATTGCTAATATAATCTGCATGCTGAGGATTAACTGCTAATGCAGTTTTATACATGCGTAGCGCATTCTCCCAATCATTTCTTTCAGAATAAATATATCCGTACAAATTCAGCGCATATCCATCATGGGGGTTTCGCTGCAATGATATATCTAGCATGGCTATGGCTGAATCAATATAATTAAGCTTGTAATATGCAAATGCAAGGATGGAAGGATTATATTCAGTGTCAAACTGCAATGGCTTATTAAGATAAGGAATTGCTTTATCATATCTATTCAACTCATTGAATAATATACCCATTTGCTTATATGCCGGCGTATAATAATTATCGAGGTGAATTGCACTTTGATAAAATGAAATGGCTTTCGAGTAATCTTTCATCATTTCTTTCATATACCCTTTCCACATTGCTACTTCGGCACTTGATGGATAAAAATTTGAGCAGTAATCAAACCATTCGTAAGCATCTTTATAATTTTCCTGCTGGAAATAATAATCACCAAGATACATCAGTGTGCGGAAATGAGTTGTATCGGAATAATATGCTTTGAGCAAACATTTGATCATTTTTTCTTCATCGGCATTTTGTTTATGCATATAATATAAACCAAGCCAAGAATATATATAACTAGAATCTGTAGATAATACTTTGTTGTAATAATACATGGCGCTATCATTTTCGTTTTTGTACGAAAACGAAACTCCGATATTATGAAGCGAACTTAGATTATTACCCAATGAAAATGACATTCGGTAATATTTTATTGCTAAATCGTATTGTCCGCGATCAAGATATAAACCTGCCAGATCATCGTATGCAACATGCCATCTTGGAGCTAATCGGATGGTATTCTGGTAATAAATCATTGCTTTATCATAAGTGCGGAAACTGTAATACAAATCACCTAACCCTTTATGAATATATGCCTGCGATGTGTCCATTTGCAGGGCTCGCATCATTAGGTTGAAGGCCTGCTCCCTGTATTTATTTTCACCGGCATATGATTTGGCTTCGAGAAAAAGTTGGCGAGAAAGAAAAATAGGATAATATTCATCGGTTTTATCAATCAGAGATAATGCATATCTAAAATTAGCAGATGCTTCAGAAAAATATGATGCTGGGAATAATGAATCAGCTCCTTTAAGATACACCTCAATAGCTTGTTGGCCACGTACTGAAAGTGAAGCGATGAGGTCAATTTTCAAATCATCAAGATAAGGTTGAGCTTCCGGCATGGATTCTATCTGACGATAATAATATAATGCATTATCCTTTTCGGGTTTTATCAGGTTATTACTGTTTATAGCACTACGAAACTGGTTATAAAGCCGAAGTAATATAGTATCATTGGAATATGTGATAAGCGAAATGCCTTTCCCCATAGCCAATGTATTACCAGAAATCTCTCTTTGATTGGATTTGGAGGCAAGTAGTTGTTCTTTTGTATCGGAATCAACAATAGCCAATACATCATATTCATTTTCAGAACAACAAAAAGCAGGGCGTTGTAGTGGCCTTTTTGTAACAGGATCTGTTCGGTCTTTTCTTACCTGTTCGTTTACATATTTGTATAGTTCATAAACGGTTACTTGTAAGTCATTATTCTCGTCGGCCAATCCCATTAAACCTTCAATCAAATGATATGAAAAAACACCTCGCCCGTTTCCCCATCGTTTGTCTTCATATGAACTTTCGTTGGCAGAGCATGACATAAACTGGATTTCGCCTACATTTTCTTCCATGATGCGTTTGGTATAGTATATCGGAACATTGACACCCTTTTGTAACTCATTGGTTCGGCAAGCATCCGTAATTAAAACCACTTCAACTTTGCGTGCAGTTAGCTCCAGTATTCTACGTTTAAGATTAAAGATTTGCAATGCTCCGTGAACCGAGTAGGAATAAGAATCGGCAATCACATCATGAGCCAATAAGAACATTTCACTTTCACTAGTCGCATCGCCATGACCTGAGAAATAGATATACACCCTATCTCCTTCATTTTTTGCTTTATTCATCAGCCAACGAATCCCCTTTTGAGAAATATTCATAGCTGTAGCATCTTTGTTTAAAAAAATACGAATATTAGTATCTTTTATATCGCCACCGGCCTTCGACATGAGAAAATTTTTAAAGGCCATTGCATCATCATCCGCATATTTTAAAGAAGGCATCAGCGGATCGGCATATTCCGAAATTCCAATGATGAGAGCATATGTATTTCCTCTTACCGACATAGCAGAATGGCCAGAAATAATTTCTGCTCCTTTGCTCCCATTGTGTTGCGCCAACAGTACTCCGGGCAATGCAACCCAGAAAAATGCATGTAACAAAAAACGCTTCATAAGAGGATTTTTTTACATATTATCTCTTCAGATTAGGGTCAACACGGATTGTAATTTGTTTTACTGATCCGGATGCATTTGTGCTAATACCCAATTCGCCATCAGCACCACGTGTGCCGGTTCTGTAATCAGTAAGTAATCCATTCAAAATATCCATACTGCCACGCGATGCAATAATCTCATCTTGTTTCATAAAAAGTGGTGAAAGGTCTATTGGCACATCTGATACAAAAATTTTAAATGTTTCGGTGCCAAAAGGAGGCGAAAAGCTTTTAATCAAATAACTGAACTCTCTTTCCTGTCCAACATTAACTGAAAATTCAACAGCTTCTTGTTTAGTTCGAGGAAACACAGGATACATTTTACCATCAGGTTGAATGCCAATGATGCTAACAAAGGCAGTACGTGTGCCCGTATTTTTTGCTTTAAAAAGGAACTGGTCGGAAGGTGCAACTCTACCTATTTTCATCTCGCCAAATACAGCTGCCGGATCGAGCTTTTCCTTAATCTCATAGCCACCAGTTGATAAAACATTTGCCTTTACAGGTATTAACTCTATATCAACATTGGTTTGGCTATCTTCAAATTCAAGCTCTTTGATAAACTGAACCTGAGATATGGCGTTTAACATTCCTGCCATCCGGGCAATTCCATCATTTTTTAAATAGGTAAATGCTCCTGTTTGTTCTAAATATACTGAACTGTCAGAAGGGAAAAACAATACAGCCATGTTTCTGTTTTTGTTGGCTTGGGTGAAATGCGTGATTCGAACATCTCCATCTTTTTCTACCCACTGAATCTGAGGCATCTTTCGAATCGTGTCGAGAATAAGTTTTAATGCATTTTTATCATCAATATCACATTCTACTCGCATTTTCTTGTCAACATTCTTAGATAATACAAAAACCCAGTATGATGATTTATTACTTACTTCAGTTGGCGCATCCAGTTGAATGGTTGATGAAAAATGATCGGCATACGACACTTTACCTGTAAAAAGTGGTTTTAGATTGCTGATTTGCTGTGTGCCAGCGGGATAAAAACCTACTTTATCGCCCAAATTCAAACCGGTAAGTGCACCACCTCTAACATTAACCTTGCTGTGATCATAAACATTCGATTCAACAATTTCAAAATATACGTGTTGAGGGACCAGCGTTCCATTAAATATCACAAAGTCAATATCCCCTTCAATTACGGGTGTTTGCCGTGGTGCTTTAACACCCATAATATCCATCACTTTGGCGAATATCTGACGATAGGTACTACCTGATTTTAAATCTGCAAATGCCTTGCTAATAGAATATGTTAGTGAGCCAACAGATTTTCCATTATCATCTTTACACTCCCAATTAACTTCGTATGCACTTGATCCGGAAATGAGAACAAATTTTGCAAGCCCCGTGCTTTGTCCTCTGGTATTACCTCCCATTTCCTTCATGAGGTCATCATCATTTTTTCCGGCTGTTGGCATATACCCCTTTCTTTCACATTTCACATCCGAACCTCTTCGCTTTCCCTCACCACGCGTAGCCGTACCTGAATGACAAGCATCAAGTATTACTAGCACATGCCCGTCTCTGCCGGCGCGTTGACGAATGGCAAATATTTTTTCACCTAATTTATCATCAGAATAATGACGAGAAAAGTCATAATCATCAGGTGCAAAAAGTGGTGCATCATAAGGCACCAATGCTTCGTCATATCCGTCATTTTCATCACCATTCAGGTCTTGTATTTGTTGCCCATGCCCGGAATAATGAATAACAACTATATCTTTGGGTCCTACACGTTGTGTAAGTTTATCCAAAGCAATATCAATGCCTTTGCTGGTTGCATATTTATCTTGCAATATGGCAATGTTTTCGTCTTTGAATCCTTGTCCAATCAATGATTGTTTAATAAGAGGTACATCATTGGCGGAGCTGATATCATTCCACCCCTGACTGCTGTCGTAATCGCCAATGGCAATTATTAATGCATGTTTTTTTTGTGCATGTGCAGATAAAATCACAAAAGATAGTACAGCAAATATGATTAAACGTAGGTGTTTCATATTCTAATTATTAATTAATACCAAAGCATTTTTTGCATGACATTATCATTGCCTGAAAAATTCAAACGAAAATTTTCAACATTATTGGAAGCATCACCTACTCTTACCACATAAAAGTCGAGAACTCCACTCATGCCTGATAATCGTAGTGAAGTGCCAAGATCAGACAATTTAAGCACTTTCCACATTTCAGAAACATTTTCACCGGTAAGCCCGGCAGCCAGTACATAATATTTGGCTATTGCGTTATTTCCTTGTCCTTTCTGAAATTTTTGCTGCTGATTCATGTATAATTGAGTTGGATTAAAAGTAAATGAAACTTGCTCGGTTGAATAATCCATTTTCAAATCCGTATTGCGCTCCATCACATGTTTGGCAATTTCTTCATTATCTTTAGTAGAAAGAAAACGAGAACTTAATCTGACAGGCACTTCTTTTCCGTCTTTCAAAAAAGTAAATTGTAATTCTTTGCCTGGCAAGTGCTCCTCCAGTTCTCCTAATAATTCTTCCAGGGTTCTTGTTTCTTGATTGTTTACTTTAACAATTCTATTTCCAATATAAGGAGATAAACTGTTATAAGAAGGAGAATTTTTTACAACACCTGATAGAATAGGCCAATCATCAACTCGCCTCCAAAGACCTTGTTTCTGACTGATTCGTTCCCAACGATATTTTTGCGAACATTCAATGCCAATATAAGCCCGTTTAACTAAACCATTGTTGGTGATAATGTCATTAATTAATCTTTTTGAAAGGGATGCTTCAAGAGCAAAATTGATTTGCGATTGCCAAATCTGTTCGCCTGTTGGTGCAGAAGCAAAAGCAATCTGCGAATTGATGCCTGCAATTTTTCCTTTGCTGTCAATAAGCGGGCCGCCACTATTTCCCCATATAACGGTAGCAGTAGTTTGCAGGAATCCGAATTTTCCGGTCAGTCCTTCTCTAATTCGATTTTTTGCACTAATGATTCCATCTGTAACTGTATATGGATATTCGCCTAAAGGATTACCGATGGCATATACTTTTTCGCCAATGCGAGTTTCTTCTATTTTAAAATCGAGAACACGAATTTCGCTACCAGGTTGTTGTATAAATTCAAGAACTGCTATATCATAAAAGGAGTCGCCTCCTACTACTTTCATCTCATATTTTTTTCTAGTAATTGAAAACACATATATGCTTCCGGGCTCAAGTGAAGCTTTTTCAATCACATGGGCGTTGGTTACCACATATTTTTTTCCATTCATCTGAATGATAAATCCAGAGCCGCTACTCTGAACACCGGCCATATCAAGTGCCTTTTCGTATGCCTTATCAGAAGCGCCTTCTCCTCTGAATCCCAATGGTCTCTTTGTAACATCGGTCTTATAAACAGCCACGGTTACAGACCCGGCTAATGCATTTTCGATAGCGTCATAAGGTTCAACTGATTGAGCATATGCTCCTATCATATAACTTGAAAAACACGATAGAAGAAAAAGTTTGATGCATTTCATAAGAATGTAATTTTAATATTAAAGAAAAGTCCCCTGTACGAATGATTTTTATAATTCTACAGGGGACCTGTAAATGCCGTTTTTTGAAGATTAATACCACTGAACAGTCCAGTCGGTACTGCTGCAGTAGCGTGTTAGTGGCCCCCAATAAAGAGACGACCCGTCAGTAAATGTAGCAACACCGTATGCAGAAGTATTTCCACCGGAAACATACACATATAGTTTGCCCCAAGGTGCTGCATAACCAGAATAGTAACCGTTGGTATAGCAATCAACATAATACTTGGTCCAGTTATCAAAAATAACTGTACATGTTCCAGCTGCACCACGCGATTCTGTTTCAGAAGTTGCTTTATCTGATGGTTTAACAAAAATGTTGGGCGTTTCTTTCATTACGGAAGCTTTATCAGCTTTGATGTTTGGATCAGCGCCACGGCTCGACATTTTTTCTCCCTTAGCGGCATTGGGGAATGTGGTTTGGGCTGTAGCTCCTGCAACCGTAAAGGCGGTTGCAACTAAAAGAATCATCACTTTTTTCATGTTGCTTTGTTTTGTTTGGTTTTTAATTTGATATATAAGAATTAATAAAACGGCCTGAATAATTAATTTGAATCCGAACTTCCTTCTTTACAAACTTCTTTCATGATACGTGTAGCCATATCGTGATTAAGATTGGCAGCCATTTGCAAATAATGACAAGTAGAATCACTTACACCAAGCTCGTAAAAACTATAGCCCATATTAAACATGGCATCGCCATAATCTGGCTTTAGTCGTAGTGCTTGATAATAATCAGAAATAGCTGATTGATACATGCCCATCAATGCTTTATCAACGCCGCGGTTGTTGTAATACTTTGGGTCAGGAAACAAGCTGATTGCCTTATCATAATCGCTTATAGCCGCTGCCGCTCCATCTGTCTTTCGCTTCATAAGAGCTCGCCAAAAAAACGCTTCATGATTGAGAGGATCTACTTCGATGGCTTTATTTAATAAATCCAAAGCTGCATGTGCATCCATTGATTTGTACTTTTCAATAGCCATCTGCATATAGTTGGCCGAACGTGATGTTTCTTGAGCATACAGCTTAATCGTGCAGGCAAGAATGATGGCAGATAAAATAATTTGTCGCATAAAATGAATTTACGAGATTAACGTAAATAATGTGCCAAGATACATATTTTACTATGAGAATTCGCCTGATTCATTCAAAAATAAGGCAAATGGAGTATAAATAACCTAACCAAAACTCCAACCCATTCCTCGATATGATGCTACCGCTTTGATAAGTTGATCCTGCTCGAAAAGGTACAACTGATTGAAATGCTCCATCAGTTCGCCGGCTTTTGCATGTCTAAAAAAAATGGGGTCTCCAATATGAAGTTGCTCTGACCCATTATAATGAAGTGGTGTTTGTACTTCTCCAAATCCTTCGTTTGAGGTTGGTTGAATACCAATTGGTAAAAAAGGAATCGGCTGTTTCAGTTTGTCAATTTGTCCGGATGCTATATATCCTCCACCATGACATGTGTATATGCCCGGATGTGGAATTCGTGTTATTTCTAAAGCAAAACCAGCAGCAGGTTCGTGTCGGAAGTGCTGATAATTATCAAATAACGCCGGCGCATAAAATGCAGATCCAACTGTTACTTCTGTTACCCAGGGTTCTAGTACACTGCTCTCAATACTTCCTGTGCCACCGGCATTAACTATTGCAAGCTCTGCTCCTGCATCCTGCAATCCCTTTACTACAGATTCTCTTCGCTTTGCAACTGATTTTTTAGATTGGTTTTGCAACATAGATATGATATGGCTTTTCAAAAACTGCCCTTTAATTTTATTGCCAACCCCGGCAATCTGTGCTTCATATCCCATTACCCCTCTTAACCGAATATGTTCGTGTTGCTGTATCCATCTATATATATCAACGGCTTGTGATGCTGTGCTAATAGATGAACGCCAGACACCAAAATGTAATCCGGGATAATCAGTTGACATATCAATATCTAAACATACGTCTGCTATCTGATTAAATTTCTTAGCAGTTTGATGAATAATTTGCAGTTGAGCAATCGAATCAACCATTATGACAATTGGTTGGGCTGCATGAAGTATTTCTTTGATATAAAATTCATTTACACAGGGATAACCTATCAATATATCAGAAAAACCTTCTTTCGCTAATGCCACGGCCTCTAATGGATGAAAAGCCATGATGCCAATAAATCTTTTGTTGGAGGATAAAATATGCTGCAACATAGGCACACTCCTTACAGATTTAGAGGCAATCCTGATGTTTAAGTTTTCAGAACGGCTTAATACCGACTGGATATTTTTATTAAATAAATCCAGATTAACAAATGCAAAAGGCATAGGAATATCTTTTGCCAAATGCTTATATGTATGATAAGATATCATTGATGAAACTGTGAAATCAAAAGTAATCAGAATTAACTATAATAAAAAAAGCCGGCATAAGCCGGCTCTTCATATAACTTCCTAACCTATTCTTTTTACATAGCGTAAACGCCCACTTTAATGTTGCTGATAAACAAAGTGGTACGTGAAGGGAATGAAGAATCAAAACCGATAGACAACCAGATGTTGCCCGCTTCGTCGGTTTCAACTTCAACCGATTTATTGAAACTGTTGCGATAGAAGGTTGAGAAAATGGTTTGATTGGTTCCATTATCAATATCACCTACATTTTTCATATCCATGCCATCATTTTTCCCGTCACCTTTGTCAATGTTCATTTGAAAACGTGATCCTGTTTGTACTTTTTTGGGTTCCTGAGTAGTAGCGCCTACTTTAACAAACACATCCTTAGCAGAAACGCCATTAGATGATGCTTGTGAAGGAACATTAGAGGCCAACTCCAATTGAAAATCTACCAAATACTTTGTATTAGGAATCAAACCTGTAACCTGATTTTTAATAAAGAAAAATAAATCGCCTCCTACATTATTAGCAGAAAGCAATAATGCTGATTTCTCAGTATTAAGTGGCTGGGGCAAGCGGGTATATTTACAAGCAAATTCTATAGCTTGCTCTTGACCGGCATTGTAGTCAGCCATATCAAAAGACCATCCCTGATAACTCTTAGCAAAGTCATAAGATAAACTTAATTCTTCGGCGCCTCTTCCGTTTTCAACAGAACAGCTGGTGAAAGCGGTTGCAAGAGCAAACATTACCGGAATAAAGAATCTTGTTTTCATTTTATTTTTTTGTTGTGTTTTATAATTTTTGTTATTCACGGTGCAAATATCGTATCCAAATGAGGGTTTTACTTACAAAAACTTGTATTTGGCACCCTTTTTTTAGTAAAAGGGGGTTTTTGTTTAGTATTTTCCGAAGCCATTTCGTAATTGGAGATATGAACAAAGATATTAACAAAGACATTTAATCTTCTGAATGACAACACATTGGAAAATTATGCATTGCCAATGCAATCCAATGTCTTATTAATCAAAAAACGCATGTTCTTGATTATCAATTTTTTTGATTCGTCAATGAAAAAAAATTAAGCAAGTCGCTCAAATCCTGTATAAGGATGTAATACTTCCGGCAATTGAATGCCATCTGATGTTTGATTGTTTTCCATCAGGGCGGCTAAAATTCGTGGAAATGCCAAAGAGCTACCATTAAGCGTATGAACCAATTGTGGCTTATCATTAGCTTGTTTAAAACGTAGTTTCATTCTATTGGCCTGAAAAGATTCAAAATTGGATACAGAACTCACCTCAAGCCATCGTTTTTGAGCTGCGCTAAACACTTCAAAATCATAAGTCATGGCTGATGCAAATCCCATATCGCCTCCGCATAGACGTAATATCCGGTAAGGAAGTTTCAATTTCATCAAGATGCCTTCTACATGCGACACCATTGTTTCCAGTACATCATACGACGTGTCTGGATGAACCACCTGAACAATTTCTACTTTGTCAAACTGATGAAGCCGATTTAATCCGCGAACATCCTTTCCATACGAACCGGCTTCTCTCCTAAAGCATGGCGTATATGCAGTTAGCTTGACTGGCAAATCATCGGACTTGAGAATTTCATCTCTGAAAAAATTGGTTAAAGGCACTTCTGAAGTGGGTATCAAATATAAGTCGTCGGCAGGCATATAGTACATTTGACCTTCTTTGTCGGGTAGTTGACCGGTGCCATATCCGCTGGCCTCATTGACTAAAAGTGGCGGAACATATTCAACATATCCTGCACGTGTATTCTCATCAAGAAGAAAATTGACCATGGCTCGTTGTAATCTAGCCATTTTCCCTTTATATACTGGGAATCCAGATCCTGTAATTTTTACCCCCAACTCAAAATCAATCAAGTCGAACTTTCGAGCTAAATCCCAATGAGGTATGGCATCACTACCCAATTCAGGAATGATTCCACCATTTCGAATTTCAATATTATCATCTGCCGAATTACCCGCTGGTACTAATTGATAAGGTGCATTGGGAATGTTGTAAAGTTGTACTTGCAAATCCTTTTCTATGACAACAAGTTGTTCTTCTTTTTCTTTAATCTCTTCTTTGATTGTTTGGGTTTGTTGTTTTGCCTTTTCTGCTTCTTCTTTTAATCCTTGTTTTAACAAGTCGCCGATTTGTTTCGATGTTTGGTTTAAAGATGCCTGAATAGCATCCAGCGTATGCTGTAATTTTTTTCGTTGATTGTCTTTCTCAATCAATGCTTCTATCATCTCACAAGCCGATATGCCTCTTTTAGAAAGACGAGCAATGATTTCATCTTTATGTTCGTGTACGTAGTGTATGGATAGCATACTGATAATTTTTGCAAAACTAACTATTCTTATGTAAAAACCGGGAATAAATCATGGATGAAAATCGGAGAAGATTAAAGCCGAATTCCTTGTCTATTGCCTTTAATAAATACTTCAATTGCATTTAGCATAAAGCCCCATCCATAACCCAACAGTTGCGTATATGCGGCTCTAACACTTAGAAGCCCTATCCAAATACTTTTGTTTTTGATTGCTGAATCAGTACCAATGCAAAATGCATAGATGAACAAACTACTCATCCACCCGACTCCTGCAAAAATACTGGGAATAAACCAAATTGGACCGGTAACGATATAAACCAAAAAAAGTAGCGGGAAAAGATGTGTAACTTTGAGTTCTTCTTTGTGACGAAGGTAGAGATTAATGCGTGCAGCACCAAAACGAAATACCTGTTTAAAAAATTTATTGAAATCAGTTCGGCGTTTGTGATACACATATGCATTCGGAATAAGTGCAGAGTAAAAACCTGCCTTGAGAATACGAATACTTAAGTCAATATCTTCTCCACAACGAAAAGAGGTGTCATACCCTTTTACTGTTTCAAATGCATTTCGGGAAATGCCCATATTAAAACCACGCGGATGAAATTTGCCTATGTGCTTCATATGGCCACGTATGCCTCCGGTTGTAAAAAGCGAAGTCATGGAATAACTAATGGCTTTTTGTACAGGCGTGAACGAAATATGTGAGGCATCGGGCCCTCCAAAAGCATCCACTTGATTCTTTTCCAAAAAATCATGAATGGTTTGTAAATAATGTGGCGGGATGATGCAATCAGAGTCGAGAAAAATAAACCAGTTACTTTTTGCTTCTTTTGCACCCCAATTTCGTGCATCGCTAACGGGCAACCCTTCGCTGTATAAAAATTGAATGGCCATCATTGATAAAAAAGGTTGCACTTCATTTTCCAAGCTTTTGCCGGGTGTGCCATCTGCAATCACTACCTCAAAATTTTTAAATGAGCTTTGAGTCAAACTTTCCAAAAATTCCGTGACTTCGTCGGGGCGGCCAAACGTAGGCACAATCAGTGAGTATATTGCGGATGATGCCGACACAAATTAGCTCAATTCTTCGGTTTGGTCTTTTATGCGATAGAGATTTCGATCAGAGGAGTTGCGTGAAATCATTTCTGCCAAAAATCCGGCTAAGAACAATTGGGTTCCGAGAACGACCATAACCAAGGCAATATAAAACAACGGGTCTTCAGTAATCAGTCGCAATCGAATTCCGTGATGCTGTGCCCATAATTTTTGCGCCCCCATCCAAAGGGTAAAAAGAAATCCAACAAAAAACATTATGATGCCCAATAATCCGAAAAGATGCATGGGCTTTTTGCCAAACTTTGACACAAAAGTGATGGATAGTAAATCAAGGAATCCATTCACAAAACGTTCGAGACCGAATTTACTTTTTCCATATTTGCGTGGTTGATGCTTCACCGGTTTTTCTCCAATTTTCTTAAATCCGGCCCACTTAGCAATAACAGGAATAAATCGATGCATTTCGCCGTACACTTCTATACTTTTCACCACTTCGCTTTTATATGCCTTCAGCCCACAATTCATATCATGTAATTTCACACCACTTAATTTCCCTGTTGCCCAATTATAAAGCTTGGAAGGTAAGTTCTTGGTAATCGCATTATCATATCTTTTTTTCTTCCAGCCCGAAACCAAATCAAAGCCCTGCTGTGTAATCATATCATACAATGCAGGTATTTCATCGGGGCTGTCTTGCAAGTCGGCATCCATTGTAATGATAACTCTACCTCTACAATTTTCAAAACCTATATTTAATGCTGCCGACTTCCCATAATTACGACGAAAAGATATGCCTCTGATGGAATTATTTTTTAGTGCTAAATCACGTATTACTTGCCAGGAAGTATCATTGCTGCCATCATCTATCAATAGTATCTCAAAACTAAAGTTATGTTCATGCATAACTCGCTCTATCCAAACAACCAATTCAGGAAGCGATTCCTCTTCGTTGTATAGTGGGACGATGACCGATATATCGGGCAGGGTTTGTGTCATATCATTCCAAATCGGCATGATCGGCTGCGTCAATTGGGCCTTCGGATGTTATTTTTTTACTTTGTTGTGCAGAAAGATTATTTTGTTCCGATAATGTAAGGTGGTCTGTAGTTGTTGTCATCAACCAAATGTTACCCGATTTTCTAAATACTTGCACATATAGTCCGAAAATATCAAAAAAGTTTTTTTCCAATTCAGCCACAGTAATCAAACCATCAATATCATACACGCCATCTTTGCCATTTTCTCTGATTTCATGAATGGTTTGGGATGTATCTTTTATTTGTTCATCGGCAGTAAGCTGGTCATCTTTATTCTTATCAATAAAAAATTCGATTTTAAGGTTCGGAAATCTAGTACTGAACTCTTCCTGAATCTTACTGATTGTTGTTTGCTTATTAATACGTAAAATCATGATGTAAAAGCTATGCTTTAATGAATATGAAAAAAATTCAACATTAGCGTTTGCCGCCAAACGTAAGCCCAACTCCTGTGCCGGCCAAATGCGAAGCTGTATAGATGTTGTACATAAAGCTTCCATATACTTGCCAGGATAGAGATCCGGTACGGAAACGCAAACCGGCTCTTCCGTGTGGCCCATGCCCAATCGGCAAATTGTAGTTAGTTCCTGTTGGGAATATATATGTACCAGTTCGACCGCTAGGCAAATAAGCAAAAGCATAACCTACACCAAAAAATCCACCAAAATTTTGAAGGGATTTGGGTGTAGAGCCATGTCCGAAGTTGAATGTAAAATTAATAGGTACTTCTGCCGTAAAATTGGTCTTTTTCTCGGGAACAAGTGCAGGATTGGGATAGGTAACAAAATCATTATGATAAGAAATACCCATAGCCAAAGGGAAGTTCATCGAAAAAGAGGTGTTGTTATTAATGCGAGCCAGCGTAATTCTTAAATCATAATGAATACCTCCGGCCGGATACTTATATTGCATATCTCCATCTAACCCCATGAGGAATGATGCACCAATAGTATGGTAAATGGGGAGTGGAACGATCTGTTTCCCATCTTTATATTTTCTTTTAGGACTAAATCCTGCACCACGTGCACCCGGAACTCCAAGTGCCAATTGGTTATAAAAGACACCCGTTTGGCTACTTCCGGTGTAAATGACTGATTTAGAACAAGAATACCAATGAAATGTTCCAATAATCAACAGAGCCAGAAAGAGTATTTGTTTAATTTTCATAATGCTTTGTTTCACCCCAAAAATAGTAATTCTAATATCTTTCTGAAATTCTGTCAAAAAAAAATATTAGTATGATTTACCTATACAAGCATAACAATTTGACAATTAGATGGATAGCAAAAATTAAACGCATAGATAATTATGCAGAAATAAAAAATAGATGCTTGATGTTCAAGTTAGAAAGACAGATTGGGCTTAATTATGCAGGTACATTAAGTACGCTAGCAACCGTTTGTCCAATGATAGCAGGGGAATCAACTACATGAATACCGCATTCACGCATAATTTTCATTTTGGCCGCTGCTGTATCGTCAGCGCCTCCCACAATAGCTCCAGCATGGCCCATACGTCGTCCGGGAGGGGCCGTTTGCCCGGCAATAAATCCAATAACAGGTTTAGTGCCATTTTGTTTTATCCAACGCGCTGCTTCAGCTTCCATGCTTCCGCCTATTTCGCCAATCATAACGATTGCATCCGTTTCGTTATCATTCATAAAGAGCTCAACTGCTTCGCGTGTAGTAGTACCGATGATGGGGTCGCCACCAATACCAATGGCAGTCGAAACACCTAATCCGGCTTTTACAACCTGGTCGGCAGCTTCGTATGTTAGTGTTCCAGATTTGGATACAATACCAATTCGTCCTTTCTTAAAAACGAATCCGGGCATTATGCCAACTTTGGCTTCACCTGCTGTAATTACTCCGGGGCAATTAGGCCCAACTAAACGAGCTTTTTTATCACGCAGGTATTCTTTTACCTGAATCATGTCTTTTGTAGGAATGCCCTCCGTAATACACACAATCACTCCTATGCCGGCTTCTGCTGCTTCCATAATAGCATCGGCAGCAAATGCAGGTGGAACAAAGATAATAGACACATCAGCTCCGGTTTGTTTTACGGCATCAGCTACTGTATTAAACACAGGTAGGTCTAAGTGTTTTTGACCACCTTTGCCGGGAGTAACACCACCCACTACCTGTGTGCCAAATTCAATCATTTGTGTGGCATGAAATGTGCCTTCGTTGCCGGTAAATCCCTGTACAACAATCTTTGAATCTTTGTTTACCAATACGCTCATGTGCTTAGAATTTTAGATTGCGAAATTAGTTATTCTTACTGAATTGACAAGTGTCGAAATTAAAAAACAGGGATTGTTAATCTTTAAGCATGTCGGAGTTTATTTCAATTAAATTTATTAGGATTTTATATGCTCCTGGCACGCCATGCGGAATTTGCCTGAAAAAGGATAATCCGGTATAAACAAAAAGGCCTTTTCCATAACGAGCTATCAATAATGCACCAAAATGTGGTTTTTCGCCCTTATCGTGAATGCTTAATACAGCTTGAAACTTTGTTGTATCCCATTTCTCGGCAAAGTATAATCCTTTCTCTTGTACCCAACCTTGCCAATCGGAACTATCAATTGTATGTGGATAATGAAAAACAGGATGTTGTGGTATGAGATAATCAGGATTGGCGTTTTGATCAGTTACTCGTCCTCGTCCTATTTGTAGTTCATAAGGACCGGGTGTCTTAATTTTCATTCCGGCCGTGGTAATATATTGCAAAATGACCGTCCCTCCCTGATACACATACTGACACATTTGGTCATTAATGAATGGGCTATTCTCATATATATTGAATGCTCGAATACCAACCAGTACTGTCTTGTATTTGGCAAGCGATTCGGCTGTTAGATTTTCATGATTGATGCGTTCAACTTGATATCCCGATTGTGTCAATCCTTCTTCAAGGCCGTCGCCCGCTCCAGGCAAATATCCGATAAGTGAACCTGAACCCTTTAAGTCATGTCGAACTAATTGTATCTCTGATTTTGGAAAGTGAACAATATGAGGAATGTGTGCATAGCTAATTTCTCGTATGGCATGTGCATATAATTGCCCGCCTGTGTGTATGCGAACTTCTGCTTGCGTTGTTTGAAAGGTGTCGGGTGGTAAAATGGTGAACTGTATTTTCTGTTTTTCTCTTTTTGATTTGAAGGTGAAAGGGTGTTGTTGCGGATAGTATTTCCATCCTGCAGGAAGAAGCAATTCAACATGCCCACTGGCATTAGCAACAAAACTTTGCAATTCTATCGCTATCGTTTTGGGCTGGCTTTTTGGAAAAACAACTAGTGATTGAGTAGGCGTTGCAGTTACCGGTGGTGCAATATATACGGGTTTGTATATCTCGCCATATACCGGGTCTTGTTTTTTATGCACGATTTTTCCTTTCCATGATAAGTCGAGCCAAGGCAATGATTGATTAAAGGAGGGTGTAGTCATAAATTCCATCAAAGGGAATGCGTCGCCGGCTATAAAAGAAGAATAGCTTTCAGTGCCAGGCAATTGAGATTCCATAAAAACTTGTGATTTATAAAATGCGCTATCGTCTATAACAAATGATGGCGAACTCCATTTGATGGATTGATTTTCATTTATTGATTTATTATAGGTAAAGTCGCCACTCAACCATTTACTTTGATGCGTAATATGAACATTAATATACGACAGCAAATGAGCAGACCTGTTGATGAATTCAATTTGAAACCTAATAGAATCGCCTGGTGCATAAATATAATCTGTAGTGCTTATTTCAACATAAACGCCTAAGCATTGACGAATAAGTTCAGCAACCTCTTCCATTTTGTAGCGGATTTGTTCACAGGCAAGATGTTTGTGCATTAGCGAATAGATGCTTAATAGGTCTGAAACAATAAGATGAGGTTGTTCAGGTTTAAACTTTTGAATAACTGATTTAATCTTTTTTTGAATGTTGGCAGCCCCGGGCAAACGACTCCAACTGAAATTTATATCTGATAAAGGATCTTTAGATGTAGGTTTGCTGCCCATGAGATGAATAAAATATTCCATCATTTCGCCTCTGGCACTCTGTACTCCAAACCCTTGACTTTTATGACATGAGCGGCTTTGTGCAGCAATCTCCGTGCAAGATTTGCCTAGCAACGGGATATATGTTCCCACATCAACTTGAGATAAAGTATCTTTGTTCAGGTCTTTTTCTTTGTCAAAGAAAAAAGAAGATGTGTTCCATAATATGCGTTGTGGCTGCCAGGGCTGAAGTTGGTTAAGTTGCAGATAATAAAAATTTGTATCAGATATACTTTCGGCAACATCCAGGGTGAGCATTGCTGATGCGGTATGATGAGCATGTGTGGTTGAGGGATGAGGACTAAATCGTGTGATAACGATGTCGGGCTGAAAATGCCGGATGACATAGGCAATATCTTCCATAATCTTATCTTTATTCCATTCACGGATGGTTTCCTGCGTGCTTTTAGAATACCCAAAGTCGGATGCTCTTGAGAAGTATTGGCTTCCGCCATCGTGCTTACGTGCTTGTAATAATTCATGCATGCGTATCCAACCCAATTCGTTACCCAATTCAGCGCCTATCAGGTTCTGACCTCCTTCGCCTCGCGTTAATGACAAATAAGCGGTTGAAAGTTTTCTTTCATTCGAAAGCCATGCTATCAGTCGAGTGTTCTCATCATCGGGATGTGCAGCCACATACAATACCTTACCTAACACCTGTAGTTTTTGTAATTTATGCATAAGTTCTGAGGCGTCTGATTGTTTAGGTGCTTGTGCATACATGAATGACGAAAGGATGACGAATAATAGGTTGAGTGTTATACAGGCAAATGTTTTCATGGCAGAAAAATACAAAAAAAGCATTCGCCACATGGGCAAATGCTTTTTTGAATGGTTTTGGTTGTTATCTGCTAATTATTAGCAATAATGCTTGCAGTAAGCGTCTGGTCGCCAGTTCCGGATAATGTGCCACGAGCTACAACTGTATAGATTTTTCCACTTTCCAATGTAATAGGGTCTAAATCTAAAGCTACCGTTTGTGTTCCTGCAACACGCACTTCAAGATCATATGTGCCCGCATCCAAAGGCGTTAGTGATGAGCTTTGCTTGAAAGCCACATTTGGGAAAACCACATCTGAACCATCTAAAGCAATATCAACTGCCGGCGCATCAGGACTCATGTGAATAAAGCGCACATGCGCTTTGCCTGAAGCAGGAGCTGAAACATTGTCTTCATATAATACAGCTTCCAAATTATTAAGCAAATTACACGCAAACAAAGAATAATTCATGTTGGATGTAAATTCAATATCCGCATTGATGACAGTCGTTGAAGTGCCTGCTGCATTAACTTTAATGTTGCGTACACCTGATGTAATTTCAAGATATCCCGTGCCATTAAAAAAAGTTAGCGCAGCAGCGTTCACTTTTTCATTGTCAATCAATAAATCTACACCCGGAGCATCTGGTGAGGCATGAACAACCATCAGCTTGGCTTTTTATTCCGTGCTACATGAACTCAAAGTAAGGGCGACCGCAATGGCCAATGTTGGTAAAATGAATGTTGTTTTCATATTTGTTATTTTTATTTGAGAGTTAAACTCATAATCCTTATTATTTGTTTAATGATTTAAGCAAAAACTTAAACAGTTTAACATTTATTTAGGAATAGTGATTGCATAATTTTATACAAACCTAAGGAAAATAAGCAATTAGCATTTCTGATTATCATTTCATAGGATTCCGTAAGTTTGCTTATAAATCTAAAACAATTTCAGCATAATGGCTGCAACAGAAACCATACAGATTCCATTAGGTTATCAGGCACCTGATTTTGCTTTGCCTGATGTCGTTTCAAATACAACAACTACGCTAAACGATATTAAAGGGCGTAAAGGTACGGTAGTGATGTTTATCTGTAATCATTGTCCATATGTTGTTCATGTTTTGTCCGAATTGATTCGAATTGGAAAAGAATATAGCAAGATGGATATTGGTTTTGTTGCCATTAGCAGCAATGACGTTATCAATTATCCGGATGATTCGCCCGATAAGATGAAAGATTTGGCTTTAGAACAACATTTTCCATTTCCATATTTATATGATGAGTCGCAAGAAGTGGCTAAGAGCTATCAGGCAGCATGCACGCCAGATATAAGTGTATTTGATTCTGCTTTGCGTTGTATTTATCGTGGGCAATTGGATGGCTCAAGACCCAATAACGAAGTGCCAGTAACGGGATCAGATTTGCGAAATGTGTTAGATTGTTTATTGCACGGAAAACCTATTCCCGAAAAACAAATTCCCAGTATTGGATGCAATATTAAATGGAAGTAAATAGATTGTCAATATATGATCGGTTCTAAAAAATGTGATTCAACCACTAACATTTGATTGCCTCCCCACCAAACAGGTTTCTTGATTTGCCGAAATCCATACCCATCTGTATGATACCAAAGTTCGGTTTCTGTTTTATTTATCAAACTAGTATGAAGGGTTTGGATATTCAGGGCCAAGACATTTCCGCTTTCGTCAAAATGAATTTCAATATTTCTGACTATCAACTTGGATTTAGCTGCCACATATCGCATAGTTTTACCTTCACCAGAAGAGAAAGATGATATTTCATAAGCATCTTGATAAGCTGCTTTGTTGATATCGCACTGAACAAATCGAGAAAACTCTTTTTCCCAATTGATATCTCTTGCATGTATTAATATTGTATCGTGTCGGCCACTCACATATAACTTTTTTTCTATCATTAAGTCGGATTGTGAGAGATTATCTGCCTGTTGTTGAAAATATTCAGCTATGCGAAAATACTTTATAGTATGATTAGAAATTTGCTGACGATTGCAAGCAACGAAGCTGAGAGCTATGAATAGAATAAAAAAAAACTTCAGCAGTGAATCAGAAAGCAAATTCAATGCCCTGAGCAAGCGGTAGAGAGCTTCCATAATTAATGGTATTTGTTTGCCTTCGCATATACTGTTTCCATGCATCCGATCCCGATTCACGACCGCCTCCGGTTTCTTTTTCGCCGCCGAATGCTCCACCAATTTCAGCGCCGGATGTTCCGATATTTACGTTGGCTATGCCACAATCCGAACCTTGCGTAGAGAGGAATTTTTCTGCTTCCATTAAGTGATTGGTGAATATGGCACTAGATAATCCTTGTGGAACATTATTTTGCATGGCAATGGCTTCCTCAAGAGAATGATATTTAATCATGTACAGAATGGGTGCAAATGTTTCGGATTGAACAATGCTGTATGAATTTTCCACTTCAGCAATGCAGGGCTTCACGTAGCATCCGGAAGAAAAACCTGTGCCCTCAAGTACGCCACCTTCTACCACAAACGTGGCACCTTCTGCACGGGCTTTCTCTATGGCCTGTAAATAATTGTTTACAGCTTGCTTATCAATTAGAGGCCCAACATGGATGGTGGGGTCAAGCGGATTTCCAATTTTGAGTTGAGTGTATGCATTTGCCAATCGCTGCTTAAAATCGTCGTAAACAGATTCATGAACAATGATTCTTCGTGTAGTAGTACATCTTTGTCCGGCAGTTCCAACAGCCCCAAACAATACGCCGCGAATAGCCAAATTCAAATTCGCATGCTCCGTAACAATAATGGCGTTGTTTCCGCCCAATTCTAAAAGGGCCCGACCCAGTCGCTGAGCAACGGCAGTTCCAACCATTTTACCCATTCTTACCGACCCTGTAGCTGAGATTAAAGGAATACGTGAATCTGAAGTCAGCCATTCGCCTATTCGATAATCCCCATTAATGATACAACTTACACCTTCAGGCACTTCGTTGCGTTCAAACACACGAGCTGTTATGCGTTGACATGCCAATGAGCAGAGGGGTGTTTTTTCGGATGGTTTCCAGATGGTAACATTGCCACAAACCCATGCAATTGCGGTATTCCAACTCCAAACTGCTACTGGGAAATTAAAAGCAGTGATAATTCCAACAACACCTAATGGGTGCCATTGTTCGTACATACGGTGCAATGGGCGCTCCGAATGCATCGTTAAACCATACAACTGTCGAGACAAACCAACGGCAAAGTCGCATATATCAATCATTTCCTGCACTTCGCCCAATCCTTCCTGATAGCTTTTTCCCATTTCATATGAAACCAGCATGCCTAGTTCATTCTTGTATTTACGAAACTCATCACCTAATTGTCGAACGATTTCGCCTCTTCGTGGGGCCGGCACTAATCTCCATTTTTCATAAGCATCATGCGCTTTTTTCATCATCACTGAATAATCATTTGCTCCGGCTGTGCCAATGCTTGCAATGGATGCGCCATCAACAGGAGAAAAAGATTCAATTGGCTGGCCTTCGCCGATAAAAAATTCCAATCCTGTTGAAATGCCGGGATTGATTTGATCTGTAGCTATGCCTAATGTATCCAGCACTCTTTTCATGTCTGTTGCCATAAGAAATTCAATTTATATTATTAAAAGAAATCATTCAGGTTGGCATATAAGAGCAAAGCAAGAATGAGTATGAATCCTACGGTATTAGCATACTCCATAAATTTTTCTCCGGGAGGTTTGCCTACTATCATTTCATAAAGAATAAAAATCATATATCCTCCATCAAGCATAGGAATGGGGAGAAAATTCATAAAAGCAAGAACCAGAGAAAGAAATGCTGTTAGGTTCCAAAAAGCTTCCCAATTCCACTCAGCAGGAAATATGCTAGCAATAGATTTAAAACCGCCTACTTGTTTGTAAGCTTCTGTTTTGGGAGAAAACATGAGTTTAAGTTGTTTGGCATAGTCCACTATCACTTTCACCGCTTTGTTAAAGCCCGCTGGAATGGAAGCGAAGAAGCCATATTTTTGCACCTTAAATTCAAATATTCCTTTCTTTTCGAGATCCCGCATGGCTTGTGGACCTACACCAATTCGCCCTTCATTGGTCGTATGAACAGGAATATGCAAAGTATCTTGATTTCTGAGTACCGAAACAATCACTTCCTGATCTTTATACACAGAAATTTTTTCAAGAAACTGATCAAAGAAAGGTGTAGGTTCATGATTTAGCGCCAAAATCTGGTCGTCAGTTTGTATCCCTGCTTTTTGAGCCGGAGAGTCAGGCCCAAAAACGCCTACATAAAACGGAATTCGTGGTTCGATAATGCCTGTTTTCTTAACTCGTTTAATAGCATCGCGAATAAATGCGTCACTAACCGGCAAATCTATTGATTCGCCATTTCTTTCAATTTGAATACTTTTTGCCTGGTCAATCACCAATCGTCCAATGATTTGATGAAAACCTTTTACTTCTTGGTTGTCAATACTTTTAATTTTGTCTCCATGCTGAAGGCCCATCTCAAATCCAAGAGAGTCGGTTACCCATATACCATATTTAGCTTGCTCGGTTGGCAAGTATTTTTCTCCCCAAATGAACATGGTCATGGCATATAAAAAGAATCCAACAAGCAGATTAACTATAATACCTCCTAAGATAATAATTAAACGCTGCCATGTTTTTTTGGAACGATATTCCCAGGGTTGAGGTGGTTGCTTAAGCTGCTCTTTATCTGCCGACTCATCCAACATTCCTGCAATTTTCACATATCCTCCTAATGGAAACCAGCCTAGTCCGTATTCTGTGTCGCCACGTTTAATTTTGAATAGAGAAAACTTGAGCAGATTCGGGAAAGGAAAAAGGAAATCGAAGAAGAGATAAAATTTCTCTACCCGAGTTTTAAATAATCGTGCTGCCAAAAAGTGCCCGCCTTCGTGCAGTAGCACTAATATTGATAAGCTCAGCAAAAGCTGGCCAACTTTAATCATCCATTCCATTGAATTCGTTTCTGATCGTAATAAGGGTGTAAAAGTATATAATTCCGGCTATACACGCATCATTCTGCCATGATATATGCCGTATTTATTGTGAAGATGCGTTAATAAATACAAATTGCCCACCTTCTCTTTTCCAAATTGCAGAAATGACACGCATATTGGCATAGTTCCAATTAGCTTGTTTAAAAATACCATATCGTCTCTTAAAAGAAGTGCGGTCTGAAATGCCACTTGCGGCTATAAGATCGCCAAAAGCAGATGTGGAAGATGATTCGCGTAAAACATAGTTATGTCTAAAGGATGGATCAATAATGCCGGCCTGTGGCAAATCTATATTCTGTTCATAGAGATAAGCTGAAACATAATACTCGCCTATAGCCGAAGTATAAAATTTTGCATACAGCGTAATTATGATGCTATCGCCCTGTAATTGCATATCGGCACTACTACCCGCAACAGGTTCAATAATTGCCGATTCTGATATGGCATCGTTGATGAGGTTCAGTGTTAGCAAATTGGTTTGTAATCCGGCTGCGATATCAGGATATCCGGTTTGATTAAATCCTGCAGCAAGGTTTACAGCTTTTCCACAATAGAGTGTATCGGTAGATGAGGGATGAGCCACCAAAGGAATCACTTTTGATGTATTGGCAACCAGTGCATTATTGAATAAGGGAATACCAAATGTGCCACATGTTGAATTATCTGTATTATTAAACATCACCATCAGTACTTTCTTCTCCTTAATAGGATAAATACAACTGCCATCATTTCTTTCGGCTGTTGGATTATAATTGGGCGCATTGGGATCGGTGCATCCTCGTTCTGGTGTATCGCATGCAAAAAAAAATAAAGTGAAAAATAAAATAACCGGTAAGCATACATTTAACTTGCATGCTGCTTGAAAATTTCCGGATATTAATACTATATTCATTTGATAAATTTAATCTTTCTTTCTGATTGTTCCTGCATATTTAAAATTAAAATCATCACCAATAATCCCCACTGACCTATTGTAGCTGCATATAGCGCCCCTGATAATCCATACACATCTATCATATAATAACATAGAAAAACAAGCAAAACACTTAATATAAACATAACGAAAGAAAGTCCTAATTGTTTGTTACGACTAATCAATCGAAGTGTAAAAGGATAATAAATAAAAGACGGGAAAACAAACAGCATACCTGTAATCAAAAAATTCCATGAAACATCAAATTGATAAAAGTGCTTACAAAGGAGCCAAACCAGCCATAAGAAAAAAGGAGTAATGAGAGCTCCCAGCACAATCAACAAGATATGATTACCCGATGAAAGTTGAATTTTGGATTTATAGTAGTTTTTGAAAAAAGGCATAAGTAAGAAGTTGGGAAATGAGATCAAGAACAAAAGAAAATTCATGTAAATCTGATATTCCGCTTTTATTTCATTATTAAAATTTGTGTAAACAAATACCCTGTCAACCATGTGTATAAATATGGATGCAAAAGAAAGCATAAAGAAAGGATATGCTTGAATATAGAATCCGGGACGAAAGAACCGAAACCTCATTTGAATTTTCACATCTTTCATCAAGATAATGAGTAAAACATTACGAACCAGCTCACCCACTCCCATAGAGAAAATGATATGCTCATTGGCAATCTCTTTGTTGATGATATAAAGCATGGAAAATCCGGATATAAAGCCAATCATTTCGGCTCCAATAGCAATACCATAGCGATGTTTGTACTCAATAACCGGTTCGTATGTTACATAAAAATACTTCCCTATAATAAGCATTAAAATGCCTATTTTCATTAATAAAGAAAAAGGTGAGAATATCACCAGTAATATAAAGCAAGCCAAAATTGCAAATCGATTATGCAGGTTTTCAAGCCAAGCATCATTGATGTTGGCGGGTAATAAATCAAATTTTTTTAAGAGATGTTTTCTCGTTCCCCAACCTACAATGAGGGTAATCACATTTACTATCAACAATGCATCGACACAATCTCCCCAGTAGCTTTTTCCAAACAGCCAAATAACAATTAATGGCCAAAGCATAGAAAATAAGTAAGGCAATGCCGTTCGAAGCGAACCGAACAAAACCTTACGTACACGATGCCCTGTGCCAGACAATATATAAATGAGTGATGACATCCGGTCGGATAACTTTCAAAGATAAACAAATTGTAATGTATGAGCCATAATATCCAACAAAAAACTGATAGATTCTTTTGACACTTATCAATTAATAACGTAATGAGCTATAAACATATTCATAATATGAATTTTATGTCCAAAAAGAATATTTAAAAAAGAAATTTACCCACAAGTTTCATCATATCATTTTGATTTATAATTAAGTCAGGAATTGAGTTACTCATGCAGATTATTCATCGGATACCGTTCTTTTACTGCGTAATTGGTGATAAATTTATAATTTCGGTGCATGAAAGTATGTTTAGCACAGATAAATGTAGAGGTTGGAAATTTTGAATCCAATACACATCAGATTATTCAAAACATACAAAACGCCTTATCGTTTGGTGCTGAGGTTGTAGTATTTCCGGAATTAGCCCTCACGGGATATCCGCCCCGCGACTTTTTAGAATATGCTGATTTTATGAAAAGGGTTAGCGCCTCTATCGAGCAAATTGCGGCAATTTGTGTTGATTGTTGTGTAATACTAGGGGCACCTTCTATCAATCCTGAACTGAAAGGTAAAAATCTTCATAATTCTGCTTATGTGCTATTTGATGGTCGCGTTCAACAGATCATTCATAAAACATTATTGCCAACATATGATGTGTTTGATGAATACAGATATTTTGAGCCCAATACCGTATTTCAAACTGTACAATACCATGAACATCGCCTTGCAGTTGTAATCTGTGAAGATACTTGGGATATAGGACAAGACCCGCTTTATACTGTTTGTCCACTAGATCAACTAATGCCTCATCAACCCTCATGTATTATCAACCTTTCTGCCTCTCCATTTTCGTACTCACAAATGGAAAAAAGAATAGAGATGATGAAGTGGAATACACAAAAATATCATGTTCCGATGTTGTATGTGAATCATGTGGGCTCTCAAACAGAATTGATATTTGATGGTGGTAGCATGTGTATGGATGCCGATGGAAATGTTTGTGCTCAGTTGCCATGTTTTGAAGAAGGATTATTGCACATTAACACATCAAATCTTCAACCCATTCAATTCAAAACAACTTCCCCTATTCATTCAATTTATGATGCTTTAATATTGGGGATACGAGATTATTTTGCAAAGCTCGGCTTTCAGAAAGCTATTTTAGGATTGTCGGGCGGAATTGATTCAGCTGTTACTTGTGCATTAGCTGTTGATGCTTTAGGAAGCGAAAATGTGTATGGCGTATTGATGCCATCTCCATATTCATCGGATCACTCAATTGAAGATGCCAAACAATTAGCAATTACTCTCGGCATTCATTATGATATCATTCCTATTCATAACTTGTATTCAGCTTTCTGCAACCATTTAGAGCCATACTTTGAAGGCAAATCAGCAGATGTCACCGAAGAAAACATCCAGGCAAGGATTAGAGCCGTTTTACTTATGGCTTTGTCAAACAAAAAAGGATATATTTTGTTAAACACATCCAATAAGAGTGAATCTGCCGTTGGATATGGCACACTATACGGAGATATGTGTGGTGGTCTTTCTGTTTTGGGTGATTTGTATAAAACACAGGTATATGATTTGGCTCACTTCATCAACCAATCAGCAGTCCGCATTCCGCTAAATAGCATACATAAACCGCCATCTGCTGAGCTTCGCGACAATCAAAAAGACGAAGATACTCTCCCCCCTTATGATGTGCTTGACCCATTGCTAATAGCTTATATCGAAAAACATCAAGGGCCCGACTCGCTTATTGACGCAGGATTTGAACCTGATTTGGTACATCGCGTACTTAAAATGGTAAACACGAACGAATATAAAAGACATCAAACACCGCCAATTCTTCGAATTTCCGATAAGGCATTTGGTATGGGACGCCGCATGCCGATTGTTGCAAAATATTTATCTTAATTATGTTAAAAGACATTCAACAACCACAGGTAAAAGATGTTGCTATAGCTATCATTCAAGAAGCTGGCGAAGATAATGAGTTGGTTTGGAATGTGTATATTCTCAACCTTGGGAATGAGCGGATTTATGGTATCCTGATAACATCAAGAGGATATGGCAACATCAATAAAGAACAAAGAGAATCATCCGTATTGAGGCATTTTATTGAAGAGCTACCGGCACAAGGGTTTGCCAAGGTTGAACCTATTATCGAAGATCTTTTCGAACTATCAAACGAGTACTGGGTGAGTTATTATAAAGACAAACAGATTTACGATAAGAAATTTATTTTCCCACCTAATATGATAACATACGAAAACTTTGTAAATATACCATTGCTTGGAAATAAAGGCGTAGTTGTTGAATAGCCCCATATTAATTCATAAGCTGAGGTGCTTCCATTACAAAATCAGGAATATCGACAAAAAAACTCATTCTATTATTAATATTTTCAAAAAGATATTTCCCTTGCATTTTACCCAAAGGATATTTAAAACAGCAGGCACTTTCGTATGAAAAGGTATCGCCTGGCATAATCACCGGCTGCTCTCCTATCACGCCAGGCCCCTCCACTTCGCTTTGCTCACCATCGGCATCCAATATTATCCAGTGTCGGCGTAGCAATTGTACAGGTTCGAAAGTGGTGTTTTTTATTTGAATAAAATAAGAGAAAAGATAATAGCACGCCTCAGGTTTTGAATGTCTTACCCGATATAAAGTACGTACACTAACTTCTATTCCTTCTGTAATTTTCTGCACCATGACAACATCAATGACTTATTATAACAACAAAAGCAAATTAGTGTTTATTTCGAAGTAAATAAAATGGATAAATAAGCGTACGCGCTGCCACCTGGTATAAGTTAGCTCCATATGATGTTGAAAGCTTATTAGGAATACACCAAGATCTGAACAGCACTTGATTAGAGTGGTCATCCCAAGCTTCAAAAATCCAAGCTTCTGAAGGTAGTTTTTCTGAGACAAAGGAATTTCCTTTAGAAGAAATGACCGGAGAATAAGATTTCCCCGATTGATGAATAAAAAAACGAAAATGAATAAAATCATGAGTATGCACATGCCCGTCAATCCACCGCATGCCATTCAGGCCTAATTCGTAATTTAGTGCAAAGGAAATCTGTTGCATTTGAGTTAGAGAATCAAACGCCAAAAACGGGTCAAAGAAATCAAAAATAGAAAGTTGATTCACTTCGTCTGACTCCCATATATAGGTTTTCCAGGCGGTAACATCTGCCTGCGACGAAACCTGATAGCCGCTGTATTTCTTTTGGGCAAAAGAAAATAACGGTATAAGGATAAAAAAATAAAGTATTACCTTGCGTTTCATTTTGCAATCAAATATACTAAACATTATGTACGCAGAGATTGAAACAGAAAAAGGCACCATGAAAATGGAGTTTTATACCGCAGACGCACCCGGAACGGTTGCCAATTTTGTTAAATTGGCTAAAAGTGGTTTTTATGATGGACTCACTTTTCATAGGGTAATACCCGATTTTGTTATACAGGGTGGTTGCCCTCACGGAATCGGCTCGGGGGGTCCCGGATATACGATTCCGTGCGAAACTGAAGGGGGGAATCAATATCATGACAGAGGAGTCGTTTCTATGGCTCATGCAGGTAGAAATACCGGTGGTTCACAGTTTTTCATTTGTCATAGCCGCAAAAACACACAACATTTAGATCGCAATCATACCTGTTTTGGAAAAATTATTGAAAATGTAAATGTAATTGATAGCATCCGTCCTGGTGACAAAATCATTCGGATTGTTATACATGACGAAGCTTAATTATTAGCTTTTCAGCTGTCTTTTATACGCCTGTATGGTATTTTCTAGCCCCAAATAGAGTGCATCTGCAATAAGGGCATGCCCAATAGATACTTCAAGTAATGAGGGTATATGCTGCGCAAAATAAGCCAGATTCTCTAAACTCAAATCGTGACCGGCATTAACTCCAAGGCCTAAATCATGAGCTTTTTGAGCTGTTATGACATAGGGCTGTATGGCTTTTTCTCTTTGTGATTTATATTCCTTGGCATACATCTCGGTATACAGCTCAATGCGATGTGCGCCTGTTTGATATGCAGATTTCACCATGTCTGGGTTGGGATCTAAAAACAAAGATGTGCGAATACCCGCCCTATTGCAATCCGATATAACCTCTTTCAAAAAATCACCAAATTGTATAGTGTTCCATCCAGCATTTGAAGTGAGAGCGCCTGGAGGGTCTGGAACTAAGGTTACTTGAGCTGGCCGCATTTCCAATACCAAATCAATAAAGAATTTAGAAGGATATCCCTCAATGTTAAATTCAGTATTCAATACAGGCGCCAATGCTCTTACATCGTCGTAGCGTATATGTCGCTGATCAGGCCTAGGATGCACGGTAATACCATCGGCACCAAATCTTTCACAATCTATCGCCGCTTTTACTACATCCGGAATATTCCCACCGCGACTATTGCGTAGTGTGGCTATTTTATTGATGTTTACACTTAACTTTATCATGTATTAACCTTTTTTTTCATTCATCAATGATGCGTTTGTAAAATAAGAAATATTTTTACAGACAACTAAATAAGTCAAAATTGCGTTTACTTAATGTAAGCATTAAAAAATATGATTGCTGAAGAACTCATATCAAATGAAATACCGCCACTTAAAACCTCAGATAGTGGGTTAAAAGCTTTAACCTGGATGGAAGAATTCAGGGTATCTCACTTACCTATCGTTAATCATCAGGATTTGCTCGGATTAATTTCGGAGGAAGATATTTTTAATCTGAATTCGCCAGAAGATGCTTTAGGCAATCATCGGCTGTCTTTATATCGTCCATACGTTAAAAGCCATCAGCATCTTTATGAGGTAATCAAAATGGTATCCGAATTAAATTTAAGTGTAGTGCCGGTACTGGATGCAAATGAAAAATATTTGGGGTTAGTAACCATGCCCGACTTGATTAAGGCCCTATCTAATATGGCCGCCATTAAAGATACAGGCGCAATCGTGGTGCTTGAACTCAACGAAAGGGACTATAATTTATCTCAAATTGCACATATCGTTGAGTCCAATGATTGTCGCATTTTGAGCGTTTATTTATACACAATACCTGATTCAACCAAACTTGATGTTGTACTTAAACTAAACCGCACCGACTTGCGTGGTGTGCTTGCTGCTTTCAACCGATATAATTATACTGTGAAGGCATCCTATATGGAAACAGGATTTGATGATGATATGAAAGATAGATTCGATTTGTTTATGAACTTTCTCAATACCTGATTGACTGTTTGACAATTTTCAAGCAACTTTCTTACAACCGTGTTGTTATATTTTTTACCATTTGCTTTTTCCATATTGAAAAAGTTCCTTCCATAATTTGGGTACGAGCTTCTTTAACCAGCCAAAGATAAAAATGAAGGTTGTGAATGCTGGCGATTTGCGATGCCAGTCGTTCATTTGAAACAAAAAGGTGTCGCAAATATGCCTTTGAATATTCAACATCAACCCAAACATCACTTTCTACATCAATAGGTGAGAAATCACATTCCCATTTTTTATTTTTAATATTGATGATGCCATTAGGTGTAAACAGCATGCCATTACGGCCATTGCGAGTTGGCATTACGCAATCGAACATATCAATTCCCAATGCAATACATTCGAGTAAATTTTCAGGTGTACCAACGCCCATCAGATATCTGGGTCTGTCTTTAGGTAGAAATCTACAAACCCACTCCGTCATTTCATACATGGTTTCGGCAGGTTCTCCAACCGATAATCCACCAATTGCATATCCATCCATATTTTGCGTAACAGCAAACATAGCTGACTGTTCACGTAAGTCGTGATACATCCCGCCTTGCACAATTGGGAAAAGCGACTGATGAAAACCATAAAGCGGGGCTGTGTGATGATATGCTTCCACGCATCTCTTCATCCAACGATGTGTTAGCTCCATTGAGTTTTTCACATAATCATATGAAGCTGGAAAAGGTGGACATTCATCAAAAGTCATCATGATATCACTACCAATCTTTCTTTGAATTTCAACTACGTTTTCGGGTGTGAACAAATGTTTTGACCCATCAATATGTGATGAAAAATATGCGCCCTCTTCTTTGAGCTTTCTGTTTTGAGTCAGTGAAAAAATCTGATAGCCGCCACTGTCTGTTAAAATTGGCCGATTCCAATTCATGAATTGGTGCAGCCCTCCTGCCTTTATCAACAGGTCTGTGCCAGGTCGCAGATAAAGATGATATGCATTTGCAAGAATAATTTCAGCATGTATATCATGTTGTAATTCGCGTTGATGAACCGCTTTAACGGTTGCGCCTGTGCCGACAGGCATAAAAATGGGTGTATGAATAAGCCCATGAGCTGTGCTAATGGTTGTAGCACGGGCTTGAGTTTCTTTATCGGCGTATTGAACTTTAAATTCCATTATTAACAACACTTCAAAAGTACAATTTTATCAATGCCGTTAACTCGGTTAAATCAATCAAAAAAAAACGGGCATCAAGTTGATACCCGTTTGATATAAAAAACTCATAGATTATTTCATGCCCAAATCTGCTATGTTCCATACTTTGATGGTAGCATCATCGCCTGAAGTGGCAACCGTTTTACCATCAGGGCTGAAATCAATGTCCTCAAGGGTACCGTCGTGAGCATACACAATTTTAATTTCTTTATATGTTGCAGCTTCCCAAATATAGAGATTCCCGGTTTGATCTCCAGCCAAAATATATCTACCATCCGGACTGTATTTTACGGTATAACCCCAAGCACCTTTGGTTTCTAATGTTTTTTTATTTGTGCCCGAATTCAAATCCCAAATCATTACCTTACCGTCCCATGCAGTACTAAGTAACTCGTCTTTGGTAGGATGAAAATCTACACACCATACACTGCTGCTATGACCTGAGAATGAACGAATTTTATTTCCTGTTTTAATATCCCAAAGGAACAACTCGCCACTGCTTGCAGTAGAAGCCACATAACGATTTTTAGCATCAACCTTAACATTCCATATCCAGTCGCCATGTCCGGAAAGTGTGCGCACTAGTTTTCCGTTTTTAGCATCCCAAATTTTAATGGTTTGGTCTGTAGACCCTGAAACGATGTATTTATCATCGGGCGTAAACACTACAGAGTAAATCCAATGTTGATGGCCTTTACATTCAAACTTCAAAGCGCCGGTATTAATATCAAATACTTTAACTGTTGAGTCGCCACCCGCCGCTGCTACTAATGTGCCGGCATTGTTTGTGGCAACACTTGTCATTGGGTTTTTAAATCCAAAGTATTCACGAATCGCTGTTCCTTTTTGATAATCCCACAAAGTAACACCTTGGTCGTATTCAACACTTACTATTTTGGAACCATCTTTCACAAAAGCAATTTCTTCGGTTGTGCCACGATAGCTATAAAAAGTACGTGCCGGAGTAAGATATTCACCTTTGAAACCATAATTGGTAGAATTATCATCATAATCATCATAATCCCAATCGTCATATAAGTCATTTGAAGAGCTGCTACCAATATCGGTATTAGCAATCATAAGATCGCTGTATTTCCAAATCTTGATAGTTTTGTCGGTTGCACAAGTAACAACATATTTACCATCAGGGCTAAAACGGATGTTTTCTATAGTAGAGCCATGTGCCTGAAATGCACTATTAAATGCCCCGGTGCTGGCATTCCACAGGCGCAGCACACCGGCGTTGTCACCACTAAGAAGAAATTTTCCATCAGGAGAGTATTTTACTGCATATACCCATCCGCTGCCATTCTTAATAGAAAGACGCATATATCCGCCAATCTCCCAAACTTTAACGTAATTATCCCAACCACCGGTTACAAATTCTTTTCCATCAGATTTAAAATCAACGCTCCATAGTGAAGAGGTATGACCTATTAATTTTTTATCAAGAGATCCTGTTTTGGTATTCCACAAATACAACTCACCTTCGCTGGCAGTTGACACTAAATAAGTAGAAGTTTTATCCCAGGCCACATGCCAAATCCAATTATTGTGGCCGGTAAGTGTGCGTACTTTTTTGCCAGTGGCCATATCCCAAATAATAATCGTTTGGTCTGTTGAACCGGTTGCGAGCCATTTTCCATCTGGAGAGAATGCTGCAGAATAAATCCAGTGAGTGTGGCCAGTAAGGTTGTATTTTTCAGTACCGGTTTTTAAATCAAAAACACGGGCATTGTAGTCGCCGCCAGCACCAACGGCTAAAGTACCGGCTGGATTCACATCCACACAAGTAAGCTGTTTTGTAAAACCAGGATATTTTCTGATTTCTTTGTTATTTTTGTAATCAATGAGGCGCATGGTATTATCATCACTACCAGCAAGTACATAAGCGCCATCGGGTGTAAAAGTCGCTTCCTTTACAGGGGAAGAAAACAGTGTCACTTCGTACACCGGATTGGCTTGAGAAAATAGTTGTGAAACAGTAAGGGCAGAAAGGGATAAGAATCCCGCCAGTTTTAACATGGACTTTTTCATGGGTATTGTTTTAATTTGGTTCAATATTACGAATGATTATAGACAAGTATTGTACCGAAGATAAAAGAAATTTTCAAAATAGAGCAAATGCCCTATCAGTCAATTACCTTCTTAATTTTTTGTATTAATGTTTCAGAAACAGGCGTAAGCGGCAAGCGCAAGTGTGGTTCACAAAGTGATTTAAGATGCATAACTGCTTTGATGCCAGCCGGATTACCCTCAACGAATAAATATTGAATGAGGGTTAAGAGGCGGTAATGATATTGACGGGCTTCCTGCAATTTATTATCGGCCGCCAGGCGAACCATTTCTGAAAATTCAAATGGAAAAGCATTGGCAACGACTGAAATCACGCCATCGGCACCAGCTGCCATCAATGGAAGCGTAATGGCATCATCACCCGACAGCACCAAAAAGTCGGGTCGTCGTCTAGAAATAATTTGCATAATTTGTTCCATATTGCCTGATGCTTCTTTAACACCAGCAATCTTTTCAATATCTCCTGCCATGCGTAGCGTTGTTTCAGGCAAAATGTTTGAACCGGTTCTTCCAGGCACATTATAAACGATAACCGGCAATGGAGATTCGTTTGCAAAGGCCTTATAATGTTGATAAATTCCTTCTTGTGTGGGCTTATTATAATATGGGCTGACAGATAAAATAGCAGTTGCCTTTTGCAGATCAAAATCTTGTAATTGGTCAATCAGATTGAGGGTGTTGTTTCCTCCCAAACCCAAGACAACGGGCATTCTGCCACTCACTTTTTCAGCAACAAAATTGAAAAGGTCTGTCTTTTCGCTTTTAGACAAAGTAACGGATTCGCCGGTAGTGCCCATCACCACTAAGTAATCGGCTTTCCCTTTAATCCAGTATTCAATAAGCGCTGATAACGTGTTATAATCAATATCGTGAGAAGCTGTAAAAGGTGTTACAATAGCAATACCTGTACCTTTTAGATTTGATATGTGAAAATTCTGCATCCTATATAATTAATCGAAATTAAAAAAATCAAGCGCTTTGTCCGTGACAATTTTTATATTTTTTTCCACTACCACAAGGGCAAGGATCATTTCGGCCAATTTTTTCATCAGCAACAACGGGTTGGGGCTTTTGTCGTTCACGTGTATCATGCATGCCTGGCTGGGGAGCAGATTGTTCGGTGCGGCTGGTTTTTAAATTTTGCATATTAGATCGAACGGGGGCTTGCTGTTCTTTCACAGCGTTTGGGTTCTCCATCGGTATGCTGGCTTTCATCAAAAAAGAGATAATCTCTTGATTAATCTTATGAGTAAAATCTTTAAACAAATTAAACGCCTCTAATTTGTAAATCAACAATGGGTCTTTTTGTTCATAAACCGCATTTTGAACACTCTGTTTTAAGTCATCCATTTCTCGAAGGTGCTCTTTCCATCCATTATCAATCAATGCCAAACTAATAGATTTTTCGATACTGAGTGTTAAGTCGCGACATTCGGTTTCATATGCCTTTTTCAGATTAGTTACTACCTGCATAGCACGTTTGCCATCTGTAATAGGCACAACGATATTTTCATACATATGAGCCGATTTCTCAAACACATTTTTAATAACAGGAAAAGCCGATTGAGCAATGTGTTGCATACGCAATTTGTATGAATCCATGGCTTGAATAAAAACCTTTTCGGTAATCTCTTGCTCATTCAGTTTCATGAATTCCTCTTCAGTTACTGGAGATTCAACTGACAGAATTCGCAGTAGCTCAATCTCAAAATGAGAAAAATCTCTTGATTCGATAGATTGCTGAACGATAGTATCTGATAGGTCATACAGGGTATTAGCAATATCTAAAGACAGGCGATCTCCATAGAGTGCATGTCGGCGGCGTGTATAAACAGCTTCGCGTTGCTGATTCATAACATCATCATATTCAAGTAACCTTTTGCGAATACCGAAGTTATTTTCTTCAACTTTTTTCTGGGCTCTTTCAATGGAACGTGTAATCATAGAGTGGGTAATTACTTCCCCTTCTTTTAGCCCTATGCGATCCATCATGCCTGCAATTCGTTCAGAACCAAAAAGTCGCATCAAGTCATCTTCAAGTGAAACATAAAATTGAGAGGAGCCGGGATCGCCTTGCCGGCCGGCACGTCCTCTAAGCTGTCTATCAACACGACGCGAATCATGTCGTTCTGTGCCTATAATGGCCAATCCTCCGGCGTCTTTCACACCAGATCCAAGCTTGATGTCGGTTCCGCGTCCTGCCATATTCGTTGCAATGGTAACAGTACCTGCCTTCCCCGCTTCTGCAACAATTTCGGCTTCTTTTTGATGAAGCTTGGCATTGAGAACCTGATGTTTGATGTTTTTTAGCTTCAACATACGACTCAACAATTCAGAAATCTCAACAGAGGTAGTACCCACTAAAACCGGTCTTCCATCTTTTACAAATGCATCGATCTGATCAATTGCAGCATTGTATTTTTCGCGCTTGGTTTTGTATACCAAGTCATTCATATCCTTACGTATGATAGAGCGATTGGTGGGAATAACCACAACATCTAGCTTATAGATATCCCAAAATTCTTTGGCTTCGGTTTCGGCAGTTCCGGTCATTCCTGCCAATTTGTTGTACATCCGGAAATAGTTTTGAAGGGTAATGGTAGCATATGTTTGAGTTGCTGCTTCCACTTTCACGTTTTCTTTGGCTTCAATGGCCTGATGTAATCCGTCGGAATATCTTCTACCTTCCAATATACGTCCAGTTTGCTCATCTACAATCTTTACCTTGCCGTCCATCACAACATAATCTACATCAATTTCAAAGAGCGTATATGCTTTAAGTAATTGTATGATGGTGTGAATACGTTCGGTTTTGATACTGAAATCACGAATCAGATTTTCTTTGTGTTGCACTTTCACTTCTTTGGGTGCATCCATTTGATCAATTGCGGCCAAACCTGTCGCCATATCTGGAATAATAAAAAAGGATGGGTCGGCTGCATCTTTTGTAATAAGCTCAATACCTTTGTCAGTCATGTCAACGGAATTGTTTTTTTCGTCTATCACAAAATACAATTCATCATCAATGACATGCATTTCCTTTTGTTGATCCTGTAGGTAATAGTTCTCGGTTTTTTGCAGAATGGTACGCATACCGGGCTCACTAAGAAATTTAATCAGCGCCTTGTTTTTAGGTAATCCGCGATAACTACGGAATAAAAATTCTGCACCTTTTTTTTCTTCTTCTTTTGATGAATTGTCTGCCGATAAAAAGCGTCGGGCATCGGCAAACTGTGTATTGATAACCCTTCGCTGGGCATTCATCAACTTTTCAACATTGGGTTTGAGTTGTATGAATTCTTGATTTTCTCCCTTAGGTGTAGGCCCTGAGATAATCAATGGAGTACGAGCATCATCAATTAACACAGAATCCACTTCATCTACAATTGCAAAATTGTGTCCTCGCTGCACTAATTCTTCGGGTGTGCGACACATATTATCACGCAAATAATCAAAGCCAAATTCGTTATTAGTACCATAGGTAATATCGGCCAAATAGGCATTTCTTCGTTCTTCAGAATTAGGTTGATGCTTGTCGATGCAATCCACTTTCAATCCATGAAATTCAAAAAGAACACCCATCCACTCGGAGTCGCGGCGAGCTAAATAGTCATTCACAGTAACCAAATGGACGCCTTTTCCTGGCAAAGCATTAAGATAAACTGGCAGTGTAGCGACTAAGGTTTTTCCCTCTCCTGTAGCCATTTCGGCAATTTTTCCCTGATGCAATACAGAGCCACCAATCAATTGCACATCATAATGAACCATTTCCCACGACACCTCACCACCTGCTGCATTCCATGTCTTTTCCCAGTATGCCTTATCGCCCTTGATGGTAATATGTGATTTGCGAGTTGCTAGGTCACGGTCAAAATCAGTCGCCGTAACTTCAATCGGTGACATATCTTTAAATCGTCGTGCGGTTTCTTTTATCAAAGCAAAAGCTTCGGCCTGTATCTCTTTTAATACAGATTCTATGGTAGCCGTAACTTGTTTTTCAAGTTGGTCAATTTCTTTGTATAAATCATCCTTTGCGACACTATCAAGTGTTTCGTCTTCAGCATTTCTTCGCAAATCGGCAATCTTGATTTCTATTTCCGAAATGGCTTGTTTGATTTGTGTCTTAAAACGATATGTCTGCTTGCGAAGGTCATCATTCGATAGCTTTTGATAATTTTCAAAATGCACCTTCACTTCTTCTACGATCGGAGATAATTCTTTTAAGTCGCGATCTGTTTTATTGCCAACAAATTTGCTGAGTATATTTCCAAGTAATCCCATCGTGGTTTTTGATTAAAAAAAGAACGTAAAAGTACGTTTATTTCTACAATTATACTAAGGGTTTAAATGAGGGGTTAACGAACTTTATAATTGACTTTAATTATAGTTGGCTAAAGTTTTGATTATCAACAGCATGTGCTATGATGTTTATTTTTCTTTTAATTAATATCAAAAAAAACACATGAAATATGATAGGAAATTTGATTAAATACACTATATTGCGTAATCTTCTGTGAACCCATTTTGTTATGAAAAAATTTTACGTTCTGTTTGTTTGGCTTTTTTCTGTTATCATGATTGCCAATGCGCAATCGTTTGTTTTGGATGCTGAACCAGGCACATGCGGAGGTTCATGCGAAACACCACTGAATGGTAATGGCACACTTGGCCAAATATACAATAATCAGCAATGTGGTCTGAACTTTGTTCAGGCATCAAATCGTATCGGGCAGCGATTTAGCCCTGCCGGCACAGGCAATCCATCAACATTTTCCATAAGTGGTATTCCGCCCTGTGCGAATAATCCCGGTTCAATTCTTCGCGCTTATTTATGGGCAGGCACTTCCGGCAATGGCGCTCCCATGACAGCTTCGATTACCAATCCCGTTGGCACAACGCAATCTTTCCCGATGACCATTGTGGGAAGCGGCCCCGACAAGTGTTGGGGGTATTCGGGTAGTTATACATACCGCGCTGATGTTACATCGCTTATTACAGGCAACGGCAATTATGTTATTAATGGTTTTTTACTTGGAGGCACCAATGATGTGGATGGTGCAACACTGATGATAATTTATCAGGATCCGCAAGCTACGTATAGAGGTCATATTATACTGCATGATGGAGCTGTTGTTATTAACGGTGGATCCACAACGCAAAATGTTACCGGTATTAATGCATGCGCCAACTCCACTTATGCTGTAGCATTCAGCTCTATTGCTGATTTGCAAATGGCAGGTACTCTCACCATGAATGGGACGAATGCACCATTTACATGGAACTGGTGGAACTATACACAGGTAAATACAAATATTACCAATGGGCAGGCCAACTCAGCATTTACCATGAATACAAGCGGCGATTGTTTTAATTTCGCAATGGCGGGCATTTACTATCAAACTACATCTTGTATTACATGTCCTTCAGGCCCGAATCCATTAGTGCTTACAATGAGCTCAACAGATGCCAGTTGTGCAGGAAATACGGGCACAGCAACCGTTACGCCAAGCGGAGTTCCTGCACCCTATACATACCTTTGGTCGAATGGAGCAAATACACAATCTATCAGCAACTTGGCCGCAGGCACATATACCGTTACGGTAAGCGCCAATGGAGGATGTGTAACCAATACAGCAACCGTAACTATTGGTACATCAGGAACACCCATTACGCTCAATAGTTCGCAAACCAACGTAAGTTGTTTTGGTGGCAGCAATGGATCTCTTACGGTTACTCCTTCAAATGGCACGGGGGGCTATAGTTATGCATGGACTCCCAACCTTGGGTCTACGGGAACTATTACTAACCTCGCAGCCGGAAGTTATACCATTACTGTAACCGATGGTATCGGTTGTACGGCTTCTGCTACATATACCATTACCCAACCCACAGCCATTAACATTTCATCATCCCAAATCAATGTATTATGTAATGGTGGCTCAACAGGAACCGCTACAGTATCAGCAAGTGGAGGCGCTGGAGGTTATACGTATAGTTGGTCGTCGGGAGCCGGCAATGTTACAACGGCTACGAATTTAAGTGCGGGTAATTACACCGTTACTGTAACTGATAATAATGGATGTACATCTACCTCATTATACATTATCAGTCAGCCGACATTACTTCAGGCAACTATTTCATCTGCCATTTCGCCATCTTGTAACAGCAACAACGATGGTACAATAACGGCCCAAGGGACGGGAGGAACCGGTGCATATAGCTATGCTTGGTCTAATGCAACTTCGCTCAATCCTGCAACCGGCCTTTCAGCCGGCATTTATACCGTTACCATTTCGGATGTCAATAACTGTACGGCAACTGCATCTGCAACTCTTATCAATCCAACGCCCATCAATATTACCGTTACAAGTGTATCGGATGTTACCTGTTTTGGGGCAGCTGATGGTGCTTGCACTACAAATACTACAGGCGGAACCGGTGGCTATACATACGTATGGTCGCCAGGAGGTAATACATCTGCCAACCCCAACAACTTTGGGCCAGGCACTTATACTGTTACCGTTTCTGACCAAACAGGTTGTACTTCAACTACGCAAACAGTCATTAATGAACCCCCACAACTCATTGTAAATATTACTTCTTATGCGGATGTTTCATGCTATGCTTATAACGATGGGTCAGCTACAGCTCAAATAAGTGGTGGCACAGGAAATTACATTATTAACTGGTCACCATCAGGTGGCAACAGTACAACTGCTAATCAATTAACTGCTGGAACCTATACTATACAGGTATATGACCAAAACAATTGTGCAGCCAGTGATCAAGTAATCATAAGTCAACCCGGATTATTTACTGTGCAGGCCTCTGTTTCACAACCTGTCATTTGTCATGGACAATCCACAGATTTAGATGCCATCATTTCTGGTGGTATCGGAACCATTACCTCACAATGGAACGGATCGCTTCAGGGCATTCAACAAACGGTTTCTCCTTCAACAACTACATTATATGTAGTAGTTGCGACAGACGATAATGCATGCGTGGCAATGGATACCGTTACAGTAGTAGTCAATCCGCTTCCACAACCTTCATTTAGCTTTAATAATGCATGCGAAGCAGATGCCGTTCCATTCACAAATCTCTCTTCTATTTCTTCAGGCAGCATCACACAATATCTTTGGGATTTTGGAGATTCATCAGGATTTTCAACCGGAACATCGCCCACATACGTGTATATGCAAATGGGTATGTATCAAGTTACTCTTACTGCTACATCCGACCAAGGATGCCAACAAACAATTACATTACCTGTTCAGATATATGATGTGCCTGTTGTTGGCTTCTTTGCTAATCAACTGAGTGGCTGTCAGCCATTATGTGTTGACTTTACTAATACCACATCTGTAACAGGCAGCAATATAAACACATGGAACTGGACAGCCAATGGACAGGGTTTCAGCTCGTCACAACAGCCGAATTTCTGCTTCCCAAATCCCGGGTCTTATTCTATTTCTCTTCATGCAGTTTCATCTCAGGGTTGTTCAGCTTCACATACCATTCAAGATTATCTTACGGTTTATGCTAATCCTATCGCTGATTTCATGTTATCACAAACTTCTATTCCGTCAAGTGACCCCTATGTTGAACTCACAGATATCTCCATGAATGCCGTTTCTTGGCAGTGGAATTTTGGAGATGGATATACATCCATACTGCAAAACCCGAATCATACATATGCCGATACCGGTCAATATTGTATTGATTTAATTGTTTCCTCTCCTAATGGTTGTACAGATGATATTAAACGGTGCTTATATATTTATCCTGATTTCAGCATATACATTCCAAACAGCTTTACACCTAACGAGGATAAAAAGAACGATATTTTTTATGTGCATGCTTTAGGCATTCTCACATTCGAAATGCAAATTTTTAACCGATGGGGAGAATGTATCTTTAGTTCTGATGATATTATCGCCGGATGGAACGGTAAGATTGGATCATCCGACACTGATGCCGAACAAGGCGTATATGTATATAGAATTATTGTTGTGGATTATAAAAACGATGTATATAGTTACACAGGACATGTGAACCTACTCAGATAAATTGAATATGAAAAATTGGATTTTAGCAACATTCGCCCTAATTGCCTCAGCTAATTTGCATGCACAAAGCTATTCATGCTATGAATTGGAGCATCCGCGAATTCAGGTAAGATATTCGCAACAAGAAATTGATTATTGGAGGTCGAACGACCACAAAAAAATCATGTATTTAAACTATTTGTTTAAAGATTCTTATGTTTTGATTAATGAACATGGTGCCATTTCAACACAGATTGATCCTGCAAGAACTGACATCCTAAACTTTGATCATTTACGTAAAGAGAACGAACGGGTTCGCTTTGTTATTAGTCCTAATGGTGACACAATAGAATTGAAATCCAAAAAGGAAGTTGAGGCAGAATGGAAAGCCATTCTATTGCTTATCCCTGATTGTTAAATGAAAATAAGAAAAGATGATTAAACTTATCCCCTCTTTACTTGTATCATTCGTATTGGCTTTATTGCCCATTACCTTGCTGGCACAAGTTACGGCTGGCGATTGTAGCGATGCCGTGAATATATGTACAAATGCATCTTTTTCGGTTGACCCTAATGGCTCCGGAAATGTTGTTGAGTTTACAACCAGTTCTACTGTTTCTAACCCGCAATCGAACCCCTTTTCATCTAATTCAGGATGTCTGCTATCAGGAGAATTGAATAGTACCTGGATGATTATCAATATTGCTACAACCGGATTGTTGGAGTTTTCTTTCGGACAGAATGGCGGTTCCTATTGTTACGACTGGATAATGTGGCCTTACAATAGCAATACTTGTAGTAGCATTATGAGCAATTCATTGGCGCCTGTGCGCTGCAATTGGAATTTTCCCTGCGAATCATTTACCGGAATAGCGAACACATTGCCTCCGGGAGGCGAGCCGGGAAATTTCGAACCTGCACTTAATGTTACTTGTGGCCAACAATATATTATATGTTTCTCTAATTATAGCTCTGCTGTAACGAGTGTACCGCTTAACTTTTTCGGATCAGCAACTGTAAGTTGTACCACTTTTACACCTATAACCGTGAATAGTGAAACTATTTGCCCGGGAGGAACTGCCACACTTACAGCTAATGGCGGTACAACATATAGCTGGAATACAGGAGCAACAACCCAAAGTATCAATGTGAGTCCCGCCACAACAACCAGCTATACGGTAACTGGCACCGGCCCATGTGGATCGGGCACGGCAACGGCAACGGTTACCGTACTTTCTGCTGCCGACCCCGCCTGCGCCTGTGTCGTCACGGCAGGGAATAATGGACCGCTTTGTGTTGGCTCTACACTGAATCTTACTTCAACTAATGTTACGGGTGCCATTTCTTATTCTTGGTCAGGCCCGGGTGGCTTTACTTCTTCATCTCAAAACCCATCAATCTCAAATGTTACAGCAGCCAACGCAGGCACATATACAGTTACTGTCAATACCGGTTCTTCAATTTGTACTGCCAGCACCACAGTTACTATTAATCCATTGCCTACTCCTTCAATTTCTGGCACTAATACTATATGTCAAGGACAAAGCACCACACTTACGGCTAGCGGAGGGGGAACCTACGCTTGGAATACAGGCGCAACAACGGCAGCTATAAATGTTAGTCCTGCAGCTAACACAACATATACTGTTACGGTAACCAGTGTGGCCGGATGTACTGCAAGTACCTCCCAGTTAGTTACCGTTAATCCGCTTCCTACCCCATCTGTAGGCAATAATGGACCGCTTTGTGTAGGCGCTACTTTAAACCTGACATCGGGTGGCGGTACCAGCTATAGTTGGGCTGGCCCGGGTGGATATACCTCTGCATTACAAAATCCTTCTATTACAAATGTAACAACAGCCAATGGCGGCACATATACTGTTACAGTTACCAATGCCAACGGCTGCACAGCTTCTACTACAACCAATGTTGTCATAAATCCATTACCAACGCCATCAGTGGGCAACAATGGTCCGCTATGTGTGGGTGCTACTTTAAATCTTA